>NZ_JBXAKN010000006.1:0-301974 GCF_058798375.1 Acidovorax sp. GW823-FHT01C06
TTGAGTGGCTTGGCCTGGTAACCACAGCTTCCCAAATCCGAGACGGATGAACAACCTATTGAGACATCACACCTAGCCGGGGCCGGCGGGGGCCAGCCCGGCCAGGCGCTGGACCAGCCAGCGCTGAAAAGCCAGGCCCGTGGCGGTGCGGCTGCGCAGGGGGATTGTGTACATGGTGGCTCCTTGGGATGACGGGGGTCAGCCGGCCTGCAGCGCCGCGTTGGGCGTGTGGGCCAGGGCGGCATCGCGCGCGCGGCGCCGGGCGGCGCGGTCCCAGGCCTTCTCATGGAAGAAGAAGGCCACCGCCTGCACCGTGGGTTCGAGCAGGCTCAGCGTGAGCGAGGCCCACAGGTTGCCGGTCACGGCGTAGGCCACCAGGGCGGCCACGCCAATGTGGATCAGGTAGTAGCTGCCCGTCTTCAGCAGCATGGTCTTGTTCTGGCGGGCGGCGCGGCGGATGTGGGACATGGAGGACTCCGGGTATCTGCAGGCCCCGCCGTGGCGGCAGGGATGAAGGAATGGTAGTCATTCTCAATAGCAAAAGCCAATTGGTACTGGCTAATACAAACATAGGCGCTATCAAACGCCCGCGCCGGACGGGTGGTGCGGCGGGGCCGCGCCCGGGTGGGAAGCCCTTCACGCCGGCGGGCTGAAAAAAGCGCCGGCCGGCACCGGTGCCGTTGCTATGATGGCCGCTCTTTTCAACCCCCTCTTACAACCGCCGGGAGCACACATGGCCCTCATGGACTTCATCAAGAAACAGTTCATTGACATCATCCAGTGGACTGAAGAGGGGGACGGCACCCTGGCCTGGCGTTTCCCGATGGCGGGCATGGAAATCCAGAACGGCGGCACGCTGGTGGTGCGCGAGTCGCAGATGGCGGTGTTCGTGAACGAGGGCCAGGTGGCCGACGTGTTCGCGCCCGGCACCTACAAGCTCACCACGCAGACGCTGCCGGTGCTCACCTACCTCAAGAACTGGGACAAGCTCTTCGAGTCCCCCTTCAAGAGCGACGTCTACTTCTTCAGCACGCGCCAGCAGATCGACCAGAAGTGGGGCACGCCCCAGCCCATCACGATCCGCGACAAGGACTTCGGCGCCGTGCGCCTGCGCGCGTTCGGCAACTACGCGTTCCGCATCGCCGACCCCAAGCTGTTCCACACCGAGATCTCCGGCACGCGCGAGTCCTACCCCGTGGCCGACCTCGAAGGCCAGCTGCGCGGCCTGGTGCTGCAGAACATCAGCAACGCCATCGCGGGCAGCGGCCTGCCGTTCCTGGACCTGGCGGCCAACCAGGTCATGTTCGCCGATGCGTTGACCAAGGAACTCGCGCCCGTCTTCGCCAAGCTGGGCCTCCTGATCGAGAACCTCACGGTGCAGAACGTCTCGCTGCCCGAGGAGCTGCAAAAGATCCTCGACCAGAAGATCGGCATGGGCATGGTGGGCAACGACATGGGCAAGTTCATGCAGTACCAGACGGCGCAGGCCATCCCCAAGTTCGCCGAAGGCGCGGGCAATGGCGGTGGCGGCATCGCGGGCGACGCCATGGGCCTGGGCGCGGGCGTGGCGCTGGGCCAGGTGCTGGCGCAGAACCTGCAGCAGGGCCTGCAAGGCGGCGGTGCGGCCGCGCAGGCAGCGCCTGCGGCGGCTGCTGCTGCCGCAGTGGGCGTCAAGCCCGAGGACGTGATGGCCACGCTGGAGAAGCTGGGCGAGCTCAAGTCCAAGGGCATCCTGACCCAGGAAGAGTTCGACGCCAAGAAGGCCGAACTGCTCAAGAAGCTGGTCTGATTCCGGTTGCTATCATAAATATAGCTGCTTGCGCTGGAGGGATCAGCGCCAGAGGCCAAAAAGGCCCCAAAGCCGCGTAGCGCGGCGCAGGCAGCAGCCCCCCGATGGCCACCGACCCCACACAGCGTTACTACCGCGCGCCCTGCCCGGGCTGCGGCGCGCCGGTTGAATTCCGCAGCGCGCAGTCCACGCACGCCGTCTGCGGCTACTGCCAGAGCACCGTGGTGCGCAACGGCGACGTGCTCCAGCGCCTGGGCAAGATGGCCGAGCTGTTCGACGACCACAGCCCGCTGCAGCTCATGGCCAGCGGGCGCATCCAGCTCGATGGCAAGGATGTGCCCTTCACCCTCATCGGCCGCCTGCAGTACAAGGGCGACGCGGGCACCTGGACCGAATGGGCCGCCTTTTTGCAGGACGGCACCCTGGCCACGCTGGGCGAGGACAACGGCGCCTACGTCTTCACCCGCCCCATCGACCCGGGCCGCGAGATGCCCGAGGCCGCGCGCTTTCGCATCGGCAGCACCACCGCCATCAACGGCAAGCCCTACAGCGTGGCCTACACGGGCCAGGCATCGCTCATCTCGGCCCAGGGCGAGCTGCCCAAGCTGCCGCCGCTGGGCCATCCGTTCGGCATGGTCGAGCTGCGCAGCGCCGACGGCGAAGTGGTCAGCATCGACTACGGCCACACGCCGCCCAACGTCGAGCGCGGCAAGGCCGTGCTGCTGGAAGACCTGCAGCTCACCGGCCTCAAGGACGAATCGGCCAAGGACGAAAAAGGCCGGCAGTTCAACTGCCCGCACTGCGGCGCGCCCGTGCAGGTGCAGCTGTCCACCTCCAAGAGCGTCACCTGCGGCTCGTGCGCCAGCATCATCAGCCTGGACAGCGGTGTGGGCGGCGAGCTGCGCTCGGCCGAGCAGGACGAGCCCGTGCAGCCCCTCATTCCGCTGGGCAGCAAGGGCCAGCTGCAGGGCGTGCACTGGCAGGTGGTGGGCTTTCAGCACCGCATGGGCGTGGAGCCCGGCGACGACGAGCATTTCGGCTGGAGCGAATACCTGCTCTACAACCAGAAGCGCGGTTTTGCCTTCCTGGTCGATTCCGAAGAAGGCTGGAGCATGGTGCGCCCCACCACGGGCGCGCCGCAGATGGCGGCCACGGGGCGCTCGGCCACCTACATAGGCACCAAGTACGACCTCAAGTACACCTACGAGGCCGAAACCACCTATGTGCTGGGCGAGTTCTACTGGCAGGTCACGCGCGGGCAGAAAACCACCAACCGCGACTTCGCCAGTGCCAAAGGCCTGCTCTCGATGGAGCAAAGCCCCAATGAGATCACCTGGTCGGCCGGCGACAAGCTCGCCAGCGACACGGTGGCCAAGGCCTTCAAGCTCGACGACAAGAAAGACGTGCTGCAGCGCGACGACCCGGGGCCCTTCGTGGCCAAGTCCGGGCTGGGCTGCGGCACCGTCATCCTCATCGCCATTGTCATCCTCATCCTGCTGTTGCTGCTCAGCCGCTGCAGCCGCTGCGACCCGCGGGTGGAGAACTGCTCGTCGTCCAGCTACCGCAGCTCGGGCGGCTCGTATGGCGGGTATTCGTCCGGCGGCAGCCACAAGTAGCCCCGGGTTGCCGCAAGCCCCCGGGGGGCGCCGGCAGTTTTGCAACCTTTCCCGCCAGCCTGTCTGGCGGCAACCTTTTCGTTCAAGGAGATCACATCATGATGGGAATCGAATGGCTCAGGCCCGCGGCGTTCCTCGGGTCCATCCTGTATGCGCTGATTGGCGTGGTCATCTTCTGGCTGTGCTTCGTCATCGTCGACAAGATCACGCCGTATGACCTGTGGCGCGAAATCGTCGAGAAGCAGAACCAGGCGCTGGGCCTGGTGGTGGCGGCGATGTGCCTGGGCATCAGCATCATCGTGGCGGCGGCGATCCACTGACGCACCTTGCCTGAAGCGGCGCCCCCCCGGGGCCGCGCCGGTGACCGCCTTGCAATCCGACCTGAATTCCCCCGCCTCCCCGCCCGAGGCCATGGGCGCCCGCTCCGGCCCCCGCCCCATCGAGATCGCCCTGCTCACCAGCGTCTTCGTCGTGGCCGCCTGCGGCCTGCTGTACGAGCTGGCCGCGGGCGCGCTCGCGTCCTATGTGCTGGGCGACTCGGTGCTGCAGTTCTCCACCATCATCGGCACCTACCTGTTCGCCATGGGCGTGGGTTCGTGGCTGTCGCGCTACTTCGAGCGGCAGCTGCCCGCGCACTTCCTGCGCATCGAGCTGCTGGTGGCGCTGGTTGGCGGCGCGCTGCCGGCCACCCTGTTCCTGGCCAACGCCTACACGCCGGGCGCGTTCCGCTTCCTGCTGTACGGCATGGTGCTCATGGTGGGCACGCTGGTGGGGCTGGAGATCCCGCTGGTCATGCGCATCCTCAAGCGCAACGTGGCGCTCAAGGACCTGGTCTCGCAGGTGCTCACGTTCGACTACCTGGGCGCGCTGGCGGTGTCGCTGGCGTTCCCGCTGCTGCTGGTGCCGCACCTGGGGCTCATCCGCACGGGGCTGCTCTTCGGCCTGATGAACGCGGCCGTGGCGCTGTGGGCGGTGTGGCTGTTCCGGCATGAATTGCGGCGCCTGAAGGCGCACCTGGTGGCCTGCGTGATGGTGCTGGGCATTTTGCTGGCCGCCCTGGCGGGGGCCGAGTACATCACCAGCGTGGCCGAAGACAAGTTCTACCAGGACCGCATCGTGTTCAGCACCGCATCGCCCTACCAGCGCATCGTGGTCACGCACGGGCGTGTGGGGCACCGGCTGTACCTCAACGGCAACCTGCAGTTCGCGCAGTCCGACGAGTACCGCTACCACGAGGCCCTGGTGCACCCCGCCATGTCGGCACACGGCGCGCCCAAACGCGTGGCGGTGCTGGGCGGTGGCGACGGCATGGCGGTGCGCGAGATCCTCAAGTACCCGTCGGTCGAGTCCGTGACGCTGGTCGAACTGGACCCGGCCATGACAAAGATCTTCAGCGAGAACCCCACGCTCGCGCGCCTGAACGGCAACGCCTTGCAGAACCCCAAGGTGAAGATCGTCAACACCGATGCCTTTGGCTGGCTGCAGGAGGGATCGGACACGTTTGATGTCATCGTGGTGGACTTTCCCGACCCCACCAATTTTTCCATCGGCAAGCTCTACACCAACAGCTTCTATGCGCTGCTGGACAAGCGCCTGGCGGCCAGCGGCTACGCGGTGGTGCAGACCACGTCGCCGCTGGTGGCGCGCCAGAGCTTCTGGACCGTGGTGCAGACCATCGAGTCCGTGGGCCTGCAGGCCGCGCCGTACCACGCCCATGTGCCCAGTTTTGGCGAATGGGGCTTCATCATCGCCAGCCGCAGGCCCTGGCGCCTGCCCGGGGCCTTGCCCGATGGCCTGCGGTTTCTGGGCACCGACTCGCTGCCCCTGCTGTTCGATTTTCCGCGCGACATGGCGCGGGTGCCCGCCGAGGTGAACCGGCTGTCCAACCAGGCGCTGGTGCACACGTACGAGCGCGAGTGGGGAAAACATTGAGAAGCCCCCCTGAGCCGCTTCGCGTCTTCCCCCCGCTCTCGCAGCGCTGCGCGCAGCGGGCAGGGGGACGCCCCCAGCGCACGCCAGCGAAGCGCCGCCAATGCGGCTTTGTGGCCCTTGCGCGGGGGCCGCTGGTCTGGGCCGCGCCGGTCGCAAGCCGCGCAGGCGTTGCGTACACCCGGAGACACTGACGCCATGCAACGTCGCCATTTCCTAGCCACCGCCGCCGCCTCGACTGCCGCCGCGGTGCTCCTGCCGGGTTGCGACAAGGCCCCTCGCGTCTTGGAAGGCGGCTTCACCGGCATCGACATGGCGCGCGGCCACCAGCTGCGCGACTGGCTCAAGACCGGCTCCTGGCCCGCGCCGGCCGTGGTGCGGCGCGCGCAGGTCATCATCGCGGGCGGCGGCGTGGCGGGGCTGGCGGCGGCGCGGTCGCTGCGGCTGGCGGGCATCGCGGACTTCGCGCTGCTGGAGCTGGAGGACAGCGCGGGCGGCAACAGCCGGGGCGGCGCGGTCCAGGGCGTCGCCTGCCCGCTGGGCGCGCACTACCTGCCGGTGCCCGGCGACGATGCGCGCGAGGTGCAGGACCTGCTGGAAGAGCTGGGCCTGCGCCAGCGCGTGGCCGGCCGCTGGCGCTACGACGAGCGCCACCTGTGCCACAGCCCGCAGGAGCGCCTGTTCTTCGAGGGCGCATGGCAGGAAGGCCTGCTGCCGGTGCAGGGCGTGGACGATGCAACCCTGGCCCAGTACCGCCGCTTCGCGCAGGCCGTGGCGCAGCAGTCCAAGGCCGCGCGCTTCACCATGCCGGTGCTCAAGTCGCTGGACGCCAGAAAGCCCCTGGCACCCGCGCACCAGGCGCTGGATGCGGTGACGTTCGACGCCTGGCTGCAGCAGCAGGAGCTGGACGATCCGCACCTGCGCTGGTACCTCGACTACTGCTGCCGCGACGACTACGGCGCGGGCACCGCGCGCGTGTCGGCATGGGCGGGCATCCACTACTTTGCGAGCCGCCATGGTTTTCACGCCCCGGGCGAGGCCGCGGACGAGGCACGCGAAAGCGTGCTCACCTGGCCGCAGGGCAATGGCTGGATCACCCAGCGCCTGGCGGCCCCGCTGCAGAACAGTGCCCAAGGTGGCGGCCAGCTGCGCGCCGCCACCAGCGTATTGCGCATCACCGAGAATCGCCACGGCGTGGAGGTGGATGCCTTCAACCACGCCACCGACAGCGTGGAGCGCTGGCAGGCGCCGCGCTGCATCGTGGCGCTGCCGGTGTTCATGGCGGCGCGCGTGGTGCAAAACCCGCCCGCGTTCCTCACCGGCGCCGCAAGGCGCCTGGGCTGGGCGCCCTGGCTCGTGGCCAACATCCACATCGACAGTGCCCTGACCGACAGGCCCGGCGCCGCCCCCGCCTGGGACAACGTTCTGTACGCCGACCCCACGGCGGGCGGCCTGGGCTACGTGAACGCCGGACACCAGCGCCTGGACGCGCGTGCCGTGCTCGCGGGGCCCACGGTGCTGACCTACTACCAGGCGCTGGGCGATGCTCCCGACGGCCGCCAGCAACTCGCCACCCAGCCCTGGCAGCACTGGGCCGATCCGATCCTGGCCGCACTGGCGGTGCCCCACCCCGACCTGCGCCAGCGTGCCACGCGCGTGGACATCACGCGCTACGGCCACGCCATGGCCATCCCCACGCCCGGGATGCTCGGCTTTTTAAGTCAAATTGGCCTCCAGCGCTTACCAGGAAAGCGCAGGCAGCTATCAAATGGTGAGCAAACGCCCTGGATTCCCACCCCCGCCACGGCGCGGCTGGCGTTCGCGCACAGCGACTGGTCGGGCTACTCGGTGTTCGAAGAGGCCTTCACGCGCGGGCACGGCGCGGGGCTGGTGGCGGCGGGCTGACCCCGATGGCCGGGCCTGAACTGCACATCCACGTGGCGCAGCAGCGATTGCACCTGGTGGTGGCCGGGGCCATCGAGCGCAGCTACCAGGTATCGACCGCCCTGAACGGCGTGGGCGAACGCAAGGGCAGCGGCTGCACCCCGCGCGGCCAGCACCGCGTGCGCGCCAAGGTGGGCGCGGGCTGCGCGCCGGGCACGGTGTTCGTCGGGCGGCGGGCCACCGGCGAGATCTATTCGCCCGCGCTGGCGGCACGGCACCCGGGGCGCGACTGGATCCTGTGCCGCATCCTCTGGCTGGCCGGCTGCGAACCCGGCGTGAACCGGGGCGGCGCGGTGGACACGCTGCGCCGCTTCATCTACATCCATGGCTGCCCGGAGGGCTCGCCCCTCGGGGTGCCCGCCTCGCACGGCTGCGTGCGCATGGCCAATGCCGACGTGATGGACCTGTTCGACCGGGTCGCCGTCGGCACGCTGGTGCGCATCGAGGAGGGCGCCGCCTCCTGACAGGGGGCGGGCGCCATGACACCAGGCCCCACCCTTGCCAGGGGCGGCGCCCTCCTCGGTGTCAGCCGTCGATGGGGGTGCGGGGGGTGTCCAGCGTGAGCTGGTAGAACGCCGCATCCAGCCATCGCCCAAACTTGAAACCCACCTGGGGCATCGTGCCCGTGTGCACGAACCCCAGCTGCTGGTGCAGCCGGATGCTGCCTGCGTTCGCCGCGTCGATGCACCCCACGATGGCGTGGATGTCGGCGGCCTTCGCCCGCTCGATCAAGGCCCGCATCAGCCAGGCGCCCAGTCCGCGGCCCCGGCAGTCCTTGTGGACATAGACACTGTGCTCGACCGTGTACTTGTAGGCCGGAAACGCGCGGAATGTGCCCCACGAGGCAAAGCCCAGCAGCCTGCCCTGGGCATCGGCGGCCCCCAGCACCGGGAATCCGCCGGCCCGCTTGGCGGCGAACCAGCTGGCCATGGCCGGCGGCGGGCGGGGCACATAGTCATACAGCGCCGTCGAGGTCACGATGGCATCGTTGAGGATGTCCAGAATGGCGCTGGCATGCGCTGGCTCGGTGCAGTCGATGAGATGGACGTCGGGAGAGGGCGTGGTGGTGGAGTTCATGGTGGCGGAGATGGACAAAGTGGCGGGAATCCGGTCAGCGGTGGCCGTGGGCGGCCACATCGCAGAGAGCGACCAGGTAGTGGGCCTCCTGGTCGGCGGGATTGGAAAAGACCAGGGGCTCCGTGAGCCGCACGGCCAGGCAGTCGCCCTTGCGCAGCACATGGAGCGTGTCTCCCTGCGAGATCTCCATGCGGCCTTTGAGCACCCACACCTGCTGGTGCAGCGAGCCGTCCAGCCGGCCGCCCTCGTAGGCCACGCGCGCGCCGGCGGGAAACCGCACCTCCGCCAGCTGCAGCGGTGAGGGCCACGCGGGGGGCGACACCTGCTTTCTCACATAGCCGGACTGCGGGTCCACCCACTCCACCTGGTCGCCATGCCGCACCAGCGGAGCGGCCCGCGCCGGGGTGGGCGGCGCCTCGCCGAACAGTTCGCCCAGCGACACGCCCAGCGCCGATGCCAGGCGGTCGAGCACCACCGCCGTCGGGTTGGTCTGGCCCCGTTCGATCACGGAGATCAT
Source organism: Acidovorax sp. GW823-FHT01C06 (assembly GCF_058798375.1). Taxonomy (NCBI): domain Bacteria; kingdom Pseudomonadati; phylum Pseudomonadota; class Betaproteobacteria; order Burkholderiales; family Comamonadaceae; genus Acidovorax; species Acidovorax sp. GW823-FHT01C06. The sequence continues at coordinate 8,873 of NZ_JBXAKN010000006.1, forward strand.
CGAGCGGCTCACGCCGGAACGGGCGGCCAGGCTGTCGAGGCTGTCGTTGCGCGACGCACGCAGCCCATGGATGCGGCGGCCAATCCTGGCGCTGATGTCCTCGGCGGAGAGGGGCATTGGATTTCCATCAAATGGGATTTTGTCCATCATATTGGATTTTTGGCCGCGTCGGACCACCCGCCCGCACGGCAAGGGGGGTGTCCAGGTTTTCCGGTGCGTAGAAAAGAACGCGCGCGTGCCCTCCGTCACTTCCCTGTCACACCGCCCCGGCATCGTCCGCCTTTTGTTTCTTCAAAGTCGACGCATGTTTCACCTCTCACGCATTGCTGCTGGCGCCACCTTGGCCTGCGCTGCCCTGGTTCCTTCCCACGCCCAGCAGGCCTACCCCGCCACGCTGGCGGGCCACGCCGTGCTGCCGGCCTTCACGCTGATCGCCGCGCCCAAGGACGCCCCGCAGGACCTGCAGGCCAGCGGCAAGTTCACTACCCCGCGCCGCGTGGAGGCCGTGGGCACCGTGATGGGCCAGTCGGGCGGGCGCGACACCGGCGTGTCCGTGCCCTTCAGGGGCCAGCCCATCCAGGGCCATTCGGGCATCAAGCGCATGGCCGACGGCTCGTTCTGGATCCTCACCGACAACGGCGCGGGCGCCAAGGCCAATTCGCCGGATTTCATGCTCTACCTCAACCACTACGCCGTGGACTTCAAGAGCGGCCAGTTCAACCGGATCAAGACCGTGTTCCTGCACGACCCGGACAAGAAGGTGCCGTTTCGCATCACGCACGAAGGCACGGAACAGCGCTACCTGACCGGTGCCGACTTCGACCCCGAGAGCTTCCAGTTCGCGGGCGGCGCGCTGTGGATCGGCGACGAGTTCGGTCCCTCCCTCATCAAGGCCGACCTGAACGGCAAGGTGCTGGGTGTGTTCGAGACCAAGGTGGGCGGCAAGGTGGTGCGCTCGCCCGACGCCCCCGGCGTGCTGATGCCCGGCGCGCCGGACGCCAAGCCCACGCCGTTCGAGGTCAAGCGTTCCAAGGGCTACGAAGGCATGGCCGCGTCCAGGGACGGCAGCAAGCTCTATGCGCTGCTGGAAGGCGCGCTGTGGAACGAGGAGGCCAAGGCGTATGAGAACGTGGGCGGCAGGCAGTACCTGCGCGTGCTGGAGTTCGATGTGAAGTCCGAGCAGTGGACGGGCCGCCACTGGAAGTACGTGCTGGAGGCCAACCACCACGCGATCGGCGACTTCAACATGATCGACAGCACCACGGGTTTGATCATCGAACGCGACAACGGCGAAGGCACAGCCGACAAGGCCTGCCCGGAAGGCCACAAGCGCACCGACTGCTTCCACGACCTGGCCAAGTTCAAGCGCGTCTACAAGGTCGAGATGAGCGACGCCAACGTGGGCGGCGAGATCCGCAAGGTGGGCTACATTGACCTGATGAACATCCAGGACCCGCAGCGCCTGGCCCGGAAGCCGCTGAACAACGGCGTGCTCACCTTCCCGTTCTTCACCATCGAGAACGTGGACGTGGTGGACGGCACACACATCGTCGTGGGCAACGACAACAACCTGCCCTTCAGCAGCAGCCGCGAGCCGAACAAGGCCGATGACAACGAGCTGGTGCTGCTGGAAGTGGGCGAACTGCTGCGGGCCAGGTAGGGGCAAGCCGGTCGGCGCATGCCGGGAGCGGGCTGATGATGCCTTGGCGCCCCGGCCCGCGCACCCCGCCCTGCGCTGCGTTACGTTGAGCGGCCGATCAGGGGCCGGCGAGGCGGGTGCGCTGATCGATGAATCGCCACCAGCTATCCAAAGAGGAGCGAGTGACGCGGCTTCGCCGCGGGCCCGCCTGCCCGCCCGCTGGCGCTCAGTGCGCCGCGTCCATGCGCAGCTTGTACGCCACGCCATCGCGCCCGGGGTCGGCGCCGCCGTGCAGGCCGTCGGGCTGCACCTGCACGCCGTGCACCCAGCCAATGGTGTAGTTGTAGGGGTTGCGGCCGACCGCGTAGCCCTGGGCTTCGAGCGCGCGCGTGGTGTGGCGCGGGATGCGGTTGCACACGTCGATGGCGTTGCTGGTGGACGAAAACCGCGGCGCCGACACGGCGGCCTGCATCTCCATGCCGTGGTCGATCACGTTGAGCAGCACCTGCAGCACGCCCATGGCGATCTGCGTTCCACCCGGTGCGCCCAGCACGGTGTCCAGCCCGCCGTCCTTGAACGTCATGGTGGGGCAGGACGACGTGAAGCGGCTCTTGCCCGGCTGGATGCTGCCCGCACGGCCCGGGCGCGGGTCGAACACGCCCATGCAGCCGTTGTACAGGAAGCCCATGCCCGGCGTGATGATGCCCGAGGGCATGGCCAGCGAGTGCGTCATCGACACGGCGTTGCCGTCCGCATCGACCACGCTCAGGTGCGTGGTGTCGCGTGGCACGGGCGCGCCGGGGTTCACGCGCTCCACGCTGAAGCGCTGGCCCGCGCGGATCTGTTCGGCCGCCTCGCGGGCCATGTCCTTGGACAGGAGCTTGTCGAGCGGCACGTCGAAGAATTTCGGATCGCCGATGCAGCGGTCCTTGTCGGCCGTCGCCTTCTTCATCGCCTCGCACACCAGCCGGAGGTATTCGGGGCTGTTGTGCTCCATGCCGCGCAGCTCGAAGTGCTCCAGGATGTTGAGCATCTCCAGCAGCATGGCGCCGCCGCCGGGGGGCTGGTTGGTGGTGACGGTGCGGTCGCGGTAGCTGCCCACCAGCGGCGGGTTGCGCGTGACCTCGTACCGGGCCAGGTCCTCGAGCGTGATCAGCGCGCCCAGCGACTGCAGGTGCGCGAACATCTTCTGGGCCAGATCGCCCCGGTAGAACGGCTGCGAGCCCTCTTCGGCGATCTGGCGCAGCACGCTGGCCATGCCAACGTTCCGCAGCGGCGTGCCGATGGGCTTGGGGCGGCCGTCGGGGCGGCAGTATAGGTTGCGGCTGTCCTCGCAGTACTGCAGGCGCTCCAGGTTGCCGACGCGGCCCATGGCGGGCTCGTCGATCCAGAAGGCGTGCATGCCGGGGCGCACAAAGAAACCGTCCGAGGCCCAGCGGATCGCGGGCTCCACCACCTGCTTCCACGGCAGGCGGCCGTGCGCCTGGTGCATGGCTTCCAGGCCCTTGAGCGTGGCGGGTGTGCCAATCGACTGGGGGCCGATGTCGTTGACGCGGCCTGTCAAGATGAAGCCGAAGCCGTCCTTGGTCTCGCCTTCGAGCAGGTGCTCCCACATGTTCTCCCGGGCCGCCAGCGGCGCGGGCGAGTGGAAGTCGAAATACTCATGCACTTGGGCGCCGGGCAGGTACACGGCGGCCGTGCCAAAGCCCGCAATGCCGCACATCAGCGGATCGACCACCGTCTGGGCCAGGGCGCAGGCGACCGCCGCATCCACGGCATTGCCGCCGGCGCGCAGGATGTCGATACCGGATTCGGCGGCCTCGGGCTGCGGGCAGACCACCATGGCTTCTTTTTTCATAGCATTCAAGGGCGAACCCCGTGCGGCATCAGTGACACGGCACGGGGTGGATTGAGAGAGAGGGGCTTGCGGGGCGCGGGCTTACTTGGCGCTGAGGTTCAGCTTCTCGAGCGTGGGGCCCCAGGCCTTGGCGTCGCGCACCGTGGTTTCCATGACCAGCGACGCAGGCCCGGACACGGCGATCACGCCCATGGTCTTGAGCTTGGCCTGCACTTCGGGGCTCTTGTGGAAGCTTTCCGTGGCCTTGTTGAGCTTGTCCACGATGTCGGCCGGCGTGCCGGCGCGCGCCACCACGGCGCTCCATCCCAGGGAGTCAAAACCCTTCACGCCCAGCTCGCCCAGGGTGGGCACATCGGGCAGCTCGGGTGCGCGCTGGGGGGACAGCACGGCCAGCGCATTGAGTTTCTTGGCCTTGATGTGCGGCAACGCTGTGCCATACACCACGCCCATCAGTTCGGTCTGCCCGCCCATGGTGGCCATGACGCCGTCGGCTTCGCCCTTGTAGGGGATGTGGGTCATCGAAATGCCCAGCGCTTCATTCACCAGTTCCACGGCGAGGTGGGTGGAATTGCCCAGTCCGGCGGACGCGAAGTTGAGCTTGCCGGGGGCCGCCTTGGCCTTCTCCGTCAGGTCTTTCAGCGTCTTGATGCCCGTGGCGGGATTGGCCGACAGCACGATCGGCACGGTGGTCAGCATGGCCACGCCCGTGAAATCCTTCTCGGGGTTGTAGGCCAGGGGTTTGTAGGTGAACTGGTTGAGCACCATGAGCGACACGCTGCCGTACAGCAGGGTGTAGCCGTCGGCGGGCGCGCTCAGCGCGTTCTGTGCGGCAATGAGCCCCCCTGCGCCGGGCTTGTTTTCCACCACGATGGTGCCGCCCAGGGCCTTGCCGGCATGTTCTGCCCACAGGCGCGCGATCGTGTCGGAGCTGCCGCCCGCCGCCTGCGAGACCACCAGGCGCACGGGACGGTTTGGGTAGGCGCCTTGCGCATGCGCGGCGGTGGCCGTGGCGGCTGCGGCAGCGACGCCCATCAGTAGCCTGGAGACGTTGTTGATTGTGTTGAACACGGTGACCTCGACGGGGAAGTTACAGAAAAGATGAGCACATTGTCATGACGAATACTGCTGATTGCCTAGTGAAAAGGCAGAATGGGGCCATGAGGATTTGTTCATGATTGATCGTTCGGAAGGCACGTCCTGGGCGCGGCGCATCAAGGTCCGGCACCTGGAGTCGTTCCTGGTGCTGGACGAGGCGGGCACGCTCACGCTGGCGGCGGCGCGGCTGCACATGACGCAGTCGGCCATGTCGCACTGGCTGGCCGAGATGGAGGGCGTGGTGGGCTCGGCGCTCGTGGTGCGTGGGCGCAAGGTGCAGCTCACGCCCGCCGGGCACCTGCTCAAGCGGCTGGCCATCAACGTGCTGGGCGACATTGCCCGCACGGGCCGGGAGATGCACGCCATGGCCGAGGGACGCGTGCCGCGCCTGAACGTGGGCAGTGTCTGGGCGGGTATCGCCGGCGGCCTGCCCGAGGCCGTGAGCGCCTTTCAGCAGGACCATGCCGATGTGGCCGTGTCGATCCACGACGGGCCGTTCGACCATCTGCTCAAGGGGCTGGAGACGGGCGCGCTCGATGCCGTGATCGGCGTGCTCGATGCGCGGGCCCACCGGCCGGGGCTGGACCACCAGGTCCTGTTTGACGACCAGGTGGCCGTCGTCATCGGGCACGGCAGCAAGCACTGGTCGCGCAGCGCGGGGCTGGGCTTCGCGGACGTGCTGCACGAAAACTGGGTCATGCCGCCCAGCGGCACGCTGACGCGCATCCAGATGGATGCCTACCTGATCGCGCAGGAGGCCTCATGGCTGGTGCCGAAGGCCGAGACGGCGTCGCTGGCCATGATGCAGGCGCTGTTGCACAAGGGCGACTATGTGGGCGTGTGTTCGGAATCCATGGCCGACTACATGGCGTCGCTGGGGCTGTTCAGGAAGATCGCCATCGACTCCAGCATCCGCTTCGGGCCCATCACCGTGGTCTGGCACCGCGAGCGTGTCTCGGCCACGCTCATGGACTTTGTCGGCTGCCTGGTGGGCCAGGCGCGGCGTGCGCCCCCGCTGGCGCACAGCCCGTAGGCGCGGCGGGACCGCGCCGCCCCGGCGCGCGGGGCCGGGTGGCAAAATTGAAGGCCCTCCCCTCTGCCACCTACCCGGAAACCGCGCCATGTTCACAGGCATCGTCCAAGCCACGGCAGGCATTGCCGCCATCCACGATCGCGCAGGCCTGCGCACCTTCACGCTCGACTTCCCGGAAGGCTTCTGCCAGGACCTCGCCATCGGCGCCAGCGTGTCCACCGACGGCGTGTGCCTCACGGTGACGGAAATCCTCTCGCCCACGCAGGCCAGCTTCGACGTGATGCTGCAGAGCCTGAACATCACCACGCTGGGCGGCTACCAGCAGGGCGACCGCGTGAACGTGGAACGCGCGGCCAAGGACGGCGCCGAGATCGGCGGCCACCCGCTGTCGGGCCATGTGGACTTCACCGGCACGCTCATCGAGCGCCGCGAGTTCGACAACAACCTGGTGTGGCGCGTGGCCGTGCCCGAGGCGTTTCGCCGCTACATCTTTGCCAAGGGCTACATCGCCATCCACGGCGCGAGCCTCACGGTGGCCGAGGTGAACCGGCAGGAGGGCTGGTTCGAGATCTGGATGATTCCCGAAACGCGCCGTGCGACGGTGTTTGAACACAAGAAGGTGGGCGACCCGCTCAACATCGAGATCGAGCGCAGCACCCAGGTGGTGGTGGACACGGTGCGCGAGGCCGTGCAGGAAAGCCTGGGCCGGCTGCAGCCGGTGCTGGAAGCCCTGCTCAGGGAAAAGGGCCTGTCGCTCGACGACTTCGTGCAGCCGCCGGTGTTGCCGCATTGAATGGAACACATCCGGGCCCTGGCGTGGTGGCCCCTTCCGATGATCCGATGACGAGGGTGCGCCCCCTGGCCGTCACCGACCTGCCCGGCCTGCTCGCGGTGCAGCTGGCCTGCTATGGCGCGGGCTTCGTGGAGAGCGGCGAGGTCTTCGCGGCCCGCCTGGCCAGCCCGGCCAACTGCTCGCTGGTGCTGGAGCGCGCGGGCGTGGTGTGCGCCTATCTGGCGGCCTACCGGTCGGTGATGGGCAAGGTGACGCCACTGCATGGCGGCTTCGAAGCCGTGCCGCAGCCCGATACGCTCTACCTGCACGACATGGCCGTGCTGCCCGGCTGCGCGGGCCGGGGCCTGGCCCGTGCGCTGCTGCAGCCGATGTGGGAAGGGGCGCGGGGCCAGGGCCTGCGGCACACGGCGCTGGTGTCGGTGCAGGGCTCGCAGGCGTACTGGGAGCGGCAAGGCTATGCCGTGCAACCCCTGGCCGATGCGGCGCAGCGCGAACGGCTGGCGAGCTATGGAGACGGCGCGGTCTACATGGTGCGTGCACTCGCTCCCTGACCGGCGCTCCCCTGCGCCATGACCCAGTCGCGAAAGCGGCGCAGCGCGGGGTCGATCAGGGCTTCGGGCCGGTACACCAGGTGGTAGGCCAGCGGCGCCGGAAGGGGCTTGCAGTGCACGCAGACCAGCTCGCGCGCGTCCAGCTCCTGCTGCACGAGCGCACGCCTTGCCAGCGCAAAACCCCGCCCGGCCACGGCGGCCTCGATGGCCGCGTTCGAATGCGCGAACACCACGCCGCCGTCGCAATCCACGCCCGCCACGCCATGCGCCTCGCACCACAGGCGCCAGTCGCCACGGTGCTCGTCGTGCAGCAGCCGGGCGCTGGTGATGTCGGCCACGCGCGCCGACCGGCGCGGCGCGAGCAGGCGCGGGCTGCACACGGGCACCAGGTCGTCGGCCACCAGCACCTCGGAGCGCAGGCCGGTGTATGCACCCTGCCCATGGCGCACGGCAAAGTGCACGCCTTCGGCCGCGAGGTCCACCGCGCGGTTGGTCGTGCCCACGTGCACGTCCATGTCCGGATGCTGCTGCAGGAAGCCATGCAGGCGCGGCACCAGCCACTGCACGGCGAAGCCCGGCGTGCAGCTCACCAGCACCACGTGCCGCCGGTTCGTCGACGCGATGCGCGAGGTGGCATGCCCGATCAGGGCCAGGCCCTCGGCACAGGCCGCCTGGTAGTCGCGCCCGGCCGCCGTGAGCGCCAGGCCGCGCGGCTGGCGCTCGAACAGCGCGCAGCCGAGGAACTCCTCGAGCTTGCGCACCTGCTGCGAGACGGCGCCGGGCGTGACATGCAGCTCCTCGGCCGCGCGCCGCACGCTGGCGTGGCGGGCCGTGGCCTCGAAGAAGCGGACGGCGATCAGGGGCGGCAGGCGCATGGTGCTTGTATAGCGTGGCTAAACGGGTGTGCAGGATAAATGGTTTGCCGCCACGGCACCATGCCCCGAAGATGCCGGGCATGAACCTCCCCAGCCTGCTCCGTCTTTTCGCCCTGGCCGCCCTGTGGGGCGGCAGCTTTCTCTTCATGCGCATCGCCGCGCCGGTGTGGGGGGCGGTGCCCACCGCGTTCGGCCGCGTGGTGCTGGGCGCGGCGGGGCTGCTCGCGCTGCTGGCGGTGGTGCGGCTGCGGCCCGCGTTCGGGGGCAAGCTGGGCGCCGCGCTGGTGCTGGGCGCCATCAATTCGGGCATACCGTTCCTGATGTTCGCGCTGGCCGCGCGCGTGCTGCCAGCGGGCTACAGCGCCATCCTCAATGCCACCACGCCGCTCATGGGCGTGGTGATCGGTGCGCTGGCATTCGGTGAGCGCCTCACGCCCGCCCGCGTGGGCGGCGTGCTGCTGGGCATGGCGGGCGTGGCGGTGCTCGCGCAGGCGGGGCCGGTGGCGCTCAGCGCGCCGGTGCTGGGCGGCATCGCCGCCTGCCTGGTGGCCACGGCCTGCTACGGCCTGGCGGGCTTTCTCACGCGGCGCTGGATCACGCAGCGCGGCGGGCTCGACAGCCGCCTGGTGGCGCTGGGCAGCCAGTGGGGGGCCGTGCTCGCGCTGGCGCCGTTCGCCCTGTGGGAGGCGGCGCACCAGCCGGTGGCCACCTGGCTCGCGGCCGGCCCCGCCGTCTGGGGCGCGATGCTGGCGCTGGGCCTGCTGTGCACCTCGGCCGCCTACGTGCTGTATTTCCGGCTCATCGCGGACGTGGGGCCCGTCAAGGCGCTCACCGTGACCTTCTTGATCCCGCTGTTCGGCGTGGCCTGGGGCTGGCTGGTGCTGGGCGAGGTGGCCACGCTGGCGCACGCCGCTGGCGGCGTGCTGATCGCGCTGGCGCTGTGGCTGGTGCTGCGGCCCGCACCGGCCCCGCAGCGCTGAGCGCGGCACGGAGCTGCGAAGGGCGATGCCGGCCGCGGCAGCGCGCGTCATGGCCCGTGGTCATAATGCGCGCCATGCCCCACCGCTGGAAACCCAACGTCACCGTGGCCGCCCTCATCGAGCGCGATGGCCGTTTTTTGCTGGTCGAGGAAGAGACGACCGACGGTCTCAAGCTCAACAACCCCGCCGGCCACCTGGACCCGGGCGAATCGCCCATCCAGGCCTGCGCGCGCGAGGTGCTGGAAGAGACGGCCCATGATTTCGTGCCCACGGCGCTCGTGGGGGTGTACATGAACCGGTTCACCAAGACGCGCACGGGCGACGACATCACCTACATGCGCTTTGCGTTCGCCGGCACCCTGGGCACGCACCATGCGTGGCGCCCGCTGGACGCGGGCATCGTGCGTTCGGTCTGGATGACGCTGGACGAGATCAGGTCCTGCGCCGACCGCCACCGCACGCCACTGGTGCTGCAGTGCATCCAGGACTACCTGGCCGGGCAGCGCTTTCCGCTGGACTTGATCCATACCGACCCCAGCGTGCTGCAGATGCCGGACACGGCGCGGCCCTGAGGCCCGGGACTGCCGCATCCTCTTCACCGGCGTGCCGTGCTGGCAGCGGTCACGGCCCCAGGTCCACGCACGCCGTGCAGTGCCTCAAGGGAGTGATTCTTCCCCCTCTACTCCGCCGTGAGCTTGCGCTCCTTGATGATGGTGGCCCACTGGGTCGATTCCTTCTTCATGAAGGCCGTGAGTTCGGCGCGCGTGGTGGGCTGGGGCGTGAGGCCATGCTTGTTGAGCGCCTCTTTCACGCCCGCGTCGTTCAGCACCTTCACGATCTCCTGGTTCCAGCGTTCCAGCAGCGGCACCGGCGTTTTGCCCGGCGCCACGAAGGCGTACCAGTTGAGCGCCTCGAAGCCGGGAAAGCCCGATTCCGCCACGGTGGGGATATTGGGCAGATAGGCCGGCCGCGTGAGGCCCGTGGTGGCCAGCGGGATCAGCTTGCCCGTTTCGACATGCGGCAGCGCGGTGGGGGGCGCGGCAAAGTACGAGGTGACGCGTTCGCCCAGCAAATCCTGCAAGGCGGGTGCCCCGCCCTTGTAGGGCACATGGGTCATGTCGATGCCCGCGCGCTGGTTGAACAATTCGCCCGCCAGGTGGGATGCCGAGCCCGCGCCCGTGGAGGCGAAGTCCACGCTGCCGGGCTTCTTCCTGGACAGCTGCACGAATTCTGCGAGCGTCTTCGCGCCCGCAGCCTTGTGCACCACCAGCACGTTCGGAAAGTTCACACCCCCCGACACCGCCGCCAGGTCCTTGAACGGGTCATAGGTGAGCTTCATCAGGTGCGGCGCGATGGTGAGCGGTCCCACCGAGCCCAGCAGCAGCACCGTGCCGTCCGGCGCCGCATTGGCCACGAACTGGTGCGCGATGTTGCCGCCCGCCCCGCCCTTGTTGTCCACCACCACCGACTGGCCGATGTTCTCGGAGAGCTTCTTGGCGATCAGGCGGGCGGCCGCATCGGCCGCGCCGCCCGCGGCAAAGCCCACGACCAGGGTGACGGGCTTCTTGGGCGGAAAGTCTTGCGCGGCGGCGCCGAAGGCCAGGGGCAGGATTGCCAGCGCCAGGGCGCATTGCAGCAGGGTTCGTTTGGGGGTCATGGGGTCTCCTTCATCGTGGGTTGTGTGGTGTCAGTGAATCAATCAGCGCCCAGCCCGATGGGGTTGGGCTGGCGCTTTTCCACCGCATGGCGCAGCAGCGATGCGGTGCGGAAAATGCCGTGCGCGAACTTGCCGTAGGGCAGGGTGGCGAACAGCGCCATCACCGCGCCCAGGTGCAGGCACAGCAGCAGCGGCAGGGCGGGCGTGCCGCGCGCGGCCCAGAGCAGCAGGCCGCTGGTGGCGGTGAGGAACAGCAGCGCGATGAAGGCGCGGTCCATGGGCTTTTGCGCGGCGTCGCCATGCTGTGGGTGACGGCGCAGGTTCAAGCGCCACAGGCCCGCCGTGCCGATGGCAAGGCTGATGCCGCCCACGCCGCCCAGCAGCTTGGGCAGGCTGGGCAGGTCGTACGGTGCGGGCGCGCCCAGCAGGTAGTGGTACAGCGTGGCGACGCTGGTGGCGGCAAAGCACAGCATGAAGCCGTAGAACGTGAGGTGGTGAAACCGCCGGCGCGACAGGGTGTAGGCATCGTCCTCGTTGTGGCAGCCGTCGCCATGGCCGCCGTCCAGGTATTTGAGGCGCAGCACCGCGTCGGCGGCCTCGGCCGTGGCGGGCGCGCTCAGTGGCGCGCCGCTGGTGGCGGGCGTGATATCGCGCCAGAAGCGGCGCACGCCCAGGCCCAGCGCCAGCGTGGCGAACAGGAACACCGGCGCGAACAGGCCCACCAGCAGGTTGTGCGGAAAGATGCCGTAGAAGCCGCCCACGGGCGACTGCCACAGCGCACCCAGGCCCTGGCCATGCAGCGCTACGGCCAGCACCATGAACAGCGTGAGGCCTGCCACCAGGGCCAGTGCCAGGGTCAGCCCGTTGCGCTGGTAGAGCGCACCGAGCGCCAGGGGCCAGGCGTAGTCGGTGTAGGTCTGCCCCCGCACCTGGGCCATGGCCTGCGGTACGTTCACCGCAAATTCATGCGGCGGCGCGTATTGGCAGGCGTGCAGGCAGGCACCGCAGTTGTGGCACAGGTTGGCAATGAAGTGGATGTCGGCCTTGCCAAACTCCAGCCGCCGCGTCATGGCGGGGAAGACGGCGCAAAAGCCCTCGCAGTAGCGGCAGGCGTTGCAGATCTGCAGCTGACGGGCCACTTCGGTTTCGGGGGCCGACAGCACGATGTTGCCGTTCGCCAGCGCCCGGGCGTCGCGCGTCAGGGCTTCAAGCGTTTGCATCACTAACTCCTGTTTTCATAGCTGCTGGCGCTTTGTGGATAAGCGCTGGAGTCTGTTTGGATGCCAAAGCGGCCTGTGCGCCCGCGATGCGGCCGAAGGCCGTGCCGATGCTCATACCCACCCCGGCCGTGTAGCCCTTGCCCAGCACGTTGCCGGCCATCATTTCGCCGGCCACGAACAGGTTGGGGCTCGGCACGTCGCCAAAGCGCACGGCGGCGGTGTCGTCGGTGCGCAGGCCCAGGTAGGTGAAGGTCACGCCGGGCCTGAGCGCGTAGCCGTAGAACGGGCCGGTGGCGATGGGCCGCGCCCAGTGGGTCTTGGCGGGCGCGATGCCCTCGGTGTGGCAGTCGTCCAGCGTGGTGTGGTCGAAGGTGCCCACGCGGCAGGCGGCGTTGTAGCTGTCCAGCGTGCGCATGAAGCGGTCCACGGGCAGGCCGAGTTGTTGCGCCAGCTCGGGCAGGGTGTCGGCCTTCACGCCCGGGAACACGGGCGGCATGAAGCGGCCGATGGCCTGGCTGTCGATGACCGAGTAGCCGATCTGCCCCGGCTGCTGCGCCACCAGGCGGCCCCAGATCGCGTATCGCTTGGGCCAGAAGTCCTCGCCCTCGTCGTAGAAACGCTCGCCATCGCGGTTGACCACCACGCCCAGCGACACGCAGTCGATGCGCGTGCAGATGCCGCCGTCGTACAGCGGCGCGCGCGCGTCGATGGCCACCATGTGCGCCTGCGTGGGGTCGCCGATGCGGTCGGCGCCGTGGTCGTCGAGCAGGTGGCGCAGCAGCACGCCCCGGTTGTAGGCCGTGCCGCGGATGAGGAAGTTGTCCGACGGCCACTCGCCGCGTTCGTTCTGGCCCCAGGCCTCGCGCAGCCATTCGCGATTGGACTCGAACCCGCCCGCCGCGAGCACGCAGCTCTTGGCCGTGATGCGCTCGCCGCCGGCCAGGTGCGCCGCGACGAAGCGGCCGTTGTCGATGTCCAGGCGCTCCACCGGGGCTTCGTAGCGCACCCGCACGCCCAGCGCCTCGGCGCTGCGGTAGTAGGCATTGACCAGCGCCTTGCCCCCGCCCATGAAGAACGCGTTGGTGCGCGCCACGTGCAGCGTGCCGGCCAACGCGGGCTGAAAGTGCACGCCGTGGCGGCGCATCCAGGGCCGGCAGGTGCTCGACTCGCGGATCACCAGGCGCGCCAGGTGTTCGTTGGTGAGGCCGCCCGTCACCTTGAGCAGGTCTTGCCAGAACTCTTCTTCGGGGTAGGCGCCGACCAGCACGTCCTGCGGCGCGTCGTGCATGCAGCGCAGGTTGCGGGTGTGGGCCGAGTTGCCGCCGCGCCAGGCGCGTGGGGCCGATTCGAGCAACAGCACGCTGGCGCCCGCCTCGCGCGCCATCAGGGCGGCGCACAGGGCGGCATTGCCGCCGCCGATGACGAGCACATCAACCACAGCGTCGCCGCTCATGGCCGGTAGCTCCAGGCCATGCGCTGTGCGTGGGGGAATGAAGAAGGGGTTTTGGGGCCCATGGGGTGTCTCCTGGCGAGGTCGCCGTGTCGTTCATCGTGGTGATGGCGACTGTAGGGAGACGTGGGCCCTCCGTGCAGCAGGCTCAGGTCATGGGGGTATCACGGATCGAGATGGCAGCGCGTGGCAGGTTCAAGCGGGCGCGCCCTCGCCACCGATCCATGTCGTTCCGAACCACTGGCCGGTGGCCACGAGTTGGCGCACGCAGTCGGCCACCACCACGCGCGTGGCCAGCGCGGCGGGCGAGAGCTCTTCGTCCGGCAGGCTGCACAGCAGGTTGACGCGGCGCGCGGGCGCGTCGGTCAGGCGCGCGCACTGGAAGCGCAGGGCGGCATCCGGGTAGCGGCCCATGGCGGCCCAGGGCTGCACGGTGGAGCCCAGGCCCGCGTCCACGGCGGCCATCACCATGGCGAGCGAGTCCACCTCCAGCACCACGTGCGGCGCCACGCGGTCGCGCGCGAAGGCGGTGTCCAGCGTGCTGCGCAGGCCGTGCGGGCCGGTGGGCAGGATCAGGGGTTCATGGACCAGTTCGGCCACCGTCAGGGTCTCGGGCAGCTGCCGGCCGCCGGGGTTGCCGGGGCCGCTGCGCGCGCAGATGAGGAACAGGTCTTCCTCGAGCAAAGGCGCCATCTCCCAGCGGCGCGCGCCGCTGGCCTGGCGCGCCTGGTGCAGGCGGGTGTCGAACAGCACGGCCAGGTCCAGCTCGCGCGCGTTGAGCATGGCCGTGAGGTGGCCCGACATGCTCTCGACCATGTGCAGCCGCACGTCGGGGTAGCGCGCGCGCATGGCCTGCATCAGCGGCAGGCCCAGCACGCTCGACGTGGTGGGCGCCAGGCCCACGGTGACGGTGCCCGACAGCCGCGCCTGCTGCGCGGCGCGCACGGCCTGGTCGGCATGGCGCAGGGTGAGCTGCGCCTCGCGGAAGAAGGCCAGCCCCGCCTCGGTGGGCGCCACGCCGCGCGGCGTGCGGTGCAGCAGGCGCGTGGCCAGCTCGCCCTCCAGCCGGGTGATCTGCTGGCTCAGCGCGGACTGCACCACGTCCAGGTCCAGCGCGGCGCGGCTCATGGAGCCGCGCTCCACCACGCGCACGAAGTAGCGCAGTTGTCTCAGTTCCATCGGGGTCCTCGGGGCCGCGGCCATCACGGCGCGTGATGGGGCGGATGTTCGCACATTCCGGCGCGACCGAGGTTTTGGTCGAAATAGGCCTGTAGCGCTTTATCCATAAGCGCTGACAGCTACTGTTTTGATAGTATCTGGCGCCCGGCCGCTCACACCCCGCCCGGCAGCAGCGCCGCCAGCGCCTCGCGCATCCAGCGCGCGATGAGCTGCTGGCGCTCGCGCGGCATGCGGTCCACGGTGGATGCCACGCTGATCGCGGCCACGGGCTCGCCGGCCACGTTGCGCACGGCCATGCCGGCGGCCAGCACGCCCTGGGTGGCGTGGTTGCCCACCACCGACCAGCCGCGCTCGCGCGTGGCGCGCACCAGGATGGCCAGGCGCTCGGGCGTCATGCCGCCGTAGCGCGGCAGCGCCTGCGCGTTGGCGGCGATGGCGGCCTGCATCTCGGCATCGGGCAATGCGGCCAGCAGCGCCAGGCCCGCCGCGCCCACGCCCAGCGGCTGGCGCGTGCCCACCTGGATCACGAGGATCTGCACCGGGTGCGTGCCCACGTGGCGGGCGATGCAGTGCGAGGTGGGCCCCTCGCGCACGATGGCGAAGGCCGCATCGCCGCAGGCGCGGCTCACGCGCTCCAGCACGGGCGCCAGGCGCATGGCCATGTTGGGCTGGCCCGCGGGCTCGGCCATGGCCGCAAGGCGCGGGCCCGCCACGTAGCGAAAGCGCCCGCGCTGCGCCACATAGCCGCTCTCCAGCAGCGTGGCCAGCAGGCGGTAGACGGTGGCGCGCTCCAGCCCCGCCGCGCGGCACAGGTCGACCACGCGCGCGCCGTCGCGACCCTGGGCCAGCACGGCGTCCAGCACCTGCAGGCCCCGGCGCAGCGTGCGGCTGCCGGGGTCGTCGGGGGCTTCGGGCGGGGATGGAACGTCCGGCAGGCGGACGTTTCGATTCGCAGGTCGGGAGGGCATGGGAAAGAATTTGTCCGTCGATGCAACCAGCGCGCAGTGTGCCGCAGAGCCACGCCGCCGGGGCGCCCAGACGGATTTTCAGACACACCAGGAGACAAGACATGACCTCGCACACCACCCCCTCTGCCACCCCCGGCACGGCCCCGCGCCGGCGCCTGCTGGCCCTGGCCGCCGCCATCGCCTGCACCGCCGCCCTGCCCCTGCAGGCCCAGACCGCCAGCGCCACGGGCTGGCCCGCCAAGCCCGTGAAGCTCGTCGTGGGCTATGCAGCCGGCGGCGCCACCGATGTGATCGCGCGGCTGGTGGCCGCCAGGCTCGGCGACCAGCTCGGCCAGCCCGTGGTGGTGGACAACCGCGCGGGCGCCAACAGCAACGTGGGCGCCGAGGCCGTGGCGCGCGCGCCGGCCGACGGCTACACGCTGTACGTCTACACCATCGCCAACACCATCAACGCCACGCTGTACCCCAAGCTCGGCTACGACCCGGTCAAGGACTTCGAGCCCATCGGCATGATCGCCAGGATTCCGAACATCCTGGTGGTCAACCCCAGGCTGCCCATCAAGAACCTGGCCGACTACGTGCGCTACGCCAAGGAGTCCAAGGACGGCATCACCTTCGCGTCCTCGGGCAGCGGCTCGTCCATCCATCTCTCGGGCGAGATGTTCAAGATGCAGTCCAAGCTCAAGATGCTGCACGTGCCTTACCGGGGCAGCGCGCCTGCCGTCACCGACTTGCTGGGCGGCCAGGTGGATTCGATGTTCGACAACACGCCCTCGGCGCTGCCGCATGTGCAGGCGGGCAAGCTGCGCGCCATTGCCATCACCAGCGCCCAGCGCTCGCCCTTGCTGCCGGATGTGCCCACGCTGGCCGAGTCGGGCTATGCGGGCTTCGACGTGCAGTCGTGGTTTGGTCTGGCCGCACCGGCGGGCACGCCGCGCGCCGTGGTCGAGCAGGTCAATGCGGCCCTCAACAAGGTGCTGGCCCAGCCCGAGGTGCGCAACCGCCTGCAGGAGCTGGCCGCCACGCCCGATGGGGGCACGCCCGACAAGATGCGCGGCTTTGCCGCCGCCGAGATCAAGCGCTGGCGCGAGGTCGTCAAGGAATCGGGCGCATCGGCCGAGTAATACGCAACCTCCCGCAACCTCCCCTGCCGCCCCTATGTTCCCCATCGACTTCTTCTGGCGCGCCGCCCAGCGCTGGCCCGACCGCATCGCCATCGACGCGCCCGAGGGCGCCATCCGCTACGACGCGCTGGCCGCCCGCGTGGCAGCGCTGGCGGCGGGCTTCACCGCCATCGACCCCACACCCCAAAGCCGCGTGGGCATCTGCGCGGGCAACAGCGCCGACCACATCGCTGCGCTGCTGGCGGTGCTGGCCTGCGGCAAGGTCTGGGTGCCGCTCAACCCCAAGAGCACCCGACCCGAAATCCGCCGCATCATCGACGCGACCGAGCCCTCCATCCTGGTGCTGGACGCGGCCTGCGCCGAGCTGCTCGACGGCGCGCCTGGCTTCCACCTGCCGACCGCAGGCTTGGCGGACCTTGCAGCCGCGCATGCCGGCGCGCCGCGCCCCGTGATCGATCTGCCGGGCGACGCGACCCAGGCCATCAAGTTCACGGGCGGCACCACGGGCGCGCCCAAGGGCGTGATGCAGCCCTACCGCGCGTGGATGGCCAACATCACCAACCAGATCCACGCCTGGGGCTTCGACGAGCACGAGCGCTACATCGTGGCCGCGCCCATCACGCACGGCACCTCCACCTACCTGCTGCCCATCCTGGCGCAGGGCGGCTGCCACGTGGTGCTGGCCGGCGCGGGCGCCGAGGCGGTGCGCACGGCCTTCCGCGAGCGCGGCGGCACGGTGTGCTTCATGCCGCCCACGCTGGTCTACATGCTGATGGCGCTGCCCGGCGTATCGCGCGCGGACTTTCCGCGCCTGCGCCGGCTCATCTACGGCGGCGCGCCCATGCCACCCGAGAAGATCCGCCAGGTGCGCGACTTCTTCGGCCCCGTGCTGGGCACCACCTACGGCCAGACCGAGGCGCCGCAGATCCTCACCGTGATGCAGCCCGGGGACTTCGAGGACCCGGCCAACTGGGCGGCCGTGGGCCGCACCACCTGGTTCAGCGACGTGGCCATCATGGCGCCCGACGGCCGCCTGCTGCCCCCGGGTGAGGTGGGCGAGGTGGTGGCGCGCGGCGACCTGCTGATGACCGGCTACTGGCGCCTGCCCGAGAAGACCGCCGAGACCCTGGTGGACGGCTGGCTGCACACGGGCGACCGCGGCCTTATCGACGAGCGCGGTTACCTCTACCTCAAGGACCGGCTCAAGGACATGGTGATCACCGGCGGCTTCAACGTCTACCCCGTGGATGTGGAGAACGCGCTGGGCCAGCACCCGGCCGTGCACGAATGCACCGTGTTCGGCCTGCCCGACGACAAGTGGGGCGAGACCGTGCAGGCCGCCGTGCAATTGCGCCCCGGCGCGCAGGCCAGCGAGGCCGAGCTGATCGCCTTCGTGCGCGAACGCCTGGGGCCGGTGCAGACGCCCAAGCACGTCCATTTCCACGAGAGCCTGCCGCGGTCGCCCGTGGGCAAGGTGCTCAAGTCCGCCGTGCGCGATGCGGCACTGGCCGCTACGGCCTGAAGGAACCATCCATATGACCACCAACGCCTCCAAGACCCCCGTCACCAGCCTGTGCACCCACACCCTCACCAGCCTGCATTACCGAGATGCGAACCTGGTCGAGGACTTGATGGGGAAGAAGACCTTCACCGAGGTGATGCTCATGCAGATCCTGGGCCGCGCGCCGCGCGGCGTGGACCTGCGCATCACCGACGTGGTGCTCATCGTGCTCATGGAGCACGGCCTCACGCCCAGTGCGATCGCCACGCGGCTGATCTACATGAGCGCGCCCGAGAACCTGCAGGGTGCCGTGAGTGCGGGCCTGCTGGCCGTGGGCAGCTCCTTCGTGGGCACCATGGAGAACTGCTCCAGTCTGCTCGACCGCATCGCGGCGGCTGAGGACCCCGAAGCCGAAGCGCTGGCCATTGCACGCCACTACAAGGGCCTGAAATCCCCCGTGCCCGGCTTTGGCCACCACCTGCACAAGCCCGTGGACCCGCGCGCCTACAAGCTGCTGGAGATGGGCCGCGCCGAGGCCGAGCTGAAAGGCGACAAGATCCGCGCGCTGGAGATGCTGTCCAGCGCCGTCGATGAGGTCGCAGGCCGCGCCATCACCATCAACGCCACGGGCGCGGTGGCGGCGCTGCTCGGCGAGATCGGCGTGCCCACGGCGGTGATGCGCGGCTTTGCCGTGATCTCGCGCGCGGCCGGGCTGGTGGCGCACATCGTGGAGGAGCAGAACAGCCCGTCGGGCCGCTTCATCTGGGACACGGTGGAGCATGCGATCCCCTTCGTCGGCGGCGCGGGCCAGGGCGGCCCGGCGTGAGCGCCGTACCGCATCCCCCCGCCCTGCCGCTGGACCTGTCGGGCCGTGTGGTCTTCGTGGCCGGGGGCGGGTCAGCCGGACCGGGCTGGAGCATTGGCCGCGCTGCCTGCGTGACCTACGCCCGCCTGGGCGCCAGCGTCTGCGTGGCCGACCGCGATGCGGCCTCCGCTGAAGAGACCACGGCGTTGATCCATGCCGAGGGCGGCACCGCCGCCACCTTCGTGGGCGATGTGGCCGAGGCGGCGGAGGTGAAGCGCCTGTTCGCCGAGGCGCGCGAACGCTTCGGCGGCGCCATCGACGTGCTGCACCACAACGTGGGCATCGGCAAGACCGGCGGCCCGCTGGAGACCAGCGCCGAGGACTTCGACCGCATCCACGGCGTGAACGTGAACAGCCTGCTGCTGGCCTGCCAGCAGGTGCTGCCCGGCATGGTGGAGCGGGGCCGGGGCTCGATCATCACGATCTCGTCCATCGCGGGCATGCGCTACCTGGGCTACCCGCACCTGGCGTATGGCGTCACCAAGGCGGCGGTCACCCACTTCACGCGTCTGGTGGCGCAGCAGTACGCGGGCCAGGGCGTGCGCGCCAACACCGTGGTGCCGGGGCTCATCGACACGCCGCGCATCGCGACCACGGTGGCGAAGATGTTCTCGGACGCCAGCCTCGACGAGGCCCGCGCCGCGCGCGCCCGCCAGGTGCCCATGGGCCGCATGGGCACCGCCTGGGACGTGGCACACGCCTGCGCCTTCCTGGCCAGCGATGCGGCGGCCTATGTGACCGGCACCGAACTGGTGGTGGACGGCGGCATCACGGGCAAGTTCGTGTAGTTCCGCCCAGCCCTGTCCCCGGCCGCCGGATGGCCTGCCGGGGGACAGGGCGTTCCTGGCGCCCGCGCGTGCCCTGCCGCTACAAAAAATACAATCGGTGCGATGACAGCATCCCCCAAGCAGCGCGTCGTCGTCGGCCTCTCCGGCGGCGTGGACTCCGCCGTGACCGCCCACCTGCTCAAACAGCAGGGCCATGAGGTGGTCGGCATCTTCATGAAGAACTGGGAAGACGACGACGACAGCGAGTTCTGCTCGTCCAACATCGACTTCGTGGACGCGGCCGCCGTGGCCGACGTGATCGGCATCGAGATCGAGCACGTCAACTTCGCGGCCGACTACAAGGACCGCGTGTTCGCCGAGTTCCTGCGCGAGTACCAGGCCGGCCGCACGCCCAACCCCGACGTGCTGTGCAACGCCGAAATCAAGTTCAAGGCCTTCCTGGACCACGCCATGCGCCTGGGCGCCGAGAAGATCGCCACGGGACATTACGCGCGGGTGCGCCGGAACCCGGCCTCGGGCCTGTTCGAGCTGCTCAAGGGGCTCGACCCGTCCAAGGACCAGAGCTACTTCCTGCACCGCCTGAACCAGGCCCAGCTGTCCAAGACCCTGTTCCCGGTGGGCGAGCTGCACAAGACCGAGGTGCGCCGCATCGCCGAGGAGATCGGGCTGCCCAACGCCAGGAAGAAGGACTCCACCGGCATCTGCTTCATCGGCGAGCGGCCGTTCCGCGAGTTCCTGAACCGCTACATCAGCCACGCACCGGGCCCCATCCAGGACGACCGGGGGCGCACCATCGGCAAGCATGTGGGCTTGAGCTTCTACACGCTGGGCCAGCGCCAGGGGCTGGGCATTGGCGGCATCAAGGAAAAAGGCGTGCAGCGCGGCGGCGGCGATCACGCGCCCTGGTTTGTCGCCCGCAAGGATCTCGCCACGAACACGCTGCGCGTGGTGCAAGGGCATGACCATCCCTGGCTCCTGTCCCACGCCCTGCAGGCCCAGGATGCCAGCTGGACGTCGGGCCACCCACCGGTTCCCGGCCACTACGGCGCCAAGACCCGCTATCGGCAGCAGGACGCCGCCTGCTCGGTCGTCAGCGCGGCGGGCACGGATTTCCAGCTGCGGTTTTCCCAGGCGCAATGGGCGGTCACGCCCGGCCAGAGCGCGGTCCTGTACGACGGGGAGGTGTGCCTGGGTGGCGGGGTCATCGGGTCGGCTACAGACTGAAACACTCGGAATTTTTCCAGCGCAGCCCAGTTGGCGGCGGGTCGCAAATGCGGGCTTTTCAATTGTCACTGACTATCGAATGAAAAATTCAATAGCAATTGATGCAAGATATGTGGTGTGGCACCCACAACCCTCTACGTAGATACCGCCAGTTGAACTAAGTTGACCTTCTGTTCGCTGCGGCAAGTGCCATTTCGGCGGGCAGGGCTCCTAAAATTCCTGCAAACGCTGTTTGAAACCACATGTATCAACCGATGCATATGGTAAACCCTTAGTCCACCCCGCCGAGGGCCATCACCGGCCCGATGCTTGCTCGCGTGCGCGCCATGTCCTCCATCGTTTCCATGCCCTCCAGTCCCGAGATCGCCGAACACCTGGCCCAGCAGCAGTGCACGGTCCAGTGGAGGGGGTTCTTTCAGGCCCTGGCGTCGGAGTTTGCCGCCGCACTCGCGCCGGAAGACCTGCGCGCGCTGATGTTCCGGGTGGGGGCACGGTTCGCGGCGGAGCATCCCCTGCCGGCGTGCGCCACCCTGCAGGAGCTGGAGCAGGCCATGTCGGCCGTGTGGACCCGCATCGACTGGGGCTGGGTCCGCCTGGTGCAGGACGTGGCGCAACTGGACATCCACCACAGCCTGTCGCCCGTATCCGCTGCGTTCGGGCCCGACCACGCACCATGGTCGGGTGGTTTCCTGGAGGGCGTCTATCAGGGCTGGTTCGAACTGGCCGGCGCTGGCCAGCTCAAGGTGGTGCAGCGCGAGCCCGCGGATGCCTGGGGGTGCGTGCACCTCCAGCTGGCACGCTGAGCCCTGCGGATTTCGGATTTCTACGTTTCGGCATTGACGGTGACCCATGAAGCATTCAGACGACATCGTGAACCTCTTTCAGCAGTTCGGCGCCAAGGCGGACCCTTACCATGAGCTGGCCCGCCAGCAGGAGCACAAGCTCTCCAGGGAGCGCTGGCCCCTGGTGTCGGCCGTCCGGGACGCCGTCGCCGATGACGTTCCTTCCGTAGACCGCCGCGCCGGCGCCCCCGGCGCCCCGACGCCCCAGGCGGCCTTCGCGCCCGCGCCGGCTTCGGCACGGCCCGTCCCCGCGGGCTGGGCGCAACCCGCCGCGCGGCCTGCGGCCGAGGTTCCTCCGCCCGTGGTGGCGCCCACGCCCATGCCTGCGCCTATGACCCCGGCGGACCGCGTGCCACCGTCGGCCGCGCTGGCCGCCCGTTCGCCCCTGGCCGGCCTGGCCGGCCTGCGCACCGCGGCGGCCCCTTCCCCTTCCGATGCGGCGGCGGTGCAACCCGGTTCGCTGCCCGCCGATCTGCCGTCGGTGTTTGCGCGCCTGGCGGGCGCGGGCGACACCCCGGCCCGGCCCGCAGCGGCCTGGCAGCCTCGCAAGGGCCACCCATGAAAGTGATTGCCATCGTTTCTGCCAAGGGCGGCGTGGGCAAGACGACACTGACCGCGAACCTGGCCACCGCGCTGGAGCGCCAGGGCGTGGCGACCTTGCTGGTGGTGGACATGGACCCTCAGAATGCGCTGGGCCTGCACTTCGGGGCCGATCCCCGCTCCCTCGCGGGCGTGTCCCGGGCCAGCCTGGCGGGCGAAGGCTGGGCCTCCGTCTGCGTGGAAAGCCCCTCGGGGGTGCATGTGCTGCCCTATGGGGTGGTGAACGAGGCCGACCGCGTGGCCTTCGAGCGGCATCTGGATGCGCATCCGCACTGGCTGGCACAGCAGCTGGAGAGCCTGGAACTGCCGCAGGACGCGGTCGTGCTGATCGACACGCCGCCCGGCCCCTCCGTCTACATGCAGCAGGCGCTGGCGGCGGCCCAGGTGGTCGTCGTGGTCAGCCTGCCCGACGCGGCATCGTATGCCTCGCTCGCCCTGATGCAGCGCCTGGTGCACACGTACTGCACGCCGCGCCCCGACTTTTCCGAAACGCTCTATGTGCTCAACCAGGCCGACGGCGCGCGCCAGCTGTCCAAGGACATCACGCGCGTCATGCAGGACAACCTGGGCGAGCGGCTGGTGGGCGTGATCCACGAGGACCAGGCCGTGCGCGAAGCGCTGGCCTACGACCAGAGCGTGCTGGAGTACGACGCACAGGGCCAGGCGGCCGATGATCTGCGCGCCTGCGCGCGCGTCCTGGCGCAGCGCCTGCGCCTGCCGCTGGCGGGGGCCGCGCGATGAGCGTCGACCAGCGTCCCCGGGCCGACGAAGTCGCCGACGCCGACTCCCACAGCCCCCAGGCCCGCTGGCGCACCGTGGTGCATGCCATCACCGGGTGGAACCTGTGGCAGCACCCCGTGGTGCGTGTCGCGGCGGTGGTGTTCAGCGCCCTCCTGATGGGGCTGGTCATCAGCGTGCCGCTCGACCTCCAGGGCCAGATCCTCTTTTCCGTGGGCTCGTTCGGTGCCGCCCTGCTGCTGAGCAAGACGCCCGGCCGCCTGTCCACGCTGGCCATGATCGTGCTGTCGATCTCGGCGTCGTCGCGCTACATCTACTGGCGCTTCACGGACACCATCGGGTTCACCAACCTGCTGGATGCGGCTTTCGGGTACGGCCTGGTGCTGGCGGAGCTGTATGCGTTCGCGGTGCTGCTCATCGGCTACTTCCAGACGGCGTGGCCGCTGCAACGTCGCCCGGTTCCCATGCCCCAGGACATCAGCACCTGGCCCAGCGTGGACGTGTTCATCCCTTCGTACAACGAGCCGCTCGAAGTGGTGCGCCAGACCGTGTTCTCGGCCATGAGCCTGGACTGGCCGGCCGACCGGCTTCACGTGTACGTGCTCGACGACGGCCGCCGCCCCGAGTTCCGCGAATTCTGCGAAGAGCTGGGCGTGGGCTACCTGATCCGCGACAACAACCACCATGCCAAGGCCGGGAACATCAACGCGGCGCTGAAGGTCACGCACTCCGAATACATCGCCATCTTCGACTGCGACCACATTCCCACGCGCTCGTTCCTGCAGATCTGCATGGGCTGGTTCTTCAAGGACACCAACCTGGTGATGCTGCAGACGCCGCACGTGTTCTTCTCGCCGGACCCGTTCGAGCGCAACCTGGACACGTTCCACCGCATGCCCAACGAGGGCGAACTGTTCTACGGCATCGTGCAGGACGGCAATGACCTGTGGAATGCCTCGTTCTTCTGCGGTTCCTGCGCCATCATCCGCCGCAAGGAGCTGCTGGAAGTGGGCGGCATCGCGGTGGAAACCGTGACTGAGGACGCGCACACCGCGCTCAAGCTCAGCCGCCTGGGCTACAACACGGCCTACCTCGAGGTGCCCCAGGCCGCGGGCCTGGCCACCGAGAGCCTGTCCGGCCACGTGGGCCAGCGCATCCGCTGGGCACGCGGCATGGCGCAGATCGCGCGCACCGACAATCCGCTGTTCGGCAAGGGCCTCAAGTTCGGGCAGCGCCTGTGCTACCTGAACGCGATGCTGCACTTCTTCTACGGCCTGCCGCGCCTGGTTTTCCTGACGGCGCCGCTGGCCTACCTGTTCTTTGGCGCGCACGTGTTCCAGGCCACCGCCCTGATGATCACCGCCTACGCGCTGCCCCACCTGGCCCACGCCAGCGTGACCAACTCCCGCATCCAGGGGCGCTTTCGCCATTCGTTCTGGAACGAGGTGTACGAATCGGTGCTGGCCTGGTACATCATGCGCCCGGTGCTGGTGGCGTTCATCAACCCCAAGCTGGGCAAGTTCAACGTGACGGCCAAGGGCGGGGTGATCGAGAAGGCCTATTTCGACTGGACCATCGCACGGCCCTACGTGGTGCTGCTCCTCATCAATCTCGTCGGGTTCGCGGTGGGAATCTGGAAGCTGTTCTCGTCGGCGGGCGATGAAACCACGACGCTGGTCATCAACATGGTCTGGACCACCTACAACGTCATCCTGCTGGGCGCCAGCGTCGCGGTGGCCAGCGAGACCCGCCAGATCCGGGGCACGCCGCGCGTGGCCGCCTCCCTGCCCGCCGTGATCCGCTTCGACAACGGGCGCACGCTGGTGTGCAAGACCGAAGACTTTTCCCAGCACGGGCTGGGCCTGTCCGTGCCCCCGGACAGCGACATTCCCATGGGCAGCCGCCTTTCGGTGTCGCTGTTCCGGTCGGACGAAGAAGGTGTCTTTCCCGCGGTCGTCACGTTCAGCGGCAAGGGCCGCCTGGGCGTGAAGTTCGACAACCTCAGCCTGCACCAGCAGGCCGAGCTGGCGTCGCTGACCTTCGCGCGGGCCGATGCGTGGATCACCAGCTGGGGCACCGGCCAGCGCGACAAGCCACTGCGCTCGCTCCGAAGCGTGATCGTGATCGGGCTGCGCGGCATGGGGCAGCTGACCGTCTCGGCCGTCAAGTCCCTGAAGCCCCGCTGAGAACACCGACACGTTCCAAGCCTTTCCCTGTTTCCAAAGACTCCACACCATGATTTCCAAAAGACATCCGACAGCGCGGCTGCCGCGCAAGCGCATGCTGCCTGCCATGCTGGCCTTGGTACTGGCAGGGACGGCCGTGCCGGTTTCGCAGCTCTCCGCCGCCCCCGCGCCCGTGGCGGCCGGCGTGGACGCGGCGGCGGCGGCACCGCAGTCCGACGGCGGCGTGCGCGTGCACCGCACCAGCTTCAAGGACCTGGGCGCCCTTTTTCCCCTGCAACTGCGGGGCGTGGACGGCACCAGCGGCGTGGCCTTCAGCGTGCGCGGCGACGAGGTGGTCACCGGCGCCCGGCTGAAGCTGAACTATTCGTACTCGCCCGCCCTGCTCACCAACTTGTCCCACATCAAGGTGCTGGTGAACGAGCAGGTGGCCGCGACGATTCCGGTGACCACGCAGCAGGCGGGCGAGAACCTGCAGCGCGAGATCACCATCCCGCCGCGCCTCATCACCGAGTTCAACCGGCTGAACCTGCAGCTCATCGGCCACTACACCATGGAGTGCGAGGACCCGCTGCACTCCAGCCTGTGGGCCAACATCGGCAACGACAGCGTGCTGGAGCTCACCGTCGCGCCGGTGGCGCAGACGAACGATCTGGCGCTGCTGCCCCAGCCGTTCTTCGACCGCCGGGACGTGCGGCCGCTGGACCTGCCCATCGTGTTCAACGCGGCGCCCAACGCGGGCATGCTGCAGGCCGCGGGAACCATGTCTTCCTGGTTCGGCGCGCTGGCGGGTTTCCGGGGCGCGAAGTTCCCCTCCTTCATTGGCGAACTGCCACCGCGCGGCAATGCCGTCGTGATGGTGGCCGGCCGGGGCCAGGCCCCGGCGGGCCTGGCGCTGCCCGAAATCCAGGGCCCCACGGTGGCTGTGGTCAGCCACCCGGCCGACCGCAACGGCAAGCTGCTGCTGGTCATGGGGCGTGACGAGGCTGAGCTGGCCGTGGCCGCCAAGGCGCTGGCCATCGGCTCCTCGGCCCTGTCCGGCCCGCTGGC
The DNA here is from genome assembly GCF_058798375.1 of Acidovorax sp. GW823-FHT01C06. Taxonomy (NCBI): domain Bacteria; kingdom Pseudomonadati; phylum Pseudomonadota; class Betaproteobacteria; order Burkholderiales; family Comamonadaceae; genus Acidovorax; species Acidovorax sp. GW823-FHT01C06. Next base: position 35,086 of record NZ_JBXAKN010000006.1, read on the forward strand.
GCGGATCACCGAGGTCACGGAACTCAAGCCCCGCAAGCCCTACGATGCGCCCAACTGGCTGGCCAACGACCGTCCGGTGAAGTTTGGCGAGCTGGTCGAAGCCCAGGCGCTCAACGTGTCCGGTTATTCGCCCGACCTGATCCGCGTGAACTTCTTCCTGCCGCCCGACCTGTTCGCGTGGCGCCAGAAGGGCATCCCGGTGGACCTGCGCTACCGCTATACGCCGCGCCCCAACGCGGACAAGTCCACGCTCAATATCAACGTGAACCAGCAGTTCCTGCGGTCCCTGCCGCTGCATGCGGTGAACCATGAGGAGCCGGGCGCGCTCGACCGCCTGTTGACGACGGTGATGCCCAAGGGCGAGATGGCGCCGGAGCGCGAGAGCTTCCACATCCCGCTGTTCAAGCTGCCAGCCCAGTCGCAGCTGCAGATGCACTACTACTACGACGTGGTCAAGCAGGGCGCGTGCAAGGACGTGCCGCTGGACAACGTGCGCGGCTCGGTGGAGGCCGATTCGACCATCGACATCTCCGGCTTCCCGCATTTCATCGCGATGCCCGACCTGGCCGCCTTCGGCAATGCCGGGTTCCCGTTCACCCGCATGGCCGATCTCTCGGAGTCCGCCGTGGTCATGCCGGACAAGCCGGGGGTGCAGGAGTACACGGCCTACCTGGGGCTGATGGGCGTCATGGGGCGCGTGACGGGGTACCCCGCCCTGGGCGTGACCGTGGCGCAGGCCCAGCAGGTGGACAGGCTCGCCGACAAGGACCTGCTGGTCATTGCCTCCGGCGGCAACCAGCCCTTGCTCAAGCAGTGGGCCAGCGCCATCCCCGCGGCCTTGCAGGGCGATGCGAAGAGCTTCCAGATGTCGGACTTCGCCAACCGCCTGCTGCGCTGGTGGGGTTTTGGCCAGGAGTCCAGCGTGCACGCGCGGCGCAACCAGGTCGCGTTCTCCAGCAACAGCACCGATGCGCTGGTGGCTGGTTTTGAATCGCCCCTGCGCAGCGGCCGCAGCGTGGTGCTCGTGGCCAGCAACCAGCCCGCGGGGCTGGGGCAGGTGATGGATGCCCTGCTGGACGCCGAATTGCTCAAGCACGTGCAGGGCAGCACCACGGTGATCCGCGGCAAGCAGGTGGACAGCCTGGTCGCCGAGAAAAACTACCATGTGGGCCAGCTGGGCCCCCTGCTGTACGCGCAGTGGTTTCTTTCGCGCAACCCGCTGCTGCTGATCCTGCTGGGCGTGTCGGCGGCGGTGCTGATTGCGATCATCATGTACCTGTCGCTCAGGGCGCGCGCACGGGCGCGGCTCAAGCAAAAAGGTTGAGGCAAGGCGCAGCACGCCCGGTATTTTCTGAATCACGCAACACAGTCCCGGCACCTCGGTGGCCGGGAACCTCGCAGGGAGAAGGAAGGCATGTCCTCCAAACGTCGTCGTCACCACACACTGGCCATGGGGCTGCTGGCCTCGCTGATGGCGCCCGCCGCGGCCTGGGCGCAGACCGGGGCGGAGCAGACCCTGCTGGACCAGGGACAGTACTGGCAGGAGCGCGGTGACACCGAGCGGGCGGGCGAGGCATGGCAGAAGCTGCTGCGCATCAACCCGCAGAATGCCCAGGCGCTGTACGGGATGGCGCTGGTGGAGCTCAATGCCCAGCGCCCCGAGGGCGCGCAGCGCTACCTGAACCAGCTGCAGGCGGCGCACCCGCGCAGCCCCCTGGTGAGCCGGCTGCAGGAGTCCATCCGCACGGGGCGCAGCGCGCCGCAGATCGAAACCGCGCGCCAGCAGGCCCGCAGCGGCCAGGCCAGCCAGGCGCTGAGCACCTACCAGGCGGCGCTGGGAGACCGCGCCCCCACCGGGCCGCTGGCCCTGGAGTACTACCAGACCCTGGGCGCCACGGCGGGCGGCTGGGACGAAGCCCGCCGCGGCCTGAGCCGCCTGGCGCAGGAGTCGCCCGAGGATCCGCAGATCGCGCTGGCCCTGGCGCAGCACCTGACCTACCGCGAGTCCACGCGCCGCGACGGCATCGCCCAGCTGGCGCGGCTGGCGGGGCGTCCCGACGTGGGCAAGGCTGCCACGGAAAGCTGGCGCAAGGCGCTGGCCTGGACAGGCAATCGCTCGGCCGACATCCCGCTGTACCAGGAGTTCCTGCGCGCCAATCCTGGCGACACGGCGGTGCAGACACGCCTGGTGCAGGCGCAGAACCTGCAAAAGCAGTCCCAGGCCGCTCCCGGCCGCACGGCCGATCCGCTGCGCCAGCGCACCACGGCAGGATTCCAGGCCCTGGACGACGGCGAACTGGATGCGGCGGAGGCCGCCTTCCTGAACGTGCTCGAATCGCGCCCCAGCGATGGCGACGCCCTGGGCGGCCTGGGCATCCTGCGGCTGCGCCAGGAGCGGTTTGCCGAGGCGCGGGGGCTGCTGGAGCGCGCCTCGCGCGCCGGATCGGCCAGCCGCTGGAAGCAGGCCCTGGACAGCGCCACCTACTGGAGCCTGGTGGAGCAGGCCACCACGGAACGCGAACGCGGCGACACGTCGGCGGCCCGGCGTTCGCTGGAACAGGCCGTGCGGCTCAATCCCGCCGAGGTGACGGCGGAGAGCGATCTGGCGGACCTGCTGGTCGAAGACGGCCAATACGACGCGGCGGAGGCGGCCTACCGGCGCGTGCTGGCGCGCCAGGCCGACAACCCCGACGCGGTGCGCGGCCTGGTGGGCGTGCTGGCGCAGAACAACAAGGCCGCCGAAGCGCTGGCGCTCGTCGAGAAACTGTCCCCCTCGCAGCAGGAAAAAGTGGGCGCCCTGGGGCGCCTGCGCGCCGCGCAGGCCCTGGGCCAGGCGCGCGCAGCCACGGAGCGCGGCGATGTCGCGGCTGCCCGCGCCGCGCTGGAAGACGCGCTGCTGAACGACCCGGCCAGCCCCTGGGTGCGGCTGGACCTCGCGCGCCTGTACCTGCGCATGGGCGCGGTGGCCGAGGCCCGCGGCGTGATGGACGGGCTGCTGCTGTCCAACCCCAACATGCCCGAGGCGCTGTACGCGGGCGCCCTGCTGGCCTCCGAGGCCGGTGACTGGCCGGGTGCGCTGGCCCTCCTGGACCGCATTCCCGAAAAGCACCGCACCCGGGACATCGCCGCGCTGCAAAAGCGCGTGTGGGTGCATGTGCAGGCCTCGGCGGCGTCGGCGCTGGCGGCGCAAGGCCGGCAGTCCGAGGCGCTGGCCGCCCTGGCGCAGGCGGAGTCCTTTGCCACGCAAGATCCCGAGCTGCTGGGGGCCATGGCCCTGGCCTACGCGGACGCGGGCGAGCCGCAGCGCGCCCTGGGCATGGTGCGCCAGGTGCTGGCACGCACCGCCCGGCCCGACGTGGGCCTGCGCCTGCAATACGCGGCGACCCTGCTCAAGACCCAGCAGGACGTGGAACTGGCGGGCATCCTGCGGCAGTTGCAGACCGCCCCCATGAACGACCGCGAGCGCAAGAGCTTCAGCGACATCCGCCGGGCCTACATCGTGCGCCAGGCCGAGGGCCTGCGCGAAGCGGGCGACCTGGTCGCCGCCTACGACACGCTCGCCCCCCTGCTGGCCGAGCAGCCCGACGAACCCCTGGCCATGGCGGCGCTGGCCCGCATGTACGCGGCCAACAACGACTATGCCCAGGCGCAGGCGCTGTATGCGCGGCTGCTGGAAAAGTCGCCCAATGATGTGTCCCTGCTCCTGCAGACCGCGGCCATGGCCACCGGCGCCAAGGACTACGGCTACGCGGAGTCGCTGCTGTCCGTGGCGCTGGCGCGCGCACCCCGCGATCCCGAGGTGCTGACCGCCACCGGGCGGCTGTACCGCGCGCAAGGCAAGAACTCCAAGGCCACCGAGTTCTTCACGGCGGCCGTTGCGGCCGAAAACGCGCAGCGCGATGCCGTGCTGGCCGCCAGTGGCGTGCCGGCGGGTCCGGCGCGCTCCGGGAATCCATTCGCCCAGCGCGCCGGGCAGCAGTTCCAGCGTGCCGGCGGTGGGCTGTCGGTGCCGGGCGCCGCCACGACGGCAGTGCGCTCGCCGGTGGGCTACACCCCCCAGCAGTACGCCCCGCAGCCCGTGGCGCGCAGCAATGCGCCCGCAGGCCTGTACATTCCGGATCCGGCGGGGGCCAGCCGCTTTGGCACGGCGCCACAGGCCTACGCCCCGGCCGCCCCCATGACGCCCGCCAGCTACTACCCCGAGGCCGCCAGCCCGGCCGCGGTGGCCGATGCGGCTGCATCCGCAGGCACCGCGCGCCGCGCCACGGCGACACGCGGCGCGGCGCCACAGGCCCCCGTCCAGCGGTCGTCCGCCGCCGCGCCCGCGGCACCGGCCGTGGCGCCCGCGTACGCTGCTCCGTCCGCCTCCCAGGTGCCTGCGCAGCCCGCCGCCAGCGGGGGCTACCTCACGCCCGCGCAGGCCTATGGCGGGTATGCGGCGGCACCCCAGCCGCTGCAGCGCGGTGGTGCGCCTGCCGCGGCGGCTCCCTCGGCCTGGGCCACGGCCGGGATGGGCAACGTGCCGGACCCTGCGCGGCCCCGTACGGCCCGCGACGAGCTGCGGGAAGTCCAGCAAAGCCAGATATCCAGCTTCTCGGTCGGTGCCACGGCGCGTGCCCGGCAGGGCGAGGCGGGCATGAGCCAGCATTCCGAGATCGAAGCCCCCGTCCAGCTGAAGATGAGCGTGGGCGACGGGCACCTGCTCCTGGGCGTGACCCCCACGGGCGCCAGCGCGGGATCGCCCGGGTCTCCGTACGGCACCGTCAGCCGCTTTGGCGGCGGCCCGGTCACCGCGCTGGACATGCCCGAGCGCGCGGCGGGGTCGCAGAGCGACAGCGGCATCGGGCTGAGCGTGGGCTATGAAAACGGCGGCTTCCGGGCCGACATCGGCAGCACGCCGCTGGGCTTCGGCCAGTCGGACGTCACGGCCGGCGTGCGATACCGCACGGCCCTCACCGACAACCTCACCGTGGCGGGAGACCTGTCGCGCCGCCCGGTGACCGACAGCCTGCTGTCGTTCGCCGGTGCCCGCGATGCGCGCACGGGAGACCGCTGGGGGGGGGGTGTCGGCCACGGGCGGGCGCCTGGACCTCACCTGGGACGATGGCGAGCTGGGCGTGTACGGCTACGGCTCGCTGCACGGCCTGACCGGCACCCGTGTGCGCAGCAATGCGCGGGCCGAACTGGGCGGCGGCATGTACTGGCATGTGCACCGCACCTCCAACGAGGACCTCACGGCCGGCCTGAGTTTCACGGGCCTGTCGTACCAGCGCAACCTGCGCTACTTCACCGTGGGCCACGGCGGGTACTTCAGCCCGCAGCAATTCGTGTCCTTCGGCATTCCGGTCGAATGGGCGCAGCGCAATGGCCGCCTGTCCTACCAGCTCAAGGGCTCGGTGGGCGTGCAGTACTTCAAGGAAGACGCGGCACCGTACTTCCCCAACAGCCCGTCGCGGCAGGCCAGTGCCGTCCAGGCGGCCAGCGACGCGCTGGCCTTCGGCGAAACCGGCGCCACCGCCATCTACCCCGGCCAGTCCCGCACGGGCCTGGGCTACAACCTGGGCGCCGCCATGGAGTACCAGATGCACCCGCAGGTGTTCCTGGGCGGGCACCTGTCGCTCAACAACGCGCGCAACTACCGCGAATTCGCGGGGGGCCTGTATGTGCGGTACGCGTTCCAGCCCTACAGCGGCCTGCAGGCCTTCCCGGTCAACCCGCTGCGGTCGCCCTATAGCTACTGAGGCCACAGAACTTCCCAGAGGGCCCACCAGCTTTCTGCAGGCAACAAAAAGGCCCGCCGCACATGAAGTGCGGCGGGCCTTTTTGTTGCTGGCGGCCACGCGTGTGGCCTGCTTGCCAGCCTACCTACCTGTGTGCCTCAGCCTGCCTGCACGCACGCAAGGCATCGCATGCACAAGCCGTCGAGGGGCCGGCGGGTGGCCCCCGTCTTGCGGCAGAGTGCCACCCCCTTACCTTCAGGGCGTGGCCTGCTTGGCGCCCACAAACACCGTGTGGGCGCGCGATCCCGCGACGGACAGCCCGGCGGTCAGGATACGCAGGCCGACCACGTTGCCGTTGGCGTCGAACTGCGCAGCCGCTGAACCGGACTGCGGCGGGCCGGACGACAGGCCGCAGGTGATGGGGGCATTCGGGCTGTTGAGGTAGCCGAACGCCTCCACGCGGTACAGGTTCAGGCCGCTGCCGAGTTCGCCCAGGAGCTTGCCCGCGACCTCGCAGCCGCTGGTGGTCAGGCCCGTGATCGCGCCATCGGCGAAGACCGTGAGCGTCGTGGTGTCACCGCCAAAGCCGGTGCCTGCCATCTTGTAGGTGCCGACGATCAGGGCCGTGGTGGGCACCTTGCCGGCGGGCAGCGCATACAGGGGGTCGGGCTGGACGCTGAAGCGGGTCGGGGCGCCGCCGGGCTGGGTGGGGTAGCTGAAGGTGCCGGTGAACAGGCTGGCGGTGCTGGAGCCCGTGGCGCTTTGCAGCGTGCCGTCGATCAGCACGGACTCGTTGTAGGCGCCCGTGTTGGCCAGCAGCCGGTTGAAGAACACCCCGTCGTTCGCGGTCACGAAGCGGTTGTTCGTCGCGTTGTTCGCGTAGCGGATGAGCCGACCGTACAGCGCATTGTGGTCCAGGCTGCTGTTGGTGTAGAAGAACAGGCCGCCATCCGGGAGCACGCTGCCCCAGACGGACGTGTCGCCAATCACGCCTGTGGGCAGCGTGAAGGCGCCCTGCCAGTTGCCCGCCACGGACAGCGGCGTGGCCGAGGGCGGCGTCGTGGTGCGCGGGTCGGCGATGCCGTTGAGGGTGTAGGTGTTGTCGGGGCCCGTTGCGTTGCGCGTGAACGCCCAGATGCCGTTGGGTACGCCCGCCGCGTCGAAGCGCAGCACGGCGATGCCGGACTGCTGGGTGCCGCTGGCCCCGCAGGAGGTCGTGTCGCCGGAGAGGTTCAGCGTGAGCGAGTACAGGGGCGAGCCCGCGGCGCGGGGCGTTGCCGAGCCCGTGACCAGGCAGCCGCCAATGCGGCCCGAGAGCTGGCCCTGGGGAGTGACGGTGAGCACCCATCCGCCGCCAAACAGGCCCGTGCCCCGGTAGGTGCCCTCGATCAGCGTGGCGGTCGCGGTGTGGAAATTGAGGCTGCTGTACGAGAGCTTCAACGGCACCACGGCGCCGGAGGCGGCCGCCGTCTGCGCCGGATCGCTGTAGTTGCCGCTGATGCCGTCGGTGCGGCCGATCTTGCCGCTGTTCGATGCCGTTCCGCGCAGCGTCAGGCCGGTGGCGAATTTGCCGTCCTGCACCGAGAAATACGTCACGCCGGTGGCCAGCACCGCGGTGACGTTGACATTCAGGCGCCCGTAGAGCGCATCGAAGCCCGCCGCGCCGGGAGCTTCGCGCGCCAGGTAGAACTCCCCGCCGGTGCCCATCGGGCCCGGATCGATGTAGCCCACGACCTGGCGCTGCGCCGCGCCCGTGCCCACCGTGCCTTCCCACACGCCGCCAGGGAACTGCTGAACCCCCGGGGCGGGGCCCACATCCGCTCCATCGGAGGAGCCGCCGCCGCAACTGGCGAGCAAGGCCGCACAGGACAAAGAAAGCCAAAGAGATTTGCGCATGATGGACAGAAAGAAAGATCAGTGGGTGGCAGGTGGGTGGCGCGGGTGCGCAAGCACGGCACCTGCCGCAGTGCTGGAGACCTCCGCACCGGGGCATGGCGCAAGGCGCACTCGGCGCGCCAGCCGGCGCGCATGCGCGGCATGCAGGCTGGCTGGCGGTGTCCAATTGTGCCAGCAGCAGGCCCAAAGGACGATGGGAAATGGGGCACCGCAAGGGGCTGCGGGCTTGCTGGGCGGGGCGCGGCGGCCCGGCGCATCCCGCAGCCGGCAGGGCGCACGGCGTGGCGTGTACTGGTTTGCTATTATTTTTGTAGCTTCTGGTGCTTTGCCAGCAAGGGGTGAGGCGGTTTTTTTGCCTCCATCTGTGGCCGCTCAACAAAAAAGGCCGGACTCCGGGCGGGAGTCCGGCCTTGCGGGCCGCGCGGGCGGCTCGGCTCAGTCTTCGTTGGTCGCCAGGCTGATCAGGATGCGCAGCACGTACCAGAGCATCAGCGCGATCGAGGCGAACAGGTGCAGCGCGGCGCCCGCAGGGCGGTCGGCGGGGTAGTCGTGGATGATGCGCGAGGTGTCGTACAGCACGCAGGCGCCCGCGAACAGCACCATGATCCCGGAGAACCAGATGCCCAGCTTGAAGCCGAAGATGGCGCCGGCAATGATGGTGCCCAGGGCCACCAGGCCCCCCACCTTCAGGATGCCGCCCAGGAACGAGAAGTCGGTCTTGGTGGTGAACGCCGTCCAGGTGAGCGCGCCCACCAGCAGCAGCGTGATGAAGGCCGCCGCCCCGATGGCGCCGGGGGCCACGATCTGCGCGATGCCGAACATCGGCGCGAAGATCAGGCCTTCGGCCAGCACGTACAGGCCCAGGCCCATGAGCTGTGTTTGCGGGTTTTCAGAGTTGTCGGCCATGTACGAGGCCAGCCAGCCCACGAGCATGAACGCGCCCATGACGCCCAGCCACAGGAACTTGTTGCCGCTGCCCAGCAGCATCTTGGCCGTTGCGCCGGAAAAGCCGGTCGCCATCAGCACGGCGGAAAGCACCACGAAGGCCAGCATGGCGGCGCCCAGGTGCTTGTAGGTGGAGACGATGAAGTCGCGCCGTTCAAACGGCGCGCCCTCGGGCGTCGAAGGGGTCAGTGCATTGGGGTTCATGGCGCATTCCTCCATTGGATCGTTGTGAAAACAGGGGAAGGGCATGGCCACAGCGCCCCTCCCTCCCTCTCTGTGAAAAATTCTCAGGCAGCGCTGAGCTGCTGCTCCTGGTCGGCGGCGCGCAGCTTGCGGTTGCACCACACGCCCAAGGCGCCCAGCAGGGTGAGCACAATCGCGAAGATCCAGGTGCCCGCGCCGCTGAAGGACCGTGCGGAGGAGGCCGCCTCGGCCTGCAGGCGCTGCCGGGTCGCCTCGTAGCTGATCACGGGCTTGCCATCGACCGCCACTTCGTACACCAGGTCGCTGTCGCTCTTGTCCACCAGGGCGGTGATCTTCTCGTCAATGAGGTTGCCAACCAGCTGCTGGGGCGTGCTGTAGTCGATGCGCAGCTTGCGCTCCTCGGCGCCCGCGGCATCGGGCTTCACGCTGATTTCGTAGTACTTCTTGGTGGAGCGGCGCTTGCGCTTGACCGTCACCTCGGACGCCTGCGTCACGGTGCCTGCCACGGACTGCAGGCTCTCGCGCGCCGCGTAGGCATGGTCGCCCTCGGCCTTCCAGCCGCTGTACAGCGACAGGCCGATCAGGCCCGGGCCGGCCAGCAGCAGCAGCCATGCGTAGCCGGTGATGAAAATCAGAATCTTGCGGACGAATCCTGGCATGACGTTCCCTCTCTCTCGTTCTTGCTTGAATGTTGTGGATACAGGCTGAAATTGCCGCCGCTGCTGGATGCAGCGGCCGGCAAGGACGAGATGATCTTCGAGTTGGGCGCGCCGGATGTAAAAAAGTGTTGGCCCCGTTGCGGCGGTGCCGCACTGGACAAAGTGGCGGGGTGGGCAGCGCCGCGGCCGGTGTAAAAGCGCCGCGCGGCGCCCGCCGGGGCAAAAAAAAGGGCCCGCAGCGTCCGTGCTGCGGGCCCCTGGCCGGGTCATTGCAAGAGGGGTGGGTCCATCAGAACGGGATGTCGTCATCCATGTCGTCAAAGCCCGAGGCCGCGCGCGGTGCCTGGGCCGCGGGTGCGGGGGCGGGGCGCTGGGCGGGTGCCGCCATGGGGCGCGGCGCGGGCGCGGCGCGGCGGGGGGCCTGGTCATAGCCGCCGCCCTGGTCGCCGCCGCCGTAGCCGCCATCGTCATAGCCGCCGCCCTGCTGGCCACCACCACCCTGGCCGCCCATGCCCTGGCGGCTGCCCAGCATCTGCATCTGGTCGGCGCGGATTTCGGTGCTGTACTTTTCCACGCCGCTCTGGTCGGTCCACTTGCGCGTGCGCAGGGAGCCTTCGACGTACACCTGCGAGCCCTTGCGCAGGTACTGGCCGGCGATCTCGGCGAGGCGGCCGTTGAAGACCACGCGGTGCCATTCCGTGGCTTCCCGCATTTCGCCAGACTGCTTGTCTTTCCACTTGTCGGTGGTGGCGATCGTCACGTTGGCCACCTGGTCGCCACTGGGGAAAGTGCGCATTTCAGGGTCGCGGCCCAGGTTGCCGACGATGATGACTTTGTTTACGGATGCCATGGTGCTGTCTTTGCCTTAAGGAAGTAACAAAGCGCCGGATTTGGAGAGAGTTTCCGGGCGCCAAACGCGCCATTGTGCCGCAAGCGGGGGGCAATGGAAGCCCCCACCCGGCAGCGCCCGGCCGTGCCCAGGCCCGCCGCCGCTTGTTGTGCTCAATGGCCGCCGCGGCCCACGGGCCGCAGCGGCCAGGTCAGCGCCAGCCACAGGGCCGTGAGTGCGGCGGTCGCCGCGAACAGGCCCGGAGCCCCGGCCCATTTCACCAGCGCGCCGCCCAGCGCGCCGCCGGCGAACAGCCCCAGCGACTGCAGCGTGTTGTAGCTGCCCAGCGCGGCGCCACGCAGCTGGGGCGGCGCCATGCGCGAGACCAGGCTGGGCTGGCTGGCCTCCAGCGCGTTGAACCCGCAGAAGAAGACGAACAGCAGCGGCCCCAGCACCCACAGCGTCGGCGGCGCGGCGCTGGACGCCAGCGTGCCCAGGCCCACCTGCACGAGCAGCACCAGCGCGATGGCGCCCAGCAGCGCCGCGCGCAGCCTGCCGGCGCGTTCCAGCGCGAAGAGCCCGCCCATGGCCCCGAACGACAGCACCACGGCGGGCAGGTAGACCTGCCAGTGGTGGTCCTTGGCGAGGCCGGCCTGCACCAGCAGGGCCGGCACGGCCACCCACATCGATAGCTGCACGGTGTGCAGAACGAACACGCCCAGGTTCAGGCGCAGCAGATCCGGGTGGCTCCACACGTCGGCCAGGCGGCCCCGTGCGGCATCGCCGTGCCGCGCGGGCTCCGCAGGCACCCACCAGATCACCACCGCCACCCCGGCCAGTGCGAGGGCGCAGGTCAGGCCGAACAGGCCCGCCAGCCCGATGTGGGCCGCCAGCACGGGGGCCGCCACCAGCGCCACGGCGAACATCAGGCCGATGCTGCCGCCCACCAGCGCCATGGCCTTGGTGCGCACGGCGTCGCGCGTCTGGTCGGCCAGCAGGGCGGTCACGGCGGCCGACACGGCCCCCGCGCCCTGGAGCGCGCGGCCCGCGAGCAGGCCCGTGAGCGAATCGGCCAGCGCCGCCAGCAGGCTGCCGGCGGCGAACACCAAAAGCCCCAGCACGATCACGCGCTTGCGCCCGAACCGGTCGGAGGCCATGCCCAGCGGCAGCTGCAGCAGCGCCTGCGTGAGACCGTAGATGCCCATGGCCAGTCCCACCAGCGCCGGATCGTCCCCGCCGGGGTACTTGCGTGCCTCCAGCGCGAAAACCGGCAGGACCAGGAACAGGCCCAGCATGCGCAGCGCGAAGATCAGCGCCAGGCTGATGCTGGAGCGGCGCTCCAGCGGGGTCATGGTGGAGGGTGTCACGGGCGCGGAAGTGGCGGTTGGCAAGGGCTGAGGCACGTCTGGGCGCACGAGTGGGGGCGTGGGTGAAAGCAAGCGAAGCTGCGATTTTCGCCCATCGCCTTGCTGGGACTCCAACATCCGTCGCAGCCCCGGGCTGATTTGCGCAGACCTTGTGCTCTGAACGGCGGCTATCGCCGGACTGGTAACAAGTGGTTGCTATATTGGTTATAGCAAGCAATTTTTCCGGTATGCCCGGTCCGCCGCGTGGCGGCATCACCGTGGCCAACCCGCGTGCCAGCTTGTCCCCAGACCGGCACGCGTCACACGCAGTCCTCCGCGAGGACGGCCCATCGAAGGCTGCGCAGTGCGCGAAGTTCCGCGCGTGCAACTGCAGGCACCAACTGCACCCGCAGGGCGTCCGCAACGGGGGCATTGGCGCCCCGTCCTCAGGTGGCGCGGCGCTGGCGGTATCTCGCTCCCAGCCAGCCCACGAGGGTTGCCATCATGGCCAGCGCCCAGGGGTTGTCGACAGGAATCCCCACGGCGCCTCCTGGGGCGGCCAGGGCGGGTGCGAAGGGGTCGCGGATGGTGCCCACTGCCGCTTCGGAATCCCCGATGCCGTTGTCGGCCACGGTGTAGGCCACGGTGCGGCGGTCCAAGCTCAGGGTGGCGCCCGTCCAAGCAAACCATGTGGATGTGGGTGCACCCGGCGTAGCAGGCCCAAGCTTCCAGAACTGAACCCCTGCAGGCAGGGGCTGCGGATAGTCCAGCGTGAGAGTGACGCTGCCCGCGCAACCCGTGGCCAGGAATTCGAAGCCACCATGGGGGAGCGTATGGCCTCCCGGCGCGCTGCCAGGTGTCATGAATCCAGTGCCGCTGTTGAGCGTGCAACTGGCACCGCCACCCGACAGCGTGGCCGTGGCCAGACCTGCCATGCCTGGCACTGTGCCCGACACCGTCAGCTGCGCATTCACGGTAAAGATACGGGTAACCTGCGTGGCTGCCAGGTAGCTGCCGTTGCCCGCCTGGTCCGCGTTGATGGTACAGCTGCCTGCCGTCACGAAGGTCAGTGCACCACCTGCAGTGATGGTGCAAACGCCCGTCGATCCGGAGGTGAATGTCGGAGTCAGGCCAGAGTCGGAGGTCGCTGTCAGCGTGGGCGTGGTACCGAAGTTCTGCGGGCCCGGGTTGGTGAAGGTGATGGTCTGGGTCGCTTTGGGTATGACGGAATTGGATGCCGCCGAGGCCGGGCCGGTGCCAGCGACGTTGTCCGCCGTCACGGTGAAGGTATAGGCCTGGCCGTTGGTCAGGCCCGTGACGACGATGGGCGACGCCGCACCGTTGACCGGCGCCACGTCTGCCGGGCTCACGGTCACGGTGTAGCTGGTGATGGCGGAGCCCCCGATGTTGGTGGGCGCGACAAACGCCACCGACACCTGGGTATCGCCCGCAGTGGCCACCACGGACGTGGGCGCAGCCGGCACAACAGGGTTCACCGTGAACGAGCGTGTGACCTGGGTGGCCGGCAGAAAGCTGCTGTTGCCCCCCTGGTCGGCGTTGATCGCGCAGGTGCCCGCCGCAACGAAGGTCAACACCCCGGCAGAGGTGATGGTGCACACGCCCGTCGTCGCCGAAGTGAAGGTCACCGGCAGCCCCGACGTGGAAGAGGCGCCGCCGCCCAGGATGGAGAGGTTCGGGTTGGTGCCGTAGTTCTGCGCTCCGGGGTTGGCGAAGGTGATGGTCTGTGGTGCTGCCGGCGTGACCGAATTGGAGGCCGCCGACGCCGCGCCCGTACCCGCACTGTTGGTGGCGGTAACGGTGAAGGTGTAGGCCAACCCGTTCGTCAGGCCGGTCACGGTGATGGGCGAACTGGAAGCGGTGCCGGTGGCGCCACCTGGACTGGCGGTGGCGGTGTAGCCCCCTGCGATGATGGCCGCGCCGCCAGTGGAGGCTGGCGCGGTGAAAGTGACCGAGGCCTGGGTGTCGCCAGCGGTTGCCGTCCCGATGGTGGGCGCACCGGGCACGATGGCATTCACGGTGAAAGTGCGGCTGACGGTGGCGGCCGCATTCCACATGACATTGCCGGCCTGGTCGGCATTGATCGTGCACGAGCCTGCCGTCACAAACGTCAGCGTGCCGCCGCTGGTGATGGTGCAAACGCCTGTGGTGGACGAACTGAACGTCGGCGTCAAGCTGGACGAGGCGGTAGCCGTCAGCGTGGGCGAGGTGCCGAAGTTCTGTGAGCCGGGGGTCGCAAAGGTGATCGTCTGGTTGCCCTTGGGGATCACGGAGTTGGATGCGCCAGACGCCGTGCTGGTGCCGACACCGTTGGTGGCTGTGACGGTGAAGGTATAGGCCGTGCCGTTGCTCAGTCCCGTCACCGTCACGGTGCATGCTGCCGGCCCTGCGCAAGAGCCAGAGGCCCCGTCTGGGCTGGCGGTGGCGGTGTAGGTGGAGATGGCGGAGCCACCGTCGCTGCCCGGTGCGCTGAAGGTCACGCTCGCCTGCGCATCGCCGGCCGTGGCCGTGCCGATGGTGGGAGCCCCCGGCGCGGTGAGGATATTCACTGTGTGCGTGCTGCCGCTGCTGTACGCAGCTGCCGCATTGCCAACGCCATCGACGATATTGGTGCCTCCATTCAGGTTGACCTTGAGCGTGCCCGTGCCGCTGATGCCGCTGACATTCACGTTGATGGCTGTCCCCGAGCTGGCGGACACGCTGGCGATGGTGCCGGAAGCCGAGCCTGTGCTCGCGAGCGTGAAGTCGTCAGTGGATACGTTGCCGACAAGCTCGCTGAAATTCACCGTGAAGGCCATGCTGGTATCGCCGCTGGTAGGCGTGCCGCTCACCGCGATGCTGCTGACCGTCGGTGCGATGGTGTCCACCGTGGCGTTGGTGCTGTCGCTGGCGGTGGCGGCATTGCCAGCGTTGTCTGTGGCGGTGACGCTCACGTTGCGGTTTGTCAGTGCGATGGCGCCGGCTGTGATGGTGTAGGTGGCCGTCCAGGTGCCACTGCTGTTGGTCGCCGACACCGCGGAGCCGCCACCAAACTGGCTGAAGTTCACCGTCGCGCTGCTGATGGTGTCGAGGTTGTTGTCGCCGCCAGCCGTGTTGTTCCAGGTTGCGGTGACGGTGTCGCCAATCCTGTAGGCGTCGCCTGCGCCCGAGGCGCCGCTAATGCCAATGTTTCCGTCGGTGACGGTGGGAGCGATGCTGTCCACGGTGGCACTGGTGGTGTCGGCCGTGGTGGTGCTTCCGCCAGCGTTGGTGGCTGTGACACTGACGTTGAGGCTGGCGGCGTCGATGGCGCCTGAAGTGATGGTGTAGCTGGCCGTCCAGGTATTGCTGCTATTAGTGGCCGCCACCGCAGTGCCGCCGCCGAACTGGCTGAAGTCCACCGTCACCCCAGTGATGGTGCTGCTGTTGTTGTCGCCGCTGGCGGTGTTGTTCCAGGTGGCGGTGATGGTGTCGCCGATCTTGTATGCGCCACTGGTGCCTGATGAGCCCGAGATGCTGATGCCGCCGTTGGTAACTGTGGGCGGCGGCGGCGTGTTGATGGCGCCTTGAATAGTAAAGTTGTTGAAACTGAAAAATGCCGGCTCGTCGTTTGCCGCAACGCTGCAGGGCGTGGAGCAGTCGAAAAGGAGCTTGAAGCCTTTCAGCTTTTGGCCTGCAAAGGTGGTTAACTGCGCACCACTAAATACAAAACTATCTGTGCCAGCTGTTCCATTGATGGCGCTGGAAGTCACCGACCCACCGGACTGCAGATACCCGACAACCCTTACATTGGTGAATTCAGAGGCCCGACCAGAACCCAAGGGTGCTTCAAAACCCTGTACCTGGGTCAGCTCAAATGCAGTGGTATTTACACCATCTGCCTGAACATAGAAGAAGTTGCCCGTAGCACCCGCCATGTTGGGCGAGAAAGCATATGAGTTCCCTCCGTAGGTGTATTTCCCGACATTGGCACCACCCTTTGCTGTGATTTTGAAGTCGGTCGCACTCACTGTGGGAGTATAGAAACCGCTCCAGGAGACAGTCCCATTGAAATCTTTCAATCCGTTGGACGCAACTAAAACGCTGGAAAAATCCAGTAGTGCTTTCTCTGAAAACGCCAGAGTTGCCTCGATATCTCCGCGTTGGACTTCCAGGTCCCAGTCGCCCCCCAATGCCGTGCTGCCCGTCAGATTGCTCGATGCGGCCACGTCGAGGCCAGTCTGCTGCTGGACGATGTCCAGCAGCGCACCGCCTTCGCTGCTAGCGGCCAAGTCGCAGCCGTAGAACAGCAGATCTGCGCCAGGGCGTACAGCCTCACGCAAGGTGGAAAGCGCTGCCAGCTCCTCGTGGGCATTGTCGGGTGTGATGCGGCTGTTACCCAAGAGCAGCATGCCAGCGCTGGCATGCGAGACCACGTGGATGGCAGCCAGGTTGCGATGGCCGCGCAAGGCGTCGGCCAGCTGTGGCAGGCCAGGCAGTGAGGGGTCGATCTCCACGGCCACCACGCCGGGCTTCAGGCCCCGGTACAGCGTGGCCTTGTCGGAGACGGAGCCATCGATGACCACCAGCTCGGTGGCAACGGGCAGCTGGAGGATATCCAGACTTTCCACATCGGTCTGCGCGGCGGCACGTCGGGCCGATGGTTTGGCCCTCAGAGGGGTTTTGATGGTGGGGCCCAAGGCTTCCATCTGCAAACGCGCATGACCGCGCGGCTGATAGCCCCCACGCATCAGGTAGCCCCCGGCCGAGGTGGCCGCGGCATGGGCGGCAAAAGGAAACAGCAGCGCGGAAAGGCCGCCTAGCAGGGCTCGGTTCATGGTGTTTCCTTATTGGTCTTCGTGTTCTGAACGTTGGCCCGGCGCGGGGCGACGATGCTGGCCGAGGTACCCGTCTGATCCTGCCAGAAATCCATGTCCTGGTATTTTGCGAAAAGATCGGGGGGAAGAATGCTGCGGCGTGGCTTGAAAGCGACCTTCTTCTTCACGTCGTGCAGGCCCTTGACACCCAGATTCTGGTCGAACTCGTTTTCCGAATACTCGACGTTGTCGAAGTCATGCTCGAACCACGGTTCACCGATGAAGCGGTACACCAGCTCCAGCGTGCGCCGGGGGTGCTGGGTGAGGAGGTCGTAGTCCAGCAGCAGGAGCCGGTCTGAAAATTCGCCGTAGTAGGCTTCTTTGAGTGCTGTCCAGGCGCTGCCCACAGCACCACCGGCCGACATCATGACCTCGCAGCGTGAATACACGGTCTGCCTGCCACCCGCACTGTACATGCGGCTGTAGTCAAACGGATTCTTGCGGTGGATGACCTCAAAGCTATCCATGACCCAGGCCGGGTTGCGCACACAACAAATCATCTTGAAGCCGTCCACCAGTTCGACGAGCTGGTGCATGCGCGCCGTCCACTGGCGGTTGGTGTCGAAGATGACGGGCTCGGTCTTGTCGGCGTAGTAGGCGTCGATCAATGCGCGGCAAATGGCTTTGCGCTTGGCGGTATCGAAAAAGGGATACGACTCGCTGCCTGCACCCATCTGCTCGAGCACACCATTGACCAACCCCGCCACAGGGCTGCTCATGGCGGCATGAAAGCGTGGGTTCTGGCGCAAGATGCCCGCCAGCAGCGTGGAGCCCGAGCGGGGAAGGCCGGAAATGAAGTGCAGTGTGTGCGACATGGAAATGGGGCAAGGGACGCGCACCGATGACCGGCTGGTGATCACCTGGGCGCTGCAGGGGCTGTTTCAGTTACGGGCCGGAAATATGCCTCTTAACGCGATGCAGTAGTTCAACACTTGGAAAGGCTGTCTATTCTCATGCGGCATGGTTCCACCACTAGGCCCCAAGGTGGCGGGCGCCATGGGAGCCGAAGGCGTGGCCCCGGTCTGCATGTATTGAACAACACCGCTGCCTCCGCGTACATCGCGACTCAGGTAGCTGCCGCTTCCAGGCGCAAGTTCGGTGCCGGCATTGTTCATCCCGGTGATCTGGTGGGTGTGCGCGGGCATTTCGGTCGGCAAGAGCGTCACGTTGTCCGATCCGTTCGCCTGGCCCAGATCCCAGGCGCTGAGTCCCGGCCCCTGGCCGGGGGCTACCACCACGTGGCCCTGCAGATCGGGCAGGCCGAAGGTGGTCTGGCCATTCCCCCCATACACCGTTCCCAGGATGGAAAACAGGGCCGTGTTGCTCGATATGGCCAGCAGCTGGCCATTGCAAAGGGCCCAGTCCTTGGGGGCGAAGTTGAAGGGAAATGCCCTGATTTCTCCGATGAACTGTTCCATGTGATCCTCCGGGGGGTCAGTTGCGGCTAGGGAAAACGCCTTCGAAGGCAATGATGTAGTTCAGCGCCATGCTGGGCATGATGTTGCTGTGGGGCAGGCTGCCACCTGCCGGCAACACCGTGTTTGCCGCCATGGTTTGTGGCTGAGGGGCGGTGCCTGGAGCCGGGCCGTACAGCTTGTCCAACCCGGTTTGTGCGAACAGCATGCTGCCAGGCTGGGCGCTGGTCGCTGCTGCGGCGGTGGCATTGAGCGCATGATTGTGCGGCGGCAACTGCGCGGGCAGCAAGGTAACGTTTTCGCTGCCGTAGGCCTGCGACAAAACGCGAGCGCTCAAGCCCGGTCCCGTGCCCTGGCCCACGGGTACACGGCCCCGCAGATCAGGCAGCGCGAACGTGGTCTGTCCATCGCCCCCGTAGGCGGTGCCGATCAGCATGAACAGTGTTTCATAGTTGCTGATGCTGAGGACGGCTCCGTTGCACAACATCCAGCCTCGGGGCGCAAAAGTGCCTGCAAAAAGGCGGATATCTCCGATGTAGCTTTCCATAAGCGGCCTCCCCTTCCGTCAGTTGCGAGACGGGAAAATACCCGTCACGGCGATGCAATAGTTCAGCACCAGCGAAGGCTGGCAGTTCTCATGCGGCTGGCCCCCGCCCTGGGTGCTGACCGAAGCCGGCACCAAGGCCTGCGAGGGGTTTGCGGCATCTGCATACAGGTTCACGGGATTGCCCCCCACCACCGCAGCCGCTACAGAGGCACCTGCAAATCCTGTGGTATTGCCATTGCCTGTACTGGCCACCACGGCGTGGGTGTGGGCAGGCATTTGATTCGATGACAGTGTCACCGTCTCCTGCCCCGCCTTGGCCCCCAGCGGCAGGCCAGGCCCGGCATGCAGGATCGCACGCCCGCGCAGGTCAGGCAGCTGGAAGGTGGTAACGCCATCTCCTCCATAAGTGGTGCCCAGCAAGGAAAACAGAGCCTGGTTGCTGTTGATGGACAGCAGTTGCCCCTGGCACGGCAGCCAGTTCTTGGGCGGCCACTCATAGGGCAGCAGGCGAATCTCTCCGAGGTAAGGTTCTGACATGGGTTTCAACCTTTCGTTAGGGTGAAGATGGACGGGGTTGTCGGCACCAGCACATCCTGTTTCCCGCCGCACGGAGCGGGATGCCATGCCATGCGCCATTGAACCGGGTGTGTTTCAACGATTTCGAACCCCAGCGCGAGGTACAGGCGCAGGGCCCCCTGGTTCACAGGATCCACAGACAGGGTGACCGCCTCGCGAGGGGCATTGCGGGCTTGGTCCTGCACCTGACGGACCAATGCACTGCCATAGCCGCGGCCCTGCACGGGCGGCGCCATGGCGATGTCCACGATGTGCAGGGTGGTGCCATCGTCGTTGACCACCATCTGCCCCACGGGCTCTTGGGCAACCAGCGCAATGAGCGTGCGGGCCTGGGGAAAACGGCGGCTGTAGTCCATCTGCCGGAAAGCGTATTGCTGGTCAATCAGGGCATCCAGGGCGGGGCGCGGCAAATCCAGTGCGTGAAACTGTGTGGAGTTCGCCACGAAGAGCGCATGCAGAAACGAAGCGTCCCCAGGCCCGCTAGGGCGGGTCTGCAGATTGCAAGACGAGGGTGTTGTGTCAGCAGGCATTCACCGCCCTTTGCCTTGCGGTGCCCTGTACCGCCGACGAGATCAGTGGCTGGTGCAACGAGGACAGCCACCGCCGGATGGCATCGCACACCAGCGCCACTGCGGAACCGCACCAGGAAAGATGAAAAATGAAGCCTGGGGGATGCACCCTGGACTCCCGTCCCCTGCCGGCGGCCCCCGTGGCGGGGAGGTCTTCACGGTTGAGCGCATCGAGGGCCCGCGGGATTCTGGCATCACTCCCTTTGGGCAGGCACCAAAGGGTTTGCAGCGTGACCAACAGATCCGACACCGAATGCGCTTGGCGGCACGGTGCCATCTGTTGGGGTGAGCGGACAGGTGCGTGGCAGGCGTCCCACAGGTCAAGCATGGCATGCCCCTCGTGGATGCGCCGTGCCAGCCATGGCGTGGCAACGCAGTCCATGACCAAATGGGTGCGGTCTTCGCGGCTGTGGTTGACGACCGCATGCTCTTCATCGGCATTGAAGTACCACACCTCGCCCGCGCGCATGGGCATTTCACGGCCTGCCACGATGAAGCGCACGCCAGGGTTCGTCCACACAGGAAGGTGCAGGCGCGCTTCGCCGCATTGCAGGTGCAGGCCTTTGTCCCGGTGCGGCCTGATGCTCGCGCCGGCATGCAGCCGCATCAGCCGCACGGACTTGAGCGGACACTGCAGTTGTTCCAGCAGCCGCCTTATGGCGGGGCATTGCGCCAGTACCGGCAGGTCGCACCAGCTTCCCGGCGCGGCGTGCAGGGCAAACCCTTGCAGGATCGGGTGCGCATCGGCATGCTGCTTCTGGCAGCGCAGGGGCATCACATCCCATCCGCCCTCGTAGTCGCCGCGGTTCACATGGGGCAGCCAGTCCCCGGCCATCAATGGCGATACCTCGCTTCGCAGCTGAGCAAGCGGTACGTGAATCGCCAGCTGCGAGAACACCAGTTCGCCATCCGCCCCCCCTGCGTGGGGCGAGCTCTCAAGGCGCAGCGGCATGTTCACGCTGCGGACACCAGGGTTTCCGGCCGGCATCGATCCTGCTGCCGCGCGCTGCGGGCTGCGGCAGCGGGTTGCTCGCCCGCTTTCAGGAGGTCCATCATCCTGGCCACGCAGGCCTCGACCGGCAGCCGGTCCGTGCGCAAAACCAGGTCCGGTGCAACAGGGGGTTCATAGGGCGAATCAATGCCCGTCAGCTGAGGCAAGGCGCCACTGCGCGCCTTCTTGTACAGGCCTTTGGTGTCTCGCTGCTCGGCCACCGCGAGCGGCACATCGACAAAGACCTCGAGGAAGTCCCCGGCAGCAAACAGCTCCCGCGCCGCCTGGCGCTCGGCCCGGAAGGGAGAAATGAAAGCAACCAGGACAACGATGCCCGCATCGACGAAAAGCCGCGCGACTTCGGCCACCCTGCGCATGTTCTCCACGCGGTCTGCGTTGGAGAACCCCAAGTCTCTGCAAAGGCCGCGCCGAACGTTGTCGCCATCGAGCACGTAAGTTTGCTGGCCTGCTCCGTGAAGCGCCACTTCCAGCGCATTGGCCAGCGTGGATTTGCCCGCACCGGACAAACCCGTGAACCAGACCACCCGCCCGCAGTGTCCGGTCAACTGCTCCCGGTGGGCTCGGACGATGGTATATGCCTGCGGTATCACTCCGTCCTGGCCTTTGGAATCTGGTGGTGGCATGTGAAGCTGGGGCAACAATGAACGCCGTCGGCGGCGTGCGCATGGCCTGCCGAATATCTGCGAATCCCGCCAAGCGCACAAGAAGAAAATTCCAGGCGCGGTTTTTCGGTGCCATGGTGGGGTGTTTTCTGCTGGAAATATCGAGGCGGTACGGTGAGGATGCCGGGAGACCAGGTTTTGAAGCTGCTTGGTTCCGTTTGTGGCAGCGCAAACCGCCGGTCGGCGCACTTTCTCGGGCCGGCCTTCCCCAGGCACGTCACCGTGCGGGGTGCGATGGCACACCGGGGTGCCGGGGCCAACGATGCGTTGCTTCAGGAACTGGGCATAAATGAAGGCCGTGACCTATGATGGTCGGTTTTCCCGCTCCAAGCCGTTCCGTGACCGACACATCCGCACCGCCGCCGCAATCACTCGATGACGGCGCCTATCTCGCCCATGCCCTGCGCGAGCAGCGCATCAGCATCCGCGGCGCGCGCACGCACAACCTCAAGAACATCGACCTGGACATCCCGCGCAACCAGCTCGTGGTGATCACGGGGCTGTCGGGCTCGGGCAAGTCCAGCCTGGCCTTCGACACGCTCTATGCCGAAGGCCAGCGCCGCTACGTGGAAAGCCTGTCAGCCTATGCGCGGCAGTTCCTCGGGCGGCTGGACAAGCCCGACGTGGACCTGATCGAGGGCCTGTCGCCCGCCATCAGCATCGAGCAGAAGGCCACCAGCCACAACCCGCGCTCCACCGTGGGCACGGTGACCGAGATCCACGACTACCTGCGCCTTCTGTACGCCCGCGCCGGCACCCCCTACTGCCCCGACCACGGCCTGCCGCTGGCCGCGCAGACCGTGAGCCAGATGGTGGACGCCGTGCTGGCGCTGCCCGAGGACACGCGCCTCATGCTGCTGGCCCCCGTGGCACGCGAGAAGAAGGGCGAGTTCACCGAGCTCTTCACGCAGATGCAGGCGCTGGGCTACATCCGCTTTCGCGTGGACGGCACCATCTACGAATACGAGAGCCTGCCCGCGCTCAAGAAGACCGAGAAGCACAGCATCGACGTGGTGATCGACCGCCTGAAGGTGCGCCCCGAGATGCAGCAGCGCCTGGCCGAGAGCATCGAGGCCGTGCTGCGCGTGGGTGGCAACGACGGCAACGGCCGCGTGCTCGCGCTGGAGATGGACACGGGCCGGGAGCACCTGTTCAGCAGCAAGTTCGCCTGCCCGGTGTGCAGCTACTCGCTGGCCGAGCTGGAGCCGCGCCTGTTCTCGTTCAACTCGCCCATGGGCGCCTGCCCGGCGTGCGACGGCATCGGCCAGCGCGAGGTGTTCGATGCGGCGCGCGTGGTGGCCTTCCCCGGCTTGAGCCTGGCCAGCGGCGCCATCAAGGGCTGGGACCGGCGCAACGGCTACTACTTCGCGATGCTGGAGAGCCTGGGGCGGCACTACGGTTTCGACGTGGAGGCGCCGTTCGAGTCGCTGCCCGCCGCCGTGCAGCATGCCGTGCTGCACGGCTCGGGCGAGGACGAGATCGCGTTCAGCTACATCCTCGACAGCGGCGCCAACAAGGGCAAGGTCTACACCAAGAAGCACCCGTTCGAAGGCATCCTGCCCAACATGGCGCGGCGCTACCGCGAGACCGATTCGGTCGTGGTGCGCGAGGACCTGGCCCGCTACCGCAGCAGCCAGCCCTGCCCCGAATGCCACGGCACCCGCCTGCGCCGCGAGGCGCGCCACGTGAAGGTGGGCGAGGGCGCGCAGGCCCGCGCGATCTTCGAGGTGAGCCACGCCACGCTCAGCGCCGCGCACGGCTGGTTCCAGGCGCTCACGCTCACGGGCGCCAAGGCCGAGATCGCCGACAAGGTGGTGCGCGAGATCACCACGCGGCTGCAGTTCCTCAACGACGTGGGCTTGAACTACCTGAGCCTGGACCGCAGCGCCGAGACGCTGTCGGGCGGCGAGGCGCAGCGCATCCGCCTCGCGTCGCAGATCGGCTCGGGCCTCACCGGCGTGATGTACGTGCTCGACGAGCCCAGCATCGGCCTGCACCAGCGCGACAACGACCGGCTCATCGCCACCTTGCAGCACCTGCGCGACATCGGCAACAGCGTGATCGTGGTCGAGCACGACGAGGACATGATGCGCGCGGCCGACCACGTGATCGACATGGGCCCGGGCGCCGGCGTGCACGGCGGCCGCGTGATGGCGCAGGGCACGTACGACGCGGTGCGCAGCCACCCTGAATCGCTGACCGGCAAGTACCTGTCGGGCACGTTGTCCATCGCCGTGCCGAAGCGGCGCACGCCCTGGCTGCCGGTGGTGGAGCAGGCGGCGCCGGTGGTGGAGGCCAAGGGCAAGTCGCGCTTTCCGCAGACCGAGGCCAGCAAGCGCCGCGCCGAGCGCATGGCCGAACACCACGCGCGCCAGGGCGCGGTGCAGGCGCTGCGCGTGGCGGGCGCCACGGGCAACAACCTCCAGAACGTGACCGTGGACTTCCCCGTGGGCCTGCTCACCTGCGTGACGGGCGTCTCGGGCTCGGGCAAGAGCACCCTGGTCAACGACACGCTGTACGCCGCCGTGGCGCGCCAGATCTACCGTGCCCACGAAGAGCCCGCCGCGCACGAAGAGATCGTGGGCATCGAGTACTTCGACAAGGTCATCAACGTCGACCAGAGCCCCATCGGCCGCACGCCGCGCAGCAACCCGGCCACCTACACCGGCCTGTTCACCCCCATCCGCGAGCTGATGGCCGAGGTGAACACCGCCAAGGAGCGGGGCTATGGCCCCGGGCGTTTCAGCTTCAACGTGGCCGGCGGCCGCTGCGAGGCCTGCCAGGGCGACGGCGTGGTGAAGGTGGAGATGCACTTCCTGCCCGACGTGTACGTGCCCTGCGACGTGTGCCACGGCCAGCGCTACAACCGCGAGACGCTGGAAGTTCTGTGGAAGGGCAAGAACATCGCGCAGATACTGGAACTCACCGTGGAGGACGCGCACGCGTTCTTCAAGGACGTGCCGGCCATCGCGCGCAAGCTGCAGACGCTGCTGGACGTGGGGCTCTCCTACATCCGCCTGGGCCAGGCGGCGACCACGCTCTCGGGCGGCGAGGCGCAGCGCGTGAAGCTGGCGCAGGAACTCTCCAAGCGCGACACCGGCCGCACGCTCTACATCCTGGACGAACCGACCACCGGCCTGCACTTCGCGGACATCGACCTCTTGCTCAAGGTGCTGCACCAGCTGCGCGACGCGGGCAACACCATCGTCATCATCGAGCACAACCTCGACGTCATCAAGACGGCCGACTGGCTCATCGACATGGGCCCCGAGGGCGGTGCGGGCGGCGGCACCGTGGTGGGGGTGGGCACGCCCGAGGACCTGGCGGCCAACCCGGCAAGCCATACGGGGCGGTACCTGGCGCCTTACCTGCGAACGAAATCTGAATGAAAATGGCTGCTAGCGCTTATCTATCAAGCGTTATAAGCTATTGATTTGGTAGCAAACTGCCGCTGCATCACTGCAGGCGGCGGGCCACTTCGGCGTCCAGCGATCCCATGAAGGTCTCCACGGCCCGGGTGTAGTCGCTGTCCAGGCCCAGTTGGGCGTTGATTTCGCCATGGTCCAGGTCCTGCGGCAGCACCTCGGCGCGGCCGCCCTGGTGGCGCACATGGCGGGCCATGGCATCGGATTGCCGGCAGGGGTCGTCCGCACGCTGGGCCGAGCACACCATCTGCATCGGCGGGGCGCCCGCCGTCCATTGGTGCAAGGGCGACATGGCCACCCAATATGCTGGGTCAGCGCCGAATGCGTCGTCATACAGCGGCAGGTGCGGGGCGCGCATGCGGGCGGGCACGTTCATCATGGCGCTGTCGAGTGACACCGTGCCCAGCCACGGCCAGGCGCCTTCGCGCAGTGCCTGCGGGGCGCGGGCATTGAGCAGGGCCACCAGGTGGGCCCCGGCCGAGTGGCCCATGAGGATGAAGCGGCTCGGGTCTCCGCCCCAGGTGCCCGCGCGCTGCTGCGCGGCCATGAGGGCGGCCTGCACATCGCGCTCCTGCACGGCCACGGGGGCATCGGGCAGCATGCGGTAGTTGATGGAGATGAGGATGAAGCCCTTGGGCACCCAGCGGTTCACCTTCTCCTGCACCACGCGGCCCATGGCCTTGTCGCCATGCCGCCAGCCGCCGCCGTGCACCATGAAGATGACCGGCGCGCGCACCGCGCTGGCCACCAGGCTGTTGGTTCCTGTGGTGGGGCTGGTGGGTACATACACGTCCATGCGCTGCGCCGGGTCGGCGCCGTAGGGCACATCGGCGATGCGCTGCACGCCGGCGGCCAGCGTGGCCGGTGCGGCGGCGGCCTGCTTCTGCGCGATGAGGGCGCGCAGGCGGCCGCCGTTCTGCGCGGTGGTCTGGGCCTGCACGCTGGCGGTGGCCAGCGTGAGGGCAGCCAGGGCGGTCATGGTCAGAAGATGGCGTGGGGACATGGCGAGGCTCCTGAGGTCAGAGGGTGGCAAGCGGTAGCTGGGTCCAGAGGGCGTCAAGGCCGCGTTGGACAAGCCAAGGCCGTGCCGCTCGCGTCGTGGCAGGTGGCGCTGCGGCTCCAGCCGTTGTCCTTGCTGTAGCTGCTTTGCGCCTGCACGCTGTTGCCGGTCGTCGCGTTGGTGGCGGTGGTGCTGCGGGCCTGCGTCACGGTGCCGTCGGCGTTGCGGCTCGCCCCGCCGCTGCTCTGCAGGCTGCCCTGGGCATTCTGGGCGGACACGGTGCCGCTGTGGCTGGCGCTGCCGTCTGCACTGCGGGTGGTGCTGCCCTGGCGCTCGGCCACTCCGCCCTGCGCACCCACGGCGGCGCCCCGGCCCGTCACGCTCGCGTTGCCCTGCCCATCGGTGGTGGCTGTGCGCCCGCGCAGCACCGCGCCATTCGGGCCGTTGCGGGCCACACCGGTGCGGGCGGTGGTGCTGCCATCGGCGTTGTGTTCCACGTTGCGGCGGGTGCGGGCCTGCGCTTCGGTGGGGGCGGCCAGCGCCAGCACGGCGCTCAGCCCCAGGGTGGTGAGGGTGGAGAACACCAACACACCCGCTGCCAGTGCGGGGCGTTGCAGCAGGTCGTTGTCAGCGGGGCGTGTCGGCAAAGGCATGGTGGTCAACTCCTTGGGGTTTGCCTGGGGGGGTGGCATGGCTGTACTGTGGGTCCCAGGTGTGAGCCATTGATGGCAGGAATCCGCCGATGTATGACAAACCATGACAAACGCCTGCGGCCCCGTCATCCCTTGTCATGGCTGGGGGTGCGTGGCCCGCGCCAGCGCCTACCATTGCCACCACGCCGCCTTCACCTGCCACGTTGCTCCCTGCCCATGACCGACACCCTGGCCAAGATCCTGGTCGCCGATGACGAGCCCGACCTGCGCGCCCTGCTGCAGCGCTACCTGAGCGACCAGGGCTACGCCGTGCGCACGGTGGAGGGCGCGGGCCCGCTCGACGTGCTGCTGCAGCGCGAGAGGTTTGATGTGCTGGTGCTGGACGTGATGATGCCGGGCGAAGACGGCCTGGCCATCTGCCGCCGCCTGCGTGCGCAGGGCGAGACCATTCCCATCCTGATGCTCACCGCGCGTGGCGACCCGGTGGACCGCATCGTGGGCCTGGAAATGGGGGCGGACGACTACCTGCCCAAGCCCTTCAACCCGCGCGAGCTGCTGGCCCGCATCCAGGCCATGGTGCGCCGCCAGCGCATGCTGGGCGCGCACACCGGGCCCCAGGGAACGCACGGGCGCCTGACGTTCGGCGACTTCGTGTTGCTGCCGACTGAACGGCGGCTGGAGCGGGCGGGCGCGAGGGCCGGCGAGGACGTGCCCCTCACCACCGGTGAATTCGCCCTGCTGCTGGCCCTGGCCCAGAACCCTCAGCGCCCGCTGGGCCGCGACCGGCTCATGGCCCTGGCCTATGGCCCCGACCACACGGCCACCGACCGCAGCATTGACGTGCAGATCATGCGGCTGCGCAAACTCATCGAGGCCGACCCGGCCCAGCCGCGCCACATCCGCACCGTGTGGGGCGTGGGCTATGTGTTCGTGCCCGATGGCGCCGCGCCCGCCGGAGGGCGGCAGCCATGACGGCACCCGCAACCCCCGCCCGCCGCCACGGGGAGCTCTGGCCGCGCAGCCTGCTCGGGCGCAACCTGCTGCTGATGGCCGTGCTCATCGTGCTGGGCCAGCTGGTGGCGGCGGTGCTGGTGCGGCAGATGATCTTCCAGCCCCGCGTGGCGCAGGTGGCCGATGGCGTGGCGCGCAATGTGGCCGCGCTGCGGGCGGGGCTGCAGGCGCTGCCCCCGGCGCAGCGTGGGGCGTTTGTGGAGGCGTTCAACCGGCAGGCCGCGTTGGCCACGCCGCCCGTTGCGCCGGAAAGCGCAGCGCGGCGCGCGCTGCTGTCGCCGTTGGAGCGGCAGTTTGTGCAGGCGGTGGCCCGCCGCCTGGGTGTGGGTGATGCGCCTGCGCAGAGCCCGCAGCCCCTGTGGCGCCGCGACAGCACCGGCGTGCTGGCCCTGCGCATGGTGCACGAGGGCGCTGACTACTGGCTCAACCTGCCCAGCGTGTTCCCCACGCGCGAGTTCACCGGGGCCTGGCTGGTGGCCACGCTGGCCAGCATGCTGCTGGCGCTGCTGGGCGCGTGGTGGCTGCAGCGCCACATCCACCAGCCGCTGGCCCAGGTGGTGGCGGCGGCGCGGCAGCTCGCGCGGGGCCAGACACCCGCGGTGCTGCCCGAGGCCGGGCCCGAAGAAATCGCCACCGTGGGCCGCAGCTTCAACCAGATGGCACAGAGCCTGGCCGCCGCCGGCCACGAGCGCGCGCTGATGCTGGCCGGTGTGTCGCACGACCTGCGCACGCCGCTGACCAAGCTGCGCCTGGGCGTGGAGATCGCCGGGGCACAGGTGGATGCGCCGCTGACGGCCAGCATGGCGCGCAGCATCGACGAGATGGATGCGATCGTGGGCCAGTTCCTGGACTTTGCGCGGGTGGGCGCTGACGCGGGCGAGGCCGAGGCGCCCGCCACCGCATCGCTCAACGACCTGGCCCAGACCGTGGCCGAAGCGCAGGCCGACCACGGCCGTGTGCTGGCGCTGGAACTGGGCGGCCTGCCCAACCTGCCCGTGCGCCCGCAGGCGCTGCGCCGTGCGCTGGACAACCTCGTGGAAAACGCCTGGCGCCACGGCGCCGCCCCGGTGGTGCTGCGCACGGGCGGCAGCGCGCAGCAGGCGTGGATCGAGGTGGCCGACCACGGCACCGGCATGGACGCCAAAGAGCTGGACCACATGCGCCAGCCTTTCGCGCGGGGCGGCGGCGCGGCGCGCGCGGGTGTTCCCGGGGCCGGGCTGGGCCTGGCGATTGCCGAGCGCGTGGCGCGCGCCCATGGGGGAGCGCTGGAGCTGCACAGCGCACCCGGCCAGGGCCTGCGCGCGCGGCTGGTGCTGCCGCTGGCGGGGCCGGCCGCTGCGGCTCAGCCCCCAGGGGAATAGGGGCGCAGAATCTGAATGAAATTGGCCGCCAGCGATGGATGGATAAGCGCCAATAGCTACTGAATTTGTAGCGAATTTGCCGGGCGCAGCGCCCTGTGCTGGCCCTGGCCTTCGTCGCCCAGCCGGAACACCGACACCACGTGCACCAGGTCTTCGGCCTGCACCTTGAGGCTGCCGGCGGCGGCGGCCATTTCTTCCACCAGCGCGGCGTTCTGCTGCGTGACCTGGTCCATCTGCGTCACGGCCTCGCCCACCTGGGCCACGCCCAGCGACTGCTCGTGGCTGGCCGTGCTGATTTCGCCCACGATGTCCGTCACGCGGCGGATGGCGGTCACCACCTCGTTCATCGTGGTGCCCGCGCGGTCCACCAGGGCCGTGCCCTGCTCCACGCGCTCCACGCTGGCGCTGATGAGGGCCTTGATCTCGCGCGCCGCCTCGGCGCTGCGCCCGGCCAGCGAGCGCACCTCCGACGCGACCACCGCGAATCCCCGGCCCTGTTCGCCCGCGCGGGCCGCCTCGACGGCGGCGTTGAGCGCGAGGATATTGGTCTGGAACGCGATGGAGTCGATCACGCCGATGATGTCCGAGATCTTCTGCGACGAGGCGTTGATGCCCTGCATGGTGTCCACCACCTGGGCCACCACCTCGCCGCCCTGCACGGCCACGGTGCTCGCGCTGTGGGCCAGCGTGCTGGCCTGGCGCGCGCTGTCGGCGTTCTGGCGCACGGTGGAGCTGAGCTGCTCCATCGACGCGGCGGTTTCCTCCAGCGCGCTGGCCTGGCTTTCGGTGCGGGCCGACAGGTCGCTGTTGCCCTGCGCGATCTGCACGCTGGCCGTGGCCACGCTCTCCGATCCGTTGCGCACCTGGCGCACCACCTGCGTGAGCTGGGCGCGCATCTGCATCAGGGCCTCCAGCAGCTGGCCGACCTCGTTGGTGCCGTGGGCCAGCGCGCTGCCGCTCAGGTCGCCCTGGGCCACGGCGCGCGACAGCGCCACGGCCTGCGAAAGCGGCCCCGTCATGGAGCGCACGAACACCAGGGCCATGGCGCTGGTGGCCGAGAGCGTGACGGCGAGGGCGAGCGCCACCCACAGCAGCCGGCGCTGCAGCGCGCTCACGCGGTCTTGCAGGGCCTGGTCCAGGCTCGACAGCGACTGTGCATTGAGCGTGTTGAGCGCATCGATGGTGCGGGTGAACGCGTCAAAGTAATCCTTGGAGGCGAACTTGAGCTCGCCGGCGTTCATCACCTCGCGCTCGGCCAGCTGCAGCGACTGCTGGATCTGGCCCTGGATGGCCTGCACCCCGCTGCCCAGCGCCTGCTTGAACTGCGCATTGCCCTGCAGGGCGCGGCCGAGGCCGCGGAAGGTGTCGGCCTGCAGCTCCGCCACCCGCTGCTGCAGCACGAGCAGCTGGCCCTTGCCCTGGGGCGAGAGTTCGCCACGGCCGAGCGCCCCGGCGCCCTGGGCGCGCAGCATGCCCAGGTTCTCGCCCAGCTGCGGCGCCTGCACCAGCGATGCCTGGATCAGCGCATGCGTCGGTGCCTCGGGGTCCACCTGCAGGCCGTAGGCGTGCACCAGCGACTCGGTCAGCTGCAGCAGCGCGGCGATGAGCTGGGTGTGCTGCGCCGTGCTTTGCGCCAGCCCGATGCTGCGGGCGGCCACCGCCTGCTCCAGCGTGCGCCAGGCCTGCTGGGCATCGGTCCAGGCGGCCATCTGCTGCGCCGGCACCTGGGCTGCCGCGAAGTGCGCGGCGGCGTCGGCCAGGGCTTTTTCCACCGCGTCGCGGGCGGCGGGGCGCCGCGTCGCCAGCGACTCGTCGCCGCCGAACATGCCCGCCGACAGCCCCCGGTGCACCTGCACCAGCTGCACCACGCGGGTCAGCGCCTGCGCGGGCGGCACGCCCCGGGCCTCCTGCCGGGCGTGGCCGATGGCGCGCAGCGCATCGGACACATACAGGTATGTGGGAAGCGCGCTCATCATCAACCCGATGGTTCCCAGGATGAGGAATTTCTCGAGCAGGTTCAGTCGGTGAAGCAGTGACATGGCAGAAGACACGCTGGGCGTGCGGGTAGGGAAGGCCGGGTCGGCGGGGGCGGCCATTGCCCCGGCTGGGCGGGCCCGGTGTCGCAGGGGCCCGCAGAGTTGTTACGCAATGTAGGCAACTGTCGCCCGCAGGGTTTTGACTCAGGTCAAGATGCGGGTGCGCGCGCCTTCGAGGGGGGCGGCCCGCGCACCGCCCCGCGCCGCCGCCAGGGGCTGGAGAATAATGGCCCACCAACTCCCGTGGAGCACCCCGGCATGCAATCCCTCACCCTGCGTTTCCTGGCGTCTCAAAGCACCTTGCCGCAGGCGGGGCGGGTGCCCGGCGGCACCGTGCTGCGCTGGGTGGACGAGGCGGGTTTTGCCTGTGCGAGCGCCTGGGCCAAGGGCCCCTGCATCACCGAGTTCGTGGGCGGCGCGCACTTCGTGCGCCCCATCCGGCCCGGAGACCTGGTGGAAGTGCATGCGCGCCTGGCCTTCACCACCGAGACCGGCATGCACCTGGCCGTGGAGGTGCGCAGCGGCGGCATCCATGGCGAGCCGCAGCACGAGGTGCTGCATTGCGTGGCGGTGTACACCGCCGTGGACGCCGATGAACAGCCCCGCGCCATCGACAGGTGGAGCCCCGAAACCCCGGGCGACATGGCCCTGGCGCAGCGGGTGAAGGCGCATGTGGAGGCCGCGCGCGCGGCGCAGTGACGGGGGCGGGCGGCGTTGTTCCGCCCGCCGGTGGCCTTCGGGCCCTGGCAACGCGCGGCAGGCCCCTGCCCCTGGAGGGCGGCGGGTGGGGACACGGCGTGCCTCACCTCACGCCGGGGCTGGGGCCTGGATCGTTGCCCGCAACGGCCCGCCCGCGCTGCCATGCCTGCGCGCGGTCGCGTGCGTCCACCTCCGCGGTCGCCTCGGTCAGCACCGTGAAGCTGGCCGCATCCGCCCGCGCCAGCGGCTCGCCCTGGTACCACACCCGCCGCGCATCGGCCGCGTAGCCCCGCCCCAGGGCGCGCAGCGTGGCCATGTCGGCGCCCTGCAAGGGGCGCAGCACCGGGTGCGGGCCCCGGTTCGGCTGGTTGACCTCGATGTGGCCGTGCCAGGCGTGCGCGCGGTCGCGGGCGTAGCCGGGATCGTCTTCGTCCATCAGCGCAAAGCTTGCGCCGTGGCTGCCGGGGATGTCGGCATGCTCGAAATAACCGCGCTGCGCATCGCGCGCGAAGCGGGGGCTGAGCGGCTCGAAGCTGGCCGCATCGCGCACCGCGAAGGGCTGGCCCCGGTCGTAGGCGCGGTGCCGGTCGCGGGCATGGCGGTGGGCCAGCACGCGGTAGCTGGCCGCGTCGGCGCCGGGAATGGTGGCGATGCGCAGGTGCTGGTAGGCCCAGTACTCCTGCGCCTTGCGGTAGGTGCTGCAGTAGTAGACCGCGCGGCCGTCGCGCGCCTCGTGCTCCGACAGCGCCTCGAACGTGGCGCCCTCGCTGCCCTCCACGGCACTGCCCCGGCAGTAGCCTTGCCGCGCGTCGCGCCCGAAGTGCGGCGAGAGCGGCTGGAACGTGGCCGGGTCGGCCGGGGCAAAGGCCGCGCCGCCGTAGGTCCAGGCGCCCGCCCAGCCGCGCTGGTAGCCCGTGGCACTGCCGTCGCAGCCGCACAGCGCGGCCTGCGCCCCGAGCGCCAGCGCGCAGGCGCGGGTGAGCCCGGTGGCAGCCGACCCTGTCAGCGCAGGCGTGCGGACCCGCATGGGGAACGTGGACAGGCACTCACGGCGCGGTGCGCGGCGGGCCTATGGCACCGGCACGACCCGCAGCGCGGGCGGGTACGGCTCCACGCGCAGGCTGTCGTGCGCCAGCACGCTGATCCTGGCGCGGGGGGCCAGCTCCAGCGCGCCGTCGGTGCCCTTGCGCGGGGCGTATTGCCAGAGGCTGAGCGCGCCCTTGGCGGCCAGGGCCTGGCCGATGGCGGCCGCCTCGGGGCGCGGGGCCCCGGCCTCGTCCGGCGGCACGGCGACAAGGATCTCGTCGCGCACCGTGACGATCTTGAACAGCAGGGGCGTTGCGGTCTGGGCCATGGCAGTGACGCAAGAGATGGCCAGTGCGGCCGCCAGGCAGGCGGCGGCGCGGGCGCGAAGGCGGGGCGTGGTGGGGGTCATGGGGCTTTCTGGCTAGTGCTGCAGTTGTGCCTGCGCCTGCATCGTACGCGCCACGTGGGCATACATGGCGCCCCAGGCCTCGCGCGTGGCGGGGGTGAAGGCACCGCTCAGCGCGTCGGACAGCGTCTCCAGCAGGGCGGCGCCCACCGTGTCGTAGTGCGCCGCCTGCACGCCGTAGACCGTGTGGCGCTGGCCCAGGGCGCGCAGCGCGGCGTCCAGCCGCTCGGGGTGGTCAAGCAGGCGCACGGCATCGCCGATCATGTCCAGCAGCTTGCGTGCCTGCACGTGCATGTCGGACGACCCGAACAGCCCCTGGATGGCCGGGTCGCGCGCGAACAGCTTCGAGTAGAAAAGCGCGCCGGCCTGCGCGGCGACGGGCGCAACCTGCGCAAAGCTCTGGCGCACGAGGTGGATCTGTTCGGGGGACATGGGGAAACTCCTGAAGGAAAAAGGGTGGGCCGTGGCCTCCAGCACGGCGGGGAACGAGCCGTTGTCCACAGCGGCGAATGCACGCCAGGAAAAAAATCAAGCCTTGCGCCGCTGGCGCAGGCCCAGCGCGGCCAAGGCCCCCGCCAGCAACATCAACCCCCACTCGCTGAGCGTGGGCACCGCGGTGGGCACCGCTGGTGGCAGTGCGGCAAGCGTCCAGACGCCGCCAGCATTGGCGTCGTGCCAACTGGAGTACACGTCGCCCATATAGGTCGTGCCGCACATGACGGCGCCTTGCGTTGTGGACACGGGCACGGTTTGGCATTCCGCGTTGTGGCCGCCGCCATAGCGGACGTTCATCCAGTCGAGGTGGTCGCCCTGCACATGGGGGGCCGGTGCTTGCCAGCGTTGCAAGGTGACACCGAAGTCCAGGTTTCCTCCGGTGGTGGTGGCCGTGATGCTCACCAACGCCACCTGCGGATCACTGCTGGCGTAGGTGGTCAGCCCGTCGGAGAACGAGAACGAGGTGATCTGCGCCGTGATGTCGTCGCCGTTGAGGGTGCCCGGCAGGGGCGCCGCCGTGGTGAACGAGCCTGCCTGCGCCATGGCGGTGGTGTAGGTGCCGCAGTTGCCAAAGCCGGGAATGCAGTTGGTGTAGTTGTGCAGGTTGGCGGCGCCGTAGGGTGGGCCCGCGTAGGTGTAGGTGGCGGACCAGGCGCTGGCCTGGACGAAAAGCGCGGCCAGCAGGAGAAGAGTTTTTTTCATGGTGTTGAAGTTCTTGTATAAAAAAAGCCTTGAGCCAAATGGCAGCAAGCGCGAGAAGCTATCTTTTGAGGAGCAAACCACGCCGCCCGCGCAAGGCGATGCCGAGCAGGCCGGCGGCAGTCAGCCACAAGGCAAAGGGGTTGTCCACCGGCACGGCCTGCGCGGCCGCGGGGGCGATGGGTGCCCAGCCACCGTTGACCGCCTGGGCGAAGGCGTAGCTGGTGGCGGTGTCTTCGGCGGTTCCCGTGCACATGCCGGGGTTGCCCATGCCCGCGCAGACCTCGTTGGAGAAGCTGCCCTGATTGACCGCGATGTGGTCGATCCGCCCGCCGATCAGGTGGTTCGCGGTTTGCCAGCGGATGATGACGATGTCGCTGCCGGTGATGTTTCCCGCCGCATCCGTGGTGACATAGGCGTACAGCAATCGCTCAGGAATGCCGGAGCTGTTGTATTGGGTGACGCCGTCGCTGAATGAATAGCCGGAAATGTAGGAAGAGACTTCCACATGATTCAAGTTGGGCGGCAGGGGTTGGTTGGTGGTCATGCTGCCGGTTTGCCGCATGGCCGTGGTGAAGTTCGTGCAGGTGCCCGCAGCGCACGGGGCCGTGAAGTCGTGGGTGGGGCTGCTGTAGGTGGGGCCGGTGTACGTGTAGGTGAGTGCCCAGGCGCCCGCCTGGAGGAATGCGGAGGCCAGGAGCACGAGGTATTTCTTCATGGGGGCGTACTGGTTGTTCTTATCATTGGGAAGGCCGCTGGCACAGGTGCAGCAAGCGCAATTCGCTATCTGTTGAGGAGCGTCTTGCGGCGCTTGCGCAAGGCCAGGCCCAGCACTGCCGCGGCGGTCAACACCAGGGCAAAGGGGTTGTCTACGGGCACGGACTGTGCCCCGACCGGTCCCACGACCACCGGGATGTCACTCGTCCAGCCGCCGCTGCCGTGGGCAAAGGCGTGGCTGGTGGCGCCGTCGTCAGCGAAGGTATTGCAGATGTCGGGGCTGGCCAGGGAAATGCAGGGCCGGTTGAAGTAGCTGGCAAAGTTGACCGACATGTAGCTCAGGCGGTCGCCTGCGCCATGGCTGCCGGTTTGCCACCACATGAACACGATGTCGGCATCGATGATCTGACCCGCTGCGTCGGTGGACACCTTGGCGTGGGCCAGGCGGGTATAGAGTCCGTTCATGCTGTAGCTGGTCACGCCGTCGTTGAAGTCGTACCAGGTGATGTAGGGCACGATGTCCAGGCTGCTTTGGCTGGCCGGCAGCGGCTGGCTGGTATTGAAGTGGCCTGTTTGCCGCATGGCCGTGCTGAAATTGGCGCAGGTGCCGGCGGCGCAGGGTGCCGTGTAGTCGTGCGGGCTGGCGTAGGTGGGGCCGGTGAAGGTGTAGGTGGCGGCCCACGCGCCCGCGTGGGTGAGGGCGGCCAGGGCCAGCAAGGCAAGATGTTTTCGCATGGGGCGGTGTGTGGATGTGTGGGGAAAGCAATGGCGGAGAAGCCGCCCCAACGCTTGCCCATCAAGCACAAAAGCTATGCTTTCAGGAGCAATCTCGCGTCTGCTGCCCAGTCTATGGATTCCCCCGGCGTGGCGCCCCACCCCCGGGGGCGGGATGGCAAAGCGCGGTGATGTGCTAGCTTTGTTTGCTGGCACATACGCCCACTACCCCATGCCATTCACCCGCCCTCAAAGGCACGCCTTGGCGCGCCTGCAGCAACTGGCCTGCCTGGATTTCAGCGGCCCCCAACTCATCGAGTGCGTGCTGTACGAGTTGCACCAGCTGATCGGCTTCGACACGGGCGTGTACTTTCACCCGGATGCTGACGGGGCGCTGGACGCCTACATCGAGCCCTCACCCGCGCGCGAGTGGATGCACCTGTACTTCGACCCGCGGATGAAGGCGCAGGAGCTGAAGCTAGTGCGCTACAGCCTGCACGACTTCGACGCGGCCGTGCGCCATGAGCATGGGGTGCTGTTGATGGAGCAGATCCTCCAGGTCACTCACCACGAATTCATCCGCAGCGATTTCTACAACGAGCTGGCGCGGCCGTCGGAGTGGCAGGATTTTCTGAGCCTGGTGCTGCGCACGCCGCAAGGCCGGGGCGTGGGCTCGCTCAAGTTGTGCCGCAGGCCTGGCGCGCCGCGCTTTGCGCCTGAAGACATCGCCCTGCTTGAACGGACCTCGCCCTGGCTGGCGCGTGCCCTGCAGCCGGGCGAGCTGGATGCGCAGGACAGTGTGGTGCATGACAGCGCCATGCTGGTCGCCACGCCGCAGGGCAGGCTGCTGTGGACATCGCCCCAGGCAGACCAGCTGATGGCGCTGGCCTTTGGCATGCGCTGGTACCGCCGCAACGAGCTGCCACACGCGCTGTGCGTGCTGCTGGAGCGCCTGCGCTGGGTGGAGCAGGGCGGCACCGGCCGGGGCCGGGCGCCAGCGCTGCCGCAACTGGACCTGCACAACGCCAGCGGCTGGTTTTCGCTGCGCGCCACGCAGATGGCGGCCGCGGCGGGGGCCGGTGAAGGCGACTTCGACGGCGGCCGGGCGGTGGGCATCCACATCACGCAGCGGGTGGCGCGCGTGGCGCGGCTGCTGCCCACGCTGCGCGCGCTGGGCCTGCCGCAGCGCCAGCACGAGCTGGCGTACTGGCTGGCGCGCGGAGTGCCCGGGGAGCAGATCGCCACGCGCATGGGCATCAGCGCCAACACGGCCACGTACCACCGGCGGCAGATCTACACGCGGCTGGGGGTCCAGAGCCGCAAGGAGCTGCAGGCCTATCTGATGAAATAGCCGTCAATGACCTGCTGGCGCTTGCTCATCAAGCGCAGAATGCTATCAAATTAGAAGCATCTTGATGATCTGGCCACCGCCTACAGCAGGCGCCGCCGCGCGTAGCGCACCACCGTCACGCCCGCCCGCGCCTGCCGCACCGAGGGCATCACCAGCACGCAGTCGTCGTAGGGCGTGGTCACGGGCACGCCGTCGTTGTCACCAATCAGGGTGCCGGCTTTCTCGAACACCTCCAGCCCGGTGTAAGGCGCCACGAAGCGGAAGGCGCTGCTGGTGGCCACCACCGGGCCGGTCACCTCCAGCGCCCACTGGCGCGGGGCGTCGGGCAGGCGCCAGCCGGGCAGTTGCCGTGCGAGTGCCTCGTCGCCGAGCGCGCCGGACTGCGCGAGGAAACGCACGCACTGGTCCTGCGCCACGGCGCGGCTGGCGGGGTCGCCGTGGAAGCCGCATTCGATGAGCAGCGAACGGGTGCCGTTGTCCTCCAGCTCGCCAAAGCGGCCGTAGTCGCGCATGCGCACGCCGTCCTTGTGGCCCGCGTCCACCACGATGTGCTCGGGCGAGCGCATGGCGCGCGCCAACTCCAGGTTGCGCGGCTGGATGCCGGTGAGCAGCAGGGGCGCCGAGGGCTCGTGCATGGAGTGGATGTCGAGCAGCCAGTCCGCGCGCGCCACGAAGGGCCGCAGCGCGGCGGCGCGGCGGCGTTCGGCCGTGTCGGCCGCGTCGATGCGCTCGTCCAGCCACTGGCGGTTGAGGTCTTCATCGGTGAAGCGCGAGGCGTCGTGCTGGCGGGCGTCGAACCGGTCGAATGCATCGAGATTGCAGAACGCGAGCGTGAGGGTGCCGCGTTCGGGGCGCACGCCCGCTTCGAGCAGCCCCTTGAGGGCCCACGCGCCGCACAGCTCGTTGCCATGCACCAGGGCACTGACCATCACGTGGCGCCCGGGCTGCCCCGAGTCGAAATGCCACACGCCCTCGGTGCCGGTGTTGCCCGCGCGCCAGGCGCCGAGGTCGGGTGCGGGCAGTTCAAAACGCAGCGGCTGGGCCGCGTTGCTGTGGTCGTGTTGGGCGTTCATTCTTCGATCTTGGCGAATTCAACAATCTTCTTGTACTTGGCCACTTCGGCGGACAGGAACTGGTCGATGTTCACGTTGGTGGCGGCCACGGTGGAGCCGGTGGCTTCCATCTTCTTGCGGAATTCGGGCGACTGCAGGCTGTCGTTCAAGGCCTTCTTCACCTTGTCGAACACCGGCTTGGGCAGGTTCGCGGGTGCCATGAGGGCAAACCACACGCCGATGTCCACGTTCTTGTACTGCGGTGTTTCGGCCAGCGCCGGGATCTCGGGCGTGGTGGCCGAACGCTTGGCCTCGGTGGTGCCCAGGGCGATCACCTTGCCACTTCGGATGTGCGGCAGGCCGCTGGAGAGCACGAACACGCCGTACTCCAGGTTGTTGCCCATGAGGTCGTTGGTCAGCGGCGCCACGCCGCGGTAGGGGATGTGCGTCATGAACAGCTTGCCCTGCTCCTTGACCATCTCGCCCGCCAGGTGCAGCGAGGTGCCCACGCCCGAGCTGCCGTAGCTGAACTTGCCGGGGTTCTTCGAGACCTTCTGCGTGAATTCGGCCAGGTTCTTCACGCCCGCGCCGGTGGACGCCACGAGCACCAGGGGCTGCGAGGCGATCAGGCCGATGGCGGTGAAGTCCTTCACGTCGTACTTCACCTTCTTGGTCACGAGCTTGTTGATGGCGATCTCGTTGCTCGCGCCCACCAGCAGGGTGTAGCCGTCCGGGGCCGCGCTGGCCACCTTCTGCGCGCCAATGGCGCCGCCCGCGCCGCCGACGTTCTCGATCACCACGGGCACGCCGAGCTTGTTGCCCAGCTCCGTGGCCACGGTGCGCGCCGTCAGGTCGGTGCTGCCCCCCGGCGGGTAGCCCACGACGATGGTGATGGGCTTGGAGGGGTAGGCGTCCTGCGCCAGCGCGGACGCGGCGGGCAAGCACAGGCCGCACAGCAGGGCGGTGGCGGCGGCCGTGGCACGGCGGCGGGAAAAGGTGTGGGGCATGGTTCGGGCTCCTGGGTCGTCGTGGGGGCTGGGCACCGCGCGCCCCGGGCCGGCGGTGCATGCATGCATGCAGGCCGGCCCCGGCGGCACGCGCGGTGGGTGGCACGATTGTGAAAAGGCGCGCCCCCCAGCGTGGTGCCGAAACGGCACGGTCTGTTGCCAAATGGGTTGCAGGCCCTGGTGGAAACCCCTGGGCTTCAGCGCTGGGAGAGGGCTTTCCACAGCGCCTCGGCCAGGGGCCCCAGGCGGCGCTTGGGCCGGTACAGGCGCACGTCGAAGCGCACTTCCATGCGCGCGTCGCCCGCGGGCGCCAGGCGCCGGGCCTTGCAATCGGCATGCACCATGGACCAGGGCAGCCAGGCCACGCCCAGGCCCTTTTGCACGTATTCGTAGTGGGCGTCGGCGGAGTCGCACTCCACCACGCGCTGCAGGCGCGGCGCGTGGGGGTTCTGCGTGAGGTGGTCTTCCACCAGCCGGCCCAGGGCCAGCTGGGGCGCGTAGGCCAGGTAGGGCACCAGTGCCGTGCCCTGCCCGAACCGGTGCAGCGCCTGGCCCTGCGCGGTGGCGCGCGACACGGGCACCAGCCGGTCGGAGGCCACGGTGACGTGCGTGAACTGGCGCGCGTCCAGCCGGATCGCCAGTGCCGGATGGTGGTAGACCAGCGAGAAGTCGGCCTCGTTGCGCTCGAGCATCGCCACGGTGTCGGCCAGGGCGCGGGTGCGGATGCACAGTTCGCCGTTCTGCAGGAGGGGCTGCAGCCGCACGAGCCAGTCGGCCACTACGGTGCGTGCCAGCGTGCGGCCCGTGGCGAGCGTCACGGTGCGGGCCTGCCGGCCGGCCAGGCTCTGCAGTTCCTCGTGCGATTGCGCCAGGCTGCGCGCCATGTGGCCTGCGGTCTCCAGAAAGCTCTGCCCCGCGGGCGTGAGCGAGACGGGGCCGCCACCCCGCTCCACCAGCGGCGTTCCCGCCCAGGCCTCCAGCGCGCGGATGCGCCGGCCAAATGCGGGGTGCGTCACATGCCGCAGTTCGGCCGCGCGCGTGAAGCTGCGCTCCTGCGCGAGAACGATGAAGTCTTCAAGCCACTTGAGCTGCATGGGCCGATCCGGGGTGCGGCGGCGGCGCGGGGCTGGGGGCCGTGCGCGGGCGGATCAGCGCGCGCGCGCCGCTTCGAGCACCGCGCGGGTGCGCTGGGCCTCGGTACGGGCGGCGGCCGCAAAGTCGCTGCCCTTGGATGCGTACAGGATCGAGCGCGACGAGTTCACGATGATCGGCCCTCCGTCGCGCAGCCCCGCCCGCACCGTGGCCACGGCATCGCCCCCCTGGGCTCCCACGCCGGGAATCAGCAGCGGCAGCGTGGGCGCGATGCCGCGCACGCGTTCGATCTCCTGCGGGTAGGTGGCGCCAACCACCAGCCCCAGCTGGCCGTTCTTGTTCCAGGGGCCCTGCGCCAGACGCGCCACGTGCTCGTACATCAGCGGCTGGCCTTCGACGCTGGCCAGGCGCTGGGTCTGCAGGTCGTCGCCGCCCGGGTTGGAGGTGCGGCACAGCAGGAAGGCCCCCTTGCCGTGGTAGGCCAGGTAGGGCTCGATGGAGTCGAACCCCATGAAGGGCGACAGCGTGACCGCATCGGCGCCATAGCGCTCGAAGGCTTCCTTGGCGTACTGCTCGGCCGTGGAGCCGATGTCGCCCCGCTTGGCGTCCAGGATCACCGGCACGTGCGGCGCGTTGGCGCGCATGTGCTGCATCAGGCGCTCAAGCTGGTCTTCGGCGCCATGCGCGGCGAAGTAGGCGATCTGGGGCTTGAACGCACAGACCAGGTCGGCCGTGGCGTCCACGATGGCCGCGCAGAAGTCGTAGATCCTGTGCGTTTCGCCCTGCATTCCCGCGGGAAACCGCGTGGGTTCCGGGTCCAGGCCCACGCACAGCAGGGAGTTGTTCTGCGCCGTGGCGTCGCGCAGCATGTCGGTGAAAGTCATGGGCGTGATTTTAGGTGGGGGCATCCGCCGCGGCGGGGTTTTCTGGCGGCCGGGACGGCTGCCGTGGCACCGGCATGGCCTGGTGGCCGCCGGCGGGCAACAAAAAAGGCCGTCGAGACGGCCTTTTTGATTGCTCTTGTGCGGGACCGGCTTGCGGCCGGCCGCTCAGCGCTGTACGGCCAGCAGGCGCTGCACGTCGCGGTCGTTGGGCAGTGCGTAGTCGTAGCCGCGGATGATGCGGCTGTCTTCGGTGCGCACGAGTTTCAGGCTCACGTAGGTGTAGTTGGCCGCGGCCGAGTACGTACCGACGAGCACCAGCGACGCGTTGTGGCTGCGCGCGATGTCCTTGATCTCGCGCGACAGCAGCAGCTCGCCGGCGCCTTCGCGCACGAACACGTCGCCACGCAGCTTGATTTCCTTGACGTTGAAGCCGCTGGACGCCATGTGCGAGGCGTACTGCTCGGACAGCGTGCGGCCCAGGGGGGCCGAGCGGCTCAGGTCGTTCACGTTCACGACGGTGGCCACCAGGACCGGGCCGCTGCCTGCGGCGCTCAGGTCAAAGCCCGCGGTGAGCTTGGCGACGGCATCGCGGCTGTTGGCCAGGAACTGGTTGTTGGCGGCTTCCTGGTACGTGGGCTCCGTGCGCACGGGCGTGCCGTTGTTGGCGCAACCTGCCAGCAGGGCTGCGGCGGCCAGCGCGGTCAGAAGTGCTGTGGATTTCATTGCGAGACCACCTTCATGTTGACGTTCTTGTAGTACGAGGGGCGCAGGAACAACGGCGTGTCCGCGTTTTCCAGGTAGTACACATCGGTCTTGCGTGCCACGTACTGGCCGCCCCGCGTCACGGTGGTGG
This sequence comes from Acidovorax sp. GW823-FHT01C06, assembly GCF_058798375.1. NCBI lineage: Bacteria > Pseudomonadati > Pseudomonadota > Betaproteobacteria > Burkholderiales > Comamonadaceae > Acidovorax > Acidovorax sp. GW823-FHT01C06. The sequence goes on from NZ_JBXAKN010000006.1 coordinate 76,800, forward strand.
TCAGGATCATTTCGGTGTTGGTGGGGCCGCCCGAGTTGATGCTGGCGCCGTAGTCGGCCAGCGAGGTCAGGCCCAGCGTGGCCAGCATCTGCGCGTCCAGGTGTTCGTGGCGCAGGCCGTAGGCGGCCATCAGGCCCGCGGCGATCATGGTGAACTGGCCGGGGATGAAATGGGGGCGCGGGCTGTTGTGGCGAACGACCTGCGTGTTGTAGGTCACGTTGAGCGTCTGGCCGGGGTCTTGCAGCACGGGGGCGCCGCTCTGGACCAGCTTGGTGATCAGGAAGTCGCGGAACGCCAGGTCGAACGGGCTGGGGTTGGGCGGCAAGGCCACATGCAGCGGCGTACCCGGCGCCATGCCAGACTTGTCGAGCGTGCTGAGCGTTTGCGCCACCACGTCGTTGGAAACCAGTTCCCAGTGACCGGCGGAGCGGACCTTGGGTTGTACCGTGAGCTCAAAGTTTTCCGCCAGGGGAATGGGCGAACGATAAGCACATCCCGCCAAAGTAGCCACAGCGCCGGCGAGCACCGCCAAGCTGACTGCCTTTGAAAATTTCATGATTCCCTCCTACGGACTTTGAGAGGCGGGGACATGAACAGATACATCCCACGCGATTGAAAAATAATTCTGGGCGCGATACTCAACAAAAACAAGAAAAAATTGAGGTAACTACGCCCAGACACACGCAATTCGTTGTTTTTGGTCACAGATTGGCGTGCTTGCTTACGCGCGGCTGCATTTGCTTGTGCGTCCGCGTGTAACAAATTTCAAACACTGGTAACGGCGCGTTTTTCGAGGATTTCAAACGCGGGCAGCGTCTTGCCTTCCAGCACTTCCAGAAAGGCCCCACCTCCCGTGGAGATGTAGCCCACCTGCTTGTCGATGCCGTATTTGGCGATGGCCGCCAGGGTGTCGCCACCACCGGCGATGCTGAACGCGGGCGAGTCGGCGATGGCCTTGGCGATCTCGCGCGTGCCGTTCTCAAAGGCGGCGAATTCGAAGACGCCCACGGGGCCGTTCCAGACGATGGTGCCCGCCGACTTGAGCTGGGCGGCCAGGCGGGCGGCGGTGTCGGGGCCGATGTCCAGGATCAGGTCGTCCTCGGCCACATCGGCCGCGGCCTTGACGGTGGCGGGGGCGTCGGCGGCAAAGCTCTTGGCGGTGACCACGTCGGTCGGGATCGGCACTTCCGCGCCCCGCGCCTTCATGGCGGCGATCACGGCGCGCGCTTCTTCCAGCAGGTCGGGCTCGGCCAGGCTCTTGCCGATGGGCAGGCCCGCCGCCAGCATGAAGGTGTTGGCAATGCCGCCCCCCACGATGAGCTGGTCCACCTTGTCGGCCAGGCTCTTGAGGATGGTGAGCTTGGTCGATACCTTGGAGCCCGCCACGATGGCCGCCAGCGGGCGCTGGGGATGGGCCAGGGCCTTGGTCAGGGCATCGATCTCGGCCGACAGCAGCGGGCCGGCGCAGGCGATCGGTGCGAACTGGGCGATGCCGTAGGTCGTGCCTTCGGCGCGGTGGGCGGTGCCAAAGGCATCGTTCACGAAGATGTCGCACAGCGCGGCCAGCTTGCGGGCCAGGTCTTCCTTGTTCTTCTTCTCGCCCACGTTCAGGCGGCAGTTCTCCAGCAGCACGACCTGGCCGGGGGCGACGGCGACGCCGTCCACCCAGTTCGAGACCAGGGGCACCTCGCGGCCCAGCAGCTCGGCCAGGCGCGCGGCCACGGGGGCCAGGGAATCCTCGGGTTTGAATTCGCCTTCGGTCGGACGGCCCAGGTGGCTGGTCACCATCACCGCGGCGCCCGCGTCCAGCGCCATGCGGATGCAGGGAATGGATGCGCGGATGCGGGTGTCTTCGGTGATGCGGCCGGCGTCGTCCTGTGGAACGTTCAGGTCGGCGCGGATGAAGACGCGCTGGCCTTGGGCCTTGCCCTGGGCACAGAGATCGGAAAAACGGAGGATGTTCATGGGAGGGAGGCTTCCTGGTGGGGGCACGTGGATCAGGGCCGCCATTTTAGGCGGCCCCACCCGCGGCCCCATCCCGCGGCCCCGCCCCGCCACCGATCCCTACCAGCCCCATCCGATGTGCAGCGGCAGGTACACGGCCATGCCGACCACGATGGTCCCCAGGATGCCCCGCCGCCAGAAGTAGTACGCGCTCGCGCACAGGACGGCGGGGAGCCGGGCGTCCATAAGCGTATCGATGAGCTCGCCCCGGGTGATGAGGATCTCGGGCGCGATCACGGCCGTCAGGGCGGCCAGTGGCGCGTACTTGAGGCCGCGCTTGAGCCAGTCGGGCAGGGGCAGCTCGCGCTCGGGAATCATGAAGAAGGAACGCGAGACCACCGTGATGACGGCCAGCCCCGCCACGGCGATGAAGGGTTCCAGCAGATCCCACCAGGACGACCAGGGCGCATTCATGGGTGGCGCTCCTCGCGCAGCGGCACGATGTCGCCCGCCTCGACGTGTTCGCGTTCCTCGGGCGGCATCACGCTGTCGGCGGGTACCAGCAGCAGTTCCGGCTTGTGGCGGCGGCGGTCCACGGCCTCCATGAGCAACCCCGCGGCCACGGCGGCGGCCAGGGCCACCAGGATGTTGAGCTTGAGCGGCAGCGCGAAGGCCGCGATCGCGGCCGTCGCGGCGACACCCGTGGCGAGCCAGGTGGCCCGGTCGAACAGCAGCGACAGCAGCACGCCCAGCAGCGCCAGCACGCCCGCGAACCCCAGGCCCCAGGACAGCGGCACGGCATTGGCCAGGAAGATGCCCGCGATGGACGGCACCTGCCAGGCCAGCCAGTTGGTGGCCGCCGCGCCCCAGAAGTACGGCAACTGCTCGGGCTGCGGGCGCGGTTCGGGAAAGCGTTTCATGAAGGCCACATAGATCACGTCGCCGCTGAAATAGCCCACGGCCAGCCGCTGCCGCACGGGCAGGTGCGCGAAGTAGCTGCGCCACATGCTGCTGAAGATCACGAAGCGCAGGTTCACGCAACTGGCCGTGAGCCAGACCACCCACAGCGGCGCGCCCGCCGCCATCAGCGGGATGACCGCCAGCTGCGCGCTGCCGGCATACACCACCAGGGACATGAAGACGGCCATGCCGATGGGCAGGCCGCTCTTGACCATGACCACCCCGGTGACCAGGCCCCACGCGCCAATGCCCACGGCCGTGCCCACCATGTCGGTGGCGGCCATGCGAAAGGAGGGGTGGCGCAACGTGCGGCCGACGAGGTCCCTGCGGCTCATGCCGGCGCCACCGCCGCGGCGGGCGCGGCGCCCAGCACCATGCCGGGCTGCAGGTCGAACCCCCGCAGGAAATCCGCTGCCGCCAGCCGCTTGCCGCCGGCGCGCTGCAAGGTGGTCAGGCGCAGCGCGCCTTCGCCGCAGGCCACCGCCACGCCCTGGCTGTCCACCGAGATTATCTGGCCGTGGCGCTTGCCAGTATTTGGTGTATTGCTATCTATTTCATAGCTCCATACCTTGATCGTTTCTCCTGCGCATTCGGTGCTGGCGCCAGGAAAGGGATCGAAGGCCCGGATGCGCTGCCCGATCAGCGTGGCAGGCTGAGACCAGTCGATGGTGCTTTCGGCTTTTTCGATCTTGTGGGCATAGGTGATGCCTTCGGCTGGCTGGGGCTCTGCCCGCAGGCCCCCGCAGGCGGCCAGTTCGAGCGCTTCCACGATCATGCGGCCGCCCAGGGAGGCCAGCCGGCCGTGCAGGGAGGCGGTCGTGTCCGTCGGCGCGATGGCCAGCCGCTCCGTGAGCAGCATGGGCCCGGTATCGAGGCCAGCGTCCATCTGCATGATCGTGATGCCGGTTTCCCCGTCCCCGGCTTCGATGGCGCGGTGGATGGGCGCCGCGCCGCGCCAGCGCGGCAGAAGGCTGGCATGGATGTTCAGGCATCCCCGTGGCGGGAGGTCCAGCACCCACTGCGGCAGGATGAGCCCATAGGCGGCCACCACCATCACATCGGCCTGGGCGGCCAGCAGGGCGTCGCGCGCTGCGGCGGCATCGTCCGGGTATTTGCCTTCCAGGCGCAGGCTGCGCGGCTGGGCGACGGGAATGCGGTGGTCCAGCGCGCACTGCTTGACGGGAGACGCCTGGAGCTTCATGCCGCGGCCCGCGGGGCGATCGGGCTGGGTGAGGACCAGCGGGACGGTGAAGCCTGCGGCCAGAAGCTGTTCCAGCGCCGCGCGGGCGAATTCGGGCGTGCCGGCAAAAATGACTCTCATGGAAACCAATGGGGTGGTGCGCGGCAGGTCAGTCGCGCGTGTTGTCGAAGTTGGGCTGTTCGTCCGTGAACATCACGAGCCGCACCACGCCCTGGCGGTCCAGGTGGACATGGGCCAGGCGCGGGTCGGAATTCTGGCGGAAGCGGTAGGTCCAGATGTCGCCATCAAAACGCGCCACCCGTTCCACGCGCAAGGGGGCGCCGAAGGTGCGCTGCACATCGGCGAGGGTCCAGGCTCCGACGGGGATGTTCTCAAAGCGTGTCTGCGTCAGCACCTGTTCGTTGCGCACCAGCTTGCCGCTGGCGTCGAAATCCAGGTTATAGGCCGCAAACCCCGCGGGAAGCTCGGAGTACAGCAGCCGCTCGCCGCCCGGCAGGGAGAAGGTGGCGGTGGGTGGTCCCAGCCTGGCGATGACATCGGCGCGCAGCGCACCGGGCGCTTCACGGGCGGGCAGCGCGCAGCCCGCGAGCTGGACCACCAGCGCCGACAGCGCCAGCACTCCGCCACCCCTGAGGGTGCAGAGCGCCGGGCGGGTCACTCGCGCGCCCCCCGCTGCTGCTTGATCATCTTGGTCTTGATGCGGTTGCGCTTGAGCGGCGAGAGGTATTCCACGAACACCTTGCCCATCAGGTGGTCCATCTCGTGCTGGATGCAGACGGCCAGCAGGCCATCGGCCTCGATGACGCGCGACTGTCCCTGCGCATCCAGTGCCCGCACATGCACGGCATCGAAGCGCTCCACGCCGTCATAGATACCGGGCACCGAGAGGCAGCCCTCGTCATTGAGGTGTTTTTCCGCACTGGTCCAGACAAGTTCCGGATTGATCAGCACCAAGGGCGCGTCGCGCTCCTCGGACACGTCGATGACGACCAGCCGCTCATGCACGTCCACCTGGGTGGCGGCCAAGCCGATGCCGTGGGCGTCGTACATGGTGGCGAGCATGTCGGCCGCCAGCTTTTGGACGCGGTCATCCACCGCCTCGATGGGGCGGGCGACCTTGTGGAGCCGGGGGTCCGGGTAACAGAGAATGGGAAGGATTGCCATGGATGCTGCCGAGAGATGTCGCTATTTTCGCCACTTTTGAGGTTCGCCGCAGCGTTGCAGGCCAATAATCGTTGCCGAATCAAGGGCTTGAGCAGAGAATCTAAGAGGGTTTGTAACGTATTTGCCCGGTCGCCCGCATGCTGCTGGCACCGAGGCGCCAGTGAGGGGGCGTTTCACAATGCATGAGAAGAGGAACAACATGACGGCATTCACCAGCGTTCGGCGGACCGCCCTGGGCGCGCTCACCATGATCGCTGGCGCTTTGCTGGTCGCCCCGGCCCAGGCGCAGAACCACCCCATCTCCAGCGGCCAGCGCGCGACCGCACAGCAGGTATCGGAGCGTGGCGTTCCCCTTTCGGAGCTGGCCCCCAATGCACCGGATACCTACACCGTCAAGCGCGGCGACACGCTGTGGGGCATTTCGGGCATGTACCTCAAGCGTCCCTGGCGCTGGCCGGAGCTGTGGGGCATGAACCTCCAGTCCATTCCGAACCCCCACCTGATCTACCCGGGCCAGACGCTGTATCTGGACAAGGACGGAGGCTATGCACGCCTGCGGACCACGCCCCCGGGCGTGGCGGAACCCGAGACGCAGACGGTGCGCGTGTCTCCGCGCACCCGCAGCGACAGCCTGGCCAGCACCGCGCTGCCCACCCTCAAGCCCCACCTGATCGAGCCTTTCCTCGTGGAGCCCCTGGTGGTGGATGCCCAGGTGCTGCAGCGCGCTCCCCGCATCATCGCTACCACCGAAGACCGGGTGCTGATGGCCAGTGGCGACCGGGCCTATGTGCGCGGGGATGCCTCCGCACCCGTTCGAGCCGAGGCGGGCGAGCCCCGTTTCTTCCGTGTCTTTCGCGATGCCGTGGCCATGAAGGATCCCGTGACGGGTGAAATCCTGGGGTACGAAGCGCAGTATCTGGGCAAGGCCGAGCTGGTGCGGGGAGAGTCTTTCGAGGACATCCCCAACGGCAAGGGCGGCTATATTTCCGAGTATGTGCCTGCCACGGTGGATCTGTCGGGCACCAAGGAGGAGATCCGCGCGGGGGACCGCATCCTGCCTGCGCCCGCCCGGGTCTTTACCAGCTACACACCCCGTGCGCCCCATATCGACGTCGACGCGCGGGTCGTCTCCATCTACGGTAGTTTTTCGGCGGCCTACGCCGCCCAGAACCAGGTGGTTGCGATCAACCTGGGCTCACAGGACGGCATCGAGCCGGGCCATGTGCTGTCGTTGCTGACCAAGGGCGATCGCATCAAGGATGTGACCGGCGATGCGAAGACCATGGTCAAGCTGCCCAGCGAGAACAACGGGACCGCCATGGTGTTCCGGACCTTCGACCGGGTTTCGTATGCCCTGATCCTGGAGATTCGCAGTGGCGTGCGGGTTGGCGACCGCCTGGTGAATCCCCAGGAGTAACTGCGCGGACCTGCCGGGGCCGCGAAGCCGTCCAGGGGCGGCACGGGCCCTGGCCTGTTTTGCTGCTGTTTGACTTCTACAACCGCCATCATGGACCGCGACGAGCTGGGAGCATGGTTGCGCCTCACCCTCTCCGCGGGGGTGGGCAATGGCGCCGCACGGCGCCTGCTGGCGCGCTTTGGCCTGCCCCAGGCGGTCTTCCAGCAATCGGAGTCTGCGCTGCAGCAATGTGTGACCTTGGCCCAGGCCAAGGCGCTGTGCACCGTGCCCAGCGAATGGGAAGCGCTGCTCGATATCACCTGGCAATGGCTGGAGGGCGCCGATCCCCAGGGGCCTGCGCGCGCGGTGGTCACGCTGGGTGACCACCGGTATCCACAGTCTCTGCTGGATACCGAAGACCCGCCGCTGCTGATGTACCTGATGGGCCCTGCCCGGCTGGTCACGCAGGCCCCGTTTCCTGTTGGCCGGTGCCTCGCGGTGGTCGGAAGCCGCAATCCCACCGCCCAAGGCGCGGACAACGCGCGGCTTTTTTCCCGGACACTGCGCGGGGCGGGCCTCACCATTGTCTCGGGGCTTGCGCTGGGGGTGGATGCTGCGGCCCATGAAGGGGCGCTGGATGTTGTCACTGAAGCCGCGGCGCAGGTTGCACCTGCCACCATTGCCGTGGTGGGCACGGGGCTCGACCGTGTCTATCCGCGCAAGAACCTGGACCTCGCGCACCGCATCGCCACGCACGGGCTTCTGGTCAGCGAGTACCCCCTGGGCACGCCACCGCTGGCCGCCAATTTTCCCAAGCGCAACCGCATCATTTCCGGCCTCTCCCAGGGGACTCTGGTGGTCGAGGCGGCACTGGCCTCGGGGTCGCTGATCACTGCCCGAATGGCGGCCGAACAGGGCCGCGAAGTGTTTGCGATTCCCGGCTCCATCCACGCACCGCAATCACGGGGCTGCCATGCGCTGATACGCCAGGGGGCCAAGCTGGTGGAGTCCGCGCAGGACGTGCTGGAAGAGTTGCGCCTGCCTTCCGCCCCGGCGGTGGACAGGCAGCTCGTTGACTCCGGGTCAGCATGCAGCAACACCGACCCGGGCATCCACGGAGGGGCAGACAGCCCTGTGCTGAAGGCCCTGGGTTTTGACCCCATGGGCGTGGATGCCCTGGTGGCCCGCACCGGCATGGATGCGGCGTCGCTGCAGGTGGCGTTGCTGGAGCTGGAGCTCGAGGGCCGCGTTGCCCGTTTGCCGGGCGGCCTGTTCCAGCGGCTGGGGACCGCCTGAGGCGCCCCCTCTGGACGGTGGTGGTTCGGGCGCGCGTCGCTTCGTTCGGTGCGCCCGGGCCTGGTCAGTCCAGAAGCCGCTCGGGGTTGGCGTCCAGCTTGGCCAGCGCATCGCGCGTGGCGCGCAAGGTCAGGCCCTCTTCTTCCTGGGCCACGAGCAAGCCGGCCTGCAGATAGGCTGCGAGCCTGCGCAACTGGATCAGGTAGCTGCTGCCGTCGACAGCGGCGAACAAATGCAGCTGCTTGCGCTGGCTTTGCCAAGCATATTGGACCTGGGCCGATGCCCCGTTGTGGTCCAGCGTGTACCAGGTGCCAGGCTGCAGTTCCTGGGCCCAGGCGACCATGTCGTCCTGAACGGGCGCGCCGTTGTCGGCGACCACATGGATGGAGGAGGCATCGATGCCCAGCATCATCTCGATGTTGTCGGCGTTGAGCGGCATGTCGCCCAGCGTCGCGTCGTTGATGAAATCCTCAAGGTTGGCCAGGCGCTTGGCCATGGCGTCGATGTGTGCCTGCGGAATGGATGCCGTCTTGGACAGGAAGGCGTCGGCCAGCGTGTCGGTGAGGACCTTGATCTGCGCATCCTGCGCCGGGCCGTTCACCCCCATCAGGGCCAATCCCTGGCGCAGGCGCTGCAGCAGGCCCGGAAGATTCTGGATGACCTGCGCGCGGTCGCTGCGGTTGGGCTTGGCGCTGGCCGCCCAGACCAGGTCCGCGGCCGTGCGCTTGAGCGATACGGTGTCTGCGTGCTGCGGGCCGTCGCGCACGGCCGACAGGGCCAGCACCTCGGCCCAGGTCTTGAAGAGAAACTCGCGGATCTCGTCGCGCACCGGCATGTCGCGCAGCATCGTGCGCAGCTCGATGGTGTACTGGATCGCCAGGGTTTCTTTCTGCTCGACCTGCTGGGCCACCGTGACCAGGCGCGAGGTGGCCTGCTTTTCGGTGAGGAACTTGGACAGGAATTTCTCGAACTCGTCGTAGACCAGCTGGAACACACGCCGGCCGGTCTCGGGGTACTGCTCGATCACCTGGACCACGCGGCGGATTTCCGCCTCCAGCGCGCTGCCATTGATGCTGGTGGCATCAAAGCCCATCACGCACGCCCCCATGCGGTCGATCAACTGGCGCGCGGGGTGGTTGAGGTTGCTGAAGAACTCTGGCTCGGCCAGCGCCACGCGCAGCACGGGCACCTGAAGCCGGGCAAACCAGACACGCACGGCCGGCGGGATGCGGTCTTCGGCCAGGATGCTCTGGAACATCAGGGCCACCACTTCGATGATGGCTTTTTCCCCGGCGGTGGAGGCCTTCTTCTTGAGCTCGGTCGAGCGTTCGCGCACCGCGCCCGCCAACTGCACCACGGCCGCGGGACTGTAGTCTTCCATCAGGGTGGCAACGCCACTGTAGTAGGTGTCGGCGTGCACGCGGTGGGCGGTGAGGGCATGGGCCAGCGCGGCCGAAGCCGGCGGGGCATTGACCATGTCGAACCCGGTCGCCGGTTGCGTCAGCAGCCTGCGCAGTTGCCCCATCACGCCCTGCGCCCGCTGGCGGGCCCGCGCCAGCGGGGTCATGCCCGTGGCAAACCCCGTGGGCAGGCCATGCCGCGGATAGCCCGCCGGCGGCCTGCCGCCGGGCAGGTGATGCTGGGGCATGGGGTGGCCGCCGCCCGGCTGGGGGATGCCGCCGCCGCGCGCCGCAGCCATGGCTTCCCGCGTCTGGGCCAACGCCTGGGACGCCAGGCCCCCGGCACCAGAGTTGCTGGCGCCACCGGCAACCGTGCCGCCCGAAGTGCGCCGCACGCGCGACTTGAGGTCGGCCTGGGGCGTGACGCCCTGCTCCACATAGAACACATTGACGGCCTGGTACTGCTTCTGGAGCAGGTTGGCCAGTTCCCGCTGCAACGGGTCCACCACGGTCTGCAGGTCGGTGCGGGGCAAGCCGGCCTCGACCCACTGCTCGACCAGCAGCAGGCACACGGCGTCGGGCCGGAGGATGTCGCTGCTGTCGAGCTCCTGCCCTTCCAGCGACTGGGTGCGCTGGCGCAAGGTGTCGAACTGGTGGCTGACCTGTTCGCTGACCGTGAGGGCCATGCGGGAAGCCAGGATCTTGTTTTCCACCACGTCGTCGCTCAGCAGCTCGAACTGGGGGCTCGCGCCGCCGGTGGCGAGGGTGCCGCGGGTGGTGCTGCTGTGCGGCGCCAGCGCATCGCGCCAGGCCTTGCCGGTGCGTTCGGTCCAGGCAGCATGGTGCTGCTGATATTGCATCCAGGCATCGCGGTGCGCCTGCATTTCGCGCGCTGTGCCCGTTTGGGACATCAGCGTTGTCAGGAAGTCCAGGACCGTCTTGTCCAGGTCCGGGAGTCCGCCGCACAGCCCCTCTACGAACCGCTGGCGCGCCTGGCGGGCCAGGCGGCGCTGTGGAACGGAAGGGGGCGTGGCTTGCATGGACCGATATTAGCGGTTCAGACGGTGGCCCCGGCATGGGGATCGTTCGGATCACCATCCTTCTTCACGGGCTTGACAAGGTCTTCGCGCTTCACACCGAGCCACATGGCGATGGCCGCGGCCACGAACACGGAGGAGTAGATGCCGAACAGGATGCCGATGGTGAGCGCGAGGGCAAAGTAGTGCAGGCTCGGGCCGCCAAAGAAGAACATCGACAGCACCATGGCCTCGGTGGATGCGTGGGTGATGATCGTGCGGCTCATCGTGCTCGTGATGGCGTGGTCGATCACCTCGTGCGTCGTCATCTTGCGGTACTTGCGGAAGGCCTCGCGGATCCGGTCGAAGATCACGACCGATTCGTTGACCGAATACCCCAGCACGGCCAGCACGGCCGCCAGCACCGACAGTGAGAACTCCCACTGGAAGAACGCGAAGAAGCCCAGGATGATCACCACGTCGTGCAGGTTGGCGATGATGGCCGCCACGCCGAACTTCCACTCGAAGCGGAAGGCCAGGTAGATCACGATGCCCACCACGACCATGGCCAGCGCCATCAAGCCGCCGTGCACCAGTTCCTCGCCCACCTGCGGGCCCACGAACTCGGTGCGCCGCAGCGTGACCTCGGGGTTGGCGGCCTTGAGCGCGCCCAGTACCTGTTCGCTTTGCTGCGCCGACGTCACGCCCTTTTGCACGGGCAGCCGGATCATCACGTCGCGGGCCGTGCCGAAGTTCTGCACCTGCACGTCGGGATAGCCCAGGCCGGAGACCGTCTCGCGGACCTTGGCCAGCTCGGCCGGCTGGCTGTAGGCCACTTCCATGACCGTGCCGCCCGTGAACTCCACCGACAGGTGCAGCCCGCGCGTGAGCAGGAAGAACACGGCCAGCGCGAACGTGATGAAGGAGATCGCGTTGAAGATCAACGCGTGCTTCATGAACGGGATGTCTTTTCGAATGCGGAAAAACTCCATGATCTTTGTTCCTTCCTTGGAGTTTCTTAGTTCGTCTTGGCCACGGCGGCATCGGCGTCCGGCTTCCAGACCTGGCCGATCGACACGCTCTTGAGCTTCTTCTGGCGGCCATACCACAGGTTCACCAGGCCGCGCGAGAAGAACACGGCCGAGAACATGCTGGTCAGGATGCCGATGCAGTGCACCACGGCAAAGCCGCGCACCGGGCCGGAGCCGAAGGCCAGCAGCGCCAGGCCCGCGATCAGCGTCGTCACGTTCGAGTCCAGGATGGTCGCCCAGGCGCGCTCGTAGCCCGCATGGATGGCCGCCTGCGGCGACATGCCGGAGCGCAGTTCCTCGCGGATGCGTTCGTTGATCAGCACGTTCGAGTCGATGGCCACGCCGATGGCCAGCGCCATGGCGGCAATGCCCGGCAAGGTCAGGGTGGCCTGGAGCATCGACAGGATGGCCACCAGCAGCAGCACGTTCACGGCCAGCGCGATGCTGGAGAACACGCCGAACAGCGTGTAGTAGAAGCACATGAAGACCGCGATGGCCGCCAGGCCCCAGACCACGCTGTGGATGCCGCGTTCGATGTTGTCTGCGCCCAGCGTCGGGCCGATGGTGAATTCCTCGATGATTTCCATCGGTGCGGCCAGCGAGCCCGCGCGCAGCAGCAGCGCGGTGTCGTTGGCTTCCGCCGTGGTCATGCGGCCGGAGATCTGCACCCGGCCGCCGCCGATTTCGCTGCGGATCACGGGGGCCGTCACCACCTCGCCCTTGCCCTTTTCAAACAGCACGATGGCCATGCGCTTGCCCACGTTCTCGCGCGTGATGTCGCGGAAGATGCGCGAGCCCTTGGCGTCCAGCGTGAGGTTGACGGTCGGCTCCTGCGTCTGGCCGTCGAAGCCGGGCTGCGCGTCGGTCAGGTTCTCGCCGGTCAGGATGACCTGCTTCTTGACGATCACGGGCTGGCCGCTGCGCTCCAGGTAGCGTTCGGAGCCGAACGGCACGGGGCCGCGGCCGGTCTCGGCGGTGCGGGCCTCGGTGCCCTCGTCCACCATGCGCACTTCCAGCGTGGCCGTGCGGCCCAGGATGTCCTTGGCCTTGGCGGTGTCCTGCACGCCGGGCAGCTGCACCACGATGCGGTCCAGGCCCTGCTGCTGGATCACGGGCTCGGCCACGCCCAGCTCATTGATCCGGTTGTGCAGCGTGACGATGTTCTGCTTGAGGGCCTGCTCCTGCACGCGGCGCGTGGCTTCGGGCTTGATGGAGGCGCGCAGCTTGAATTCGCTGCCTTCGGGCGTGCTGGCGACCTGCAGGTCGGTGAACTGGTCCGCGATCAGGTTGCGGGCCGCCGTCAGCATGGCCTCGTCGCGCACCTTGATGTCGATGTTCTGGCCTTCGCGGCTGATGCCGCCGTGGCGGATGCTCTTGTCGCGCAGCGCGGTGCGGATGTCGCCCGCATAGGACTCGGCCTTCTTGGTCAGGGCCGCCTGCATGTCCACCTGCAGCATGAAGTGCACGCCACCGCGCAAGTCCAGGCCCAGGTACATGGGGTTGGCATGCAGGGATTTGAGCCAGACGGGCGAGCGGGACACGAGGTTCAGCGCCACGATGTACGACGGATCGCTGGCATCGGGCACCAGGGCCTTCTGGATCGCGTCCTTGGCTTTGAGTTGGGTGTCGGGCGTGTCAAAGCGCGCGCGCACCGAGTTGCCCTCCAGCGCCACGAAGTCGGGCGTGACGCCCGCGGCCTTGAGCGCTTCTTCCACCCGCTGCTGCACGGCGGTGTCCACCTTGACGGTGGCCTTGGCCGACGAAACCTGCACCGCAGGCGCTTCGCCAAAGAAATTGGGCAGGGTGTACAGGACCCCCACCAGCAGCACGATCACCAGGATCGCGTACTTCCAGACCGGATAACGGTTCATGATCGCGCTCTTATCTCAGTTGTGCATGGCGCCATGCGCCGACCCCTGCCAGGGACGCCGTGGATCTGGCTCTGCCAGTCCGGGGGCGTCGTCCCCCTCCCGCGCGGCGCGGGGGCAAGGGGAAGGCGCGCAGCGCCTCAGGGGAATGTTCATTGATTACTTGACCGAACCCTTGGGCAGGACCTGAACCACGGCGCTGCGCTGCAGCTGCACTTCGACGCCGTTGGCGATCTCGATGTGCAGGAAACCTTCGGACAGGCGCGTGACCTTGCCGACGATGCCGCCGGAGGTGGCCACTTCATCACCCTTGGCGATGGCGTCGATCATGGCGCGGTGTTCCTTCTGGCGCTTCATCTGGGGGCGGATCATGACGAAGTAGAGCACCACAAACATGAGCACCAGGGGCAGCATGCCGGTCAGCGAGGACATGATGTCGGTACCACCAGCGGCTGCGGCGGGTGCGGTTTGGGCAAAAGCGGAAGAAATAAACACGGACTGGACTCCACAACGGATGGTCAAAATTCACAAAACCCGCCAGGGGCCGGCGCGAGGGCGCCTTCCAGGGCGGAACAGGGCATTGTATGCGGCCCCCTGTGCGCGGCCCAAGGGGGAAGACCCAAGCCGCTGGCGGGTGTTTGCCGCGGGCGGGCGGTGCGCCGCGATGGCGGGAAAAAATCAGATCAAAATGGCCATGGACGCCGGCCTGTCAATCATTTGATGCTCCTGACTTAATAGTAAAAAGCCCGCGCGGTGCGCGGGCTCTTCACGGCAGGGCTGCCACGGCAGCCGGCTTCACGCCGCCTGGCGCTGCGGCTGGGCGGTGGTGCCGCCGGCGCGCCACTGCGCCATCAGGCCGTCCCACTTGGGGCGTGCGGCCGACAGGTGGCGCTCCTTCACGTGGCCATAGCCCCGGATTTCCTCGGGGATGCGGGCGATCTCCACGGCCAGGGCCAGGTTGTCCGCGTTCAGGCGGGCCAGCAGCTCCTCGATGCAGGCGCGGTATTCCACGATCAGCGCGCGCTCCATGCGGCGCTCCTCGGTCTTGCCGAACACATCCAGTGCCGTGCCACGCAACCCCTTCATCTTGGCCAGCAGACCAAAGGCGCTGCGCATCCAGGGGCCGAACGGCTGCTTGACGAGTTCGCCCTTGTCGTTCTTCTTGGCCGTCATCGGAGGGGCCAGGTGGTGCACCAGCTTGTAGTCGCCTTCGAACATGTTCGCGATCTTGTCCGTGAAGGCCTTGTCGGTGTGCAGGCGCGCGACCTCGTACTCGTCCTTGTAGGCCATCAGCTTGAACAGGTAGCGGGCCACGGCCTCCGACAGGCGGGTGGTGGTGCCCAGCTTGCTTTCGGCGGCGCGCACCTTCTCTACGAAGGCCGTGTACTCGGACGCGTAGGCGGCATTCTGGTAGCCCGTGAGGAACTCCACGCGCTTGGCGATCATTTCGGCCAGCGAAGGCTTCTTGACGAACTGGATCACCTGCGCGGCGGCAAACAGCGCCTGCACCGAGGCCAGGTCATGGGCGCAGCGGCGGCCCCATTCGAAGGCCGCCTTGTTGTTGTCCACCTGCACGCCGTTCAATTCCATGGCGCGCATCAGCGACGCGTAGGTCAAGGGCACGCGGCCCTTTTGCCAGGCGTAGCCCAGCATCAGCGGGTTGGTGTAGATGCTGTCGCCCAGCAGCTGGGTGGCCACCTGTTCGGCATCGAAGCTCCCCACGCCACCCGCGCCGACCGCCGCCGCGATGGCGCTGTCGCAATTGGCGCCCGGGAACTGCCAGTCCGGGTTGGTCACGAAGGCCGCCGTGGGCGTGCCATGCGTGTTCAGCGCCACGAAGGTGCGGCCCGGCTGCATCACGGCCAGTGTGTACTTGTGCGCCGCCACGATGGAGTCGCAGCCGATCACCAGGTCGGCCTTGGCGGTGTCGACCTTGGTGGTGTAGATGGCCTCGGGGCGGTTGGCGATCTGGATGTGGCTCCAGGTGGCGCCGCCCTTCTGGGCCAGACCACCGGCGTCCTGCGTGATGACGCCCTTGCCGTCCAGGTGCGCGGCCATGCCCAGCAGCGAACCGATGGTGATCACGCCCGTGCCGCCCACGCCGCCGACCACGATGCCCCAGGCCGCTTCGGCCACGGGCAGCACCGGCTCAGGGATGGCCGGCAGGCTGGCCAGGTCGCCCTTCTTTTCCTTCTTGGGCTTCTTGAGCTTGCCGCCTTCCACCGTGACGAAGCTCGGGCAGAAGCCGTTCACGCACGAGTAGTCCTTGTTGCAGGTACTCTGGTTGATGCGGCGCTTGCGGCCGAATTCCGTCTCCACCGGCTCCACGCTCAGGCAATTGGACTTGGTGGAGCAGTCGCCGCAGCCCTCGCACACCAGCTCGTTGATGACGACGGTCTTGTCGGGCGTGGCCAGGGTGCCGCGCTTTCTGCGGCGGCGCTTTTCGGTCGCGCAGGTCTGGTCGTAGATGATGACCGTGCAGCCCTTGATCTCGCGGAACTGGCGCTGCAGCGTGTCGAGCTCGTCGCGGTGGTGCACCGTCACGCCCTCGGCCAGCGCCACGCCGTCGTACTTCTGCGGCTCATCGGTCACGATGATGAGCTTGGCCACGCCCTCGGATTTGAGGCTGTTCATGATCTGCAGCACCGAGTGGCCCTCGGGCCGCTCGCCTACCTGCTGGCCGCCGGTCATGGCCACGGCGTCGTTGTAGAGCACCTTGTAGGTGATGCTGGTGCCCGCCGCGATGCTCTGGCGGATGGCCAGCAGGCCGCTGTGGAAGTAGGTGCCGTCGCCCAGGTTGGCGAACACATGCTGGTCGGTGGTGAACGGGGCCTGGCCCACCCAGGTCACGCCCTCGCCGCCCATCTGCGTGAAGGTCGACGTGTTGCGGTCGGGCATCCAGTTGGCCATGTAGTGGCAGCCGATGCCGGCCACGGCGCGCGAGCCTTCGGGCACGCGGGTGCTGGTGTTGTGCGGGCAGCCGCTGCAGAACCAGGGGGCGCGCTCGCCCGTGTCCACCTTGAGCTCGGCCATGCCGCGCTCGCTCGCCTCGATGATGGCGATGCGCGAATCCATGCGCGCGATGATGTCGCTGGAGACGCCCAGCTTCTTCAGGCGCTTGGCGATCGCCTTGGCGATGATGGCCGGCGTCAGGTCGGCCTTGGCGCGCAGCAGCCAGTTCTGGCTGGGGTTGGGCATGGACCATTCGCCGCCCGTGGCATCACCCTCGGGCTCGTCGAACTTGCCCAGCACGTTGGGGCGCACGTCGGCGCGCCAGTTGTACAGCTCTTCCTTGAGCTGGTATTCGATGACCTGGCGCTTTTCCTCGACCACCAGGATCTCCTGCAGGCCCTGGGCGAAGTCGCGCGTGATGGTGGCTTCGAGCGGCCACACCACGTTGACCTTGTGCACGCGGATGCCCAGCTGGCGGCAGGTGTCATCGTCCAGGCCCAGGTCCACCAGGGCCTGGCGCGTGTCGTTGTAGGCCTTGCCGCTGGCGATGATGCCGAAGCGGTCGTTCTTGCCTTCGATCACGTTGTAGTTGAGCTTGTTGGCACGCACATAGGCCAGGGCCGCGTACCATTTGTAGTCCATGAGGCGCGCTTCCTGCTCCAGCGGCGCGTCGGGCCAGCGGATGTGCAGGCCGCCGGGCGGCATCACGAAGTCCTCGGGCATCACGATCTTCACGCGGTCCGGGTCCACCGAGATGCTGCTCGAGGACTCCACCACCTCCTGGATGGTCTTCATGCCCGACCACACGCCCGAGAAGCGGCTCATGGCGAAGGCGTGCAGGCCCATGTCCAGGATTTCCTGCACGCTGCTCGGGAAGAACACTGGCGTGCCGCAGGCCTTGAAGATGTGGTCGCTCTGGTGAGCGGCCGTGCTGCTCTTGCTGATGTGGTCGTCGCCCGCAATCGCGATCACGCCGCCGTGCTTGGCGGTGCCGGCCATGTTGGCGTGCTTGAACACGTCCGAGCAGCGGTCCACGCCCGGGCCTTTGCCGTACCAGATGCCGAAGACGCCGTCGAACTTCTTGGATTGGGGATACAGGTCGAGCTGCTGCGTGCCCCAGACGGCCGTCGCGCCGAGTTCCTCGTTCACGCCGGGCTGGAAGACGATGTTGTTGGCCGCCAGATGCTTCTTGGCCGCCCACAGCGCCTGGTCGTACGTGCCCAGGGGCGAGCCCCGGTAGCCGCTGATGAAACCGGCGGTGTTCAGGCCGGCCACGGCGTCGCGCTGGCGCTGCAGCATGGGCAGGCGGACCAGGGCCTGCACCCCGCTCATGAACGCCCGGCCGTGGTCCAAAGAGTATTTGTCGTCGAGGGTGACGGTTTCGAGGGCCTTGCGGATGTGCTCTGGCAGTGGGGCGTTCATGGCTATGTCTCCAATGGCTTTTTTGTGGGGCCGGGCCTTGTGGGCCCGGTCGGGGCGCAGTCCTTCCGCCCGTTTAGGGCAGCGACTCCAGTGTGCAGAGAAGTGTATGTCTGCATTGCTGATATGTCTTTGCGTTCTGTGCCGTGTTTGGGCTATTCTGAGAAAGGATCTTTCTCGGTACGGCCATTTTGTGAACACTCTCGACAAATTCGACATCGCCATCCTCAATGAGCTGCAGGCTGACGCACGCCTGACGAACGCCGAACTGGCCCAGCGCGTGGGCCTTTCGGCCGCGCCCTGCTGGCGGCGGGTGCGGGCGCTGGAGGAGCAGGGCTTCATCAAGGGCTACCGCGCCGAGATCGACCGGCACAAGATCGGCCTGGGGGTGCTGGCGTTCGTGCGGCTGGATGCCGACCGCAGCACCGGCGACCTCACGCGCGAGATGGAGGCGGCGATCGCGCGCATCCCCGAGGTGGTGGCCTGCCACTACATCAGCGGCACGGGCACCTTCGAGCTGCAGGTGGTGGCGCGCGACCTGGACAGCTTTTCGCAGTTCGCGCGCGACGTGCTGCTCAACCTGCCCAACGTGAAAGACATGCACACCAGCTTTTCGCTGGGCGAGGTCAAGGCCAGCAGCGCGCTGCCGCTCACGCACCTGGCGCGCGCCAAATCCTGATTGCTATAATTTCAATAGCTTTTGGCGCTTGCTGGGAAAGCGCCAGGTGCCCAAAAGGCATCGGGCCGCTGGCCCGGGCCATGCCCCTGCACCGGCGTCGGACGCGCCGCCGGGCGCAGCGCGGCGGCAGAACCCGTCGCACAATGCGCGGACATGCCACCTTTGCCGTCCCACGAAAGCACGCGCAGCGTTGCGCCCCCGCCCCCTCCTGAACTGAGCCCGGCCCCCGAAGCGCCCGCCGACCTCGCGGCGCGTGAAGCGGCCGCGGACCGCGCGGCCCTCGCCCAGGGCACGGAAGAATCCGTGGCTGCGCGGCTCGACCACTCCGCCTCGCTCTCGCCCCTGGCGCCGCTGTCGGTGCCAGTGTTCCGCATGCTCTGGCTCACCTGGGTGGCGGCCAACACCTGCATGTGGATGAACGACGTGGCGGCCGCCTGGCTCATGACCACGCTCACCACCTCGCCCATCCTGGTGGCCCTGGTGCAGTCGGCCTCGACGCTGCCCGTGTTCCTGCTGGGCCTGCCCAGCGGTGCGCTGGCCGACATCCTGGACCGGCGGCGCTACTTCATCGCCACGCAGTTCTGGGTGGCCGCCGTGGCGCTGGTGCTGTGCGTGGCCATCATGGCGGGCGGCATGACGGCGCCGCTGCTGCTCGCGCTCACGTTCGCCAACGGCATCGGCCTGGCCATGCGCTGGCCGGTGTTCGCGGCCATCGTGCCCGAGCTGGTCAGCCGCCCGCAGCTGCCCGCGGCGCTGGCGCTCAACGGCGTGGCCATGAACGCCTCGCGCATCATCGGCCCGCTGCTGGCCGGTGCCATCATCGCCAGCGCGGGCAGCGCCTGGGTGTTCGTGCTCAACGCCGTGCTGTCCGTCATCTCGGGCCTGGTCATCATGCGCTGGAAGCGCACCCACGTGCCCAGCCCGCTCGGCCGCGAGAAGCTGCCCAGCGCCATGCGCGTGGGCCTGCAGTTCGTGCGGCAGTCGCCCAGCATGCGGGCCGTGCTGTGGCGCATTTCCATCTTCTTCCTGCACGCCACCGCGCTGCTGGCCCTGCTGCCGCTGCTGGCGCGGGGCCTGGAAGGCGGCGGCGCGGGCACCTTCACCCTGCTGCTCGCGTCCATGGGCGCGGGGGCCATCACCGCCGCCATGTTCCTGCCGCGCCTGCGCCAGGCCATGGCGCGCGACGTGCTGGTGATCCGGGGCACGCTGCTGCAGGCGGCGGCCACCGGCGTGATGGCCGTGGCCCCCAACGTGTATGTGGCCGTGCCCGCGATGTTCGTGGCCGGCATGGCGTGGATCACCACGGCCAATTCACTGAGCGTGTCGGCCCAGCTGGCGCTGCCCAACTGGGTGCGCGCGCGCGGCATGTCGATCTACCAGATGGCCATCATGGGCTCCACGGCCCTGGGCGCCGCCGTGTGGGGCCAGGTGGCCACGGTGAGCGACGTGCACGCGAGCCTGGGAATCGCCGCAGGCACCGGCGTGGTGGCCATGCTGCTGGTGCAGCGCCTGGTGGCCGACCGCAGCATGGAGGAGGACCTGAGCCCCTCGCGCGCCTTCCAGGCGCCCGTGGCCGACGTGCCGCCGGGGGCGGGGCACCTCGTGGTCACGATCGAGTATTTCATCGACCCGGCCCGCGCGGCCGAATTCCGCGCCGCCATGCAGGAAAGCCGCCGCAGCCGCCTGCGCCAAGGTGCCCTGGGCTGGCAGCTGCTGCACGACATCAGCCAGCCCGCGCGGTATGTGGAGCGCATCGAGGACGAGTCGTGGACCGAGCACCTGCGGCGCTTCGACCGGGTGACGGCCTCGGACGTGGCCCTGCGCGACCGCAAGCTGGCCTTCCACGTGGGCGATGCGCCGCCGCGGGTGACGCGGTGGACGGTGGAGCCGTAGGGCGCCAGGGCCCCGGGGGGCGGGCAGCCCTGCAGCGCGGGGCGCCAGGGACGATGCCTCTACCATCGCGGGATGCCCTGCAAAGGCCCGCCCCAGCCCCTGACCTTGCACGTTGACCTCCCTATGAAGTGCTTCACGCGTTCCAGCTTCCTCTCCCTTGCCCTCGCGGCCTCCTGGGCCTGCGCGGCGGCCCCCGACCCCTCCCTGCTCGGCTGCTGGCGCGCCGCCAGGATCGTGCTGACCGCCCCGGATGGCGAAAAGGCCGAAGACACCTCCGGCCGCTGCACCCTGCAATTCAAGGCGGACCAGTTCGAATCCACCTGCAAGACCACCAGCGGGACGGCCACCACCACGTACCGGTATCAGGTCGTCCGCCCCCGGGTGTATGCGGCCACCATGGCGGGCAGCACCTTCAGGACGGAGATGGTGGGCTCGACGCGCGAGTACGAGTACCGCATCGAAGGGGATCAACTGCACACCGTGACCGTGCCGCCGGCCATGGCGTTCGCGGCGGCCGCTGCGGCCCAGCGGGTGGAAACCGATGCGGCGCGGGTGCCGTGCCCGTGAACGGGGCTGCCCGTCGCGGGGCGTTGGGGCACAGGGACACTTGAAGAAAATGCTCCTGATTCAATAGCTTTTAGCGCTTGTCCAATAAGGGCTGGAAGCCAAAAAGACCTAAAAAAATCACCGGGGCCACAGCGCCCACAGCCGCAGGTTCTGCTTCAGGCGCCCGGCGATGTCGCCCGCCTCCGGTCCCCAGCCCGTGAAGAAGTCCGCGCGCACCGCGCCCAGGATGGCGCTGCCGGTGTCCTGGGCCATCACCATGCGGTTGAGCTGCACCTGCGGCCCGCTGGACGCGAGCCACACGGGCGTGCCGTAGGGAATGCTCTGGCGGTCCACGGCGATGGAGCGGCCGGGCGTGAGCGGCACGCCCTGCGCGCCGCGCGGGCCAAAGCCCGCGTCCAGCGGGCTCAGCGGCTCCTCGCGGAAGAACACGTAGCGCGGGTTGGTCCACATCAGCTCATTCGTGCGCTGGGGGTTGGCGGCCAGCCAGGCGCGGATGCCGGGCCAGGTGGCGTCGCGGGTGTAGCCCTGGTCCAGCAGCCAGCGGCCGATGCTCTGGTAGGGCTGGTCGTTGGTGCCCGCGTAGGCCACGCGCACCAGCGACACCGTGCCGTCCGCCTCGGCGATGCGCAGGCGGCCCGAGCCCTGGATGTGCAGCACCATCGATTCGACCGGGTCGCGCAGCCAGGCGATGGCCCGGCCGGCCAGCGCGGCCTGGGCCTCGGGCAGTGTCTCGATCTGCTGGCGCGTGTACCAGGGCTTGCGCGTCCCGAGCCCGGCGGGCACGCGGTAGACCGGCACGTTGAAACCGTTGCCGGGCTGGCGGGAGCCCTCCATCATCGGCTCGTAGTAGGCCGTTAGCAGGCCGTCGGGGTTGCCGTCGGTCGCCTCCACGCGGTAGGGCTGCAGCCGCGCGATGAGCCAGGCGCGTTGCTCCTCACCTGTGGCGATGCTCAGCTGGCGCACGTCGCTGCACAGCGAGGTGAAGGGCGGCGCGGGCCGCTCGCAGCTCTTGATCCAGGCGTTCCAGGCCTCGTGCAGCGCGTCTTCGGTGAAGCCGGGCAGCTCGGCCCAGCGCACGGGCACCCAGCGGCTCTTGGGCTGGGACATCGGCGGGGGCAGCGGGCCGGTGTCGCCCGGCAGAACCACCGCGCCGGGCGGCAGGGGCGCCGGGATGGCCGGGGGGCGGGAGGGGCTTGCGGGCGGTGGGCTCGAGCAGGCGGCCAGCGTTCCTACAATCAGTGCCGTCAATACAAGGCCTAGAAGGTGTTTGCGATCATGCCGTGGCCGTGTTGGAGTGCCTTCGGGATGAGTGGATGGCTCGGATGCGCCGCAGGGGCTCGCGCTTGTGCAAGCAGCCGGGGCGTCCCATCGCCCGCTTTCACTCCAGCCCGAAGGGCCGAGGGCTTTGCGGTCGGTCTGCTGCGTTGCGGCGCTTGCCAATAGCGGGGCCATGGGCCGCAGACCGCGCCTTGTATCCCATCCCGCAAAGGCCTCTGCGCGGCCACGGGGTGACCGTAAATACGTTCTTGGGAGTGTCAATTTCATGGGGCTGATTTTGCTTGAAGCGCTGCTCGCGCTGGTGCTGCTGGTCGCCATCGTCTGGTGGACCATGTTCTCAGGCCGCAAGGGTGGTGAGCTGCAGCAGCCCCCGAAGGATTCCCCGCCGCCGCCCCCCGCCCCTCCACCGCCCCCGGCGCAGTGACTTGGCATGCGCGCGGGGCGCGGGCGCCAGGCGGTGCCGTCCTACAGCCAGGGTGCCGCTGTGCCGATGGCGCCCGTGTCCGCCCGCGGCCACGATGGCGTTGAGCTGGGCGCACCCGAGGCCGGGGCCAGGGACAGGCCACACGGCACGCGAACGGAACTCCCGAAGCGCCCAGCTCCAACGAATCTTTCAAGGAGCACCACCATGCGCAAACACATTCTTCTCGGCGCCACCGCCGTCATCGTCCTGGCCACGGGCTGCGCCAGCATGGACGACACCCAGCGCCGTACCGCCACAGGGGCCGGCGTGGGCGCGCTGGCCGGCGCCGTCATCGGCTCCGCCACCGGCGGCAGCGCCGGCACGGGGGCGGTCGTGGGCGCGGGCGTGGGGGCGCTGGGCACCTACATCTGGTCGCAGAACATGGAGCGGCAAAAGCGCGAGATGGAGCGTGCGACCCAGGGCACCGGCATCGCCGTGACACAGACAGCCGACAACCAGCTCATGCTCAACATCCCGAGCGACATCTCGTTCGCCGTGGGCCGCTCGGACATCCAGCCCAACTTTGCCCCGGTGCTCGACCAGTTCGCTGCCGGCCTGCGCAACAACCCCAACACCGATGTGCGCATCGTGGGCCACACGGACAACACCGGCAGCGACGCCATCAACAACCCGCTCTCGGTGGACCGCGCCGCCAGCACGCGCAGCTACCTCACGGCACGGGGCGTGGACGGGCGCCGCATCGCCATCGATGGCATGGGCGAGCGCTACCCGATCGCCACCAACGACTCGGCCGACGGCCGCGCCCGCAACCGGCGGGTGGAAATCTTCGTGGGTGAGCGCCCGCGCGGCTAGCGGCTAGCCGCCGCACCCCGGCGCGCGGGCGCGGGGGCCGGCCTACTGCCCCGTGCGCAGCAGGTTGGCCAGCTCCACCGCCGACTTGACCTGCATCTTGTCGAACACCCGCGAGCGGTGCACTTCCACCGTGCGCACGCTGATGTCCAGCTGGTCGGCGATCAGTTTGTTGGGCAGGCCCGCCACCACCAGGTCCATCACATCGCGCTCGCGCTCCGTCAGGTCCGCGAGCCGCACCTGCAGGTCGCTGCGCTCGCGCAGCTGCGCCAGCCGCTCCGCCGACTGCGCCAGCGCCTGCTCGATCCGGTCCACCAGGGCATTGTCGGAAAAGGGCTTCTCGCAAAAATCGAAGGCGCCCCGCTTGACCGTGTCCACGGCCGTGGGCACGTCGGCGTGGCCCGTGAGGAAGATCACCGGCATGGTGGCCAGGTCGCCACGCACGCCGAGCAGGTCGAACAGCGCCAGGCCGCTCATGCCGGGCATGCGCACGTCCAGCAGCAGGCAGCAGGGCTGGCGCTGCGCCGGGCGGCTTTGCAGCATGGCATCAAACGCCTCGGCGCTGTCGAACGATTCGCTCGGGAGCCGGCGCGAGCGCAGCAGCCAGGCCAGCGCCTCGCGCACGCTGGCGTCGTCGTCCACGATGTACACGGTGGCGTTGGATACGGGTTCCATCAGGTGTCAGGCGAAGGTTGGGGAACGGGCAGCGTGAAGGTAAAGACCGTACCACGCGGCTCGTGGGGGGCAAATCCGAGAAAACCACCGTGCTGCTCGATCACCGTGCGGCACATCGAGAGGCCCAGGCCCATGCCTTCGGCGCGGGTGGTGAAGAAGGGCGTGAAGAGTTTTTTCGCCACGTCCGCGGCGATGCCGGTTCCGAGGTCCGTCACCGCGAACTCGATCCATCCGCTGTGCTGGTTCGAGGCGGCGCGCCGCACGCGGATGTCGAGCACGCGCGTGGGAATGGCGGGGTCGTCCATGGCCTGCATGGCGTTGCGCGCCAGGTTGAGCAGCACCTGCTCGACCATGGTGCGGTCGCACAGGACGGGGGGCAGGTTCGGCTCCACCGTGGTGTTCACCCGCACGGCCAGCTTGCGCGCCTGCAGGCTCACCAGCGGGAGGATGGCGTCGAGCAGCTGGCGCGCCTGCACGGCCTCCCGCGCCTGGTCGCGCCGGCGCACGAAGTCGTGCACGCTCTTGATCACCTTGCCCGCGCGCTCGGCCTGCCGCGCGATGTGCTGCATGGCCATGCGCACGTCCTGCAGCTGCTCCGCGTTGGGAGCGGCGCCCGCCGGGCTTCCCGCCTGGGGCGCCGGCGCCTCCAGCAGGTTGATGGAGCCCGTGGCGTAGCTGGAGATGGCGGCCAGGGGCTGGTTGAGTTCGTGGCTCAGCAGCGAGGCCATCTCGCCCACGGTGGCCAGCCGGGCGGTGGCCTGCAGCCGCTCTTGCGAGGCACGCGAAAGCTCCTCCACCCGCCGCTGCTCGCTGATGTCGAGGAACGCGCTCATCCATCCCGTGTGCAGGCCCTGGGCGTTGATGAGCGGGGCCTCGATGATGAGCACCGGAAAGCGCGTGCCGTCCTTGCGCATGAATTCGGACTCGAACCCCTCGCGCGGCGGCATGGTGCCCGCGAAGCGGATGGCCTGGCGCTGGCGGTACTCCTCCACGCGCTCGGGCGGCCAGTAGGGTGCGGTCACGCTCTGGCCCAGCAGTTCCGGGGCGCTGAACCCCACCATGGCGCAGAACGCGGGGTTCACATAGGTGATGCGGCCTTCCAGGTCGCGGGCGCGCAGGCCCGTGACCAGCGAGTCCTCCATCGCCTTGCGGAATGCCAGCGCGTCGGCCAGGTCGCGCTCGGCGCGCAGGCGCCGGCGGTTGTCGCGCACCAGCACCACCATCACGGTGACCAGCGCGATCGACATGGCGGTGACCAGCGCGGTCAATACATTGGGGAACAGGCTGGGCGCGCTGTGCCAGGTGTCCATGCGCAGCACCAGCGTGCTGCCGGGCAGATCCAGCAGGTGCGTGGCCGTGAACATGCGCGAGCCCCGGCGCGCGGCGCCCAGCACGGCCAGCCGGGTGCCGTCGGCCTCGGTGAAGGAGGCCTCCTGGCTGCGCGTGAGGTTGTGCGCCACCAGGTTGATCAGCACGTCCTGCAGGGCGTAGGTGGCCACGAGGAAGCCCGTGCTGCGCCCCCCCGCGCTCAGGGGCAGGCACAGCTCCATCATTTCCGAGCCCAGCCCGTCGCCGTGCGGCTGGAAGTAGCTGCTGGAATAGGCGGGGCTGCTCAGGCGGCGCGCGTTGGCGCAGGCAATGGCGGCGTCGGACTGGTTGCCTTCGCGCAGCCGCGCGTCCCAGGCCACGGGGCGGTAGGGCGACTGGGCATGCGTGCGCACCCGCAGGCTGGTATCCCGCCACTCGATGCGCACCAGCTCGCGCCGGTTGCGCAGCAGCTCCGAGGCATCCACTTCCCAGGCGAGCTGGCCCGGGTCGCCCGCGTGCAGCGCCTGCAGGCTCTGCAGGTTGCGCGTGAGCGCCACGCGGATGTCGGACACCGCGTCGGCCGTGTCGCGCTCCAGGCGGGACTGCACCTGGCTGGCCTCGTACCGCCCCGCAAGCCACACCATGGTGGCGAGCATGGAGATCACGAGCAGCACCAGCAGGGTCCACAGCGACCAACGCCGCCATGCGCCCCGCCAGCGCCTGAAAAGTGTGCGCTGCTGCGGGATCTTCACAGGACGCGGTGCGACAGGGAGGGAAGCTGCAGGCGCACGTCGCGCAGGCGCTGCGCGTCGACCACGCCCGACACCACGCCCGCCTGCTGGTCCTGCTCGGCCAGGATGGTGCCCCAGGGGTCCACCAGCATGCTGTGGCCCCAGGTGTGCCGGCCGTTCTCGTGCACGCCGCCCTGGGCGGGGGCCAACACGTACGCCAGGTTCTCCACGGCGCGGGCGCGCAGCAGCACCTCCCAGTGCGCCTGGCCGGTGGTGTGGGTGAACGCGCTGGGCACCAGCAGGAGGTCCGCTCCGGCGCTGGCATGCAGGCGGTACAGCTCGGGGAAGCGCAGGTCATAGCACACGGAAAGGCCCACCCGCCAGCGGTGGCCGTCGCGCGATGGCAGCTCGAACTGCACGGGCGTGCCACCGGCCTCGATGACCCGGCCTTCGTGGTACTGCTCGCGGCCGTTGTCGAAGTAAAAGAGGTGGATCTTGTCGTAGCGTGCCACGCAGCCGCCCGTGGGGTCGAACACCAGGGTGGTGTTGCGCACCCGGTCCGGCGCGGCGGTCTGCAGCGGCAAGGTGCCGCCCACCACCCACATCCGCAGGTCGCGCGCCGCGCTGGCCAGGAAATCCTGAATCCGGCCTTCGCCCAGGGTCTCGCGCAGCGCGAGCTTGTCGGTGTCCTTGTGCCCCATCGCGCAGAAGTACTCGGGCAGCACCGCCAGCTCGGCGCCGGTGCCGGCCGCCTGCTCCAGCAGCGTGCGCGCGGCGCGCAGGTTGTCTTCCAGGCGGGTGCCCGACACCATCTGGATCGCGGCGACTTTCATCATGAGGCTTCTCCGGTTCTGGCGGGGCTGGTGCGGGGCGCTGCGTCGCTGGCGGGGCCGGGCTCGCGCCCGCGGCGGGGGACGCGCACGACGCGCGGGTCTGTCCAGGTGCCGTCGATGCGGAACTCCTGCGTGGCGGCCTCGATGAGCGGTCCGCGCAGGAACACCTGGGCCAGGAAGCTGCCCAGGCCGATCACGGGGTTGATGGCGGTGGCCACCAGCGATGCCGTCATGGCATTGATCTCGGGCACCACCACCACGCGCAGATCCTGGGTCTCGTGGTCGATGTTGACGCTGCCCTCCATCAGCACGGCGGCATTCACGCCCTTCATCTGCAGGTTGTTCGTGGTGGCCACGCCCTGCTCGATGCGCACGTCGCCGCGCACGAAGTCGAACGCGAAGCCTTCGCTGAACACGTCGCGGAAATCGAGCGTGAGGCGCCGCGGCAGCGACTGCAGGCTGAGCACGCTGAGCAGCTTGGCCAGGCCCGGCTCGGCCTTGAGGAACTGGCCTGCTTCGATGTTCACGTTGATCTGGCCCGTCATGGACCGGTAGTCCGGGCTGAAGGGCGCGCCCATCCAGGCCACCTGGCCCTCCATGCGTCCCTTGCCGCGCCGCACCACGCCCGGCATGCCCATGCGCCCCAGCAGGTCGCCGGAGTCGCGGATGTCCAGCCT
This sequence comes from Acidovorax sp. GW823-FHT01C06, assembly GCF_058798375.1. NCBI lineage: Bacteria > Pseudomonadati > Pseudomonadota > Betaproteobacteria > Burkholderiales > Comamonadaceae > Acidovorax > Acidovorax sp. GW823-FHT01C06. Next base: position 104,361 of record NZ_JBXAKN010000006.1, read on the forward strand.
GAAATTGAGCACCGTGCGCCGGTCGGGGGTGCGCGGCCCGCCTCCCGCGGCATTCATCACCGCCCAGTTGCCGTTGGCGGTGAAATTCGCCTCGGGGGCGGTGATGTTGAATTTGGAGAGGCGCCATTCGCGCTGCGCGCCATCGCCGCCGCGGTTCTGCGCTTCGATCTCCACGCGCCCCAGCCGCTTGCCGCGCAACTCGAAGTCGTCCACCACGATGTCCAGCGCGGGCAGGGCTCCGGGCTGTTCATCCAGCAGCGCTTCGACCTGGTTCACATCGCTTTGCGGCATGTTCACGCGGGACAGCCGTGCGAACAGGCGCCCGTTGGGCTGGTCGGCGGCGCCGGGCTGGCGGTATTCCAGGTAGCCGTTGAGTTCGGTGGCATCGAGGTTGGCGCGCCAGGTGGTGCCGTCGCGCAGGGCCCCGGCCACGATGTTGTGCAGCGTCCGGCCCTGGAGGGTGAGCTCGCGCGCGCGCAGGGCCAGCGTGGTGGGCAGGTAGTCCTGCGCCAGGCTGTGCGCGCTGGCCGGGGCCGCGGCGGCCGGCGCGCGCGCGGCGGTTTCCACGCGGGAGGTGGCCTGCGTCAGCACGTCCTCCCAGGCATCCACATCCAGCTTGCCCTGGTTGATGTTGGCGGCCACGCCCTGGGCGGGCATGGGGGCCGATTCGCCGCCCGACAGGCCGACGCCGATGGTGCCCCGCAGCACCCGGGCCTGGGGCCCGCTGATATCGCGCACGTACACGGCTGAACCCAGCGCGCCCAGGTCCACCGTGACCTGGTCGCGCAGGGGCGGGGCGTCGGCACCGCTCCCGTGCCCGGCCTGGGTCACGCCGGCCAGGGATTCGCGCGCCACCTGGGTTTCAAAGCGCAGGGGCAGGCTGGTCTCCGCGGTCTTGCCCAGCGGCGGCGGGAGCGCCAGCGCCAGCCCCTGCAGGCTGGTCGTCACCTGCACCTCCGGCACGCCCCGGCGAAACGCCAGCGTCATGGCGTACGGCGTGCTGCCCGTGGCGTGGCGCGCCAGCTGCGAGAGCATGCCCAACTGCGGCGCCTGCTGCAGCCCTTCGGCCGTCGCAGTGCCCTGGGCGCGCACCTGCACGGCCGACTCGGCCGCCGGCGCGTGGGCCGGCAGCGCGCGCATGCCGCCTTCCAGCTTGACGCTGCCACCCAGCGCCTGCGCCTGCACGGCGTTGAGCGAGAAGCCGCCCTCGGTGAACTGCACCACGCCCCGCACGCGGCTCAGCGCAGGGGTGTCGGGCGTGATGCGCAGTTCGTTGCCGGCCAGCGTGACGCTGCCCTGGACCTTGGACTTGTTGATGTCGCTGATGGGCAGGGACAGGCGCAGCTGGAAGTCCGCATTGCCCGTGCCGCTGGCCTGGTCGAGCGCGTTGCCGGTCATGCGGCCCAGGGGCGACGTGCCCATGAGCGCGAGCAGTTCGGGCAGCGGCCCCCGGGCGTCGGCGCTGACGCTGACCACGGTGTGGGCCAGGTCCGGGATGCGGGCATCCACCTTGGACAGGCGCAGGCCCTGGCGCCCCGCGAAGCTGCCGGTGGCGCCGCGCACCTGCATGGACGAGCGCTCGAAGATCAGCTCGCCGCCCAGTTCCGTCAGCGCGGGCCAGGGCAGGGTGCCCGCCGGCTGCAGGCTGGGGGGCACGTAGGCGTAGGTCACGTCCTTGACGCGCGCGGCGATGCGGAATTCGCCCTGCCTGGGGTCGTTGAACGGCAGGTGGTGCAGGTCGCCCTTCACGCGGAACTGCACGTTGCTGGCGCTGCCCGCGACGACCGCGTCGCGCACATAGTGGCGCGAATCCGCCGGAATGGACAGCGGCAGGTAGCGGTGCACGCGGGTGCCGTCGGCGCGGTGCAGCGTGCCGGTGAGATCCAGCACGCCGGGAAACCGCGACTGGTGCGGCACCTTGGCCGCATCGCTCGTGTGCCAGGTCGCCCGTGCCTCGCCCTGCGCGTCGGCGTTGGCGAACTGCACGTCGTTGGCCTGCACCGCGATGCGGCTGCCCTCGAGCTGCCAGCGCACGTCGGCGCTGAGCCGGTCCAGGGGCAGCACGGGGTCCTCGAACACGCCGGGCAGCACCAGGGCGCCCGAGGCGATGGTCAGGGCCGCCTTGCCTCCTCCCTGGGTCATGTCCACGTCCACCGTGGCCCCGCGCAGGCCCAGGTGGGCGGTGGCCCCGGCGGAGGTATCGCCGGCCAGCGCGAGGCCGCGGATGCGCCCGCGCAGCTGGTACTGCTGCAGGTTGTCCAGGGGGCCTTTCCAGGTGGCCTGGATCTCATCCACCAGGCCTTGCGGCGCGTAGGTGCGTACCGCATCGTGCGCCGTGGCCCCCAGCGGCAGGCGGCTCGCGATCTGCGCGAGCGCGGCCAGGTCCAGGCGGTCCGCGCGGAACTCGCCCTGGGCGGGCACCTTGCCCGCGGCGGCCGTGTGGACCAGCCGCAAATTGCCGCCCGGCCAGGTCAGTCCGTCATCGGTCTGGAACAGCAGGCCCTGGGTTGAAAACTCGAAACCCCCGTTCAGCCGGCGGCCGCCGAGACGCCCCTGGATCGAGGGCAGCACCAGCGCCTGCAAATCGGGGCCCAGCTTCGCGTTGACGTCGGCCAGCGCCAGGTCGGCCGTGCCGCCCACGATCTGCCCGCGCTGCACGTCAGCCCAGGCGCGCAGCGCGCCACGGCCGTGGGCCACCTCCACGCCCACGTCGGCGTGGTGGCGCAGCCGCGAAACGTCCACCCGCGCGAAATCTGCAAACACCTGCCCGTTCCAGTGCTTCCAGTTGCCGTCGCGTGCGCTCAGCAGCGGCGCGCGGAACAGCCCCACCACCGTGAAGCGGTCGCCCCAGGCCTCCGGCGGGGTGGCGTCCAGCCGCAGGTGGTGGTGCCAGTTGCCATTGCGCAGCAGAAGGTCCACCTTCTCCAGGGCAAGCTCGGGGGCACCGCGCTGCTCGTCGGTCCAGCGCACCGTGCCATTGCGGATGAACACTTCGCCCTGCGAAAACAGCCAGTCGGCCGCGGCGTTGTCCTCGCCCTGCTGCTGGGAAAAGTCCAGGCCCGCCACCTGGATGCGCCCGTCGGCGGTGCGCCGCGCCTCCAGCTCGGGCCCTTCAATGTAGAGCTGCTCGAAACCCCCATTGAGCAAGGAGCGGGGCGACAGCGCCACGACCACGCGCGGCAGGCGCAGCGCGGAACGGCCCGCGGCGTCCAGCAGCGCGACATCCGAGAGTTCGACCGATGGGATCAGGCCCTCCGTGTGCGCCGCGATGGCCCCAATCCGCACCGGAACCCCCAGGGCCCGTGCGGCATGCGCCTCCAGCTGCGGGCGGAAATCGCCGATTCGCGGCACAATCCAGCCATGAAGTGCCCCCCACGCGATGGCCAGCAGCAGCCAGAAGGCCAGCAGCAAACCCAGCGACCACCGCGCGAGACCTGCCACGAATTTCAGCAGGCGGGTGGGGTGCGTGGTGGGAGCGATCATGGTGGGATTGAATGTGGCAGGAATTATGACCCGCGGCCTTAGCGCGGGTTCACTACAAACCAGTGTCCTTATGTATGTGGCCCCTTGCCATGTCTGCCATGCCCGCGTCTCCCGCTGATCCCCGCTGCCACCAGCCCCGTCCCGAGGGCCCGCTGGCCGCGCATTCGCGCTTCTACCAGCGCCTGCACCGCCGCTATGCGGACGATCTGTCCCTGCTGCCCGCAGGGGCGCCGGTCCTGGCCACCATGGAGACGGCCTACGATGCGCTGCGCTCGCGCGGCTGCGACACGGGCACGGCCCTGCGCGTGCTGCGCCAGCTTGTCATGGAGCGGCTCATCCAGCTGGACTGCGACGCGCAGGCGCCGCTCGCCGACATCACCCGCGCCGTCACCGAGCTGGCCGAGCTGGCGCTGGACCGTGCCAGCCGCCAGGCGCGGCAGGAGCTGGACGAGCGCCACGGCGCGCCACGCGGACCGGACGGCCAGCCCGTGCAGCTGTGGATCATCGGCATGGGCAAGCTGGGTGCGCGCGAGCTCAATGTCTCCAGCGACATCGACCTGATCTACGTGTACGAACACGATGGCGAGACCGCGGGCACGGCCGACGGCCGGGGGCGCATCTCCAACCACGAATACTTCGCGCGGGCGGTCAAGGCCATCTACAGCCTGGTGGGGGATACCACCGAGCACGGCTTTGTGTTCCGCGTGGACCTGGCGCTGCGCCCCAATGGCAACTCCGGCCCGCCGTCGGTCTCGTTGTCGGCGCTGGAGGAGTACCTGCAGCTGCATGGCCGCGAATGGGAGCGTTTTGCCTGGCTCAAGAGCCGGGTGGTGGCGCCGCACGACTGCATTGGCAGCCCCGAAGTGCAGGCGCTGCGGGGCGTGGTGCTGCCCTTTGTGTTCCGCCGCTACCTGGACTACAGCGTGTTCGATGCGCTGCGTTCCCTGCACCGCCAGATCCGAGACCATGCGGCCAAGCGCAGCGCGGGCCACCCCGAGCGCGCCAACGACGTCAAGCTCTCGCGCGGCGGTATTCGCGAGATCGAGTTCACGGTGCAGCTGCTGCAGGTGGTGCGCGGCGGCCAGTTCCCCGAGCTGCGCCGCCGGCCCACGCTCGATGCGCTCACGCGCCTGGCCCAGGCGGGCCTCATGCCGCAGGAAACCGCCGATGCCCTGGCGCGCGCCTATGTCTTCTTGCGCCGGGTGGAGCACCGCATCCAGTACCTGGACGACCAGCAGACCCACGTGCTGCCCACGCGCGACGACGACCTCGCCTGGATCGCCTACACCCTGGGCTACCCTGACTGCTGCGCCTTCCTGCACGAGCTGGACGCGCACCGCGAACTCGTGGCCCAGGAGTTCGACACCTTGCTGGGTGGCGCGGGCAAGAAGCAGTGCAATGGGGGCGGCTGCGGCGGCCCCCGCGCCTCGGCGCCCCCGCCTCCCGAATTCGACACCCTGCTGGAACAGCTGCCGCCCGGATTCCGCGAGCGCGTGGCCGAGTGGCGCAGCCACCCGCGCGTGGCGGGCCTGCGCGACGAAGCCCGCGCCCGCCTGTTCCGGCTGGTGCAGCGCACCGCGCAGTGGCTCAAGGAGGGCCGCGTCACCGAAGAGGCCGCGCTGCGCCTGGCCAACTGGCTGGAGCCACTGCTGCGCCGCGAGAGCTATCTGGCGCTGCTGCTGGAGCGCCCCTCCGTGCACGAACAACTGCTGCACCTGCTGGGCGCGGCCAAATGGCCCGCCCGCTACCTGCTGCAGCACCCAGGCGTGATCGATGAACTGGTGGGGGATTCGCTGCTGGCCGAGCGCTTCGTGGTGGCGGACTTCGAGCGGGAGCTGGCCGTGCGGCTCGCGTCGCTGCAGTCCACGGGCGAGGACGATGACGAAACCCTGCTGAACCTGCTGCGCCGCGCCCAGCACGCGGAAACCTTCCGCACCCTCGCGCGCGACGTGGAGCGGCGCATCACCGTCGAGCAGGTGGCGGATGACCTGTCCGCCCTGGCCGACAGCGTGCTGCGCATCACGGCCCAATGGTGCTGGAGCCGCCTCAAGACGCGCCACCGCGACAGCCCGCAGTTCGCCATCATTGGCTACGGCAAGCTGGGCGGCAAGGAGCTGGGCTACGGCAGCGACCTGGACATCGTCTTCGTGTTCGACGACGACGATGAGCGCGCGCCCGAGGTCTACGCCGCTTTCGTGCGCAAGCTCATCAACTGGCTCACCGTGAAGACGGGCGAGGGCGACCTGTACGAGATCGACACCGCACTGCGGCCCAATGGCAGCTCGGGCCTGCTGGTCACGAGCTTCGAGGCCTACGCCAACTACCAGCAGCGCCGGGGCAGCAACACCGCCTGGACCTGGGAGCACCAGGCCATGACGCGCGCGCGCTTCGTGATGGGCAGCGATGCCCTGCAGGCGCGCTTCGATGCCGTGCGCGAGGCCGTGATCACCTCCGAGCGCGACCCCGCCGCCCTGCGTGAGGAGATCGTGCTCATGCGCGAGCGCGTGCGCGCGGCGCACCCCACGCGCGACGGGCAGTTCGATGTGAAACACAGCCCGGGCGGCATGGTGGATGCGGAGTTCGCGGTGCAGTACCTCGTGCTCTCGCAATCCGCGAACCACCCGGAGCTGGTGGGCAACGTGGGCAACATCGCGCTGCTGCAGCGCGCCGAGCAGGTGGGCCTGCTGCCGCCCGGCGTGGGCATGGCGGCGGCCGACGCCTACCGCGAACTGCGGCGCGTGCAGCACGTGGCGCGCCTGGACGAGGCGCCCACCCAGGTTGCTCCGCCCGCGCTGCAGGCCGAGCGGAATGCGGTGCTGGCGCTGTGGAGGGCGGTGTTCGGCTGAGGCCGGTCCCGGCGTGACGTTTCGTTGCATTTTTGGCGGGCGAATTTTCCGCTGGCCTTCGCCAATTCAAACAACTGTTTGAATTCTGGTGTTTAATCCGGTGCCATGAGTTTTGGCGCCCATTTCATTCCCGCAGCCCAGCGCACCGCCCGCAGTGATGGCGAGGACACGCGCGCGCGCCTGCTGCACGCGGCGCTGCAGCTGTTCTCCGAGCGGGGCTTCGCACAGACCTCGGTGCGCGCCATCGCCGAGGCCGCTGGCACCAATGTCGCCGCGATCGCCTACCACTTTGGCGACAAGGCCCGGCTGTACACGGCCACGTTCTATGAACCCTTTGGCAGCGGCAGCGACCTCATCGCCGTGTTCGCCGATCCCGCACTGACCCTGCCGCAGGCGCTCGCCTCCTATTTCGGGGGGTTTCTGGAGCCGCTCAAGCACGATGACCTCGTGACCCAGTCGCTGCGCCTGCATGTGCGCGAGCTGCTGGACCCGACCCACGTGTGGCCCGAGCTCATCGAGCGCGAGTGCCGGGCCCCCCACCTGGCCCTGGTCCAGGTGCTGTGCCGCCACATGGGCGTGCAGGAGGTGGACGACGACATGCACCGCCTCGCCTTTTCGCTGGCCGGGCTGATCATGCAGATGTGGACCCAGCGCGACCCGCTGCAGGTCATTGCGCCGCAGCTGGCAGGGTCGGGGGCTGTGGATGAGTGGGTGGACCGGCTGACCGGCTACGCCCTGAGCATGGTGCAGGGCGAGATCGCCCGGCGGCAGGCCGCACAACGGCCCGCGCGCCGCAGTACTTCACGGAATTCGCACAAGGAATCCAACGCATGACTTTGAGCAAGACCCGATTCTTCTGGGCCGCCTGCCTGCCGCTGGCCCTGGGCGCCTGTGCCGTCACGGCGCCCCCCGCGCAGGTGCCCGCGCCGCCGCCGGTGGCGTGGCAGGCGCCCTTGCCGCACCAGGGCTCGCTGGGGGATCTGGCGCGGTGGTGGACGCAGCTGGGCGACCCGCTGCTCGTCGAGCTGATCGATGCCGCGCAAGCCATCAGCCCTGGCGTGGCGCAGGCCCAGGCCCGCATCGCGCAGGCGCGTGCCACGCAGGTGAGCAGCCGCGCCGCGCTGCTGCCGTCGCTCGATGCGCAAGCCAGCGCCAGCCGGGGATTCAACGAGCAGCTCGCGGGCATCGCCACCACGGCGCAGGCCGGGCTGCAGGCGAGCTGGGAGATCGACCTCTTCGGCGCCAACCGGGCCACCAAGACGGCGGCCGACGAGCGGCTGGCGGGCGCGCAGGCGCTGTGGCACGAGGCGCGCGTGAGCGTGGCCGCCGAGGTGGCGCAGCAGACGAGCAGCCTGCGCACCTGCCTGGAGCAGCTGCGTGTGGCCGAGCGCGATGCGCAGTCGCGCGGCGAGACCTCGCGGCTGTCCGACCTCAGCGAACGCGCCGGTTTCACGGCGCCCGCCACCGCCGCCCTGGCGCGTGCCAGCGCCGCCGAAGCCCAGGCGCGCGCATCGCAGCAGCGCATGCAATGCGATGTCGAAGTCAAGACCATGGTGGCGCTGACCGGGTGGGAAGAGCCCGCGCTGCGCGCGCGCCTGTCCACGCCGGCATCCGCCGCGCCCGACACCCTGTTCGCCATCGCCGCCCTGCCCGCCCAGGTGCTGGCCCAGCGCCCCGACGTGTACAACGCCGAGCGCGAAGTCGCCGCCGCCAGCGCCGACGTGGGCAGCGCGCAGGCCCAGCGCTACCCGCGCCTGTCGCTCAGCGGCTCGGTGGGAACGGCCTGGGTGCGCAGCGGCGGCGTGACGACCGACCTGAACACCTGGACCATCGGCCCGCTGGCGCTCAGCGTGCCCCTGTTCGACGGCGGCCGCCGTGGCGCCCAGGTGGAGGCGGCGCAGGCACGCTACGACGAGGCCGCCGCGCTCTACCGCGCCAAGGTGCGCCAGGCCGTGAGCGAGGTCGAGCAGGCGCTGGTGCGGCTGCAGAGCACGGCCGAGCGCAATGCGAGTGCGCGGGTGGCGGCGGCGGGCTACCGCACCTCGTTCGATGCCACGGAGGCGCGCTGGCGCGGCGGGCTGGCGAGCCTGGTGGAGCTGGAAGACGCGCGCCGCACCTCCCTGGCGGCCGAGAACGCGCTGATCGCGCTGCAGCACGAACGCCAGGCCGCCTGGGTTTCGCTGTACCGCGCCGCGGGCGGTGGCTGGAAAGAGTGAAACACCCCCCTGAGTCGCTTCGCGCATTCCCCCTCTCCCGACTCGCTGGGCGAGTCGGGAGAGGGGGACGCCCCCGGCGCGGCGGGGCGGCCCTTGCGCGGGGGCACTGGCCTGCGCCGCGCCAGTTTCATCCCGTGCGAGTGGCGCGTAGCGCCGTGGAAAGTTGATATGAATTCTTCAGGACGAAAGCAAATGCAAAATTTCTCTTCCTTCAAGTTCTCTCCGACGGCCTTCGCCGTGATTGCTGCCTGCGTGCTGGCCACCGGCGGCGCCCTGGTTTTCTCCAGCGCATCGCGCGCCGCCGACGAGCCCAAGGCGGGCCAGCCCCGCCCCGCGCTCACGGTGAGCACGGCCCAGCCCCAGCGGACGTCGGTGCCCTTGCGCCTGGCGGCCAACGGCAACATCGCTGCCTGGCAGGAAGCCAGCATCGGCGCCGAAAGCAATGGACTGCGCCTGACCGATGTGCGGGTGAATGTGGGTGACGTGGTCAAGGCCGGCCAGGTGCTCGCCACCTTCTCGGCCGAAACGGTGCAGGCCGACGTGGCGCAGATGCGCGCCAGCCTGCTCGAAGCCCAGGCCAATGCGGCCGAAGCCGCCGCCAATGCCGACCGGGCCCGCTCGCTGCAGGCCACGGGCGCCCTGAGCCAGCAGCAGATCCAGCAGTACACCACCGCCGAGAAGACGGCGCAGGCCCGGGTGGAGGCCGCCAAGGCCACGCTGAACGCGCAGCAGCTGCGCCTGAAGTACACCCAGGTGGTGGCGCCCGACAGCGGCGTGATCTCGGCCCGCACGGCCACGGTGGGCGCGGTGGTGGGCGCGGGCACGGAGCTGTTCCGCATGGTGCGCAAGGGGCGCCTCGAATGGCGCGCCGAAGTCACGTCCACCGAGCTGCGCCGCATCGCGCCGGGCGCCAAGGTCAGCGTGACCGCGGCCAGCGGCGCGGCGGCCGAAGGCACCGTGCGCATGGTGGCCCCCACGGTGGACCCGCAAACCCGCAATGCGCTGGTGTATGTCGATTTGCCGGCGAACAGCGATTTCCGCGCCGGGATGTTCGCGCGCGGCGAGTTCGCGCTGGGGCAGAGCGATGCGCTCACGGTGCCGCAAGAGGCGCTGGTGGTGCGCGACGGGTTCTCGTACGTGTTCGTGGTGGGCGCCGAGCAGCGCGTGCAGCAGCGCAAGGTGCAGACGGGGCGCCGCGTGGCCGACCGGGTGGAAGTGCTCTCGGGCCTGGACGCGAATGCCTCCGTCGCCGTGCGCGGCGCGGGCTTCCTGAATGACGGGGACCTGGTGCGTGTGGTCGGCGCGCCGCCGGCGAGCGGCAGCACCTCCTCCCTGCAGGAATTCAAACAAAAAGTGCCTGTAGCGCAGGTTGATCAAGCGCTGGTAGCTATCAAATAAGGAGCGTTCTCCATGAATGTATCCACCTGGTCCATCAAGAACCCGATACCGGCGCTGATGCTGTTCGTGCTGCTGACCTTCGGCGGCCTGCTGTCGTTCAACGCGATGAAGGTGCAGAACTTTCCGGACATCGACCTGCCCACGATCTCCGTGACCGTGGCGCTGCCGGGCGCATCGCCCGCGCAGCTGGAAAACGACGTGGCGCGCAAGATCGAGAACAGCATCGCCACGCTGCAGGACTTGAAGCACATCTACACCAAGGTGCAGGACGGCGGCGCCACCATCACGGCCGAGTTCCGGCTGGAAAAGCCCACGCAGGAGGCGCTCGACGATGTGCGCTCGGCCGTGGCGCGGGTGCGCGGCGACCTGCCCGGCGACGTGCGCGACCCCATCGTGACCAAGATGGACCTGGCCGCGCAGCCCGTGCTGGCCTTCACCATCGCCTCGAGCCGCATGGACAGCGAGGCGCTGTCGTGGTTCGTGGACGATGCCGTGGCCAAGAAGCTGCTCACCGTGCGCGGCGTGGGCGCGGTCAACCGCGTGGGCGGTGTTCAGCGCGAGGTGCATGTGGCGCTGGACCCGGTGAAGCTGCAGGCGCTCAACGCCTCGGCGGCCGACGTGTCGCGCCAGCTGCGCCTGGTGCAGACCGAGAGCGCCGGCGGCCGCACCGACCTGGGCGGCAGCGAGCAGCCCGTGCGCACGCTGGCCACGGTGCAGTCGGCCCAGGAGCTTTCCAGCCTCACGCTGTCGCTGTCGGACGGCCGCCACGTGCGGCTCGATCAGGTCGCCACGGTGTCGGACACGATTGCCGAGCCGCGCGCGCTGGCCCTGCTCAACGGCAAGCCCGTGGTGGGCTTCGAGGTGGCGCGCAGCAAGGGCGCGAGCGAGATCGAGGTGGGCGGGGCCGTGCAGGCCGCGCTCAAGGAGATGCGCGCGCAGCACCCCGACCTGGAGATCACCGAGGCCTTCAACTTCGTGCAGCCCGTGCAGGAGGAATACGACGGCTCCATGCACCTGCTGTACGAAGGCGCGCTGCTGGCCGTGCTGGTGGTGTGGCTGTTCCTGCGCGACTGGCGCGCCACGTTCGTCTCGGCCGTGGCGCTGCCGCTGTCGGTGATCCCGGCGTTCATCGGCATGCACCTGCTGGGCTTTTCCATCAACGTGATCACGCTGCTGGCGATGTCGCTGGTGGTGGGCATCCTGGTGGACGATGCCATCGTGGAGGTGGAGAACATCGTGCGCCACCTGCGCATGGGCAAGACGCCCTACCAGGCGGCCATGGAGGCGGCCGACGAGATCGGTTTGGCGGTGGTGGCCACCACCTTCACGCTGATCGCGGTGTTCCTGCCCACGGCCTTCATGAGCGGCATCGCGGGCAAGTTCTTCAAGCAGTTCGGCTGGACCGCGTCGCTGGCCGTGTTCGCCAGCCTGGTGGTGGCCCGCGTGCTCACGCCCATGATGGCGGCCTACATCCTCAAGCCCATCGTGGACAAGCACCAGGACCCGCGCTGGATGACCGTGTACCTGCGCTGGGCGGCCTGGTGCATCAGGCACCGCTGGATCACCTTCATCGCCACGGCGGCGTTCTTCATCGGCTCGCTCGCGCTGATCCCGCTGCTGCCCACCGGCTTCATCCCGCCGGACGACAACTCGCAGACCCAGGTGTACCTGGAGCTGCCGCCCGGCGCCACGCTCGCGCAGACCCGCGCCGTGGCCGAGGATGCGCGCGAGCGCATCGCCAAGGTGGAGCACGTGCAGAGCGTGTACACCACCATCGGCGGTGGCTCCGCGGGAGCGGACCCCTTCATGGGCGGGGCCAATGCCGAGACCCGCAAGGCCACGCTGACCATCCTGCTGGCCGAGCGCGGCGAGCGGCCGCGCAAGCAGGGCATCGAGAACAAGATCCGCACGGCCCTCGAAACCCTGCCCGGCGTGCGCAGCAAGGTGGGCCTGGGCGGATCGGGCGAGAAGTACGTGCTGGTGCTCTCCGGCGACGATCCGCAGGCGCTGACCACGGCCGCGCTGGCGGTCGAGAAGGACCTGCGCACCATCCCGGGCCTGGGCAGCATCTCGTCCACCGCCAGCCTGGTGCGCTCCGAGATCGCGGTGCGTCCAGACTTCGCCCGGGCCGCCGACCTGGGGGTGACCAGCAGCGCCATCGCCGAGACCCTGCGCATCGCCACCGTGGGCGACTACGACGTGTCGCTGCCCAAGCTCAACCTCGCGTCGCGGCAGGTGCCCATCGTCGTGAAGCTGCAGGACGACGCCCGCAAGGACCTGTCGCTGCTGGAGCGCCTGGCGGTGCCGGGCGCCAAGGGCCCGGTGATGCTGGGCCAGGTGGCCACGCTCGAATTCAGCGGCGGCCCGGCCGTGGTGGACCGCTACGACCGCGCGCGCAACGTGAACTTCGAGATCGAGCTGTCGGGCCAGCCGCTGGGTGACGTGACCAAGGCCGTGGAGGCGCTGCCCTCCATCAAGAACCTGCCGCCGGGCGTGCGCCAGATCACCATCGGCGACGCGGAGATGATGGGCGAGCTGTTCGCCAGCTTCGGCCTGGCCATGCTCACGGGCGTGCTGTGCATCTACATCGTGCTGGTGCTGCTGTTCAAGGACTTCCTGCACCCGGTGACCATCCTGGCGGCGCTGCCGCTGTCGCTGGGCGGCGCGTTCGTGGGCCTGTTGATCGCGCAAAAGAGCTTCTCGATGCCCTCGCTCATCGGGCTCATCATGCTCATGGGCATCGCCACCAAGAATTCCATCCTGCTGGTCGAGTACGCCATCCTGGCGCGGCGCGAGCACGGCATGACGCGCTTCGAGGCGCTGATTGACGCGTGCCACAAGCGCGCGCGCCCCATCATCATGACCACGCTGGCCATGGGCGCGGGCATGCTGCCCATTGCCATCGGCATCGGCGCGGCCGACGCGAGCTTCCGCTCGCCGATGGCGGTGGCGGTGATCGGGGGGCTCATCACGTCCACGCTGCTGAGCCTGCTGGTCATCCCCGCCGTCTTCACCGGGGTGGATGATCTGGGCCAGCGGTTCGGGCGCCTGGTGCGCCGGCTGCGGGGTGCGCACCACGCGCCCGCCGCCCCGGCGCTGCCCCCGGTGCCCGCCTCGCCGCCCGCACCGTGATGGCCCGGTGGTGGTTGCCCGAACAACCGGGCAATCACCCGGGTTGACCAGGGTTTGGTGGCGCGCCAGTCGTTAGATAATGTAACGAGCACCATGAACCTCGTCAGCCTGAACATCGAATCCATTCAGCTTGGCCACCCGCTGCCCTTCGTGCTGCGGGGGGCCGATGGCGTGCTGCTGGCGCAAAAGGGCTATGTCATCCGCACCCGGGACGAGCTGGCCAAGATGGTGGCGCGGGGTCGCCAGCTGTGCGTGGACACCGATGAATCCGGCGACAGCCACCGCGCCTACCTGGCGCAGCTGCAGCGCATGCTGATCGCGGACACCAACCTGGGCGAGATCGCCGCCATGCAGATGACGGCGGCCGACGACCCGGCGGGGCGCGGGCGCGGAGGCCGGGCCCTGCCCGACTGGCCCGAGCTGCAGCTGCGCGCCACGCAACTGCTGCGCGCGCCGTCCCCGTCGGACTTTGGCGGGCGCTTCCAGGCGCTGCACGACGAACTCTCGCGCCACTGTGAGCAGACGCCCGATGTCACCCTGCTGGCCCTGATCTACCTGTCGGCCCAGGAAACCCGCATGTACAGCGCCACCCACTCCATGCTGGTGGCCTGCGTGTGCATGGTGGTCGCGCGCGAGATGCTGCGCTGGCCCGAGGGCCGGGTGCAGCAGCTCGGGCATGCGGCCCTGTCCATGAACATCGCCATGACCGAACTGCAGGACCAGCTGGCCCAGCAGACCCACCCCCTGACTGCCCAGCAGATCGCGGCCGTGGAAGACCACGCATCACGGTCCGAGGCGCTGCTGCGCTCGCTGGGCGTGGCCGACACCGCATGGCTGGAGGCCGTGCGCTGCCACCACCACCGCACGCCTGGCCCGCTGGCCAAGAAGACGGAAGCCCAGCAGATGGCCCGGCTGATCCAGCGCGCCGATATCTTTGGCGCCCGCATGGCGCCCCGCGCGGCCCGCTGGCCCATGCCGGTCACGGCCGCCATGCAGGCGAGCTACTACGATGAGGAGCACCAGGTGGACGAGGCCGGTGCAGCGCTCGTCAAGACGCTGGGCGTGTATCCGCCAGGGGCCTTTGTGCGGTTGGCCAGCCAGGAGGTGGGTGTCGTCATCCGCCGGGGTACGACGGCCACCACGCCCAAAGTAGCGGTTGTGACCAACCGGGACGGCATGCCCACGGGCGAGCCGATTCCCCGCGACACCGGCATGCCGCCCTGGAAAGTCACGGGCGTGGTGGCCTTCAAGGACGTGCGGGTCAAGCTCCCGCTCGACCGCCTGCTCAACCTGGGCTGATCTTTTCGGCCCCGCAGCGGGGCCGCACCCGATGCGGGTGAACGCCCCCTCGCCCGGTGTGGCCGCCATGGGCACTCCCTGGCCCGTTTTTCAACGCTCCCACGGGGCTGATGCCCGGCATCCGGCTTGCATCCGATGCCCGTCTGGCCGTGCGCCACGCAATACCCCCTTCCCGCTGCCGGGAATCTGAATCCAGTGGCCATCCATCGACGTATACCAATGAGTACAAATAAAAACTCATGTGGACAAAAAATGATGGAATGGTTAAATTGCCCACACCACTGCGCTATGAGTCCTATGAAAACCTCTTCCAGACGCCTTTTTCCGGCCACGGGCCTTCTTGTCCTCGCGATGGCCGCCGGGCTTGCCCCTCGCGCGTGGGCGGCGGACGCGGAAAGCTGCCCGGCCACCTTGCAGCACACCTTTGCACGGCTGCAGGACGAAAAGCCGCAGTCGCTGTGCCAGTACAGCGGAAAGGTCGTGCTGGTGGTCAATACCGCCAGCTTCTGCGGCTTCACCGGCCAGTACAAGGGGCTCGAGGAGCTGTATGCCCGGTACAAGGACAAGGGCCTCGTCGTGCTGGGCTTTCCGTCCAACGACTTTTCGCAGGAGAGCGGCAGCAACCAGCAGATCGCGGACTTCTGCGAGAACACCTTCGGCGTGAAATTCCCGATGTTCGCCAAGAGCAGCGTGAAGGGCGCGGACGCCTCGCCGCTGTTTCGCCAGCTGGCACAGCTGTCGGGCACCGCGCCGCGCTGGAACTTCCACAAATACCTGCTGGGCCGCGACGGCAAGCTGGTCGACCAGTACTCCAGCCTCACCGCCCCTGACAACAAGGGCCTGGTGCGCGCCATCGAACAGCAACTCGCTGTTGCCGCTCCACGGTGATTGCAATGTTTTCTTTACGTTTCTTTAAAAAAAACCGGCGCGGGGCCTGGAACTTCCGCGCGAGGGCCCCACTCTATTCCCTGCACGCTGCGATTGCGTGGCGTACAGTTTTAGTGTTGCGAAGCCTTTCGGGCCCCCGGGTTCCGACTGACCTCCTGGAGCGCTTCTCCTCCCTCCCTCTCTTATTCGTTTCGGGACGCTTCGCAACCTTTTTATTCCAGGCACCGGCCAGAGGGGGCCGGCCATGAAAATCGCCATCATCGGTTCCGGCATCTCCGGACTGGCAGCCGCGCACCGGCTGCGTGGCCAGGCGCACATCACCCTGTATGAGGCCGGCGACCACTTTGGCGGCCACACCCACACCGTGGATGTCACGCTGCGGGATGCCAGCGGCCGGCTGGTCACGCAGGGCGTGGACACCGGCTTTCTCGTCTTCAACGAACGCACCTATCCGCAGCTGATCCGCCTGCTGACCGAACTGGGCGTGCAGACGTGCCGGTCCGACATGTCGTTCTCGGTGCAGGTGCCCGGGGCCCGGGGCGGCCGGCCGCTGGAGTGGAGCGGCACGAACCTGGGCACCGTCTTCGCGCAGCGCGCCAACCTGGTCAGCCCGCGCTTTCTGGGCATGCTGGCGGACCTGTTGCGGTTCAACCGCCTGTGCACCAGCATCGCCGAGGCCGGGGCCGATGCGGCGCTCATGCAGCCCCTGGGCGACTTCCTGCGCGAGCACCGCTTTGGCGATGCCTTCCGCGACTGGTACTTCCTGCCCATGCTGGGCTGCATCTGGAGCTGCCCGACCGACCAGATGCTGCAGTTTCCGGTGGCCACCCTGATCCGGTTCTGCCACAACCATGGCCTCCTCCAGGTGAGCGACCGCCCGCAGTGGTGGACGGTCGCGGGGGGCGCGCGCCACTATGTGGACAAGATCGTGGCCGGTATCGCGGACACGCGCCTGTCGACCCCCGTGCGCCGCATCGAGCGCGATGCGGCCGGCGTGCGGGTGGTGACCGACGGCGGCACCGGGCATTTCGACCAGGTCGTCGTGGCCACGCATTCCGACCAGGCGCTGGCGCTGCTCGCGCGGCCCACGCCGCAGGAACGCGCCGTGCTGGGCGCCATCCGCTACCAGGCCAACCGCGCGGTGCTGCATACCGACACCGCGGTGCTGCCCGCGCGCCGCGCCGCCTGGGCCGCGTGGAACTATGAGCGCGCCGCGCAGCCCGGCCGCGAATCGGCGCGCGTGTGCCTGCACTACCTCATCAACCAGCTGCAGCCCGTGCCCTTCGCGCAGCCCGTGGTCGTCTCGCTCAACCCCGTGCGCGAGATCGCGCCCGACCAGGTGATCGGCAGCTACGACTACGCCCACCCGGTGTTCGACCTGGCCGCCATTCGCGCGCAGCGGCAGGTGGCCGAGATCCAGGGCCATGGGCACACCTGGTTTTGCGGGGCGTGGACGGGCTACGGGTTCCACGAAGACGGACTGAAGTCCGGGCTCGCCGTGGCCGAACAGGTGCTGGCCCGCCAGCCCGCTCCCCTGGCGGAGGCCGCATGAACATCGGCATGGGCACCGCTCCCGAGGCCCCGCAGCCGCTGATCGGCTTTGGCCAGGTGCGCCATGCGCGGCTGCGGCCCCGGCGGCATGCGTTTGCCTACCCCACGTTCTTTCTCCTGCTGCCCCTGCGCAGCATGGGCGCCGCAGCGCCGGGCCCGCTGGCCGTGAACCGGCGCGGCGCCATCAGCTTTCACGACACGGACCATGGCGACGGCCGCAGCGCCGCGCAGGGCGGGGCGCTGGCCTGGCTGGACGAGCTGCTGCGCGCCGAAGACATTGCCGACGCCACCGGCGAAGTCTGGCTGCACTGCTACCCGCGCGTGCTGGGCTACACCTTCAAACCCGTGAGCTTCTGGTACTGCCACCGCGCCGACGCCAGCCTGCGCGCCATCGTGGTGGAAGTGAACAACACCTTTGGCGAGCGGCACTGCTACCTGCTGGACGCGCCCCGCTACGGCGTGGAACTGCGGGCGCGCAAGGTGTTCCATGTCTCGCCCTTCTGCGAGGTGGGCGGGGGCTACCGCTTTCGCTTCCTGCGCACGGCGGGGGGGCCCGCCGATGCGGGCCGCACCGTGGCGCGCATCGACTACGACGACGACGCCGGACCGCTGATCGAGACCAGCGTGAGCGGCACCCTGCACCCCATCACGGGGCAGACGCTGCGCCGGGCCCTGTGGGGCTATCCGGCCATGACGCTGGCCGTCATCGCCCGCATCCACTGGCAGGCCTTGCGGCTGTGGCTCAAGCGTGTGCGCTTTCACCGCAAGCCCGAGGCCCCTGCCTCCATCGTGACCCGTTGACCCCACAGCCCGACGAGACCGCCATGAACACGACCACGACCACCGGCGCCGCCCTGCACGCCACCCTGCCCGCCGGCACGCCGGCTGCCGCGCGCACGGCCCTTCGGCTCCTGCAGGGGCTGCAGCATGGCAACCTCACGGTGCAACTGCCGGACGGCACGCTGCAGCACTTCGGCCAGGGGGGCGGCCTCTCGGCGGCCATCACGCTCAGGAACTGGAACGTGTGCAGCGCGGCGCTCAGGTCGGGGGACATCGGCTTCGCCGAGAGCTACATCGCGGGGGACTGGACCACGCCGCACCTCACCGACCTGATCAAGCTCTTCATCGCCAACCGCCAGCAGGTGGAAGGCGTGATCTATGGAAGCTGGGCCGGACGCCTGCTGTACCGCATCAAGCACCTGCTCAACCGCAACACGCGCGCCAACAGCCAGAAGAACATCCACGCGCACTACGACCTGGGCAATGCGTTCTACGCGCTGTGGCTGGACGACACGATGAATTACTCGTCCGCCTGGTTCGAAGGCGATGCGGGCGGCGACATGCGCAAGGCCCAGCATGCCAAGGTGCGCCGCGCCCTGAGCCAGGCGGGGGTGCGGCCGGGGCACCGCGTGCTCGAGATCGGCTGCGGCTGGGGGGCGCTCGCCGAGATGGCGGCCACCGAGTTCGGCGCATCGCTGACCGGTGTGACCCTGTCCACCGAGCAGCTGGCCTTCGCGCAAGGGCGCATGGCGGGGCAGGGGGTGGAGCACCAGGCCGATTTGCGGCTGCAGGACTACCGCGACATCCACGATGGCCCCTACGACGCCATCTGCTCCATCGAGATGGTCGAGGCCGTGGGCCGCGAGTACTGGCCCACCTACTTCCAGTCGGTGAACCGCCTGCTCAAGCCCGGTGGCAAGGCCTGCATCCAGAGCATCGTCATCGACGACAGCCTGTTCGAGCGCTACATCAGCTCCACGGACTTCATCCAGCAGTACATCTTCCCGGGCGGCTGCCTGCCGTGCCCGCGCGAGTTCCGCCGCGAGGCCGAGGCCGCGGGCCTGCGCGTGGTGGACGAGTTCGCCTTTGGCCAGGACTATGCCGAAACGCTCAGGCGCTGGCGTGACCGCTTCGTGGCCCAGCGCACGCAGATCCTGCAGCTGGGGTTCGACCAGCGCTTCCTGCACATCTGGGAGTTCTACCTGGCGTATTGCGAAGCGGCGTTTGCGATGAGCAACATCGACCTGGTGCAGTACACGCTGGCCAAGGATTGAGATTGCTATGAAAAATATAGCTGCCACCGCGTGTCTTATCTGCGCTGCAGCCGTTTTTCATTCCAGCATGGCTGTGGCGCAAGGGGCAGGGGCGGCCCAGGCCACGGCGGCGCCGCTGTCCGGCGTGCGCCTGGCGGGCCAGGGCGTTCTCCGGTTCCTGGGTTTCGAGGTCTACCGCGCACGCCTGTGGGTGCAGCCGGGCTTTGACGCCGAGAACTACGGCGCCCAGCCGCTGGCGCTGGAGCTGACCTACCACCGCGACTTCACGGCGGAGGCCATCGCCAGGCGCTCCATCGAGGAAATGCGCCGCGTGGGCAGCTTCACGCCCCAGCAGGCCGCGCGCTGGCAGCAGGCGCTGCAGGCGGCGTTGCCGGACGTGAAGGTGGGCGACCGCCTTCTGGGCATTCACCAGCCGGGCGTGGGGGCGGTGTTCAGGATGGCCGGGCGCGTGGTGGGCGAGGTGCCCGATGCCGAGTTCTCGCGCCTGTTCTTCGGCATCTGGCTCTCGCCCCAGACCTCCGAACCCAGGCTGCGCCAGGAACTGCTGGGCGCGACCCGCGCCATGGGGCAGCCATGACCCGCACCACCCAGCCCCTGCGCGCCCGTCACGGCCTGGCCTATGGGCTGCTGGGCCTGCCCCTGGCGTTTGTGGCGCTGCCGCTGTACGTGCTGCTGCCCAACCACTATGCCCGCGAGTTCGGCATGCCGCTGGCCACGCTGGGCTCGGTGCTGCTGGCGGCGCGGTTGTTCGATGCGGTGTCGGACCCGCTGCTGGGCCGCCTCTGCGACCACCTGTTCGGCCGCTCGGTGCGTGCCGTGCTGGCGGCGGGCGCGGTGTCGGCCATGGTGCTCGCACTGGGGCTGACCGGCCTGTTCTTTCCGCTGGTGCGCGGGGCCGATGGGCTGACCGCCTGGGCCCTGGTGGCGCTGCTCATCACCTACACGGCCTACAGCCAGCTGGGCATTGCGCACCAGGCGTGGGGCGCGCGCCTGGGCGGCGACGAACTGCAGCGCGGCCGCATCGTGGCATGGCGCGAAGGCGCCGCGCTGGCGGGCGTGGTGCTGGCCTCGGTGCTGCCCGCGCTGCTGGGGCTGCCGGTCATGCTCGGCGTGTTTGCCATGGCCTTGCTGCTGGGCTGGTGGGCCTGGACGCGCGCGCCGCGCCCCCCGGCGCATGCGGGTGGCGCCGTGGCGGGCGGGTATCGCCCGTCGCGGCGCGCCAGCCTGTGGCGGCCGTGGGGGCGCCCCGCGTTCCGCCGCCTGCTGGCGGTGTTCATGCTCAACGGCATTGCCAGCGCCATCCCGGCCACGCTGGTGCTGTTCTTCATCCAGGACCGCCTGCAGGCTCCACCCGCCCAGGAGCCCCTGTTCCTCGCGGCCTACTTCGTCTGCGCCGCGCTGTCGATCCCGTTGTGGCTGCGCGCCGTGGCGCGCTGGGGCCTGGCGCGCACCTGGCTGGCGGGCATGCTGCTGGCGGTCGCAGTGTTTGTGTGGGCCGCGTTCGTGGGGGTGGGCGATGTGCTGCCCTTCCTCGCGGTCTGCGCGCTGTCGGGCGTGGCGCTGGGCACCGACCTGGCGCTGCCCGGCGCCCTGCTGGCCGGCGTGATCGCGGCCGAGGGCGACAGCGGCCAGCACGAAGGCGCGTACTTCGGCTGGTGGAACTTCGCCACCAAGCTCAACCTGGCGCTGGCCGCGGGCCTGGCGCTGCCCCTGCTGGGCTGGCTGGGCTACACCCCCGGCACGCGCGGCGACGGCGGCTTGCAGACCCTGGGCATCGCCTATGCGGTGCTGCCCTGCGTGCTCAAGCTGATGGCGGCGGCGGCGCTCTACGCCCTGCTCCTGCGGCGTCCCCGCAGCGCAGCGATTGTTTGAATGAACCTGTCCGAACCGACCCCAGGGCCCACCCCATGATGCAACGACGCCTCCTCCTTTCCGCCATGGCGGCTGCGCCCGTGGCCCTGTCCGGCTGCGCCAGCCCGGGCATCGAAGGCTATGCCAGCGAGAAGCCCGTGCTGGACCTGGCCCGGTATTTCAACGGCAAGATCGACGCCTGGGGCATCTTCCAGGACCGCAGCGGCCAGATCGTCAAACGCTTCACCGTGGTCATGGATTGCCAGTGGCAGGGCAACGAGGGCGTGCTCGACGAGGCCTTCACCTATTCGGACGGCACCACCCAGCGCCGCATCTGGCGCCTGACCCAGCACGCCGACGGCCGTACCACCGGCACCGCCGACGACGTGGTGGGCACGGCCCACGGGCAGGCGCGGGGCAACGTCTTCCGCTGGAACTACACGCTGGCCCTGCCGGTGGATGGCACGGTCTACCACGTCGACCTGGACGACTGGATGGTTCTCATCGACGACCGCGTGATGCTCAACCGCGCCACCATGAGCAAGTTTGGCGTGCGCCTGGGCGAGATCACGCTGTCGTTCACCAGGCGCGCGCCATGAGCCTGAACCCACCGCTGCGCGACTGGCAGGGCCGCAGGGCCTGGGTGATCGGCGCGTCCAGCGGCATCGGGCGCGCCACGGCGTCGGCCCTGCATGCGCGCGGTGCGCAGGTCACGGTGTCGGCCCGCAGCGGCGATGCGCTCGATGCCTTTGCCGCCCAGCACCCCGGCAGCCTGGCCCTGCCCCTGGACATAGCGCAGCCCGAGCAGGTGCAGGCCGCCGCCGCACGGGTGCTGTCCGGGGGCGCGCCCGACCTGGTGTGCTACTGCGCCGGCACCTACCGCGACATGCGCGCCACCGACCTGGATCTGGCCGACATGCTGCGCCACGGGCAGATCAACTACAGCGGTGTGCTGCACGTGCTGGCGGCCGTGCTGCCCGCCATGCTGGCCGCGGCGCACGCGGGGCGCCCCGGGCATGTGAGCGTGGTCAGCAGCGTGGCGGGGTTCCGGGGGCTGCCCAGGAGCCTGGCCTACGGGCCGACCAAGGCTGCGCTCATCAACCTGGCCGAGTCGCTGTACCTGGATCTGCACGGCTTGGGGCTTGGCGTGAGCGTGATCAACCCCGGCTTCGTGGCCACGCCGCTCACGGCGGGCAACGACTTCACGATGCCCGCGCTGATCTCGCCCGAGGCGGCGGCGGCGGCCATCTTGCAGGGCTGGGAGCGGGGGCATTTCGACATCCACTTCCCCAAGCGCTTCACGCGGGTGATGAAACTGCTGCGCGTGTTGCCGTATCGGTGGTACTTTCCTGCGGTCCGCAAGTTCACGGGACTCTGAGCGCCATGCTGCAGCCACCTCGCACCACAACCTCCACCGAAGAAGCCGTCACCCGCGTGGTGGCCTTCTTCGAGACCCTGGCCCCGGCCGACGTGGCGGCACTGGGCCGCCTGTACGCGGCCGATGCGCGCTTCAAGGACCCGTTCAACGAAGTGCGGGGCCTGCCCGCCATCCAGGCCATCTTCGACCACATGTTCGAGGCGCTGGAGCAGCCGCGTTTCGTGGTCACCGGCCGCGTGGTGCAGGGCCCGCAGTGTTTCCTGACCTGGGATTTTCTGTTCGCCTTCAAGGGCTTTGACAAGGGCGTGACGCAGACCGTGCGCGGCGCCTCGCACCTGGTGTTCGATGGCCAGGACCTGGTGGCGCTACACCGCGACTACTGGGACGCCGCCGAAGAACTGTACGAAAAGCTGCCGGTGGTGGGCGCGCTGATGCGCTGGCTCAAGAAACGCGCCAACAGTTGATTGTTGGCCGTTGACGCATTGATCACGCCAGCGTTTTGATGCGCGGGTGCCCCGGCAGCGGCACCGCGCGCTGCAGCACGCCCTCGGCCAGCCACAGCGCACTGTTCCATGCGCGTTGTGCCACATAAGGCAGCGGCAGCTGCTGGTAGTCGTCGTTGAAGACCTCGAAGCTGTAGTCGCCCTGGTAGCCCATGCCATCGAGCGTGCGCACCAGTTCGGCCAGCGCCTGGCTGTGCACGCCCTCGCCCGGGAACACGCGGAAGTGCCGTGCCGTGTCGATGCGCTCCTGCACCGTGCGGGTCTCCTGCCACATGAAGTCCGAGAGCTGCACCAGATAGATCTTGGCGGGGTCCACGTCGGCCAGCGCCGTGAGCGGCGTGCTGGTGGCGAACTGGTGGTACGAGTCGATGGCGAGGCCGAGGTTGGGGCAATCCGCCTGCTCGACCGCGGCCCACGCCTGATGCACCTCGTTGATGTGCCGTCCCCAGGAGAGGCCTTCGAAGGCCACGCGGATGCCGTGCGGCAGCGCCAGCAGGGCGAGCTTGCGCAGGTCGCGGGCAATCGCGTCGGCATCGGCGGTGGCATGCGACGAGGTGGAGCTGCAGGCCAGCAGCACCGGCGCGCCCAGGTCGCGCGCCATCAGGATCATCTGCTTGGCGATGTCCACCTTGTAGCTGTGCAGGTGGCCCGACAGGCCCTCGAAGTCGCGCAGCACCTGGAAGCCCGTCACGCGCAGGCCGCTGCTGCGCACGGCGTGCACGGCCGCCTCGATGCCCTGCGGATGGCCCACGATGTCGCGGGCCGCCAGCATGATCTGGCCGAAACCCGCCGCCTTGACGGCGGCCAGCTTGGCCTCCAGCGGGCCGGCCAGGCTGATGGTGTCCATGCCGAAGTCGGCGACGTTGCGTTGCATGGTCGAAGTGCGCATCGAGGTCTCCGGGCGGTGGTCAGCGGGCGTCGAGAACCAGCTCGAAGCTGGGCGAGCCGGCATCGGCCCGCGTGAGCGCGCCGCGCGTGCCCGTGTGCACCCCCGTGGGGGATTCCACGAAGTCCACGCCCCGGGCGCGCAGCGCGTTCACCGTGGCCAGCACGTCCGGCGTGCCGAACGCCACGCGCTGCAGCAGTTCCTCGGGGTCGGCATCGAGCGCATCCACGAGCGGCTCGATCAGCTGCCAGTGCAGCGTGCCGCAGGGGCTGGCCAGGATGCGGCCATGCGTGAGCACGCCGAACGACTGGTCGGGCGCCAGCTCGGCGAAGCCGAACAGTTCGCCGTAGAAATGGATCCAGTCAGGCGCCCTGCCCAGGCCGATGTATTGCACCACGCCGAACAGATGCAGGCCCTGCAGCGCGGGCGGGCGCGGATTCACGGTGGGGATGGGGATGAAATCCACCTCGTAGATCGAGAATTCCTTCCAGCGGTCCACGAAGTAGATGCGGCTCGCGCCCACGCCGTGGATGGCGGGAATGTTCAGCTCCATTACCTGGACCTCGGTGTGCACGGCCCAGGCGCCCAGCTCCAGCACGCGGCGGTAGGCGGCGGCTGCGTTGCCCACACGGAAGGCGATGGCGGCGAGCACGGGGGTTTCCGCCAGGGCCGACGGCGCGTGCGGCCCGGTGCGCTCTTCGTCCTGGTGCGCGTTCACGATGATGTTCATGTCGCCCTGCCGGTACAGCAGGACCTCGCGCGAGCGGTGGCGCGCCACCGGCTGGAAGCCCATGCGCTCCAGCGCCTGCCCCAGGGCCTGCGGGCGGCTGGTGGCGTATTCGATGAACTCCACCCCCTGCAGTCCCAGGGGGTTGGGCAGGTCTCCGAGCGCCTCGCGGGCGGCCATCATCGGGGTGCTCATGCGTTGGACTCCTTGCGTGTGGTTGCGGTGGTGTCAGCGCGGGCTGACGAGCCGGCGAAAGTGGGCGTCCATCCGGTCCGCGTCGGGCGCCACGCCGGTGAACAGTTCAAAGGCACCCACCGCCTGGCCCACGGCCATGCCGCCCCCGTCCGAGACGCGGCAGCCCAGTGCGCGCGCGGCCTGGACCAGGGCGGTGTCGAGCGGGAAGTACACGACCTCGGACACCCACAGCGCGGGGCGCAGCAGGCCCGTATCGAGGGGCAGGCCGGGCAGCTTGTCCATGCCCGTGGGCGTGGCGTGGATCAGCCCGGTGGCCCGCGCCATGGCCGCGTGGATCTCGCCGGCCTCGGCCCGGGGGCCATAGAGCGCATTCACGTCGGCGGCCAGTTGCGCGGCCCGTTCGGGCTGCGCATCGACGATGGTCAGGTGCCGTGCACCCAGGCGCAGCACGGCATGCGCGATGGCGGCGCCCGCACCGCCCGCGCCCAGCAGCACGACGCGGCCGAGGTCGGCGCCCGGCAGCGCACGGGTGAAGCCCCGGGCCCAGCCTGACCCGTCCGTGTTGTGCCCCACGAGCTTGCCATCGTGGACCACGACCGTGTTCACGGCCCCCATGGCTTGCGCTTCTTCCGACAGGCTGTCGAGGTAGGGGATCACGGCCTGCTTGCACGGGTAGGTCACGTTGCAGCCGGCATAGCCCATGATGCGTGCAGCCGACAGCAGCGTGGGCAGCTGTGCGGGAGAAGACGCCGAGCGGTCCAGGTCGATCAGCTGGTAGTGCAGGCGCATGCCGTGGTGCCGCGCCTCCTCTTCGTGCAGGGCGGGAGACAGCGACTTCTGGATGCCGGCACCGATCAGCCCGATCAGCACCTTGCGGGGGCTTGTGGAAGACATGGCGGATGCGGTGGATGACACCGGGGGATCAAGGAGCTGGGTGCTCATGGGCGGGTTGCGTGGAGGACGCGCTGGCGTGTGGGCGTTGGTGCCCGCACCGCAGCGCGGGGGTGCTGCTGCGTTGCGATGGCCTACTTGCCGCCGCGCAGCTTGGCCAGCGTGGCGTAGACCTCTTGCACGGTCTCGGCGCCCACCTTGTCGCTGTGCTTTTCCACCACGGGCTTGACCTTGGCGCGCAGCTTGTCGACTTCCGCCGGCGAGAACTCGGTGACCTGCATGCCGGCCTTCTTGAGCTCTTCGAGCGCCACGTCGGCCTGCGAGCGCGAGACGCTGCGCTGGAACGCGGTGGCCTCGGCCATGGCTTCGGTCACGGCCTTCTGGTCGGCGGGGTTCAGGCTGTCCCAGAACTTCTTGCTCACGATGACCGCCTGCGGGTTGTACATGTGACGCGTGATGGTCAGGTGCTTTTGCACCTCGGCGAACTTGGACGACAGGATGGTGGAGAACGGGTTCTCCTGGCCGTCCACGGCCTTTTGCTCCATGGCCGTGTACAGCTCGGGGAACGGCATGGGCACGGCGTTGGCGCCCAGCGCGTTGAACATGTCGATGTAGATGGGCGACTGGATCACGCGGATCTTGAGGCCCGCGATGTCCTCGGCCTTGGTGATGGGGCGCTTGCTGTTGGTCAGGTTGCGAAAGCCCAGTTCCCAGTAGCCCAGGCCCACCAGGTTCTTGGCCGCGAGCTTGTCGAGCAGCTTCTTGCCGAAGGGGCCGTCGGTCACGGCATCGGCCTCCTGGGGCGAGGCGAACAGGAACGGGAAGTCGTAGATGCCGAATTCCTTGGCCTGTGCGGACAGGATGCCGGCGTTGAGCACCGTCATCTCCACGGTGCCGCCTTGCAGCGCCGAGACGGTCTGCAGGTCGCCGCCCAGCGTGCCGCCGGGAAAAAGCTTGACCGCGATGCGGCCGCTGGTCTTGGCCGCGACGAGGTCGGCGAATTTCTGCGCGCCCTGGGCCTGCGGGTGCTCCTTCTGGTTCTGGAACGCGAACTTGATGGTGCGTTCCTGAGCATGCGCACCGGGCAGCAGCGAAGCCGCGACGAGGGCGGTGGCGAGCAGGGTCTTCAAGAGTTTCATGGATGTCTCCTTGGGTTTTGGGCGGGGCAGAAACAGGAAGGAACGGAAGACGGGAGGGGCACGGGAATCAGCCGCCGAGCCAGCGCAGGGGCACGGTGACGAGCGAGGGGAACGCGACCAGCAGGAACATCACCACGAACTGCGCCAGCATGAAGGGCATCACGCCGCGCGTGACCTGGCCCATGGAGATGCGCCCGACGCCCGCCACCACGTTGAGCACGGTGCCCACGGGCGGCGTGATGAGGCCGATGGAGTTGTTGATGATGAACAGCACGCCGAAGTAGACGGGGTCGATGCCTGCGGCCTTCACCACCGGCATGAGCACGGGCGTCATGATGAGGATGGTGGGCGTCATGTCCATGGCCGTGCCGACCACCATGACCAGCACCATGATCGCCACCAGCAGCAGGGTGGGGTTGCCCATGAAGGGTTCGAGCATGCCGATGACCTTGGACGGCAGGTCGGCCACGGTGATGAGCCAGGCCGACACCATGGCGGCGGCCACCAGGAACATGATCACGGCGCTGGTTCGCGCGGCCGCCTGGAAGATGCCCACCAGCTGGCGCCACGAGAGCTCGCGGTACACCGCCATGGAGACGACGAGCGCATACATCGCGGCCACCACGGCGGCCTCGGTGGGCGTGAAGACACCCATGCGCAGGCCCACCAGGATGATGATGGGCAGGCCCAGCGCCCAGGCGGCCTCGCGCAGCGCCACCTTCAGTTCGGCGCGGGTGGCGCGCGGTGGAGGCATGACGTTTTCACGGCGGCCGAGCCACCACCACGTGACCGCCAGCGAGACGGCCAGCAGCAGACCGGGGAAGATGCCCGCGAGGAACAGCTTGCTGATGGACACATTGGCCGCCACGCCAAAGATCACGAAGCCGATGGACGGCGGAATGATGGGGCCGATGACGCCCGCCGAGGCGATGAGTCCGGCCGAGCGCTCCTTGCTGTGGCCCGCGACCACCATCATGGGCAGCAGCAGCGAGGTCAGCGCGGCCGCGTCCGCCACTGCAGAACCCGACACCGCCGACAGGATCACCGCCGCCATGATGACCACATAGCCCAGCCCGCCAGGGATGTGGCCGACCAGGGCCAGCGCCAGCTTGACGATGCGCCTGGACAGGCCGCCCACGTTCATGATCTCGCCCGCGAGCATGAAGAAGGGCACGGCCAGCAGCGGAAAGCTGTCCGCGCCGTTGATGACGTTCTGCGCCAGGATCTGCGCGTCGAACAGATCGAGGTGCCACATCAGCGCCACGCCGCTGAGCAGCAGCGCGTAGGCGATGGGAATGCCGATGGCCATGGCCAGCAGCAGGGAGCCGAGGAAGATCGCGACGGTCATGGGAGGTGTTCCGGGCTGGTTGTCTGTCGTCAGGGCCTGTTCGCGCCCGGGGTGTCGGCGGCCGCTTGCGCGTCCCGCTGGATCTGCTCCAGCGCGGCGGCCTCCTCGCTCTCCTGCACCATGATCAGCTCATGGTCGGCCAGGGGGACGAACAGGGTGCGCAGCAGGTCGCGCAGCAGGATGGCGATGGCCGAGGCGCCCATGAGCACGCCGCTGGCGTAGAAGATGCCCACGGAGGCGCCGGTCACGGGGGCTTCGGTTTCCCAGTTGATGACCGTCTGCGACCAGCTGCCCGTGAGCAGCAGCCACGACACATAGAGCATGGCCACCTGCGCCACCAGGAGGCAGATCTTCTTGCCCAGCGTGGGCAGGCGCGAGACCAGGGCGTCCACGCCCAGGTGGCCATGTTCGCGCAGCGCCACCACGGCACCCATGAAGGTCAGCCACACGAACAGCCAGCGCGACAGCTCTTCGGAGATGGTGATGCCGGAGTTGAGGGTGTAGCGCAGCACCACATTGCCAAAAACGAGCACCACCATGATGGCCAGGCACAGGCCCGCCAATGCATCCAGCACGCGGGCGTATCCCCGCAGCACGCGGTCGGCCAGTGCGAACATGGTGTCTCCAGTCGTTGTGGTTGAAAGGCTGGAAGAATTTTGTACGAACTGGTTAGTATTTGATCTAGGTGCAAACCCTGAACGCCGTTTTGCCGTATTGGCCGCAGCCGCGTGGGGACGCAATGCCGCCCGGGCGCGGTGCTGCATCGCGCTGCGGCCTGTTCAGGGAGAGGGCGTGGTGGCGCGCGCCGGCGCCGGTGGTTCAGGGGCGCAGGAAGCGCACGATCATCTCGATGATCGATTCCCGGCGTTGCGCCGTGGCGGCCGGGGTGTCGAGCGAGCGTTTGAAGATCGCGCCGAACGTATGGCGGTTGGCCACATTGAAGAAGCACAGCGCCGAGATCGACATGTGCAGGTCCACCGGGTCCACGTCGGGGCGGAAGACGCCGGCAGCCACGCCGCGCTGGTACACGTTGTGCACCGCGTGGATGACGGGAATGTTGAGTTCCTGGATGGTGGTGGAGCGGCTGATGAACTCGCCCCGGTGCATGTTTTCATTCATCACCAGGCGAATGAAATCGGGGTTGGCGAGCTGGTAGTCCACCGTGAACCCGACCAGCGTGCGCAGCGCCTGCTCGGGCGCCAGGTCTTCCAGGTGCAGTTCCGATTCGATGCGGCGGATGCGCCGGTAGGCATCCTCCAGCACAGCGACATACAAGCCTTCCTTGCTACCGAAGTAGTAGTAGATCATGCGCTTGCTGGTGCTGGTCAGCGCCGCGATCTCATCGATGCGCGCCCCCGCCAGGCCCTTGTCGGCAAACTCCGCCGTGGCCACCTGCAGGATGTTGGCCATGGTGCGGTCGGGGTCGTTGACGCGCACCCGGTCCGCGCCCGGCGTGGCGGCGGCGTCGCGCGCCGCGCGTTGCCGGCTGGCGCGCGCGCCAAGGGCCTTGGGGATGTTTTGAACCATTTCGTTCATAAGCTGCGTAGCATACGGCATGCCCGCCACGCCGTGCCGCAAGCCCGTGCGCGGCGTCCGGCCGTGCCGCCCCGCGCCGCTGGCGGGCGGCTCAGCTGGGCCTGGTGTCCGCGAAGCTCGGGCGCAGCATCAGCTTGTCCAGCAGCTTGCCCAGGTTGGGGTATTCATTGCGCCAGGCGATCTCCGGAAAGCGGAATTCCAGCCAGCCCAGCGCACAGCCCACGGCGATGTCGGACAGGCTCAGGTGGATGCCGCTGCAAAACGGCTTGTCGCCCAGGCCCTGGCTCATGGATTTGAGGCTGTCGTGCACCTTGCGCAGCTGGCGGTCGATCCAGGCCTGGCTGCGTTCGCTGTCCTTGCGGTGGGCCCAGGTGGCTTCCAGCCGCGCGAGGATGGCGGCGTCCACCACGCCATCGGCCAGGGCTTCCCAGGTCTTGACCTCGGCGCGTTCGCGGCCCTGGGTGGGGATGAGCTTGCCCACCGGGGACAGGGTGTCCAGGTATTCCACGATCACGCGCGAATCAAACACGGCTTCGCCGCCCTCCATCACCAGGCAGGGCACCTTGCCCAGCGGGTTGGAGGTGGAGATATGGGTGTCGTCCGCCCAGACGTTTTCCTGTACGAACTGGTAGTCGAGCTTTTTTTCAGCCATCACGATCCGCACCTTGCGGACGTAGGGACTGGCAGAGGCTCCGATCAATTTCATGGTTTGTCTTCCAGTGCGCGGGTAAGCAGAACAATTCGAGTTTGATTCTATCGGCAGCGGCCTGCGCGGGGCTGACTGATGCGCGGCGCCTACAATTGCGCGCCATGAGCCTGTCCACCATCACCGCCCTGTCGCCGCTTGACGGCCGTTACGCCAGCAAACTTGCCGCCCTGCGCCCGATCATGAGCGAACATGGCTACATGCACCGCCGCGTGCAGGTGGAAGTGGCCTGGTTCATCGCCCTCTCGGACGCTGGTTTTGCCGAATTCAAGCCTCTCACGACCGGCGCCCGCGCCTACCTGCTGGGCCTCATCAAGAACTTCTCCGAGGCTGACGCCGCGGCCATCAAGGAGATCGAAAAAACAACAAACCACGACGTGAAGGCCGTGGAGTACTGGATCAAGAGCAAGTTCGAAGCGCGCCCCGAGCTGGAAAAAGCCTCGGAGTTCGTCCACTTTGCCTGCACCAGCGAAGACATCAACAACACCAGCCACGCGCTGCAACTGCGCTCGGGCCGCGACCAGGTCGTGCTGCCGGGCCTGGACCGCATCGTGCTCAAGCTGCGCGAAATGGCGCACGCCTACGCCGACGTGCCCATGCTCAGCCGCACCCACGGCCAGACCGCCAGCCCGACCACCGTGGGCAAGGAGATGGCCAACGTGGTCATGCGCCTGCAGACGGCGTGCGAGCGCGTGGCCGCCGTCAAGATCATGGGCAAGATGAACGGCGCCGTGGGCAACTACAACGCCCACCTGTCCGCCTGGCCCGATTTCGACTGGGAAGCCTTCAGCAAGAAGGTCATCGAAACCCCCGAGCCGCTGGGCCTGGGCCTGACCTTCCAGCCTTACAGCATCCAGATCGAGCCGCACGACTACATGGCCGAGCTGTTCGACGCGGTGGCACGCGCTAACACCATCCTCATCGACCTGTCGCGCGACATCTGGGGCTATGTGAGCCTGGGCTACTTCAAGCAGCGCCTGAAGGCTGGCGAGATCGGTTCCAGCACCATGCCGCACAAGGTCAACCCGATCGACTTTGAAAACGCCGAGGGCAACCTGGGCCTTGCCAATGCGCTGCTCAAGCACCTGTCCGAAAAACTGCCGATCAGCCGCTGGCAGCGCGACCTGACCGACAGCACCGTGCTGCGCAACATGGGCGTGGCCCTGGGCTACGCGGCGCTGGCCTATGCCTCGCTGCTGACCGGCCTGAACAAGCTGGAGCTGAACGAAGAGGCCCTGGCCGAAGACCTGGACGCCTCGTGGGAAGTGCTGGCCGAGCCCATCCAGACGGTGATGCGCCGCTTTGGTGTGCAGGGCGCTTACGAAAAACTGAAGGAAGTCACGCGCGGCAAGACCGTGACGGCCGAGGCGCTGCACGGGCTGATCCATTCGCTGGAAATCCCCCAGGCCGAAAAGGACCGGCTGCTGGCGATGACGCCGGGCAGCTACGTCGGCAAGGCGGCCGAGCTGGCTCGCCGGGTCTGACCTCAGGTTTTTCAGCCTTTTTGGCCTCTGGCGCTTGCCTGTCAAGCGCTGGCAGCTATCTATTTAGTAGTGAGGCTGCATGGCCATCAAATCCACCATCTTCAAGGCGAATCTCCAGATCGCCGACATCGACCACGGCTACTACGCCGACCATGCGCTCACGCTCGCCCGCCATCCCAGCGAGACGGATGAGCGCATGATGGTCCGCTTGGCCGCCCTGGCCATTGCCGCGCACCAGCTCAACGACCTGTGCAATGGCGACGCCACGCTGGCGTTTGGCGCGGGCCTGTCGGACCCCGATGACCCGGATGCGTCGCTGACCGACTTCACGGGCCGCAAGCGCGTCTGGATCGAGGTGGGCCAGCCGGAAGACAAGCCGCTCACCAAGGCCTGCAGCAAGGCCGATTCCGTGATCGTCTACTGCTTCAACCACGCCGCCGAAATCTGGTGGAAGGGCATCGAGACCAAGCTCTCGCGGCTGGAAAAGCTGCAGGTGTGGCGCATTCCCACCGAAGCATCCCAGGCGCTGGCGCAGCTGGCCGAGCGCAGCATGCAGCTGCAGGCCACGGTGCAGGAGGGGGCGATCACCCTGAGCAGCACGCAGGGCAGCGTGCATGTGGAGCCCGTGCGCTGGAAGTGACTGAAATACTGGTAAAAAAAGCCTCTAGCGCCTGATAGGTAAGCGCTAGCAGCTATTAATTTAGTAGTTGCTGATTCAATCCCGTGGCATGAGCGTGCCACATTGCCAGCACTGCTCGAACCCGCCTTCGACCGTCTCCCCACACTGGCATGCCCAGCGGCGCTGCGGCAAATCCTGGAGCTCCTGCAGCAGAGTACGCGCACGGGCAGCGTGTTCGTCATAGTCCAGCCAGATTTCGGGCAGGCACTGGTCGGGCGGCAGGTGCCCCGCTGCAGCGCCCAGATACTGGCGCTGCACGGAGGCCGCCATGCCCGCTTCGCACAACAGGTCCGCCCACAGCGTGGCGATGGCGATGTTCGGGGCTTGTGTGAGGCGCAGCATGGGACCACCATAGCGGTTTGAACGCCTGGCGTACAGTCCCCGCGGGGCGCGGGCCCCAGCCGCTAAGGTGCCTCGGCCGGTGTCCGGGATGCGCCTTCGGCGGCACGCTCCGCATAGCGGTTGAACCGCCACGCGGAATGCTCCAGCGTGATGCGCCGCCACACCGTGCGTTTCTCGACAGGTGTCATCGCCGGCCAGAACTGCACCTCGTCAAAAGTCCGTCCGCAGCCCTTGCACAGGTCATCGCCCTGGCTGGTGGAGCAGATGGCGATACAGGGCGTGTCGGGGGTCGTGTCATACCAGGCCTGCCAGGCGGCCAGCGCATCGAGGGGGAAGCTGTCCTCGTCCACGGCATCCTCGCGCCGGTACACCATCAGCGCATACACCTCCCCCAGGGCGCGGATCTGCGGCGCCAGGGTGACTCCATCGGGCGACGGCGCGCGGCCGCGCCAGTGGTTGATGGCGGCTTCGATGTCGGTGATGTGAATGGCGGCCATGGGCGATTGCGCGAAGGGGGCTGGATCATAGCCGCGCGGGCAAGGCAATCCTGGCAAAGGTGTTATGCCCCGGTCACCCCGCCATCGCGTCGCATACGCAATAACCACAATCGCGCCGCACTTGCGCGTCCGTGCTGGCGATGTTCCAATCGACGCTTCGAAGGGGAGTAGCTCCCGACTTGCATTCCGGCACGGCCAGGCGCTGGCGATTGGGAAGCGAGGCATCGGAACCGTCGTCAATACGAAGCGAAACATCGCTTCCGGCGGTCCGGGTTCAGCGCGCACCACCAGGGCGCCGGACTGAGCAAGACCTTTGATGGGCCCGCCAGGGCTGATCAAGGCCGCCCTTCGCATTCACGCCCCAGCCCCGGGGCCGTCCTGATCCTCCTGCCGCAGGCCCTCTATCCCTTGGGCGGACTCGGCGCTACAGTGGCGGCGAGACCCTCCTTCGCGCACATTGATACTGAGGACTTTATGGACTTTTTGGCTTCGCCCGAATTCTGGCTCGCACTCGGCCAGATCATCATCATCGACATCCTGCTGGGCGGCGACAACGCGGTGGTCATCGCGCTGGCCTGCCGCAAGCTGCCTCCCGCACAGCGGACCAAGGGCATCATCTGGGGCACAGCCGGCGCCATCGTGCTGCGCGTGATCCTGATCGCCTTCGCGATGACCTTGCTGGCGCTGCCGTTCCTCAAGTTCGTGGGCGCGCTGCTGCTGGTGTGGATCGGCGTCAAGCTGCTGGCCCCCGATGAAGAAGGCCACGGCGACGTGCAGGGCAGCGACAAGCTGCTGGCCGCCATCAAGACCATCATCGTCGCCGACCTCGTGATGAGCGTGGACAACGTGATCGCCATCGCGGGCGCGGCACAGAATGCGGGCGACCACTCGTTCCTGCTGGTGGTGCTGGGCCTGCTGATCTCCATCCCGATCATCGTCTGGGGCAGCCAGCTGGTCATCAAGCTCATGGAGCGCTTCCCCATGATCATCACGCTCGGCGGCATGCTGCTGGGCTGGATCGCTGGCGGCATGCTGGTGACGGACCCCGCCTTCTCCAACCCCGACAAATGGCAATGGATGCTGAAGCTGCCGCAGACGGATGTGATCAAGTACGGCGCCAGCGTGGCCGGTGCCCTGCTCGTCTTGCTGGCGGGCAAGATCATCCTTGCACGCCGTGCGGCCGCGGCACCTGCCGAGCAGCAGGGCTGAGGAATAGAGGCAACAATCTGAACCGGCCAGGAGAAAAAGGGGGGGCGTTCAGCCCCCCTTTTGTTCTTGGCACCAACAGGAGAGGCGGTATGGACAGAGTCATCGTGTATGTGGACGACGCGGCATATGCGCAGCAGGTGCTGGCACCCTTGTTCGCCCGTGACGCGGCTGCCCAGACGCAGTGGGTGCTGGTGGCATGCGCGCCGCGAATGACCCACCGCATCAGCAAATGGGTGAGCCACAGCGCGCGGGAGAACTGGCGGCTCAAGTGGGCAGACAAGCTGTTCGCCCAGATTCTTCCCGTGCTGCGGGTGCCTGCGGGCAGGGTGACCACGGTGCTGGCCAAGGGGCCGCTGGCCGAACTCACGGACCAGCTCCAGGCTGCGGGGGCGTCTGTCGCCCAGGTGGTGGATGCCCGCCGGCCGAAGACCGACATGCCCCAGGAGCCCGCCCGTCCCGACAACAACAAGCGCTGGTCGCCGCTGCCCGGAACGCTGGGCAGCCTGCTCACGGGCTTCGGGGCGTTGTGGGTGCTCGCACTCGAGTAGACCGGCGGCGGGCGGCGGGCCTGCATGGGCGCCTTCTTCCCGGCGTCGGGGGGCCTGCTTCGCGCATTTCCTTTTCGCGCCGGGCCGGTGCTATTCTCCGGCCATGAAACTCCTTCTGAAATGGCTGCTCAGCGCCGCGTCGCTGCTGTTCGTGGCCTATGTCTACAGCGGCGTGGAAGTGCAAAGCTTCACGTCCGCGTTGATCGCGGCCTTTGTGATTGGCCTGTTCAACGTGGTGTTGCGGCCGGTGCTGGTGGTGCTGACACTGCCGGTCACGATCGTCACCGTGGGCCTCTTTCTCTTCGTCATCAATGCGCTGATGTTCTGGGCGGCGGCCAGCGTACTGGACGGTTTCCACGTCAATGGCTTCGGCGCCGCGTTGCTGGGATCGCTGATCTACTCCCTGCTCGGCGTGGTGATCGAATCAGCGCTCGGCGGCCTGTTCACGAAGAAGTGACTCCACGGCCCGCAGCCGCGTGTCGATGATGGATGCCTCGATGTGGTCCACCTGCGGCCCGCCACGCCGTGCGAGATCCTGGCCTGCCTTGAAACGGTCCACCGCCGCCGCGTAGTCATAGCGCGCGGCGTGCGCCTCCGCTTCCGCACGCACGGCCCGCAGCGGCTGGCCTTGGGCCTGCCAGGTCGATGCCAGGAGCTGCCACGCCGTGGCGTCCCTGGGGTTTGTGGCAACCCAGCTTTGCAGCGGCCCGCTGCCCTCGGCCGCACGCCCGGCACGCAGGAGGGCCTGTGAACGCAGAACCAGTTCAGGGCGGCGGTTGCCGCCGCCGCCCACATCGCTGGAAAGCATGTTCACAGCGGCGCCTGCCTCGCCAGCCGCCAGTTCAATTTCGGCCTCCAGCAGCCTTGCCAACCGGTGGGCCGGGGCGTCGTTGCGAACCAGATCTTCCAGTTTTTTTGCGGTCGCGCGCGCGCCTGTGGCATCCCGCAGTTGGCTGCTGCCCAGGGCTGCCGCGTACAGCACGGCGGCGCGCCGGGTGGCGGGCTGGGAGGTAAACCCCGTGCCCTGGGGCTCGGCGATCCACTGGCGCAGGGTGTCGACCCCCGGATTGGACAGCACCCTGGCACGCGCCGCGACCATCGCGTGTTCCAGCGTGGAAGGCGCTGCCGCCGTGGTGGTGGCACCCGGGGGAATGCGCGAGTGCATGTCCGCCATGCGCTCGGTGGTCAGCGGGTGGCTGCGCAGATAGGGCCAGGAGCCGTTGTCGTTGAGACGGTTGGCCTGCTGGAGCTTGTCGAACATGCTCACGAATCCTTGCGGCGCGAACCCCGCGGGCGCCATCAGGCCGTAGCCGATGCGGTCTGCCTCCCGCTCCATGTCGCGCGAGAAATTGAGCTGGTTCTGCATCGCCAGCGCCTGGCCACCCACCACCAGCGCCTGTGTGGCACCCGGGTTCTTGCTGGCCGCCAGGGCACCCAGAATCATCGCGCCCAGCAGCAGGGGCGTCTGTTTGCTTTGCTGGGTGACCAGGCGGGAGATATGGCGCTGGGTGACATGGCTGAGTTCATGGGCCAGCACAGAGGCCAGTTCGTCGCGGCTGGTCACGACGCCGACGAGCCCCAGGTGCAGGCCCAGATAGCCTCCAGGCAGCGCGAAGGCATTGACGGTGCGGTCCCGGCCCAGAAGGATTTCCCAGGCAAAGCGCTCATCCAGCTCGGAAGAGAGTTCCCCGCGTGCCTTGGCGGCAGCCATCAGCGGGCGCCATATGCCTTGTACATAGTCCGCGATCACAGGATCGTCGATGTAGTCGGGATCCCGGTAGAGTTCGCGGATGATGCGGTCACCCAGGCGGCGCTCGGCGCTGGTGGTGAGGTCGCCGGAGTCGCCGAGGGTGGGGAGGCCTGCTTGGGCCGTGACCAGGGTTGGAGTCAGAAGGCTTGCTATTGCTGTAAAAAGAGAAATTGACAGCGCTTGCCTTGCAAACGCTAGAGCCCTTTTTTTCCAAAAATTCAACACAGACAGCTCTCCGAAGCAAAGCAAAATCATGGTGTGCATGCCCGTATGATGCCTTGACCCTTCGAATGTTCTGCGCGCTGTTGTAAGCCAGTGTGCCTGCCTGACCTATGAGTACCTCCCCATTGACCCACTTTGATGCCCACGGACAGGCCCATATGGTGGACGTTGGCGGCAAGCCCGCAACGCACCGAGTGGCCATCGCCAGAGGCCGCATTGATATGCAGCCGCAGACACTGTCGCTGATTGAGTCAGGTACTGCCAAGAAAGGCGACGTGCTGGGCGTCGCTCGTCTGGCAGGCATCATGGCCGCAAAGAGGACCAGCGAGCTGATTCCTTTGTGCCACCCGCTGGCACTCACGCGGGTGGCGGTGGACTTTGAACTGCTACCTGCAGAGCATGCTGTTCAGTGCACGGCCACCGTTGAAACTGTGGGGCCGACGGGAGTGGAAATGGAGGCTCTGACGGCGGTGCAGGTGGCGTTGCTCACTGTCTATGACATGTGCAAGGCAGTGGACAGAGGAATGATAGTTACTGGCGTCAGGGTACTGGAAAAACACGGAGGGAAGTCGGGAAGCTTTATGGCTTGAACAGCACATTTCCCCAACGGGGATGGGAAGATGCGGCATGAAGTAGGCGGTCTGCAATGGTACGTTTACCTCGAAGTCGCTTATTCACGAGATTGGAGGATCGTCTCTCTTTGCTAATCTACGCGGAATCAATGCACTGCGAAACCATCTCCTGGGAGAAAACCTAGAATGCGAGCGGACTTGTCCAATACTACCACCCACTCTTGTTTATGAAGCACAGGTAGAAATAACGCATCGTCGACTGCCACATCGCCGTTGCGCAGCAATTTGAGTGCTGCATTCATCGAATCAGGAAAATGCTCAATAAACGCCTTCAGTGGTCTGGCGCGTTTTAGTACCTTATTTTTGTATTCGTCATTGTAAGAAGTATAAAATTCAGGCCGTTGGGAGTAGTCGCGTCCACCGAGAATTGATTCCAGCATGACATTTTTACGTTCTTCTGCATTCAAAGGATCACGAATGCCTACAACGCTTGGCCCACTATGCCAGTTTGGGCGGATTGAAGGGTCTAGCTTAGCTAGCTGTTGGCTTACATTGGCACCATTGAAATCTGGTAGGCCTATGACGCGAAACCGATCTACTTCATGAACCAAAAAAAGTGGCCGCGCTTGGTAGGCTATATGAATACCATAGACCAATGCCGTAAATTGCATTAATAATATCAGAGTCATATCAATAACAAGTTCTCGACTGGACTTTTTTGGTGTGAAGGCTATTAGTGTCAACAAGGGCCCGCAGGTCACGTCCACGCAGAATAAAATAAGAAAAAGGCTGAGCCCCCCCGATAGAAGGCCATATGGGTGCGGATACCAGATAAAAAATACCAATACCGCAGCTATTATGGCTATGCTGACTGAACCTAAGAAATGAAATAAGCTGGCCTTTGCTGCAGACCGGATGCGTGAAGCGAACAACATGAGAGAGTTTGGGGATTCGTCAACGGCACTCTGTCGGAAGATATTTGGCGGGCAGGGTACCCAGCGTGACGTTGGTCATGCCACGGGCTGTTGCCGTCATGGAGGTATTGCCGGCACACGCCCAGTCAATGGAGTGACTGGATGCGGCTGTTGGCGCAACATTGGCCGCATTGGGCGACAAGGTGAATGTCATGCCGTTCAGTCCTGCAGGAATGCCATTGCCCGCATTGGCTGAAATGGTCACGAAAATAGGCCAGGCCCCATCGGGGGAAAAGAGTGCGCAAGCAGTGCCTACCGCCCCCGCAGCACCTACGCAAATATTAGCCACGTATTTTGATTGTTTGTCCGTCACGGGGCTGAGGTTGATTGCCGTTGCGGCCGCATCCAAGCCGGTTGCCCGATTCTGCGTATAACCCTCACTAAGAAGGGTCTTGACAACAGAGGCGGACACGAGTGCCTCAGTGATTTTTGCGCGGATAGCATAGGCCTGATAGGCTGGCATAGCGACAGCCGCCAGAATGCCGATAATGGCTACCACGATCATCAACTCGATCAGGGTAAAGCCTTTGCTGGTGATGGCAACCATGATGGGATCCCCCACTACTGGCGAAAATTCACAAAAGCTTCAACTGAAATAAAGAGGGTGCCCTTTGGCACCCTCTTTGGAGACTCACTAAGTCAAAATCAGCAAAGTATTAAACCTCTACATCGCTGAA
Source organism: Acidovorax sp. GW823-FHT01C06 (assembly GCF_058798375.1). NCBI lineage: Bacteria > Pseudomonadati > Pseudomonadota > Betaproteobacteria > Burkholderiales > Comamonadaceae > Acidovorax > Acidovorax sp. GW823-FHT01C06. The sequence continues at coordinate 143,342 of NZ_JBXAKN010000006.1, forward strand.
TTAACGGCACTCAGCAGGGGCATATTTGGCGTCCAAGGCGGTTGCAGGTACCGTTGGTGCGTTGGCGGCGGTGAATCGAGCGGTCGCCGTTACGACCGTCGAACTACCACATGCCCAATCGACGGCACCCGCCGACGTCGCGGTAGGCGTGCCGATAGTACCACCATTGTTGACCAGAGGCCGGAACGAAAGGATACGACCGTTTAGGCCCGTGGGAATGCCATTGGCTGCAGTAGCTGCGATGGCAACGTTGATTTGCCATGGGCCCGTCGCACCACCTGCATGGGCTGTACAGTTGGCGCCACCAGCAGGAACTTGGTCAATGCAGAAGTTGGCCACGTACTTAGATTGCTTTTCTTGGAAGGACGTGGTATTAATACCAGCAGCAGCAGCATCCAAGGCAGTAACGCCGCCAGTCTGGAATGCTTCGCTCAGTACAGCCTTAGCGGAAGAGGCTGCAATTACCCCTTCCGAGACCTTCGCGCGAATGCTGTAATCTTGATACGCAGGCAGCGCTACAGCAGCCAAAATACCAATAATAGCCACCACGATCATCAATTCAATCAGGGTAAAACCCTTTTGCAGAGTGCGCGTCATAAGAAACTCCTTAGAGGTCAATTGCAATTTACAACCTGCAGAAGAATTCTTCAGGTCTGCAAGCTTCCAAGCATTTCCCGTGCCAATCTGCGTCTCAGCGATGAAATTCTCTGTAGAGAGACCGGCGTTCTGTAACGTCGCCACTATTCATTCTTCATCGTTCAGTCTGACAATTTTGTCCGATCAAGAGTGTCACCACCCACCAAAAAACAAATTTTGTAGACTCTATGTGCCACTGTTGTCAGCAAAATTCAAGAACATTTCTTTTAGAAGATAAAAACTGTTGTCATACAGCGAACGTCTGCCCTTCCTGCAGCCATTGGATGTTGACGAAATCGGAGGTAGCGGCATTCGCCAAATTTGCGGCGAACAGGCCACGAATTTCTTCCATGATGATTTCTGTTTCCGCCGGTTTGGTATGAGTGATGTACACCTTGCAATGATGCGTGGCGAAGGACTGCAGTTCAGCGAGCAAAGTGTGTGGTGACAGGTGCAAACTACGGCGAGCCAAAGCGCTTTCACGGTCGCTGAAAGCAGTCTCAATGACGAGCATCACCGCGGGTAGTTTGTTGATCCGCTCCCAGAACAAGGGGTTGCGCTCAGTGTCGCCGCTAAAGACCCACCAACCTTCGTTTCCTTGGATGGCATAGCCGACGGCGGGCACCGTGTGGACTGCGGGAAGTGCCTCCACTAGCCGCCCGGCTACGATGCGCTGTTCTCCTATCTGCAGCGGATAGAAACGCACAAACGGTCGGTCAGCCGTAGGGATTGATTCGAAGTCGGGCCAGATGATTTTGTTAAAAACGTGTTCGCGCAGTGCTTGGATGGTGGCTGGCAAGGCGTGGATCTGCACGGGCGTATCACGTAGGGATGCGACCGAATCTAGCATCAATGGCAACGCCGCGATGTGATCCAGATGGGAATGCGTCAGAAACACATGGTCGATCTGGCGCATCTCGTCCAACGTCAGGTCTCCCACCCCCGTGCCCGCATCGACCAGGATGTTGTTGTCGATGAGAAATGAGGTCGTCCGGCAATCTTTGGCGATGGCCCCGGAGCAGCCCAGCACGCGAACTTTCATGGGGCCACCCTATTCACTATTTGGTGTCGAAGTTTGTAGCGCCGTCCCAGGCGGGGTCGAAGGCCTGCGCTTGCCGGAGTTGTAGACGGGCCGTATACAAGTCATAGAGGGCAGATGGTGGGGCTGTTTGCTTCAAATGTGCGAGCAGTTTGCCGCATTGTGCCCAGTCCTGGTTGCGATAGGCTTCAAGGAAGTGTTGCCAAGTAGATATTTCTTCGATGATCTGGTGCCCTGGGATAGGCAGTGAGGTAACTGGCGAATAAATTGAAACTGTCTGGGCTTTGCCTTTCACGCGCACCAAGTCCAGCTCCCGCCACGCGAATTGGGACGCCTGGGCCTGGGTGGTGGCACTTGCTACAGTGCGCACACCATAGTGTTTGGACAGTCCTTCCAGGCGCGACCCGAGATTGACGGCGTCGCCAATCACGGTATAGCTGCGCCGGATGTCGGAGCCCATGTCTCCAACACACATGGTGCCAGTATTGAGGCCAATGCCCACGCCAATCTCCGGAAGGCCGCGCTCCCGGTGCGCATGGTTGATCTGTTCCACTGCCTGCTCCATGTCCAGCGCTGCCCGCACCGCCAGTTGCGCATGGTCTGGCGTAGCCACCGGCGCTCCCCAGAACGCCATCACGCAGTCCCCCATGTACTTGTCGATGGTGCCGCGATGACTGCGAATGATGTGGGTGAGCCGGCTGAACACCTCGTTGAGCAGGGCTTGGAGTTGCAGCGGTTCCATCTGTTCAGACATGGCCGTAAACCCCCGCATGTCGCAGAACATCACGGTCAGCTCCTGGTTGGTCGCCTGCATGCTGTACTTCTCGGGCTGCTTGACCATCTCGTCCACCAGTTCCGGCGGCACATACGTGCCAAACAGCGCAGCCAGTTCCCGCTTGGAGCGGCTTTCCACAAAGTAGCCGTAGACCATGTTCAGGGCGAATGCGAACACCGCCATCACCACCACGGTAGCCAGTGGCATGGCCAGGCCATGGGCGAGGTAGAGCCAGAGATTGAGCACGGCAAGGACTGAGACGGTCCCAAGGCTGAGCAAGACCGCGGAGGTCGCCGAAAGCGCTGGCAGCGCCACCGCCAGCAAAAGGCCTGCGATGAGCAGCTGCACGGCATCAAAGCCCACGGCGTAGTCTGGCCGCACGATGCTTTTCCCGTCCAGAAAGGCCGAGAGCATGTTGGCGTGCGTCTCCACGCCTGGGTAGGTGCGGCCCACCGGGGTCACGCGCAGGTCCAGCAAGCCGGGCGTGGTCGAGCCCACCAGCACCAGCTGGTTCTGAAGGCTATGGGAAGGGAGCTTGCCCTCCAGGACGTCGGACGCGGAGATGTACCGGAACGACCCACCGCCGACATCCCCGGGGCCGCGGAAGGGGATGAGGGTTGCGAGCTGGGCGTCCACGGGCAATGCCAGCGCGCGGCCATCCTGGCGCAGCACGACGCTCTGCAGCGTGTCGTATCCGCCTTCAGGAAGAGGGCTGGCAAAGCCGGGGTGCACTTCCGGCATGCCAAGCACCGTGCGAAACATCGCCAGCGCGAGGGATTCGTAGTACTTCCCCTGGTGCTCCGCAAGCAGGGGAAGGGAGCGGACGACGCCATCGTCATCGGTGATGGAGTTGAAAAAGCCTGCGGCGGGCACGGCGCTGGCGAGCTCTTCGATGTTGCTGCCATAACCGCCCCAGGAAGTGGCTTTCAGCGGCAGGCCGCGCAGCCGCTCCGGGGAGAGCGCTGGCGCGGGCAACACGCCTTTTGTCCTTCCGTCCCGGTCGCTGGTGAGGTAGTAGCCCAGAACCGCCGGCCGCCCCTGGAGCGACCGGGCGAAGAGCGCGTCATAGTCGAGCGCCGGGGCCAGGCGCGCGAGTTGTTCCTTGAACCCTGCCTGGGCCCGCAAGGGGCCCCGGGCCAGCTGCTCGAGGCTGGAGAGTCCCGAGCTTCCGTCGGCCTCCGCAAAGAGGACGTCGAAACCCACGACCGCCACCTGCTGGCGCTCGAACAATTCACGGCTCAGGGTGGCGAGCTTGTCCCGCCCCCAGGGCCAATGCCCCACCCGCTCCAGGCTTTTCTCGTCGATGTCGACGATGACGATGCGCTCGTCCAGTGTGCGCGGCATGGTGGCGCGCAGCCGGGTGTCGTAGATGATGTTTTCCAGCCGCTCCAGGACCTGGAGATGAAGAACGCCTGCAATGTGCAGCAGCGCAAATACCAGCGGAATCAACGTGACCGCCATGCGCCGCCCATGGCGCCAGAACAGGTGCAAGACGGGATTGCGCACGAATTCCAGGGGCAGTGGGCCGGAATGAGCCGCCTATGGGGCTGCTGCAGTCCGGCGGTGGCGGTCAGCTCTGTTCGAACTGCATTTCCGTGCCGGCCAGTTCGAGCCGGTCACCGTTCTTGAGCGGCACGGGCGATGTTCCGATGGAGGCGCCGTTGAGCAACGGCATGTCGGGACCTTCCACATGGGCCAGCACGAATCCTTGATGGCGCTTGGTGATGGATGCAACCGCCACGCCAGGCTTGCCAATGGTGGTGACCACCTTCTGCAGCGACACTTCACGCCCGGCGGCGGCTCCCGACATGACCCGGATGACCGCGGAAATGGGAACAGGAGCCGGCGCCGGAACTGCGGGGCGCGCGGCTGCGCCGACGGGCGGGACCATGCCGGGCTTGAAGATCATGGTCTTCTCGAAGTTCTGCCCCTCGGCCTCGTGCAGGAAGCGGATCTTGTACTTGCCCACCTCGACCGTGTCGCCGTTGCGCAGTTCCTGCCGCTTGACGGCCTTGGCATTGACGTAGGTGCCGTTGGTGCTGCCCAGGTCTTCAATCTCCACATCCTGGCCCGCCATATGGATGACGGCATGCTCGCCGCTCACCGCGAGGTTGTCGATCACGATGTCGTTGTAGGGGCGCCGGCCCAGCGTGGTCCGCTCCTTGGTCAGTTGCACTTCCTTGATGACAACCCCGTCGATTGAAACGATCATTCTGGGCATGATCCACTCCTGATGTGATGAGTAATTGTTGTGTAGTAGCGGCCACTCACGCGGCCCCTAGCAATCGGGACATAAGGCCGCGCTTCTTGCCTCCCGCGGCCGCTTGCACCAGCAGTACGCTCACGTTATCACGGCCACCATTCGCATTGGCGGTGTCGATGAGCAGTGTGGCTTTTTCCTCCAGGGGAACAGGTGCCCGCACCAGTTCCGCCAGGTCCGCGTCCGCGACCATGTCCGTGAGCCCGTCCGAACACATCAGGAACAGGTCATTCGGCGCGACCTGGAATTCGTTGACTTCCATCATGACGTTGGGCTCCACGCCCAGCGCGCGGGTGACCAGGTTGCGGTTGGACGACAGGGCCGCTTGCTGTGCGGTGAGCAAGCCGGCATCCACCTGTTCCTGAAGCCAGGAGTGGTCGCGCGTGATCTGCTGCAGGACGCCGTCCCGCACGCGGTAGCAGCGGGAGTCGCCGATGTGCCCGAGGATGAGGCGGCTGCCGTGGAAGACCCCCACCACCAGCGTGGTGCCCATCCCTGCGTACTGGGGGTTGGACAACGACGCTCCAAGGATCGCGTGGTTGGCGTTCTCCACGCAGATTTCCAGGGCGCGGCGTACGTCGGTGGATTGCGGCGTGCCGCCTGCCTGCCCCAGCCAGCGGGCCATCTCGGTGCGGATGAAGGTGGTGGCCATGCCGCTTGCCACTTCGCCGGCGTTGTATCCGCCCATGCCATCGGCCAGGATGGCGACCTGCGCATCCCGGTCGACCGCCACCGCGTCTTCATTGTTGGTGCGCACGCGGCCTTTGTCGGTCCGCGCGAAAAATTCGTAGGTCATGGATGTGGAGGCGTGCGTCATCGGGCGCCTGGAATCGGCGGGGATGCCGCACCCCGCCCGGCGGGTGGCTCCATCACGGTTTCCTGAAAATCCGCCATTTCATGCCCTGTTGCATCGCGGTCCGCATCATAGACGACTGCTTCCGGGCCCGGTAACACTTCCGGCGCCGAGGATGCTGCGCCTGCCTGGCGCAGGTCGGAAGCGAATTGCCGCCCCGTCTGGTAGCGCGCCTGCGGGCGCTTCTGGAGGGCCAGGGCCACCACGCGGGCCACCGCGGATGAAAGCTCCGGCCGCAGCTGGCGGATGTCGGGTGCGTCCACGCTGGCGATCTTGTGCATGAGCTCGGTCATCGACTCGCCGCGCAGCGGCAAGGACCCGGTCAGCAGCTGGAACAGCGTGACGCCCAAGGAATACAGGTCCGATCGGCCATCCACCTTCTTGCCCGCGAGCTGCTCGGGCGACATGAAGCTGGGGGTGCCCAGGACCATCCCCGTGCGCGTCTTGCTGGAGTCCGTGATGCGCGCGATGCCAAAGTCCGTCACCTTCACGGCGTCCGTGGCGGCGTCGAACATGATGTTGGCCGGCTTGATATCGCGGTGCACCACGTTGTGCGCATGGGCATAGTCCAGTGCCTCGGCGACGCGGGCCGCAATGGACAGCACGGTGTCCACGGGCAGGAGCTGCCCGGCCCGGCATGCCTGCGTCAGGTCGGAGCCCTTGAGGAATTCCATGGCGATGTAGGCGAGGTCGTGTTCTTCGCCGGCATCGAATATCGTCACGATGTAGGGATGCTGCAGGCGTCCCGCGGTTTCCGCCTCGCGGAAGAAGCGGGCCCTCGCGTCGATCAGCGCGTCCCCTTCGAATTCCTCTCCCAGGGCCAGCGTCTTGATGGCGACCACGCGCCCGATCTTCGGATCCCGTCCCAGGTAGACGACGCCCATCGCGCCTTTGCCGATCTCCTTGTCGATCCGGTAGCGACCGAGCATCGGGATACCGGCTGTGGCATCGCCCGGCAGGCGCGGCGAGGCCGGCGGGACCGACGCGGGCGTGCTGGAGGGCGGGCCATCCGCGTCCTTCTGCAGCTGGGCCCGCACGCGCTTGTAGCGGGCATATGCATCCTTGTAGGCGCGGTTGTGCTGCAGGATGTGCTTGTAGACGGACTTGGCCTTGGCAAAGTTGCGCTTGCGCTCGAAGTCCTGCGCCAGGTGGTACAGGTTGTCCATCAAGGCATCACTGGGAGGTACCTTGCGCAGGCGCTCGAATGCCATGTCGAGCTGCCCCTGCCCTTGCAGGGCCAGCCCCATCATGCGGTCGGTTTCGGCGGCTTCCCCAGACGATTCCTGGGGGCTGCCTCCCCCCATGCGCAGCGCGCTGAATGCCACCACCCCCACGAGCAAGGCCAGGGCGCCGGGTACCAACGATATCCACTGCCCGGCATGGCGCAGCAAGCCCCATTCGGTGCCTGCTAGGAGCAACAGCAGCACTGCGCTCAGCGCCCATCTCGCGGCGCGTGAAAGCCGGGGAAGAACCAAGGCCACGAAGAGCCAGGCCCCCAGCACCGCTCCCCATGCAGCCGCGGGCGCCCAGGAGGGCCTTTGCACACCGAGGCCCTGCCGCATGGCGGAGACGGTGTGCGCGAGCATCTCGACCGGGTACATCGTCCGTGCGCCCGGCTGAACCCAGAGGGCCGCCAGTGCCTCGCTGGTGTCCCCCACCAAGACGACCTTGTCCTTGAAGGTGTGAAGGGGCACCTTGCCGCTGAGCGCCTGGGCAAAGGACACCGTGGGAAACGGTGTCGCGCCATCCTGCGCGGCATGAAAGCGCGGGTGCATGGCGGCGACCTCGTCCGTGGCAATGTGCAGTCCGCCCACACGCACACCGCGCGGCTCGTCCTGGGTGCGGATCTCGTTCGGGCCCAGATGCAGGCTGTGCCGCGTTGCCAGCAATGCCAGCGAGGGCACCGCGACTCCGTCATACCGCAGCAGCAGTGGGATGCGGCGCACGCGGCCGTCGTCATCCGCTTCCATGGACAGGTGGCCGACGCCTGCCGCCACGGAGCCGAGTTCCGCGATGGGGTGCCGGGCCGACGTGGCGGGCGTGGCGAAGGACCCGGAGTCGGGCAGGACGCTGCGGTGCGCATAGGGGGGCAGCGGCGTCGCCTTTCCTCCGGCCAGGGCATAGCTTGAGGCCAGGAACACATTGCCGGCGCGCTGGATGCTGGCCGCGAGGCGGCCATCGGTGTCGAGCGCCTGCTCCGCCTCGGCGGTGGCACGGCCCAACTCGGCGGCCAGCGGAGATGTTTCTCCGGCACGCGCAAGCGTCTCCCGCACCGTGCGGACGTAGGCAAGGCCGCGGTCGGATTCAGGGGTGGCGAAGGAAGGGGTCAAGACAATGGTCTTGGCGCCCGCGGCCGCCAGCTGGTCGACGAGCCGGGCGTAGACATCGCGGGACCAGGGTGCGCTTCCCAGCGCTGCCAGGCTGGCATCGTCCATGCCGACGATAACAATTTCAGGCAAGGGGGGTGGCGTGGCGACACTGCTCGCTGCGTCATACACGCGGTATTCCAGGGACTGGAAGACACCAGCGGCCGCACACAGCGCAATGACCATCGCCGAGGCCACTGCGCCCCGAAACCCATCGGTCCGCCACATGCCCAGCCACCGACCCGAGGTTGTTCGTCCCACTTGCTATTGGTTCCACACTGTATTTGTGTGGGTAAAAGCAATATCTGCGCCCGGGCGGGCGGGGTGCGCGGCCGTCGCCGCTACCGCGGCGCCGCTTGGGCCCTGGAGGCGGGGATGCCCTTCTTGTCGTGGCGGAGCGGTCGCCACGCTGTCGGGGTGCCACTTTTGTCACATGATGCAACAATTTGTTGCATCATGTGATGGGGCGTAATCAGGCCGCCGATTCCCGCCGGGCCCTGTGGGGCCAGAATTTCCCGGCGCCCACCACCAGCAGCGCGCCAAGCGCCGCGGCCACATAGTGCAGCGAAGGATGCGCCACCACATAGCCATGCAGCGCTGCGTCATTGGCAATGGTTTCGCCCCCCACCCATCCGATCAAGGCGGCCCCCAGCAGCACGATGGCGGGGAAGCGCTCCATGAGCTTGATCATCAGCGTGCTGCCAAAGATCACGAGCGGAATGCTGATGGCCAGGCCGAGCACCAGCAGCAGCACGTTGCCGTGCGCCGCAGCGGCAACGGCGATCACGTTGTCCAGGCTCATCACGAGGTCCGCAATGAGAATGGTGCGCACCGCCGCCATGAGGCTGCCATAGGCCTTCGACTCGCCTTCCTCTTCCTCATCGTCACTGAGCAGCTGGAAGCCGATCCACAGCAGCAGGCAGCCGCCGACGATCTGCAGGAACGAGAGCTCCAGCAGCTTGGCTGCCACCACGGTGAGCAGGATGCGCAGCACCACTGCCGCGCCAGACCCCCAGAAAACGGCCTTGCGCTGCTGATGGGGAGGGAGGGACCGGGCCGCCAGGGCGATGACGACGGCGTTGTCGCCCGAAAGAATGATGTTGATCCAGACGATCTTCATCAGGCCGATCCAGAAATCGGCACTTTGAACAAACTCCATACTGAACTCCACTGTTATGAATGCAAGAAGCGCCGGGAACCAGGGTTCCGAGCGCTTCTCTTTTTATTGGAGCGGCCAGTTTATCGGGCCTTGCGGCTGCGGGCGTCCGTAATTGTGCTTACGAATGCCCGTGCCGGTGTAGGGCCGGCAGCTTACTTGAGCTGGGCCTTGAGCAGCTTGCCCAGCTCCGACGGGTTGCGGGTGATGATGAAGCCCGACTCTTCCATGATGGCGAGCTTGGCATCGGCCGTGTCGGCGCCGCCGGAGATCAGCGCGCCGGCATGGCCCATGCGCTTGCCGGGAGGCGCGGTCACGCCAGCGATGAAGCCCACGATAGGCTTCTTCATGTTGGCCTTGCACCACTGGGCGGCTTCGGCTTCGTCAGGGCCGCCGATTTCGCCGATCATGATCACGGCGTCGGTGTCCGGATCGTCGTTGAACGCCTTCATCACGTCGATGTGCTTCAAGCCATTGATGGGGTCGCCACCAATGCCCACGGCGCTCGACTGGCCCAGGCCCACTTCGGTCAACATGGCCACGGCTTCGTACGTCAGCGTGCCGGAGCGGCTCACGACGCCGATGCGGCCCTTGCGGTGGATGTGGCCGGGCATGATGCCGATCTTGATTTCGTCGGGCGTGATGAGGCCGGGGCAGTTCGGGCCCAGCAGCAGGGTCTTCTTGCCCCCGGCGGCTTCCTTGGCCTTCATCTTGTTGCGCACCATCAGCATGTCCTTGACCGGAATGCCCTCGGTGATGCAGATGGCCATGTCCAGGTCGGCTTCCACAGCTTCCCAGATCGCATCAGCAGCGCCTGCGGGCGGCACGTAGATCACCGACACGGTGGCGCCGGTCTGCGATGCGGCTTCCTTGACGGAGGCGTAGATCGGGATGTTGAAGATCGACTCGCCGGCCTTCTTGGGGTTCACGCCTGCCACGAAGCAGTTCTTGCCGTTCGCGTATTCCTGGCACTTTTCGGTGTGGAACTGGCCGGTCTTGCCCGTGATGCCCTGGGTGATGACCTTGGTGTCTTTGTTGATGTAGATCGACATGTGTGTTCTCCGGGCTTACTTGACGGCAGCAACGATCTTGGTCGCAGCTTCGGCCATGGTGTCTGCGGCGATGATGGGCAGGCCGGACTCGGCCAGCATCTTCTTGCCCAGCTCTTCGTTCGTGCCCTTCATGCGCACGACCAGCGGCACGTTCAGGTTCACGGCCTTGCAGGCGGTGATCACGCCGGTGGCGATGGTGTCGCACTTCATGATGCCGCCGAAGATGTTGACCAGGATGCCTTCGACCTTGGGGTTCTTGAGCATGATCTTGAAGGCTTCGGTGACCTTCTCGGGGGTGGCGCCGCCGCCCACGTCCAGGAAGTTGGCCGGCTCGCCGCCGAACAGCTTGATGGTGTCCATGGTCGCCATGGCCAGGCCGGCACCGTTCACCAGGCAGCCGATGTTGCCGTCCAGGCTGATGTAGGCCAGGTCGAACTTGGATGCTTCCACTTCGGCTGGATCTTCTTCGTCCAGATCGCGGAAAGCCACGATGTCAGGGTGGCGGAACAGCGCATTGGCGTCGAAGTTGAACTTCGCGTCCAGGGCCATCAGGTTGCCCTTGGAGTCGCAGTTCAGCGGGTTGATTTCCACCAGCGACGCATCGGTGTCCATGTAGCACTTGTAGATCTTGGCGAAGATGTCCACGGCCTGGTCGACGGAAGCGCCGGTCAGGCCGATGGCGGCTGCGACCTTCTTGCTCTGCTCGGTGGTGATACCGGCAATCGGATCGATCATCTCGGTGATGATCTTCTCGGGCGTGGAGTGCGCCACTTCCTCGATGTCCATGCCGCCTTCGCTCGAAGCGATCAGGGCCACCTTCTGCGTGGCGCGGTCGGTGACCAGCGAGACGTACAGTTCGTTCTTGATGTCGGCGCCGTCTTCGATGTACAGGCGGCGGACCTTCTGGCCTTCGGGGCCGGTCTGGTGCGTCTTGAGCTGCATGCCCAGGATCTCGCCAGCGATGCGCTTGACGTCGTCGATGGTCTTGGCAACCTTCACGCCGCCGCCCTTGCCACGGCCACCGGCGTGGATCTGGGCCTTGACGACCCACACGGGGCCGCCCAGTTTCTGGGCTGCTTCCACGGCTTCTTGCACCGTGAATGCGGGAATGCCGCGCGGAACGGGCACACCAAAATTGCGCAAGATTTCCTTGCCTTGGTATTCGTGAATCTTCATGAGGTCTCTCTCAGGGAAGGATGGTGGTTACCCGTTTGCCATGAACAACAAAATGTCTGGCCGCGGGCTGGGGACATGGCAACCAGCGACTGTATCATGTTGCAATGCACCATCCTTGTGCGTGGCTGACGGCTTCGCCGCGCCTGCCGGGTGGCAGTTTCTTGGCTTTTCTCGTGGTTTCTTGGCAGACTTTGCTGCCCATTTTTTGCAGGAGCACCCTTATGTCCAGAGTCTTTATCGATGGCGAAGCCGGCACCACGGGCCTGCAGATCCGTGAGCGCCTGCAGGCCATGCCGCAGATCGAGCTGGTCAGCATCGCGCCCGAGTTGCGCAAGGACCCTGCCGCGAAACGCGACCTGATTGCCGGCGTGGATCTGGTGATCCTGTGCCTGCACGACGATGCTGCGCGTGACACCGTGGCGATGGTGGACGAGATTGCCCGGAGCACGGGCCGCAAGGTCAAGGTGATCGACGCCAGCACGGCCCACCGCACGGCGCCCGGCTGGGTGTTCGGCTTTCCCGAGCTGGCCGTCGGCCAGCGCGAAGCGGTCGCGCAGGCGGACCGCGTGGCCAATCCCGGCTGCTATGCCACCGGTGCGATTGCGCTGCTGCGCCCGCTGGTGGATGCGGGCCTGGTGCCCCCGGACTTCCCGCTCGCCCTGCCCTCGGTCAGCGGCTACTCGGGCGGCGGCCGGACCATGATCGAGGCCTATGAGGCCGGCACGGCGCCGTTGTTCGAGGCCTATGCGCTCACGCTGCAGCACAAGCACCTGCCCGAAATCATGCGTTACACGGGCATCACCCGCCGGCCCATCTTCGTGCCGTCGGTAGGCAACTTCCGCCAGGGCATGCTGGTGCAGCTGCCGCTGCATCTGGACCTGCTGCCCGGCGCGCCCAAGGCGGCCGATTTGCACGACGCGCTGGCGGCGCATTACGCCAGGAGCAATACACCCGAGCAGTGGGTCAGCGTGCTGCCCGCCACGGCCGACGGCAAGCTGGATGCGACCGCGCTGAACGACACCAACAAGCTGGAGCTGCGCGTGTTCGCCAACGAAGAGTACCGGCACGCGGTGCTGATCGCGCGCCTGGACAACCTGGGCAAGGGCGCCAGCGGCGCGGCCGTGCAGAACCTGCAGCTGATGCTGGGCCTCTGACGGCGGAGATAGGTGTGGGGACAACAGGCGGCTCTGGAGCGTGGCCGCCTGTGCTGTCTTCTGGGTCCCGGGGCCTTGGGGCGCCGCCCCTGCCCGCGTGACCGGCCCTAGATCTCGCCCTGGATTTCCGGCGCTTCGCCACGCACGACGCGCCGGGTGATCTCGCCCGAAAACCCGCGTGCGGTCAGAAAGCGGACTTGCCGCGCACGTTGCTGCGCATCGTCCGCCACGGCGCCAAACTTGCGCAGCCACAGTGCATGGGCGCGTGCCCATTCGCTGCCTTTGAGTTGGTCGAGGGCGTGCTGAACCGCCTCGGGGCCGATGCCCTTGGCGTGCAGCTCCTGCCGTATGCGCTGGGAACCCAGGCGGCCCGCGCGCTGGTGCAGCACGGATTCCACCACCCGGGCCTCGCTGATGAAGTCGCGCGCCTGCAGGTCTTCCAGCAGGGCCTGCAGGTCGTCGCCCTCCTGCACATGCGGCGCGAGCTTGCGCCGCAGTTCAGCGAGCGAGTGCTCGCGCTGGCTCAGCAGCCGCAGCGCCCGCCCCTTGAGCGAGAGCGTGGTGAACCCCATGGCCTCTTCTTTGCTTTCAATTCAATAGCTGCCAGCGCTTGTCAATCAAGCGCTGGAAGGCAATCTGGCTTGAATTGTGGCGGTCATTCGGCCGCGGCGGCAGGGGCCTGCAGCGCGTCGGGCAGCAGCGCAATGCCCAGGCCCTCGCGCACCTTGTTCTCGATCTCGCGGGCAAGGTCGGGGTTCTCGCGCAGGAACTCGCGCGCGTTGTCGCGGCCCTGGCCGATCTTCTCGCCGTTGTAGGCGTACCAGGCGCCCGACTTCTCCACGATCTTGGCGGTCACGCCCATGTCGATGATCTCGCCCTCGCGGCTGATGCCCTCGCCGAACAGGATGTCGAACTCGGCCGTCTTGAACGGCGGCGACACCTTGTTCTTGACCACCTTGACCTTGGTTTCGTTGCCGATGGCCTCGTCGCCCTTCTTGATGGTGCCGGTGCGGCGGATGTCCAGGCGCACCGAGGCGTAGAACTTGAGCGCGTTGCCGCCGGTGGTGGTTTCGGGGCTGCCGAACATCACGCCGATCTTCATGCGGATCTGGTTGATGAAGATGACCATGCAATTGGTCTTCTTGATCGTGGCCGTGAGCTTGCGCAGCGCCTGGCTCATCAGGCGGGCCTGCAGGCCGGGCAGGGCGTCGCCCATCTCGCCTTCGATTTCGGCCTTGGGCGTGAGCGCGGCCACCGAGTCGATGACGATCAGGTCCACGGCGCCCGAGCGCACCAGGCTGTCCACGATCTCCAGCGCCTGCTCGCCGGTGTCGGGCTGGCTGATCAGCAGGTCGGACAGCTGCACCCCGAGCTTCTGGGCGTATTGCACATCCAGGGCATGTTCCGCGTCCACGAACGCGCAGGTGCCGCCCTGCTTTTGCATCTCGGCAATCACCTGCAGCGTGAGCGTGGTCTTGCCCGAGGATTCCGGGCCGTAGATCTCGACCACGCGGCCGCGCGGCAAGCCGCCCACGCCCAGGGCGATGTCCAGGCCCAGCGAGCCGGTGGAGACCACCTGGATGTCCTCGATCACTTCGCCTTCACCCAGGCGCATGATCGTGCCCTTGCCGAATTGCTTCTCGATCTGGGCGAGCGCGGCGGCCAGGGCCTTGGCCTTTTCGGTGTTCACGGGCAATGCGGGGTTGGTGCCTTTGACTGCGACGTCCATGAGAAAACTCCTTGAGAAACAATGGGTTGGGTGCCTGCACCGCTCTGCGGTTAATCACAGGCTGGATGCTTGAACAGTAGTTTATGCGAGTCGTCGCGGGGCATTCAAGCTCAATTTAGTCAGTTTGCCTGACAATGTGCGGATGCCTGATATGCCTCTTCCTTCACCCGCCGAAGAGGGCTGGCGCCAGACCCACCTGGGCCGCCTGTTCGGCCACGCCATGCGGCGCTTCGACGCGCGCGTGCTGCAACTCATGGCGCACAACGTGGAGGTGCCGCTGGCGCTGTCCAACCTCGCGGCGCGCGACCAGGTGAGCGCCGCCCACGTGCACATCACGCGCCACCTGGCGCTGCAGGGCGACCGGCTGACCGACCTGGCCCAGCGCGCGGGCATGACCAAGCAGGCGATGGCCAACCTGGTGGACCAGTGCGAGGCCTGGGGCCTGGTCACGCGCGAGGCCGATCCGCTGGATGCGCGTGCGCGCCGCGTGTGCTTCACGCCCACGGGCCTGGCCTGGCTGCAGGCGTTTCGCGATGCCGTCGCGCAGGCCGAGGCGGAGTTCCGGGCGGAGGTGGGCAACGACGTGGCCACCGTGGTGGCGATCGGGCTGGAGGCCTATGCGGGCGGCTAGGCTGCTGCACGGTCATCCAGGCGCCCCGGGGTGTGGGCCTGGCCTTCAGGCGCGCGGGGCGCTCTCCTGCCGCGCGGCGTGGCTCAGCGCGTGGGGGTCCAGCCGCAGCGCGCGCAATGCCCGCGCCGCCACGCCCTGCGGCGTGGCCGCGATGAGCGCCACCACGTGCGCACCCAGCAAGGGGCCGGGCTGGCCCTTGCGGGCCTCCGCCAGTGCCTGGATGAGGCCCTCGCCGGAGGGCTGCGCGCGGTAGATCCCGGCCTGCGGCGCACAGGGTGCGGCGGGCGGCATTTCGGCATCAATGCCGATCTGCGCCAGCGCATCGCGGTACTGCTGTTCGATCGCGGCGGGCAGGGCGTCCGGGTTCGCGCCAACGCGCGCGAAAGCGCGGCGCGCGGAGCCGTCGGGCAGCTCGATGGCGGCCAGCAGGAAGTGCTCCACGCCCGGTTGCGGCTGGCCCCGGGCGCGGGCGTGGTGCTCGGCGCGCGTGCACAGCCGGTGCAGGGTGCGCATGTCGTTCAGGCGCTGGCGGATGTGTTGCAGCATGGGTAGGAGTCCTTCCATCATCCAGGGTGGGCGGGGCGCGTGGCCTGGGGAGAGAGCCGCTTGTGCGCCGCCTGCTTGCTGACGCCCAGGGCCTGGGCAATCTGCGCCCACGACCACCCCCGCTCCAGGGCGGTGGCCACGGCCGCCGCCTCCAGCCGGTCGGCCATCAGGCGCAAGGCCACCACGGCGGCCAGCGCGGCTTCGGGGTCGTCGTGCGGGGGCAGCAGCAGGGGCGGTGGGCTCGGCATTCGTCAACTGTAGTTGACGGAACTCGTATCGTCAACAAGGGTTGACGACAGGGCCGGGAGCCTGGCCCGGGGGGGGCGGGCCCTCAGGGCGCCGGCCCGGTGCCAGCCGCGGCGCCCGTGGGCGGGGGCGCCGCGCCTGCGGGCTCCGCGCACGCCAGCAACCACTGCCGGAAGCACTGCAGCGCATGCAGCTGCGTGCGGCCTTCGGGGTAGCAGAGCCAGTAGCCCACCTCGCTCTGGTAGCCCCCGCGCTGGACGGCGGCGGCCAGCGGCTCGCGCACCAGGCCGGCGGTGATCTCGTCCTGCACCAGGCAGCGCGGCACCAGGGCCAGGCCCATGCCGGCCATCACCGCGCGGATCATGGTCTGGAACTGGTCGAACTGCGGGCCGGCCAGCGGGTCGAGCTGGCCCTGTACCCCGTGCGTCTCGCTCCAGCGCAGCCAGGCCTCGGGCACGGTCACATGGCGCAGCAGCGCGTAGCGCGCCACGTCGAGCGGGGTGTGGATGGGCCAGTCCGCCACCTTGGCGCGCGGGGCGATCAGGGCCACGTCGTTGCCCGTGATGTAGTGGGCGTGGGCGCCCGGCCAGTGGCCATCGCCGAACAGGATGGCGCAGTCGAGCTCGGGCCGTTCGAAGTTGTAGCTGTGCACGTACGGCACGAAGTGCAGCGTGACCTGCGGGTGCTGCTGCTGGAACTGCGGCAGGCGCGGAATGAGCCACTTGGCGGCGAAGGTGGGCAGGCTCGACAGGTGCAGCGCGCCGCCGCCGTCATCGCTGGTGATCAGCTCCAGGGTGGCGGCCTCCAGCTGCGCCAGCACGGCGCGCACGGCCTTCTCGTAGCGCTCGCCCGCGGGGGTCAGCGCCAGGCGCTTGCGGCTGCGCTCGAACAGCGGCACGCCCACCCAGGCCTCCAGTTCCTTCACCTGCTTGCTCACCGCGCTCTGCGTGAGGTGCAGGGCCTCGGCGGCCCGCGAGACGCTGCCGAAGCGCGTGACGGTGGAAAACGCCCGCAGCAGGTGCAAGGGGGGTGAAAGGCGGCGCAGGGAAGACATCGTAAGTTATCAAATCATTCCATATGGGAATGTTATCAGGCATATCCATTGCTTGGTAGGGCTCGTGGATTCCATTAATCTCAACCTACCCCATAGGAGAAATGTCCCATGCAACGCCGTCATCTGCTCTCAGCCCTGGCCACAGTATCTTTCGTTCCTGGAATAACTCTGGCGCAAGAAGGCAAGCCCCTGCGCATCATCGTGCCCTTTCCGCCCGGAGGCGCCACGGACATGACCGTGCGCAGCCTGCAGGAGTCGCTGGCCCGCATCCTCAAGCAGCCCGTGGTGCTGGAAAACCGCGGCGGCGCGGGGGGCTCCATCGGCATGGCCGAAGCCGCGCGCGCTCCGGCCGACGGCCTCACGCTGGGCGTGGCCACGCTGTCCACGCATGGCGTGAACCCCGCCGTCTACAGCAAGCTGCCCTACGACCCCATCAAGGACTTCGTGGGCGTGACCGAGATGGTGAAGGCCCCCGGCGTCGTGGTGGTGAACCCGGCCGTGCTGCCCGTCAAGGACTTTGCCGACCTCGTGAAGTACCTGAAGGCCCATCCCGGCAAGGTTTCGTATGCCACGCCCGGCAACGGCACCATCGGCCACATGTGGGGCGAGCTGTTCAAGAGCAGCACCGGCACGGCCATGGTGCACATTCCCTACCGCGGTGCGGGCCCGGCCGTCAACGACGTGCTGGCCGGCCAGGTGGCGGTGTACTTCGATCAGGTGGCTTCCTCGCTGCCGCACATCAAGTCCGGCAAGCTCAGGGCGCTGGCGGTGTCCTGGCCCGAGCGGCTTGACGTGCTGCCCGATGTCCCCACCTACGCACAGCTGGGTTTCGCCAACAACAACGACCCGTCCTGGTTCGGCCTGGTGGCTCCCGCGGGCACGCCCGCGGCCGCGGTGGACCGCATCCAGCAGGCCGTGGCCCAGGCGCTCAAGGAGCCCGCCGTGCGCGAGCGCCTGGCGGGGCAGGGGCTGTACCCGTCGGGCACCACGTCCCGGGACTTCACGGCGCAGATCGCCCGCGAGATCGACAAGATGAAACGGGTGGCGGCCTTTGCGAAGGTGGCGCTGGATTGACATGGGCCCCCGCTGAGGCGCCTCGCGCGATCCACCCCACGGGCGGTGGCGGGCCGGCGGCCAGGGGGAGCCCCATTTTCTTCGATACCGGGCCCCTGGGCCCGGCGGCCACAGCTGGAGGAGTCCGTCTCAGGGATAACCATGGTCTCCAACCGGTCCGGGCGGCTAGGCCGGCCGCCCCACTTTGCGCACACTCTGCCTATGCATGCCGCTTTGAAACTGATCAACCGACGATTCCAGCAGGCCCAGCCCGGTGCCACCGGTTCCCCCGGCACCCCGCTGGCGCCTGCGGCCTTCACCTACCTGCCCGGCACCACGGCGCTGGTGCTCGATTCGCCGCACAGCGGCACACAATACCCCGCCGACTTCGGCTCGGCCTGCGACCTGCCCACGCTGCGCCGCGCCGAGGACACGCACGTCGAGAAGATCTACGCCTTTGCCCCCGCGCTGGGCGTGGCCTGGGTCGAAGCCCACTTTCCCCGCATCTACCTCGATGCCAACCGCGACACGACCGAGCTCGACACCTCCCTGCTCGACGGCGAGTGGACCGGCCCCATCTCCACCGACCCCCAGGTGCTCAGCAAGGTGCGCCTGGGCAAGGGCCTGATCTGGAAGTTCACCGACGAGGGCGAGCCCATCTACAGCCGCCAGCTCACCGTGACCGAGGTGCGCGCGCGCATCGACCGCTGCTGGCGCCCCTACCATGCGGCCGTGGCCCAGGCCATCGACGCCGCCCATGCGCGCCACGGCTACAGCATCCACATCAACTGCCACTCCATGCCCGCCGTGGCGGGGCGCTTCGCCACCGAGTTCCCGGGGCTGGAGCACGCGGACTTCGTGGTGGGCGACCGCGACGGCACCACCGCCAGCCCGGCGCTGTCGGCGTTGGTGTGCGAGCACCTGCGCGGCTGTGGCTACAGCGTGGAATACAACCACCCCTACAAGGGCGTGGAGCTGGTGCGCCGCTACGGCAACCCCGCGCAGCACCGCCACAGCATCCAGGTCGAGATCAACCGCAAGCTCTACATGGACGAGGGCACGCTCGCCCAGCACCCCGAGGGCATGGCCCGGCTGCAGGCAGACCTGCAGAAACTGGTGCGCCTGCTGCTCGCACACGATCCGCGCTGACGCGGCGCGCAGGGGCGGGGCCATCCTAGAATCGAGGGCAGGCGCGGCGCCAGACCGCAGCCAACCCTCAAGGAGACACCGCATGCGCATCCTCATTGCCGAAGACGACCAGGTGCTGGCCGATGGCCTGCTGCGCACGCTGCGGGCGTCGGGCGCCGTCGTGGACCACGTGGCCAGCGGCAGCGAGGCCGACGCGGCCCTGCTGACCAACAACGAGTTCGACCTGCTGATCCTGGACCTGGGCCTGCCCCGGATGCACGGGCTGGAGGTGCTCAAGAAGCTGCGCAGCCGGGGCTCGGCGCTGCCCGTGCTCATCCTCACCGCGGCCGACAGCGTGGAAGAGCGCGTCAAGGGCCTGGACTTCGGTGCCGACGACTACATGGCCAAGCCTTTCAGCCTGCAGGAGCTGGAGGCGCGCGTGCGGGCCCTCACGCGCAGGGGCATGGGCGGCACCAGCAGCGCCATCAAGCACGGCCCGCTCGTGTACGACCAGGCCGGCCGCGTGGCCACCATCGACGGCAAGATGATCGAGCTGTCCGCCCGCGAACTGGGCCTGCTGGAAGTGCTGCTGCAGCGCGCGGGCCGCCTGGTGAGCAAGGAGCAGCTGGTGGAGCGCCTGTGCGAATGGGGCGAGGAGGTGAGCAACAACGCCATCGAGGTCTACATCCACCGCCTGCGCAAGAAGATCGAGGGCGGGCCCATCCGCATCGCCACCGTGCGCGGCCTGGGCTATTGCCTCGAAAAGATTCCAGGGTAGCTCCTGAAATGATAGCTGCTTGCGCTTTCTAGACGGGCGCCAGTGGCTCAAAGGGCTTGAAACCTTGAAAATCTTCCAGCGAGAGCAGCGCTCCCTCTTCGGCGAGATCCTTGACTGGATGCTCACGCCGCTGCTGCTGCTGTGGCCCGTGAGCCTGGCGCTCACCTGGCTCGTGGCCCAGGGTCTGGCCAACAAGCCGTTCGACCGGGCGCTGGAGTACAACGCCCATGCGCTGGCCCAGCTCGTGTCCGTGGTGGGCGGCAAGGTGCAGTTCAACCTGCCCCAGCCGGCCAGCGAAATCCTGCGCGCGGACGACTCCGACATCGTCTACTACCAGGTCATCGGCCCGGGGGGCGAATTCCTCTCCGGCGAACGGGAACTGCCCGAGCCCGCCAGCGACGAGGTGCCCCTGTCCGGCGAGGTGCGCCTGCGCGACGCCGAGATGCGCGGCATCGAGATCCGCGTGGCCTACATCTGGGTGCGCTTGCCGCTGGAGGGCACGCCCGTGGCGCTGGTGCAGGTGGCCGAGACGCGCGAAAAGCGCAGCGTGCTGGCCACCGAGATCATCAAGGGCGTGATGCTGCCGCAGTTCGTCATCCTGCCGCTGGCGGTGCTGCTGGTGTGGCTGGCGCTCGCGCGCGGCATCCAGCCGCTGAACCAGCTGGAGCAGCGCATCCGCGCGCGCAACCCCGACGACCTCTCGCCGCTGGACGACCGCACCGTGCCGCTCGAGGTCGCGCCGCTGGTCTCGTCGGTGAACGACCTGCTCACGCGCCTGAACGACTCGCTGGCTACGCAAAAGCGTTTCCTGGCCGACGCGGCGCACCAGCTCAAGACCCCGCTGGCGGGCCTGCGCATGCAGGCCGACCTGGCCCAGCGCGAAGGCACCAGCACCGAAGAGCTCAAGCGCTCGCTGCAGCAGATCGGCCGCTCCAGCATCCGCGCCACGCACACCGTGAACCAGCTGCTCGCATTGGCGCGCGCGGAAGGCAGCGGCGTGGGCATCGCGCGCCAGCCCTGCGACCTGGCGCGCCTCGTGATCGAGGTGGTGCGCGACTCGGTGCCGCGCGCGCTCGAAAAACACATCGACCTGGGCTACGACGGCGCCGAGCCCGGCTCACCCGGCGTGCTGCTGGACGGCAACCCCACGCTGCTCAAGGAACTGGTGCGCAACCTGCTCGACAACGCCATCAACTACACGCCTTCCACCCCCGCCAAGCCCGGCGTGGTCACGGCCCACGTGCTGGCCGATACCTTCGGCCACGTGCTGCTGCTGCAGGTGGAAGACTCCGGCCCCGGCGTGCCCGAGGCCGAGCGCGAGCTGGTGTTCCAGCCCTTTTACCGGGCGCTGGGCAGCGAGGCCGACGGCTCGGGCCTGGGCCTGCCCATCGTGCTGGAGATCGCACGCAAGCACGGGGCCGAGGTCACGCTGGAAGACGCGCGCCCTGGCCACCACCCGCCCGGTGCGCGTTTCAGCGTGCGGTTCGCGGCGCGGGATGTGGTGGCGGGGTCCTGAGCCAGGCCGGGTGCACCCCGCCGCACGGCCTTTCGCGCAGCGGCACATTCCGCGCCGGAATGGGATGAGTTCCAAACGTCGTTAGCCAGCCCGGCCATGCCTCTCCAGAATGGGCCGCACATGCCGCGAGGCGAGGAGAGGACCACGATGACGACGATGAAACGGCGCAAGCTGCTGATCTCCACCGCCGCTGCCTGCCTGGGAGGTGCTGCCCAGGCGCAATCCGCCCCGGTGTCCACGGGCAGCGCACGGCCCCTGCGGCTGCTGGTGCCCTTTGCCGCGGGCGGCGCCACCGACATCACGGCGCGCGCCCTCGCCGGCCCGCTATCGCAGTTGCTGGGTGCACCCGTGGCCGTGGAGAACCGCCCCGGCGCGGCCGGTGCCACCTGCATGGCCGAGGTCGCTGCCGCCGCGCCCGACGGCGCCACGCTGGGCGTGGCCACGCTGTCCACCCATGGCGTGAACCCAGCCGTCTACAAACACCTGCCCTACAACGCGCTGGACGGCTTCACCCCCGTCACCGAGATCGTCAAGGCCCCGGGCGTGCTGGTGGTGCACCCCGGCCTGCCGGTGCGCGATTTCGCGCAGTTCATGCAGCACCTGAAGGCGCGGCCGGGCCAGCTGGCCTATGCCTCGCCGGGCAACGGCACCATCGGCCACATGTGGGGCGAGCTGCTCAAGAGCAGTGCCAATGTGCGCATGGACCACCTGCCCCAGGCGGGCGCCACCGCAGCACTGGCCGAGGTGCTGGCGGGCCGGGTGCCGGTGTACTTCGACCAGGTGGCGTCGTCGCTGCCGCACATCCAGGCCGGCCGTTTGCGGGCCCTGGCCGTGTCGTGGAGCCGGCGCCTGGCCCTGCTGCCCGAGGTGCCCACCTACGCCGAGCTCAGCCTGTTCTCGAACAACGACCCGTCCTGGTTCGGCCTGGTGGCCCCTGCGCACACGCCGGCCGCCACGGCGCGGCGGCTGCGCGACGCGGTGGCCACGGTGTTGCGCGAGCCCGCGGTGCTGGCGCGCCTGGGAGAGCAGGGGCTGTTTGCCTCGGGCAGCCTGCCGGACGAGTTTGCCGCGCAGATCCGCAAGGAGGTCGAGAAGATGCGGCGCGTCAGCCGGTTTGCGCGCATCACGCTCGGCAAGGACGCAGCGTGACGGCTATGCCGCAGGCGCATGCGGCGGACGCAGCGCGCGAAGGGACATCAGCGCCATGAAGAGAAAGCCATTCTGGGTGGGCGCGCGGTACACCCCCAGCGCGCACAGCACCTGCGCCGCCACGCCCGCGAGTTCCCAGCCGTCGGTCTCGTCCGCTTCCCAGCGCGGCACCGTCAGGGGCGCAAAGCCGCGCTCGTCGCCCCACTCCCACACCGCGGGAATGCGGGCCACCACCTGGGGATCGTTGTGGAAATTGGCCCAGGCCCACAGCCAGGTGCCGCTGGTCCGGGAAATCGATCCGATGAATTCAATGTCCGCCACCAGCCGCGGCACGCCGGCGTGCGAGAAGGTGAGCGTGCCCTGCACCTGGTCATAGTCCCAGCGCTCGAAGCGCGAGATGCCGTGGTCCGTCTCCAGGGCATCCTGCTTGCCCACCAGGGCCTGGTGGCTTTCGGTGACCGCGTCCACCCAGGCGTCGTGCGGAGCATCCGCCATGGCGCCGACACTCTGCGCCATGGAGTCCTGGTAGCAGTGGTGGCAGATGATCTGCAGGTCCAGGCAGTCCTCGTTGCGCTCGTTCCACTCGCCGCCCTCCCGCTCCAGGGCTGCCTGGCAACTGGCGCACCAGGCGTCGGGAAAGGGGCAGTCCGGCGCCGGCATGTCGCAGAACCAGCGCTGCGCCGGCTGGCGGCACAGGTGCCCGCAGACGTAGGTGGCGGTGGCTTCGCCGTGGCGGTTGCAGTGGATGGCGGAGAGTTCTTCGGTCATGGCGCGGGGCTCGCGAAAGGAGGGGCGGAATCGAAGGAGGGGCGCGGAACGCCGGGCGCGACCGCCAGCGCGGCCACCACGGTTCAGCCGCAGGCGCGCATCGTCTTGCCGGCCATCGCCGTGCGCAGGGCGTCCAGCTGGGGGCGCAGCGATTCGGTCACGGCGGGCAGTCGCAGCGTGAAACCTGCCGTGTCCGGCCGCTCCTGCACCACGCGGGCCGTGCGCACGCCCTTGCCGCCCAGGGTGGCCAGCTCGCGCTCGGCGGCCTCCTTCGAGGCGAAGCGGCCCAGCGAAAGGCCGAATTCCAGGGTGCCGCCCGCGCGGTCGTGGTCGACCTTGCGGGCACGCAGTTCGGCCCGTTTCCTGTCCAGCGTTTCCAGGTCCTCGAAGCGGCCCATGTAGACCATCCAGCGGCCCGGCACGGGCGTGGGCTCGAGCAGCCAGCTGCCCTGGGGCAGGTTGGCGGCGGCGGCGCGCAGGGCGTCGGCCTGGCGTTCGTCGAACACGCCCGCCTGAAGGCATTCGCCGGTGTCGGGCGGGGTGGGGGCCTCGGCGGAAGCCGCAGCCGCTGCGCTGGGGGCGGCGGGCGACGCGGCGGCGGGAGCCTTGCCGGAGTTCACCCGCAGGATCTGCAGCGTCTCGGGCCGTATCTGCTGGTCCATGCGCTGGGGCTCGGCCTGCTCCTCGGGGGCGAAGCCCCAGTCCCGAAGCAGCCCTTGCGACCACGCGTAGTAGGCCGCGTTGGCCAGCAGCAGCGCGATCACGGCAAGTCGCAGCATGGGGGCCCTTCCTTGTTTTCCCGCCGGTTGTCCATGGGGTTGCGCGTCCTCGTCCCCGCCCGCGTGGCGGGCCCGCCCAGGGCCAGGGCCGCCCTGGAGCGGGCGTCGCCAGGCCACGACGGGCGGCCTCCGCCCCGATGGAGAGGCGCGGCGCGGCTCAGGGGGGGCTCCCCAGCTCTTGCACGGCGCTGGGCCGCACGCTGATCTCGGAACTGGTGATCGCCTGCATGCCGCCGGCCGTGTGCACCAGGAGCGCGCCGTCCTCGCCCACGCCGTGGGCCGTGCCCGCGGTGCCGTCGCTCAAGGCCACGGCACGGCCCTGCAGCACGTCGCGGGCCGCGAAACGTGGCTGCATGGGGCCAAAACCGTAGCCTTCGAACGAGCGCAGCATGCCGATCAGCGGCGGCACGATGCGCAGCAGGGCGGCGGGTGCGTCCAGGCCGGGCTCCACGTCCTGCAGGCTGCCCGGCGGCATGCTCATGCCTTCGCTGCCACGCGGCAGCACGTTGATGCCGATGCCCACGACCACGTAGCGCGCCGTGCCGGCTGGCCCCTGCGGGGACGGCGCGGCCCCCTGGAGCGCCACGAAACTGGCCGTCTCGACCAGGATGCCGCCCAGCTTGCGGTCGCCACCCGCGCCGCCCAGCCACAGGTCGTTGGGCCATTTCAGGCCCACGCGGGCGGCCTGGCCCGCACCCAGCGGCGGCAGCACGGGCTGCAGGCTCTCGGCCACGCTCACGCCCACGGCGAGCGACAGCCCCGACCAGTCGCGCGGCGCGAGCGGCAGGCCCAGGGACATCATCAGCGAAGACCCCACATCGCTCTGCCACGCCCGCCCCATGCGGCCCCGACCGGCGGTCTGCTGCTCGGCCACGAGCAGCGTGGGCTCGCACTGGCCGGCGCGGGCGCGGCGCATGAGTTCGGTGTTGGTCGAGTCGATGCTGGGCAGCACCTCGACGGTAAAACCGGGTAACAGCGGTGACACCGCCTCCCACACGGCCTCGGCGGGCCAGCGGATGGGGGCGGCGGTCACTGGCGGCGGCCTTTCCGGGCGCCGGGCTGGAGGTTCCCTGGGACTGGCTGGGTGGCCTTGGCGGTTTTGGTCGGTTTGGCGGGCAGGGCGGGCTTTGTGGCCGCCTTGGCGGGGCTGCGCGGCACCGGCGGCGCCCAGCCGCGCTTGGGCGCGAGCAGCGTGCCGCGGCAGTTGTCGCTGCCGCACCAGCAGGGGTATTCCGCCTTCAGCTTGGGCGTGTAGCGCTCTTCGATGATCAGCCCGTAGTCGTAGTTCAGCTCTTCGCCCGCCTTGATATTGCGCAGCGCCGTGATGAAAATGCGGCCGTCCCGTTCATCGGCGTAGCAGTTGGGGTTGCAGCTGTGGTTGATCCAGCGCGAGGAATTGCCGCCGAACTTTGCGTCGATCACGCGGTCTTCATCCACGTGGAAGTAGAACGTGTGGTTGGGCTGCAGGGGGTCGTGCGGGTGGCGGTCCTGCGCCTCCTGCCAGGTGATGACCTCGCCGGTGTACTCCACCAGCACCTCGCCCTCGGCGATGTCCTGGGCGGCGAACACGCCGTTGCCATGGACGCCCGAGCGCCGGGTCTGGATGCGGCGTCCCGGTGCGGCGGTGGGGGCGGCGGGCGAGGCAAAGCGGGGCATGGCAAAAACTCTGTTAACTTGATAGTGCACACATGTGTGCGTGCGCGTGTATGCGCGCGAAACCCGAATTGTAGGAGCGACCGGGCCGGAACCGGGCGCTCAGAACGAACGACGACGATGACAGGCAAGAGCCCCAAATGACCAAGACCCTGGTAATTGCAGAGAAACCCTCCGTGGCGCAGGACATCGTGCGCGCGCTCACCCCCGTGGCGGGCAAGTTCGACAAGCACGACGACCACTTCGAGAACGACCGCTACGTGGTCACCAGCGCCGTGGGCCACCTGGTGGAGATCCAGGCGCCCGAGGAATTCGACGTGAAGCGCGGCAAGTGGAGCTTTGCCCACTTGCCCGTGATCCCGCCGTACTTCGACCTGAAGCCCGTGGACAAGACCAAGACGCGCCTGAACGCGGTGGTCAAGCAGGCCAAGCGCAAGGACGTGACGCAACTCATCAACGCCTGTGACGCGGGCCGCGAGGGCGAGCTGATCTTCCGCCTGATCGAGCAGTACGCCGGCGGCGCCAAGCCCCTGGGCAAGCCCGTCAAGCGCCTGTGGCTGCAGTCCATGACGCCCCAGGCCATCCGCGACGGCTTCGACGCACTGCGCACCGAGCAGCAGATGGCGGGCCTGGCCAGCGCCGCCCGCAGCCGCAGCGAGGCCGACTGGCTGGTGGGCATCAACGGCACGCGCGCCATGACGGCGTTCAACTCGCGCGACGGCGGGTTCTTCCTGACCACCGTGGGCCGGGTGCAGACGCCCACGCTGTCGCTGGTGGTGGAGCGCGAGGAAAAGATCCGCAAGTTCGTGAGCCGCGACTACTGGGAAATCCACGCCACCTTCGGCGCGCAGGCCGGCGAGTACCCCGCCAAGTGGTTCGACCCCAAGTGGAAGAAGGGCGAGGACGTGGAGATGCGCGCGGACCGCGTGTGGTCCGCCGCCGAGGCCACGGCCATCGCCAACGCCGTGCGCGGCCAGCAGGCCACCGTCACCGAAGAGAGCAAGCCCACCACGCAGGCGTCGCCCCTGCTGTTCGACCTGACCAGCCTGCAGCGCGAGGCCAACGGCAAGTTCGGTTTCTCGGCCAAGACCACGCTGGCGCTGGCGCAAAGTCTGTACGAGCGCCACAAGGCCCTGACGTACCCGCGTACCGACTCGCGCGCGCTGCCCGAGGACTACCTGCCCGTGGCCAGGCAGACCTTCGAGATGCTGGCCGACAGCGGCATGCGCCACCTCGCGCCGCACGCCGCCACGGCGCTGAGCAACAACTACGTGCGCCCGTCCAAGCGCATCTTCGACAACAGCAAGGTGAGCGATCACTTTGCCATCATCCCCACGCTGCAGGCCCCCAGCGGCCTCTCCGACGCCGAGCAGAAGCTGTACGACCTGGTCGTGCGCCGCTTCATGGCGGTGTTCTTCCCGAGCGCCGAATACACCGTCACCACCCGTATTTCCACGGTGGCGCCCCACAGCTTCAAGACCGAAGGCAAGGTGCTGGTCAGGCCCGGCTGGCTGGCCATCTACGGCAAGGAAGCCGCCGATGAGGTGGAAGGTGGCAAGGACGGCGACAAGGGCCAGAACCTCGTGCCCGTGAAGCCCGGCGAAAGCGTGAGCACCCTGGCAGCCGACCCCAAGGGCCTCAAGACCAAGCCGCCCGCCCGCTACTCCGAAGCCACGCTGCTGGGCGCCATGGAAAGCGCCGGCAAGCAGATCGACGACGACGAGCTGCGCGAAGCCATGCAGGAAAAAGGCCTGGGCACGCCCGCCACGCGCGCGGCCATCATCGAAGGCCTGTTGACCGAAAAGTACATGCTGCGCGAAGGCCGCGAAATCATTCCCACGGCCAAGGCCTTCCAGCTCATGACGCTGCTGCGCGGGCTGGAGGTCGAGGAACTGTGCCGCGCCGACCTGACCGGCGAGTGGGAGTTCAAGCTCTCGCAGATGGAAAAGGGCCAGCTCAGCCGCGAATCCTTCATGGCCGACATCGCCGCCATGACCGAGCGCATGGTCAAGAAGGCCAAGGAATACGACCGCGACACCATCCCCGGCGACTACGCCACGCTCGAATCGCCTTGCCCCAACTGCGGTGGTGTGGTCAAGGAGAACTACCGCCGCTTTGCCTGCGTGGGCAAGCCTGGTGCCGAGGGTTGCGGCTTCAGCTTCGGCAAGTCGCCAGCCGGCCGCACCTTTGAGACAGCCGAGGCCAACGCCTTGCTGCGCGACAAGAAGATCGGGCCGCTGGAAGGTTTCCGCTCCAAGGCCGGCTGGCCCTTCACCTCCGAGATCGTCATCAAGTACGACGACGAGGCGCACAACTACAAGCTCGAATTCGACTTTGGCGACGACAAGAAGGGCGAGGAGTCTGGCGAGCTCGTGGAGTTTGAAGACGCCGCGCTCGGCCCCTGCCCCATCTGCGGATCGGAAGTGCACGAGCACGGCAGCAACTACGTGTGCAGCAAGGCCGTGCCCACCGCCGCGCAGCCCACGCCCAGCTGCACCTTCAAGAGCGGCAAGATCATCCTGCAGCAGCCCGTGGAGCGCGAGCAGATGCACAAGCTGCTGGAAACGGGCAAGACCGACCTGCTCGACAAGTTCGTGAGCATGCGCACGCGCCGCGCCTTCAAGGCCCACCTGGCGTGGGACAAGGAGGCGGGCAAGGTCAACTTCGAGTTTGCGCCCAGCAAGTTCCCGCCGCGCCCAGGTGCTGCTGCAAAAGCAATAGCAGCCAAAGCAGGCAAGCCAAGCGCTGCGGCCAAAAAAGCCGCCAAACCTGCCGCTGCCAAGAAAGCGCCGGCCACCAAGACCGCTGCCGCCAAGGCACCGCGCAAGGCCGCCGCAGGCAAGGCCCCCAGCGCCGCCCTGGCCGCCGTGATCGGCACCGAGCCCGTGGCCCGTCCCGAGGCGGTCAAGAAGATGTGGGAATACATCAAGGCCCACAACCTGCAAGACCCCAAGGACAAGCGCACCATCGTCGCCGACGACAAGCTGCGCGCCGTGTTTGGCAAAGACAGTGCGGGCATGTTCGAGCTGGCGGGCATTCTGGGCAACCACCTGGGTGGCGAAGGATGAAGCCACGCGCAGCATCCGCAGCATCGCCTGTGTGGGGCTTCTGGCGCACCGCGCTGGTGGCTCTCGCGGTCGTTGGCGCGCTGGGCGGCTGCAGCAGCACGACAGGTTCTGCGCGCTCCAGCGACCCCGCGAGCCCGCAGCAACCGCAGGGCGCCAGCGGCGTCACCGTGTTTGGCGATATCGATGTGGGCGTGACGCGGGAGCGCACGCGCTGACGCGTGGTGTGCTGCCTTGCAGGCCGTCCCCGCTGAACCTGCCGAACCTGCGCGGAGCCAGCCTTTCCGCCCCCACGGTCGATGATGGAACCTGAACCGCAGGGGAAAGAATGATGGGCGAACCCGCGCTGTCCTTGCAGATCGCCACCACGGTGCACCACCGCATCCACACCGTCACCGTGCGCATGGATTCGGTGGGCTGGGTGGTGTCGGGCACCAAGCACCTGGTCACGCCCGGCGGCGGGCACCGCTACCCCAGCGGCCGGGTGTTCGTGCTGCCGCGCGGCGCGCAGTGGGAGGTGGTCAACGACCCGGCGCCCCAAGGCCGCTATGTGGCGCGGCTGCTGTGTTTCGCGCCCGAGCTGGTGGCGCAGTTCCACCGCCAGTTCGGCCAGTTCGCGGCCATTCCACCAGTGCAAGGCTGCGCGGGCCTCGCGGCCGACGCCGCCTTTGAAGACAGCTACATGCGCGCCGTGGCCGCGCTGGAGAGCGACGCCAGCTCGCAGGCGCTGCGCGAACACCGCGCGCTCGAAGTGCTGCTGATGCTGGCTGAGGCGGGCATCGTCTTCGCCCCGCCCGGCGAGCTGGGCTGGGCCGAACGCGTGCGCCGCCTGGTGGGCCCCAGCCCGCAGGCCGACTGGACGGTGGAGCGCATCGCCAGCGCCTTTGCCACCAGCGCCAGCACCTTGCAGCGCCGCCTGGCGCAAGAGGGCGAGACCGTGAGCCAGTGCCTGCGCGACGTGCGGCTGGAGACGGCGCTGGTGCTGCTGCAAAGCTCCGCGCTGCAGGTGTCCGAGATCGCTGCGCGCTGCGGCTACGAGTCGCACAGCCGCTTCAGCGCGGCCTTCCGCGAACGCTTTGGCTTTCCGCCCTCGCAGCTGCGGCCCTGATTCCTGCGGCTGACGCGCAGCGCACAGCCATTGACGCCACCGGGCCAATGCGAAGGCGCGGCGCGCAGCACCATCAAGCCCTTGTTTCACACCGCTACTGCAAGGAGCTTTTCAGATGCCCCACCCACTTTCACGCCCCCTTCGCGTTGGCACCGCCATCGCGGCACTCGCCACGATCGGTTTGGCCCCAGCCGCCCACGCCCAGGCCTTCGCGCTCACCAGCCCCGACTTTGCCGAAGGCAGCACACTGCCCCAGCGCTTCGAGTTCAAGGGCTTTGGCTGTGCGGGCGACAACCAATCACCCGCCCTGCGCTGGAGCGGCGCGCCTGCTGGCACCCAGAGCTTCGCCGTCACCGCCTACGACCCCGATGCCCCCACCGGCTCGGGCTGGTGGCACTGGTCGGTGGTCAACATCCCCGCCAGCACCACCGAGCTGCGGTCCGACGCGGGTGCTGCTGGCGGCGCCAAGCTGCCCGCAGGCGCCAGCCATGTGCGCATTGACTATGGCGTGGCCGCCTGGGGCGGGGCCTGCCCGCCCGAAGGCGATGTGCCGCACCGCTACATCTTCACCGTGCACGCGCTCAAGGTGCCGCGCCTGGACCTGCCTGCCGACGCCACCGCTGCGCTGGCCGGCTACATGATCAACGCCCACAGCCTGGGCAAGGCCACGCTCACGGCGCGCTACGGGCGCCCTGCGGCCAAAGGCAAGCAGCAGCCGTGATAGGGCGCGGCCCGGTGGGCGATGCGATGTTTTAAGCTTGGTGGTCGCCCACCACCACGCCACAGGCCCACCCCATGCGCAGCACCCGCGAACGAGCCCTCTGGTCCCTCCTGGCCGCATTGCTGCTGGCCGCCGCGGCCGCCGCATGGTGGACGGCCGACCAGTGGCTGCCCCACGCCGGGCCGTGGACCGAGCAGGCCTGGAAGAAGATCACCCGCCCCGGCCCCGACACCTTGCCGCCCGGCAAGCAGCAGCCCGCCGCACAAGCCCGCGCTGCGCACGGCGGCGCGTCCGAGCCCGCGGCCCCGCAGCCGCGCAAGTGCGTGAAGGACGGCCGCACCACCTACACCGACCAGCCCTGCCCCAAGGGCACGCAGGAGCTGCCGGTGGATGGCGCCGTCACATCACTTCCACCCCCGCGCTGAACCTCAGTTCACCGTGGCGCCGGAGGTGCGAATGATGTCCTGCCACTTGTTGGTCTCGGCCTGCATGAAGCTTTCGAACTCTGCCGGCTTGTTGCCGACCACCTCGCCGCCCAGGTCGATCAGTTTTTTATGCATGTCCGGCTGCGCCACCACCGAGCGGATGTCCTTGCTGATCTGTTCCCGCAGCGGCTTGGGCATTGAGGCCGGGGCCAGCACGCCGAACCATGTGGCCGCTTCGAAGTTCTTCATGCCCGCCTCGGCGAAAGTGGGAATGTCGGGCACCTTCTCGACGCGGCTGCCGTTGGCCAGCGCAAGGGCCGTGAGCTGGCCCGTCGCGATGTGGGGCAGCACCACGGTCAGCGTGGCGAACATGGCGTCCACCGAACCGCCCATCAGGTCGGTGATGGCGGGGGCGTCACCGCGGTACGGCACGTGTGCCATCCGGGTCTGCGCCTTGGTGTTGAACATCTCGCCCGCCAGGTGCTGGGCCGTGCCATTGCCGGGCGAGGCGAACGAGGCCTTGTCCGGGTTGGTCTTGGCGTAGCGGATGAAATCTTCCAGCGTGCGCACGTTCAGGCCCGGTCGCACCACCAGCACCAGCGGCACCTTGGCGATCAGTGTGAGCGGCGCAAAGTCGGTCACGGGGTTGAAGTTCAGCTTTTTGTAGATGCTGCCGCTGATGGTGTGCGCCGACGTCGTCATGTACAGGTTGTAGCCGTCACCGAGCAGGCGGGACACTTGCGCTGCGGCCAGCGTGGTCCCTGCTCCGGGTTTGTTCTCGATGAAGACCGGCTTGCCCCAGAGCGTGGCCATTTTTTCGGACACCGAGCGCGCCACGATGTCGGTGGCGCCGCCGGCGGCGTAGGGAACGATGATCTTCACCGGGTTGGCGGGAAAGGGCGCGGCCTCGCCCTGCGCGTGCGCCAGACCGGCGGCGGCCGGACCCATGCAGACGATGGCAACGGCGCTCAGCAGGCGGCGGCGTGCGGGGGAACGGGGGGCTTGCAGTGGCATGTCTCTGTGTCTCCTTGATTTGTTGGGGTGCGTGCGCGGCAACTCACAGCCGGTAGAAGCCGGCAGCGGTGTCGCGGTAGAGCAGCCGCTTTTCGTCGGCTGACATGTCGGCGGTGATGCGCTTGAATGCGTTCCACAGTACCGGGTAGCTGCTGGTGCCCTTGTCCACCGGGAAGTTGCTCTCGAACATGCATCGGCCGGGGCCGAAGATGTCGATGCAGGTGCGGATGTAGGGCTTCCATGCCTGGGCCAATGCGACGGAGGTGGGCGGGTGCGGCTGCTCGTGGAATGGGAAGCCGAACACGCTCATCCCCATTCCGCCCAGCTTGAGGAACACATTGGGCAGCTCAGCGATGCGTTGCAGTTGCGTCTGCCACTCGGCGAACACGGCCTCGCGATGCCCGGCATAGGGCCCCACGCCCAGGGGCACGCCGATGTGGTCGATCACGATCGGCGTTTCTGGAAACGCACGGGCCAGGTCGGCCAGCTCTTGCAGCTGCGTGTGGTACGCCCACGAGTCAAAGCTCAGACCGAACCGTGCCAGCTGCGCGAAGCCTTCGCGGAACTGAGGGCTCTGGTAGAGGTGTAAGGGGGGCGATTGCATCACCCCGTACTTGAAGGCTTCGTGCGCAGCCGCGTGGCAGCGGATGCCGCGGAACCGGCCGTCACCGGCTTGCACCTGCGCGGCCAGGACCTCCTGGACGCCCGCGCCCAGGGAAAGCTCCGCAAAGCCGACGATGCCCGCACAGATCTGCGTCCCGCTTTGCTGGCAGTTGGCCTCGCGGGCGATGTGCACCACCCGCTCGGTCTCCCCTACGGGCCTCAGATGCTCGGGCCCATGGTCGCGGTAGGCGAAACCCACCTGGATGAACACGGTTGATTCGATGCGGTGGCCACTGTGCAGATCGGCCAGCAGATCGTCGGCAAGATAGCCTCCCCAGTGGTGGTCCGCCAGATGGTGGTGGGGGTCGATGATCGGAAGATCGGGCTCAAGCGCCTCTTCGGTGTCCTGGGCGAGCCAGGCCGGGCGCACTTCGGCGCGCGGGATGATGGGAATGGGATGTTCGTTGCGCATAAGTGGCTGGATGGGTGCGGTTTCAAATGCCGAGGAAGGCCTTTTGCACGAACGCGTCGTTCATCAGTGCCTGGCCCGATCCAGAGCGGGTCACAACCCCTTGCTCGAACACGTAGGCGTCGTCGGAAATCTTGAGCGCCAGACGCGCGTTCTGCTCCACCAGGACGACGGAGATGCCGGTCTCCCTGTTCAGGCGCTGGATGACCTGCGCGATCTCGGACACGATCTTGGGCGCAATGCCCAGCGATGGCTCGTCCAGCATCAGAATCTGCGGGCTGGACATCAATGCGCGGCCAATAGCCACCATCTGCTGCTCGCCGCCCGACAGGGAACCCGCCATTTGCTTGCTGCGCTCCTGAACGCGCGGAAAGAGCGCGTAAACCAGGTCCAGCGACTGTTTGCGCCGTGCAGCCGAGCCCACGGTGTGCGCGCCCACCATCAGGTTCTCCCAGACGGACATGCGGGGAAAGAGGCGACGGCCTTCCGGAGACAGCGCAATCCCCAAGCCCACGCGCTGTGCCGAATGGGTGCCGTCGATGCGTTGGCCGTCCAGCAGCAGCGCCCCGGACGTGAGCTTCTTGAGCCCCATCAGTGCCTTGAGCGTTGTGCTCTTGCCGGCGCCGTTGGAGCCGATCAGCGCCACGATCTTGCCCGCGTCAATCCTGAAGCTCACGCCGTGCAAGGCCTGAACCAGCCCGTAGTGGACAACGATGTCCTTGACCTCAAGCGTGTGCATCTTCATCCACTCCCAAATAGGCTTCGATCACAGCAGGGCTGTTGCGGATTTCCTCTGCGGATCCCTGGGCGATCTTTTGTCCCTGCACGAGGACGATGATCTTTTCGCAGGTGCCCATCACCAGCGCCATGTGGTGCTCGACGAACAGCAGCGAGATGCCATGCGCGTCGCGCAGCGTCTTGAGCAGACGCCCAAATTCGGCGCATTCCTCGGGGTTGAGCCCGGCAGCGGGTTCATCGAGCAGCAACAGGCGAGGGCTGGTGGCCAGTCCGATCGCCACCCCGATGCGCTTTTGGTGGCCATAGGCCAGCTCCCCGGCGATCTCGTGGCGGTAAGGCGCAAGCCCAGTGATCTCCAGCACCTTGTCGACGGTTTCGTGGATGCGGCGGCATGCGGCCTTGTACGCTGCGGTCTGCGCGATCTGTGCCCACACCGCAACGCCCAAATGGCACAGCGCACCACGGTAGACGTTTTCGTACACGGTCGCCTTCGGGTACACCGTGGCCGACTGGAAGGTGCGGGCCAGTCCGTGCCTGACAACCTGGCTCGGCGGGCTTGCGGTGATGTTGTTCCCGGCAAACACGATCTTGCCTGCGCTGGGTGGGAGAGCGCCGCTGATCATGTTGAACGCCGTGCTCTTGCCCGCGCCGTTGGGGCCGATCAGTCCGACGATCTCGCCCTCGTGCAGCTCGAAGCTCAGATCGCGCACGGCCGCCAGGCCGCCGAATGTTTTGGTGAGACCGTCAATTTTGAGCAGCGCAGTCATCGCACGCCTCCTTGGCCACGAAGCTTGGCGCCGACGCCGACCAGCCCCATCGGCAGAAACTTGAGCACCAGGATCAGCGTGATGCCGTACAGGATGTTCTGGGTTTCGATTGCGCTGCGAAACAGCTCCGGCAGCGATGTCATGATGACCGCGCCAAGAATCGGCCCCAACACGGAGCCGCGCCCGCCAATCACCAGCATGATGATGGCCGCCACGGAAACATGCTGGTTGAACGACTCGGGAGACACGAAGCCCACGTAGTGCGCCAGCAGTGCCCCGGCAAAGCCGGCAAAGGCGCTGCCCAGAACAAAAGCGAACATCTGCGAGCCCTGGATGCTGATGCCGCTGGCCTCGGCCAGCTCGGGGTTGTCGCCGACGGCATCCAGCGCATGGCCCTGGGGCGTCTTGAAGAGCGCGATTAGCAGCACGATCGAAGCGCAGGCGCACCCCGCCGCCAGGTAGTAGAACGACAGCTTGCTGTCGAAAGTAACGCCGAGCAGATGGGCTGGCGGAATGTTGGCAATGCCATTGGCGCCACCGGTCACGGCCCCGCCTTCGAGCAGTACGAGGCGGAACAGCTCGCCAAAGCAGAAGGTGACCAGCACGAAGTACACGCCCTGCAGGCGCAGGATGACTGCACCCAGCAGGTAGGCTGCCAACATCGAGGCCGCAACCCCCGCCAGTAGCGACAGGAGGAACGGTGCCTGGAGCCGTGTGGTGCAGATCACCGCAACGAAGGCACCCACGCCCATGAACGCCGCGTGGCAGAACGAAAGCTGCCCCGTGCGGCTGATGAGCGAAAGCCCGTTCACGAAGATGATGTTGATGCAGATGAGCACCGCCAGGTGCACATAGAACGGGTTGCCGGCCAGTAGCAGCGGCGCGGCAAAGAGAAGGAGCAGTGCCGGGGCCCATGCCTTCCAGGCGCCGCCGCCCGGTACGGGCGCGGACGCACGGGGGCGTGTTGTCTTGCTTTGGTGGTTTGTCATCGAGGAAACGTTCATGGGTTAGCGCCCCGCTTTTCCGAGCAGGCCCGAGGGCCGGAAGATCAGCATCAGGATCACGAAGCCGAACAGCAGCATGTCCGAGAAGCTGCTGGACATGAAGGTGTTGGCCACGCTCTCGAAGACCCCGAGCAGCAGCGCCGCGAGTGCGGCACCGGGAATGCTGCCCAGCCCCCCCAGGATCACGACGATGAAGGCCTTGAGCAGCGGCGTTGAGCCGATGTTGGGCGACACCGAGAACACCGGGGCCATCAAGGCGCCAGCGATGGCCGCCAGGGCCACGCCGA
Organism: Acidovorax sp. GW823-FHT01C06; assembly: GCF_058798375.1. Lineage (NCBI taxonomy): Bacteria > Pseudomonadati > Pseudomonadota > Betaproteobacteria > Burkholderiales > Comamonadaceae > Acidovorax > Acidovorax sp. GW823-FHT01C06. Next base: position 179,040 of record NZ_JBXAKN010000006.1, read on the forward strand.
TGCCAAAGCCGAGCGGGTACATGAACTGGGCGCGGATGCCCTGTGCGCTGGCGATCTCGATGTCTTGCACCACGGCACGCAGCGCACGGCCGCTTTTGCTGTGCATGAGAAACACATACAGCACCACCAGCACCGCGAGCGAGAAGACCACCACGTACAGGCGCGACATCGGCAGCATCACCGGACCGAGCGACACCACACCTTCCGCCACGGCGGGCATGGACTGCGGGTCGGGCCCGAAAACCATGAGCGCGCCGTTCTGCAGGATCATCGCCAGGCCGATGGTGGCGATCATCCCGTTGAGCTCGTCGCCCCGGAAGCCCTTCATCACCACCACCTCGATGATCCAGCCCAGGATCAGCGTGAGGACGAAGGTGGCGAGCACCGCCGCGAGAAAAGGCAGCTGCAGTCGCGTGACGCACACGTAGGCCGAGAAGGCGCCCAACATGTAGAACTCGCCATGCGCGAAGTTGACGACGCGCATCACACCGAACACCAGGGTGAAGCCAATGGCCATCAGCAGGTACAGCAGCCCGATGATGAGACCGTTGGTCAGCGCCTGGCCCATCAGAAAAGTAAAGTCCACGGCGGTATTCCCGAACAGTCAGTGCCGGATCACTTGCACTCGGTGAGCGAGCAGGTGGCCTCGATCACCTCCTGGCCGTCCTGCACGCGGGCGATGTAGAAGGGCGCGCTGATCTGGTGCGCCGTTCCATAGACTTCGGCGCCCGTCCAGTTGAGCGTGCCGAGAATGCCCTTGAAATCCTTGGTGTTCTCCAGCGCCACGCGCACCTTGTCGGTGTCTGCCGTCGTGCCTGCGGTTGTCATCGCCTGCAGCAGCATGTGCGTGCCGTCGTAGAACGCGGGGCTGAAGCCGTTCATGCGCTTCTTGTAGCGCGCGAAGTAGCGGTCCGCATAGGCCTTCACGGCGGCATTGGCCGGGTCGATGGGGGTGTTCACCAGCATGCCGTTGGCGGCACTGGTGCCTGCCACGTTCACGATCTCGGGGGTGGCCGGGCCGCCACTGCGGATGATCAAGCCCTTGAAGCCGAGTTCACGCGCCTGCTTGACGATCAGGCCGGCGGTGCCGGGTGCATTGCCGTCCAGCTCAATCGCATCAACGCCCTTGGCCATCAGCCGGGTGAGCAGCGGCATCATGTCCACGCGCTCGCGCTCGAAGAACTCCTTGGCGTTGAGCTGGGCGCCTGCCTTGGCGTAGGCCTTCTCCAGGTCCTGGGCGATCTGCTGGCCGGTCTCGTCGTTGGGGAACAAGCCGCCCACCTTCTTGATGCCCTTGGCCTTCACGATCCAGTTGATCTGGGGCTGCGATGTTTCCATCGTTGTCAGGTTGGGGCGAAAGTTGAACGGCTTGTCCTTGCCCAGCGCCTTGTCGGTGAAGCCCAACGTGAGCATCACCACCTTGTTCTTGTCCACGATGGGGGTTACCGCCAGGGCGCCCGCGGAGCCCACGGGCCCGATGATGTACTTCACCTTGTCTTCGAAGACCAGCCGGTTGGCGGCGGTCACGGCCTCGCCCGCCTGGTACTTGTCATCGTAGGGAATAACCTTGACCTTGTATTTCTTGCCGGCCACGTTCAGCCCGCCCTTGGCGTTCACATCATCGGCGGCGAGCTCGGTGGCGTGGAGCATCGCCTGCCCCCAGGCGGCCCCGGCACCGGACAGCGTGACGATGGCGCCGATCTTGACTTCTTCCTGGGCCGATGCCGTACCGGCAAGGCAAAGTGCCGTGATGGCGATGATCTTCTTCATGGGATGTCTCCTTGGTGGGTTGTTGTTTGGGCTAAGGGTGGTATGCCTAGCGCTGCGAAATCGCCTGCAAGACCGGTGCGATGTACTTTTTGAACTGATCCGGGTTTTCGCTCATGGGAAAGTGCCCCAGCTCTTTCATCACCACGGCCTGCGCTCCCGGGATGCCGCTGGCCGTGCGCACTGTGTCTTCGGGGCTGCACGAAAAGTCGTACTCACCTGTCAGCAGGAAGAGGGGCGTGCGGGCCGTGTCGATGCCGCCGAGCTTGCCGCGCAGGTCGGAATCGACGCGGTAGAAGTAGAGGTCGCCCCGGAAGATCCCCGGGCCGCTTTGCTTGTACTGCCACAGCGTCTCGTGGCGGTACTGGTCTGGGCTTTGCGGCGCGATCAGGCCTGACACCAGAGCAGCGCACACCTCTCCGCCATGCACGTCCGGGCGGTTCAGCCAACGGGTGTCATACCAGGGCGCTTGGTGGTCGGCCGCTTCCAAGCCGATCAGAGCGCGAAACTCCTCGCCGTGCGCATGCGCGAGTTGCAATACGATGCGCCCGCCTATGGAGCAGCCCATGACAACAGGCCGCTCCAGCCCCAGCGCCGCGACAAATGCGCGGATGGTTGCGACATAGCGCTCGGTGGTGAGCTCGTAGTCGTTGCCCTGGAATCCGAAAGGTGGGTAGGACTTGCCATGCCAGGGCATGTCGAACGCGATCACCCGGAATCGCGAGGTGATGTCTTCATCGCACAGCATGTGGCGAAACTGACGGCCGTCTGATCCGGCCGTGTGCAGGCACAACAGGGGAATCCCCTGGCCGCTTTCTTCAAAATACACGCGGCATGCGTCACCCAGGACGTTCATGTGCACATACCGGCCAACGATGGGCTCTATGAAGGCTGTCATTTGCGATTTTTCCTTTGCAAACGTCACTGGACGTGGGCATGCCGTGGGGTAGTGAGAACGTCCTTCAGGTACTGAAGGTGCGCGAAGAGCACGTGGGAGTCGCCCTCGACGCGCATGGCACCGCGCTTGGTCAGCGCAAAGATGTCGTGCCAACCGGGGCGTGGGTACGTCTCCCACAGCGCTGCCCATGCTTCCTCCGTCGCCTCGATCATGAGGTCGGCCGCCGCGAACAGGGGCGGCTGCTGGCTGATGCTCTGGATTTCGCCGCTGCGGATGTACAGCATGTAGGGCGAGGCTCCGACGAGCACCTTGATGTCGGCCGTCAAATAGCGGCCGCGGTGCACCAATGCGCGATCGCCATTCACCCGCTCGGGGATGGTCTCGAATCGTCGTTGTAATTGCTTATTCATGGAGGGCTCCTCGGTGTGCAGATGCATTGGTGGGTGAGCGGCGCGCGCAGGGGGGATTGGGACGCGGGGGTTACCGGGTCATCCGCCCGTTGCGGGCGCCATCAGGCGGCTGATGACCGGGTGGTACTGCTCGCCCAGGCCGGCGTCGATGGCTGCAGTGAACCACTGGTCCACCACGCGCGCGCCGCGCGCATCCACGCCGGTGTCCTCGGCCAGCTTCAGCGCGTACAGCAGGTCTTTGCGGGCGTAGCGCACCGAGAAGGCGCGCTCGGGGAACGCGCCCGGCAGCACCGCCTTCATGCCGTGGTTGCGCAGCGCGAAGCTATCGGCCGAGCCCTTGGAGAGCGTGTCGAACAGCACCTGCGGGTCCACCCCCGCGCGCTCGCCGATGGCCTTGGCCTCGCTGATGGCGACCACGGTCTCGAACAACACCATGTTGTTGAGGATCTTCAGCACCTGTCCGCAACCCACCGGGCCGCACAGTGCGATGTCGGAGGCGAAGGTGGCGATGAGCGGGCGAACGGCCTCGAACATCTCGGGCGATGCGCCGACCATGACGGCCAGCGTTCCCGCTTCGGCCGCAGCGCGGGTGCGGGCTACTGGCGCGTCGATGAAGTGCGCATGGCGCGCCGCGAACTCCTGCTCCAGCGCGCGCGTGGTGTTGACCGGCGAGGTGCTCAGGTCTACCACGATCTGCCCGGGCCGGGCCTGCGATAGCAGGCCACCGTCTTCTCGGCACAGCTGCGCCACCACCTCGCCCGAGGGTAGGGACAGAAACACCAAGTCGCACTGCGCCATGATGGCTGCGGCGGAGGCGGCGCTTGCCACGCCGTCGAGCGCCAGGCGCTGCAGCGGTGCCGTGTCCAGATCGAATGCGGAGACCTTGGCGTCGGCCTTGCGCGCCAGATTGCGGCAGATGGGCTCGCCCATGACGCCCAGGCCGATGAAGCCGATGTGTTGTAGTTGTTTGCTCATGTTCGTGACGTTGAGGTTGTGTGGTCAGGCCGCCGGGCCCATGCCGAAATAGATGCCTTTGGGCTGTTGGTACAGGCGCATGCCGCCGATGCCTTTTTCGCGCCCGATGCCGCTTTCCTTGAAGCCGCCGAAGGGCGTGGCAATCGACAGCTGCTTATAGGTATTGATCCAGACCGTGCCGGCTTCCAGCGCGCGCGCCACGCGCCAGGCGCGCTGGTAGTCGCCGGTCCAGATGCCGGACGCCAGACCGAAGGCCGAGTCGTTGGCCTGGGCGATCAGGTCGTCTTCGTCATCGAACGGGATCACGCAGAGCACGGGGCCGAAAATCTCTTGCTGCGCGATGGCCGCGCGGTTGTCGATGCCCGCGATGACGGTGGGCTGGTAGTAAGCGCCGCGCTCCAGCCGGGCGTCGCCGGGGCAGGCGCCCCCGGTGAGGATGTCGGCGCCCGCGCCGCGCGCGGCGTCCACCATGGCGGCCACGCGGTCACGGTGGGAAAAAGTGGCCAGCGGGCCCATCTCGGCGCCCGGGGCGTCGGGCAGGTCTACGCGCAATGCGCGGGCCGTGGCCACCAGCTTGTCCACCACCTGGGCGTAGACGCCGCGCTGCACGAACGCACGCGAGCCTGACACGCACGACTGGCCGCTGCCCTCGAAGATGCCGCCTGCCAGTGCCGCCACAGCGGCGTCCACCGAGGCGTCATCGAACACGATGTGTGGCGATTTGCCGCCCAGCTCCAGCGCCACGGGCATGAGCTTGCGCGCCGCCACTTCGGCAATGCGCCGACCGCTTTCCGTGCCCCCGGTGAAAGACACCAGCCGCACCAGGGGGTGGGCCACCAGTGCCGCGCCCACCTGCTGGCCGGTGCCTGGCAGCACGTTCAGGATGCCGGGTGGCAGGCCTGCCTCGTGTGCGATGCGGCCCAGCAGCAGGCCGGTGGACGGCGTGATCTCCGAGGGCTTGAGCACCACCGCGTTGCCCGCTGCCAGCGCGGGCGCCACCTTCTGCGCCTCCATCGTCATGGGCGAGTTCCAGGGGGTGATGGCCACCACCACGCCATAGGGCTCGTACACCGACATCGACAGGTAGTCGCCACGCGCGGGTGTCACCTCCGAGCCCGTGGTCTCGCACACCGCCGCGTAGTAGCGGAAGGTGGCGGCCGCGCTCTTGACCTGGGTCTGGCACTCGCGCCAGACCTTGCCGTTCTCCAGCATCTGCAGGCGTGCCAGTTCTTCGCCACGCGCCTCCATGCCGTCGGCAATGCGCGCCAGGATGCGTGCGCGCTGCGGCGGCTGCATGCCGCGCCAATCGCGCTGGCGCGCCGCGTCGTGCGCGTTGCGCACGGCGGCATCTGCGGCACTGGCGCCTGCGGCGGCCACGGTGTGATTGACTTCGCCCGTGGCCGGGTTCACCGACACCAGCGGCGCCACGCCCGCTTCGCCATCCACGCCTTCGCCGGCGATCCACATCTTTTGGGGGTTGCTGTCCATTGTCATTGTTTGCGCCTTCGTTCTGCTAAACAGAATGATTGTTCTGCCTGATGAAAGTCTAAGATGCGGTAGGACTGAGCGCATTGGGGTTTTCCTGGATAGAACGGTAGTTCTGTTTGGCAGAATATGGGGATGCCTCATGAACCCGACACCCCTTCCCGCACGCCTTCCGACGCCGATGCCGATTCCGACGCCGACCTTTCCGGCGTCTCCGCTGGCTATGCCGCCAACATGAACGGCGTGGCCGCGGTGGACCGCGCCATGGCCATCGCCCAGGCGCTGGAGGAGGCGCGCCGCCCCCTCACGCTGGCCGAGTTGGCCAAGGCCACCGGGCTGTACAAAAGCGCCATCCTGCGGCTGGCCGTGAGCCTGGAGCGCTGCGGCCTGGTCGTGCGACGGCCGGACCAGGCCTATGCCTTTGGCCCTTTCGCATTCCGGCTGGGCAAGGCTTACGACGCCAATGCGCCGCTGGAGGCAACGCTGCGCCCTCTCATGGAGCAACTGGTGCGCGACGGCATGGAAAGCCCGTCCTTCCATGTGCAGCACGACAGCAAAACCCGCCTGTGCCTGCTGCGCATGGATTCGCTGCACTCCACGCTGGACCGTGTGCGCGTCGGCGACCTGCTGCCGATGGCCGCCGGGGCGCCCGGCAAGGTGCTGCGCAATGCGCCACCCGACCCGCTGTTGGCCAGCATGAGCCCGCTGCTGCAGGTGTCCTTTGGTGAGCGCGACGCGCGCTGCGCCGCCGTGGCGGGCCCGGTGTACGGACCGGGCAACTTCCTGCTGGGAGCGCTGTCGCTGTCGGGGCCGCTGGATCGGTTCAACGAAGAATCCGTGCGCGTGCTGGGCCCGGCGCTGCTGGCCGTCTGCCAGCGGGCCACGGCGCAGCTTGGTGGGCAGTGGCCCGCATCGTTGCGCACAGAAACTGCTATTGCTATCAAATAAATAGCTGATTGCGCTTTATACACAAGCGCTACGGGCCATTTTCTTCGTAGATGGCGGCTGGGTGTGCTGGTGCCGGTGTGCCAAGCAGGTCGCACCCACCAACAAGAGGCCGCTGATCCTGCGGGGTGGGGCCACCGCAGCAGCGCACGCTGAAAGAAGTTGCCACGTTCACGCCAGGCGTGGGCGTGCCACCTGCGCACGGCCACCCAGGCCGGTGCACCCCGCTGCACATGTCGCTTTTTTCCTATCCGGCCAGGGGGCTCCACGCGTCCAATCGCTGCATGGATTCACTACAAGCAGCCGCTCCTGCGGGGCGGATCGAACCGATGCAAAAGCACCTGCGCGTCTTCTTCTTGCTGCTGGCCCTTCTGGGCCTGGCCGTCCCTTGGTACTTCAACGCCGTGTACTTTTTGGCGGGTGGCAGTGTGATGCCCGACGTTTTCTGGCGCGATGCCTTTGCCAATGCATTGACCACCGGCATCACCTGCGACGTGTACCTGGCCGCCGTGGTGTTCTCCGCCTGGGTGGCGGCAGACCGCAGCCTGGGCGCGTGGCGCTGGGCTTACATCGCCGCCTGCTTTGGCATTGGCCTCGCGTTTGTGATGCCGCTGTACCTGGCTCAGCGCTTGCGCGTGGGCTCCAAGGGTGAGGCCGGCTGATTCGGCAGGGTCTGTGCCCCAATCTGCAAGGGCCAGTGTGCGGTCAGCGGGCTGCGCGTGCCCTGCACCAGGGCCTGCAGCGGGTGGCCCGCCAGCCTGCGCACATCGCGCCCCATGTGCGACTGGTCGTAGTACCCCTGGCCGGCGGCCAGGTCCACCACCGGGCCGCCGGGCGCGGCGAGGGCGTTGCCCAGCGTGCGGTTCAGCCGCGCAATCACCTGAAACTGCTTGGGCGCCATGCCCCAGTGCGCCGCAAAGCGCCGCTCAAACTGCCGCTGGCCCAGGCCCAGGCCCATGCGCTGGTGGCCTGATTCCGCGCCCGTGGCGTCGGCGCTGGCCGCCTGCAGCAAGGCCAGGGCTTGCCGCCGCCGTGCATCACAAGGCGACGGCGGTGCGGCCAGCTGCCGGACGAACTGGTGCAGCACCGTAAGCCGTGTGGCATCGTCTGCCGCCGCCAGCACGCCATGCTCTACCTCTGCCCATTGCGGGCCCACCAGTTCCGCCAGCGGCCGTAGCGTGTTCACCAGCCCGCGTGCGCTGCCAAACAGCGCCGCGGCGGCCTCAGGCTGCAGCACCAGCCCCACGGCCCGCACCGGTCCGCCGTGTTCGTACACCGTGGCCGTGGTGCTGGCGCTGATCCAGGCCGACGGCGGCACCAGCGCGCCCCGGCACCGCACCTGCCCGGCCAGCCGCACCACCAGCATGCTCGACACCATCGCCGGGAAATGCGACTGCGCCAGTTCCGCAGGGGCATCGATCACCACCGCTGCCATCAACCAGGGCTGTAGATCGGAGGGGAGGGGCACAAGACGCTGCATGCCCGGATTCTGCACACCGGCGATGTGCTGGCAGGCACACCCGTCCAGCCACGCGCGCGACATGCGCCTGCCGCACCGCCCGGCTATCCTTTCCGCTTCACCAGCCCACCACCGCATCCCCCGCCACGCACCATGCAGTCAGCACCCACCCGCTCCCTTCCCCTGGCCGGGGCCACCAACTTCCGCGATCTGGGCGGCTACGCCGGCCATGGCGGGCGCACCGTCAAATGGCGGCGCATCTTCCGCTCGGACCACCTGGCGGGCCTCACCGCGCAGGACCGGGCCCTGCTGGCCGAGCTGGGCGTGGCCCGCGCGGTGGACTTTCGCGGCCAGGCCGAAAGCGCCGCGTATGCCTACGCGCTGCCGGGCATCAGCTACCACCCGCTGGCCATCGAGCCCACGGTGGTGCAGCGCGCGCTGGAACTGCAGCGCACCGGCCGCCAGCTCACCGCGCAAGACGCCGTGGCGCTGATGCAGGACACCTACCGGGGCTTTGTGCACGACAACGCGCATCGATTTGCCGAGCTGTTCCGCCTGCTGCTCGATGAAGGCAGCGCCACCCCGCTGGTGTTCCACTGCACCGCGGGCAAGGACCGCACAGGCTTTGCCGCCGCCCTCATCCTGCTGGCGCTGGGCGTGCCGCGCGAGGTGGTGATGCAGGACTACCTGCTCACCAACACCCTCTACCGCCGCCCCGAGGGGTTGGCCAGCCACGCGCCCGACGAAGTGCTGGCCGTGCTGTGGCGTGTGCAGGAGGAGTTTCTCAATGCAGCCCTGCACATGGTGGACACCGAGTTCCAGGGCGTCGATGCCTACCTGCGCGACGTGCTGGGCGTGAGCGCGGCGGCCCGGCAGGCGCTGGCCGCCCGCTACCTCGAACAGCCCTGACGCCGCCTTTCAGGCGCCCACCAGGGAATCGCCCCCCTTACGCCAGGTGCGCCAGCAGATGGCGCCAGAAGTTCAGGCGCGCCTCCAGGGTCGAGACGAGGATGTGTTCCTGCAGCGTGTGGGCGCCGTCGCCGTCGGCACCCAGCCCGTCGAGTGTGGGCACCCCCAGGGCCGAGGTGAAGTTGGCGTCGCTGCCGCCGCCGGTCATGGGCGCATCTTCGAGCGCGAAGCCCGCATGCCGGGCCGACGCCTTGGCGCGGTCCAGCAGGGCCACCACGGCCTCGCTCTTGACCATGGGCGGGCGGTTCACCTCGACCTCGATGTCGAGTTCCATGTCCGCGCCCACCGGGCGCAGCGCCTGCATCTTGTGCACCAGCTCGTCGGCGGCCTGCAGGTCGGGGAGGCGAAAGTCCACCACGCAGCGGCACTGCGCCGGCACCGTGTTGGTGGCGGTGCCACCTTCGATGGTGCCCACGCTCACCGTCACGCCGCGCGCGTAGTCGGTCATGGCCTCCAGCGCCAGGATCTGGTGCGCCATTTCGCGGATCGCGCTGCGGCCTTTTTCATGCGCCACGCCCGCATGGGCCGCATGGCCCTTCACGCCCAGGCGCAGCATGCCCGTGCCCTTGCGCGCGGTCACGCATCTGCCGCCATTGGCACGGGCAGGCTCGCAGACCAGGGCGTAGCGGGCATTGTGCGCAAAACGCTCGATGTGCACACGCGAAGCGTGGCTGCCGGTTTCTTCGTCGGGCACGACCACGAAGTCGATCGGCATCGCGCTGGCGTCGGCGGCCGCCAGGTCGCGCAGGGCCGTCATGGCCAGGTAGATGCCTGCCTTCATGTCGTAGCCGCCGGGGCCGTAGAAGCGGTCGCCCTCGATGCGGCAGGGGTTGTCGCTCAAGGTACCCACCGGGTGCACGGTGTCCGAGTGGCCCAGGACCAGCAGCCCGGGGCGCGTGTCGCCGGCTGCGCGGTTGGTCACGTGCAGCAGCGGCCCCACGCGCTCGCCCAGTGGCGTCACGGTGGCCTGCAGTCCGCCTTCCAGGGCATAGCGGGCCATGTCGGCCACCATGGCCGCCACGCCCGCGGGCGAGCTGGTGGGTGACTCGCATTGCATCCAGGCGGTGATGCCGTCAATGAGCGTCTGTGTCGTGGCGGAGGTGGTCATGGCGGTGCAAGGTGGGACAGGGTGGTTCGGGGGCTCCGCCTGCTTCCCGCAGGACGGAGGGCTGAGGCCGAGGAGGTGCAGGCGGCGGGCGTCAGGCCGTGTGCTCGCCGGCCAGCCGGGCCAGTTGCGCAGCGTCGGGGAGGTGGCCGTGGAACCACAGGTGCGCGCAGACGGCCGACATGGCCTTGCCATCGTGGCCAATGCCCGCCACGGTGTGCAGCTGCCAAGCCAGCGGCAGGCCGCGGCGCGCGGCCTCGGCCCGGGCGGTGGCGTAGTAGTTCAACGCGCGGGCATAGCGGTGCGGGCCCTGGCGCAGTGCCGCCGGTTCGGACGGCAAGTGCACGTCGGCCGTGGCGATGTCCTGGTCGCCCGCCAGGATGGTCAACGGGTAGGCGAACAGGCGCGCCAGGCTGCCGGTGTCGGCGGGAGTGCCGGCCAGGCCTTCGGGGAACGGCAGCTCCAGCAGCGGCAGCGTGTACCAGCCGGGGTTGCCCGCGGCCACACCGGCAAAGGTGCCGGGCGTGAGCACGCTCATCAGCCGGTGCACGAACTGCCCGCCGGCGGAGTGGCCGAACAGGTACAGCGGCTGCGTGGTCAACACGCCCGATGCCTTGAGCTCATCGACCAGCCGCGTCACGACGGTGTACGACCAGTCCCCGGGTGGGTTCGCCGGAGCCGTGTCGGCGTGGGCTTCGCGGTCGGCTGTGGCCAGCAGGTTGCCGTTGTTGTAGCTCACCACGTCGGGCCACTGCGCGTTCGAGAACGTGGGCGCGATGATGACCAGGCCATGCTCGTCGGCGGCGGGCATCCAGAAGTCGCGGTAGTCGTCGCCGTTGCGCATCACGCCGTGCTGCACCAGCACGATGGGGCTGTGGTCCGTGGCATGTGCGGGCCGGTAGGTGTTCAGCGTGATGGAGCGGCCACCGGGCAGGGGGCTGTTGCTGTAGTCCACCGCGTGGCGGCCCACCCGCTGCACGGCGTCGCGCAGCGATTGCAGATGAAGTTCTTTGGGCATAGGCAAGAAATGGGGCAGGGCAGCAGGCGGGGCGGCATTGCCGTTGTCAGGCCGCTGCGGTGTTCAGGTGGCAGGCCGACCAATGGCCGGGGGCGATGGCTTCGAGCGCCGGTGCTTCCTCGCGGCAGCGGGCCATGGCGTGCGGGCAGCGCGGGTGGAAGGTGCAGCCCGGTGGCGGTTTCAGTGGCGAGGGAATCTCCCCCTGGATCGGCACGAACACGCGCTTGCGCCGCTCCAGGTTCGGCACCTCGGCCATCAGCGCCTGGGTGTATGGATGGTTGGCGCGCGCAAAAATCTCGGCCGTGGTCGAGATCTCGACGATCTTGCCCAGGTACATGATGGCCACGCGGTCCGAGATGTGGCGCACCACACCGAGGTCATGGCTGATGAACAGGGAGGTCAGGCCGTGCTGGGCACGCAGGTCCATGAACAGGTTGATCACCTGCGCCTGGATCGACACGTCCAGCGCCGCGACCGGCTCATCGCAGACCAGGAAGCGGGGCGACACCATCAGCGCCCGGGCAATGCCCACGCGCTGGCGCTGCCCGCCCGAGAGCTGGTGCGGAAGGCGGGTGCGGTACTCGGCGGCCAGGCCCACTTCGGCCAGCGCCCTGTCGACCCGTGCCGGTATTTCGCCGGCGGGCGCGAGTTTGTGCACGTGCAGCGCCTCGCCCAGGATCTGGTGCAGCCGCTGGCGCGGATTGAGCGAGGCCTGGGGGTCCTGAAACACCATCTGCACGCCCAGTGTGTAGGCCAGTCTGGCGGCCCGGTCCAGGCCGTCCACGGCGGCGCCCTGGTACAGCAGTTCGCCTTCGGTCTGGCGGTGCAGGCCGGCGACGATGCGGCCAAGCGTGGACTTGCCGCAGCCGGACTCCCCCACGAGGCCCAGCACCTCGCCCTGCGCAATCGCCAGGCTCACGCCGTTGACGGCATGCACGGTGCGCGGCTCGGGCTTCTTGCCGGCCAGCTCGAACACGCGCCCGATCAGGTCCTGCCTTTTGGCAAAGCGCTTGTACACATTGCGCAATTCGATGACGGGAGGTGGTGCGGTGTGGATCATGCGGCAGGGTCCAGGGCAACGAGGGGGGCAAAGCAGCGGTAGGTACGCCCATTCACCGTGGTGTTCTCCGGTTCGCCCGTGGCGCATTGCGCCAGGGCGTGCGCGCAGCGCGGCGCAAAGGCGCAGCCGGCGGGGCGGTTGCCCAGCATCGGCGCCATGCCGCTGATCTGCCGCAGGCGTCCGCCGGGCAGGGCGGCGCCGGGCAGCGAATCGAGCAGGCCGCGGGTGTACGGGTGCACCGGGGCATCCAGCACCTCATCCACCGGGCCGGACTCGACGATCTTGCCCGCGTACATCACCGCGACCTTGTCGGCCAGCTCGGCGATCACGCCAAGGTCGTGGGTGATCCAGATGAGCGCCGTGCCGTGCGTGCGGCAGATCTCCTGCATGCGGTACAGGATCTGGCCCTGAATCGTCACATCGAGCGCCGTGGTGGGCTCGTCGCAGATGATCAGCTCGGGCTTGTTGAGCATGGCGATGGCGATCGCCACGCGCTGGCGCATGCCGCCCGAGAACTCGTGCGGGTAGTTGCGCAGGCGCGAAGCCGGGGCGGGGATGCCCACCATCTCCAGCGCCTCCACGCAGCGCTGGAGCACCTGGGTGCGCGGCACGCTGGCATGGGTCTGGATGGCCTCGAGCATCTGCTCCTCGATGCGCAGCACCGGGTTCAACGTCATCAGAGGGTCCTGGAAGATCATCGCGATGCGGTCGCCGCGCAGCTGGCGCATCTGCTCCTCGCTCAGGTCGCGCAGGTTCCGGCCCTTGAACAGCACCTCGCCGGCGATCACCTCGCCGGGAGGGTCGATCAGGCCGAAGATGGAAAAGCCGGTGACCGACTTGCCCGAGCCGGATTCGCCGACCAGGCCCAGGATCTCGCCAGGCCCGATGGACAGGTCGATCCCGCTGACGGCGGGCCAGGCGCCTTCCTCGGTGTGAAAAACGGTGTGCAGGCCACGCACTGCAAGCAAAGGGGTTGTCATGGGCTTCTCGGGTCCAGTGCGGCGCGCAGGCGGTCGGCGATCACGTTGATCGCCAGGATGAGGGCCAGCAGGGCCAGGCCGGGGAACATGCTGATCCAGTAGTCGCCAGACAGCAGGTACTGGAAGCCATTCGCGATGAGCAGGCCCAGGGATGGCTCGGTGATGGGCACGCCCACGCCCAGGAACGACAGCGTGGCTTCCAGCACGATGGCGTTGGCGATCTGGATGGTGGCAAACACCATCACCGGACCCAGGCAGTTGGGCAGCAGGTGGCGCAGCATGATGCGCCAGGCCGGAAAGCCCAGGTTCTGTGCCGCCTCGATGTATTCCTTGCGGCGCTCCTGCAGCGCGCGGCTGCGCATGATGCGCGCGTAGTGCGCCCACTGCACCATCACGATGGCGATCACGACCTTGTCCACGCCGCGCCCCAGCATCGCCAGCAGCACCAGCGCCACCAGGATGGTCGGAAAGCCCAGGATGAAGTCCACGATGCGCATCAGCACGGTGTCGACCAGGCCGCCCACGTAGGCCGCGAGCAGGCCGATCAGGCTGCCGATCACGGTGGCCAGCGCCACCGCGGCCAGGCCCACGGTCAGGCTGATGCGCAGGCCATACAGGATGGCGCTGAGCATGTCTCGGCCCTGGCTGTCGGTGCCCAGCCAGTAGTGGAAGCCGTCCATGCTGGCCGAGCCCGGCGGCAGGCGCCCGTCCATCAGGTCCAGGGCGGCCAGGTCATAGGGGTTCTGCGGCGCCAGGAACGGCGCCAGCATCACCACCAGCAGCAGCACGACCAGCGAAATTGCCGAGCCCCTGAGGGACGGGCGGCTGCGCAATTGCTTGAGGATGGCCCGGCGGCGCGGCGTTTCCGTCAACGGGGCGTGGGGAGTGGGGGGGGATTCTGGAGTTTGCATAAATCGCTTGTGCCCGCTTTCCTATTCGGACTCTTGCAGCTGCACGCGCGGGTCCAGCGCCGCATACAGCATGTCCACCAGCATGTTGATCATCACGAAGATGAAGGTCACCAGCATCACGTACGCCACGACCACGGGGCGGTCGAGCTGGTAGATGCTGTCGATCAGCAGCTTGCCCATGCCGGGCCAGGCAAACACGGTCTCGGTGATGGTGGAGTAGGCGATCAGCGAGCCAAACTCCATGCCGATCACCGTGACCACCGGGATCAGGATGTTGCGCAGGATGTGGCGCGTGAGGATGCGGCGCGGCGTCAGGCCCTTGGCGCGGGCGAATTTCACGTACTCCTGTGTCTTGGCGTCCGCCACGCCCGTCGCCGTCAGGCGCAACACCAGCGCGATATTGGCCAGCGCCAGGTTCACGGCCGGCAGCATCACATGCGACCAGCCATCCGCCGTCAGCAACGACAGCGGCACGCCGAACACCGCCACCGTGTCACCACGCCCCGCGGCGGGCAGCCACTGCAGCCACACGGCGAAACACAGGATCAGCACCATGCCCTGCCAGAAGTTGGGCAGCGAAAAACCCAGCACCGAGCCCGCCATCAGCCCCCGCCCCGTGGGCTTGTCATTCTTGAGGCCGGCGACCAGGCCCAGCGGAATGCCGACCACGATGGTCAGCGTGATGGCCACCAGCACCAGCTCCAGCGTGGCCGGAATGCGCTGCACGATCAGTTCGATGGCCGGAATCCCGTGCACGAACGAGGTGCCCAGGTCGCCCTTGAGCGCGCGAAACAGAAAGCTCGTGTACTGCTGCCAGATGGGCAGGTCGAGGCCCAGGCGCTTGATCATCGCCAGGCGGTCGGCCTCGCTGGCCTCGGCGTTGACCAGCAGTTCGATGGGGTCGCCCACGGCATACACCGCAAAGAACACCACCAGCGACACCGCCAGGAGGACAAGAAGGCTCTGCATGAACCTTCGCAGGATGAAGACGAGCACTCAGGCACCCCCTTGCAAAATGGATGGAAGCCGCGCCACGGTGGCGTTGCAAAGGCCAAGGCGTGGGGGCCTGGACATGGCGGGCCTGCGACAACTCGGCGTGGCAAATAAAAAATACGGAGTGCGCAAGCGCACCCCGTATCCGTCCACTGGCCGGCAGTGGCTTACTTGGCCTTGACCGAGGTGGCCAGCGTGTACTGGTCGCGGCGGCCTTCGTAGCTCAGGCCCTTCTTGAAGGCCCAGATGCTGCTCTCGAAGTGCAGCGGGATCAGCGCCACGTTGTCCAGGGCGAACTTGGTGGCGGCTTCCAGGCCGGCCTTGCGCTTGGCGGGGTCCACCGTGTCGGCGGCCGGCAGGTACAGCTTGTCGAACTCGGGGTTGTAGTTGGCGCCGTAGTTGCTGGTGCCCTGGCCCTTGGGCGCATCCAGCGATGCCACCCACAGCTGGAACAGCGCCGACGCCTCGCCCGTTTCCGCGGGCCAGCCGCCCATGGGCAGGCTGAATTCGCGCTTGGCGCGCTTGGGGAAGTAGATCGACGCGGTCATCGCATCCACGTTGGTCTTGATGCCGATGCGCGTGAAGTACTGCGCCACCGACTGGGCCACCTGGGCGTCGTTCACGTAGCGGTCGTTGGTGGATGACAGCGTCAGCTCGAAGCCGTTGGGGTAACCGGCTTCGGCCAGCAGCTTCTTGGCGCCTTCGGGATCGAACTTGATCTCGGGGGCCTGGGGCAGCGCGCCGAACATGCCGTCGGGCATGTACTGGTAGGCGGGCGTGGCCATGCCGTCCATGATGCGCTGCACGATGGCCTTGCGGTCGATGGCCATGTTCATGGCCCGGCGCACGCGCACATCCTGCAGCGGGTTCTTGCCGTCGGCGGCCTTCACCAGGGGGCTGGGGTTGCGGCCGATGTCGGGCTGCAGGAACACGAGGCGCGTCGATGGCGTGGCGACGAAGTCGAACTTGGCGTTGTCCTTCACACGCGTCAGGTCGCGCGCGGCGGGGTTCTCGATCACGTCGTAGTCACCGGACAGCAGTCCCGTCAGGCGCGGGCCGGCGCTGGGCACCGGCACCATCTTCACCGTCTTCCAGTGGGGCTTCTCGCCCCAGTAGGCTTCGTTGCGCTCCAGCTGGATGCCGGTGCCCTTGACGTAGGACTTCATCAGGAACGGGCCGGTGCCGATGGCGGTCTTGCCGGTATTGAAATCGGTCACGGTCGGCCAGGCGCCGGTCACGCCGCAGCCCGTCTTGGGTGCGAACGCGAGCTTGCCGCCCTGGGCAATACCGCTCCACAGAATCGGCAATGAACGCGCCATTTCGGCGGGCAGCAGCGGCAGCGGCGCCACGGTCTTGATGATCACGGTCAGGTCATCGGGCGTCTTCACGTCGGTGATGCGCTTGGTGGTGTCGGTGTACGACTCCGAGACGTTGGTCTCGTTGTTCAGCGTGCGGCAGATGGTGAACAGCACGTCCTTGGACGTGAACGGCTGGCCGTTCGAGAACTTGACGCCGGGGCGCAGCTTGAACTCCCAGGTCAGGTCGTCCAGGTTCTTCCACGACGTGGCCAGCGAAGGGATCAGCTCCATCTTGGCGTTGCGCGCCACCAGCGAGTCATAGACATGGGCCGAAAAAGCATCGTTGGCCGTCATCTTGTGATAGTGCGGATCGGCCGCGGTCGGCTCGGCCGCCAGCGCGATGGTGAGCGACTGCGCCTGCGCAACCCCTGCCCCACCTACCGACACCACCACGCCGCTCGCCACGGCCAGCACGGTCTTTCGAAAACCCATGTTCATTTCAGCTTCCTTGTTTCATCTACAACCGGGGGATACACGCAGCGAAGTCGAAAGGCAGCCGCCGCACGGCGCCGCTGCCGCAGCGCGCCGGGACTGCGGTTGACCGTGGCACGGCAGCGCAGCGGCTTCGCATTCGCTATGCATGCATATTATCTGGTCAAAGAACCGGAGCCACTAGGGTATTCCGCATGGACCGGATTCTCCGGGAGGCGGCGCCCACTGCCCTTCCTGCCGCGCTGTGGTGGCCACAGCGCCTTTCACACCACGACCGACGCCCCCGTCGCATAGAACTGCCCGCCCGCCACGTAGTGCAGCGTGCGCAGCGCCTGGGGGGCGGTGTCGAACTCCCAGTGCCCGTTGCGGAACACGCGCTCATCCGCCCAGGCGGCCACCACTTCGCCGATGAAGAGGTCGTAGGCCTGCTGGTTGTGCGGCTCGGGGATGGCGCGGCACAGCAGCCAGGCGGCGCAGCCGTGCACCAGCGGGGTATTGGCGTGGCCGGGGGCGTGGAACAGCTCCACGCCGTGCTGCCGCAGTTTGTCGGGGTGGGTCTTGGCGCTGTCGGTGCCAATGGCCACGGTCATCGCCGCCATGGGCACGGTGGGCAGCTGCAGCGCGAAGGCGCCGCTGGCCTCCACCAGTTCGCGCGTGCGCGTGGCCTTGTCGAGCACCACCGTCACCTTGGGCGGGGAAAAGTCCAGCGCGCAGGCCCAGGCGGCCGCCATCACGTTGTGCTGGCCGGCGTGCGCGGCCGACACCAGCACGGTGGGGCCGTGGTTGAGCAGGCGGTAGGCCTTGTCGAGGGGGACGGGGGTGAAGTGGGCGGTGGGTGGCATGGCGGGAGGGTGAGTGCTCTCTAATTGATAGCTGATGGCGGTGATTGAACGTGCGCTCCAGGGCATTTTGGCTTGAAAAATGCCAGGCTGCAGCATGTTCGCCGGCAGTGGTGCCCCCGCGCGCCGTGCAGGCCACTCACTCCACGCAGGCGCTGCCCGCGCCACGGTCTGCTGGGCGACAGCGCGCGGGTGCGCAGCCGGTAACATCCCTTCGCCCATCAACCGCCCCACCGGGGCCCAGCGGAGACAAAAAAGTATGTTCAGTCATGTGATGGTCGGTGTGAACGACCTGGAGGTATCCCGAAAGTTCTACGACGCGCTGCTCGGCACCATCGGTGTGCCCCCTGGCGTCGCCAACAAGAACCGCTACTTCTACCGGGGCCCCTCCGGCACCTTCTGCATCAGCACCCCCATCAATGGCGAGGCCGCCACCTTTGCCAACGGCGGCACCATCGGCTTTGCCATGCAGTCGCCCGAGCAGGCCGATGCGTTCCATGCGGCGGGTGTCGCCCACGGGGGCACCACCTGCGAAGACCCGCCCGGCTACCGCGAAGGCCCCGGCGGCAAGCTGTACCTGGCGTACCTGCGCGACCCGGACGGCAACAAGCTCTGCGCGCTGCACCGCCCCCCAAAGGCATAGTCAACGGACTGGGCGGCAGGCGCGGCGCTTGTGGCGCTGCAGCCAGCGTGTGGCCCCCCGCACGCCACGGCATGCGGCGGCGGCCATGGCGGCGCTGGCCGCCAGCATGGCCAGGGTGTGAACGCCCAGTGCGGCCAGCGCCAGCAGCAGGGGGGTGGATGCGGCACCGCCCCCTGCCGCGCCACCGCCCAGGCACAGCGGCGCCAGCGCGGGCACCAGCATCAGCCCCGCGCCGTGGGCGGTGGCCGTCCCAAAGGACCACAGGGCCAGGCCCGCGGGCCCGGCAGGCCCGCGGATGCCGGCCGGCGCAGTATGCCCACGCAGGTGGGCCAGCACCACCACCGCGCACAATCCGCCCGCGACCGCCAGCAGCACGGGCCGGGCCAGCGGCAGGCCCCACACCGCCGTGGCGGCCACCAGCGCCACCGAGGCCAGGTGCCCGGTGGCCAGGGGCAGCACGGCGCGCAGCGGGATGCCGTGGTCGTGCGTCCGCAGGCCCCAGGCCGCCGCCAGTCCCCAGCCCGTGGCAGGGTTCATCCCATGCAGGGCGCCCAGCGCGGCGGTGGCGAGCCAGGGCCAGAGGGTGTCCATGGCCGTGGGGCGGTGTTCAGCCCCGTGCGGCGCAGCACGCGCCCGGTGCCGGGTGGGCCTGGCTTGCCTGCGCAGCCGGAGCGGCCGGGGTGCGGGCGGCGTCGGCGGGCGCGTAGCGGTCGTGGTGGCGCACCCAGTCCATGGGGTAGGCCGGGTTGGTTTCGTGGCGCCCCAGCGGCGTCAGGTCCAGCAGCTGGTAGGTGCCCATCATGGCCTCGACGCCGCGCCCGAAGGTCGAGTAGGTGTGGAACACCTCGCCCGCATCGTTGCGCACAAACACGCTGATGCCCGGTGCCTCCTCGGCGGGGAACGGCTGCATGCCGTAGTTGTAGAAGACCTCGCCGTTCCCCCGTGCGCGCTGCTCGGGCGTGAAGCTCACGGCGAAGTCGTGGTTGAAGTCGCTGCCGTGCGACGACACCCAGCGGAACCGCCAGCCCATGCGCTCGCGAAAGCGCTCGATCTCGGCCAGCGGCGCGCGCGAGATGGCAAGCAACGACACGTCGCGGTGCTGCAGGTGCAGCTCCATGCCACCCAGGTGGTCGGCCATGAACGAGCAGCTGGGGCAGCCTTGCTCCCACCCCGGGCCGAACATGAAATGCTGCACCAGCAGCTGGCTGCGGCCGTCGAAAAGGTCGGCCAGGGCGCGCGGGCCCTGGGGCGTGTCGAAGGTGTAGCGCTTGTCCACGCGGGTCCAGGGCAGCGCGCGGCGCTCCTGGGCGATCTCGTCGCGCAGGCGGGTCAGTGCCTTCTCGCAGGCCAGCAGGGTGTGGCGCTGGGCCAGCCATTGGCGGGCGGAGACCACGGGATGTTGTTGTGTGGGGGCGTTCATGGAGGGCTCCTCGATGGGGTGGCGGGTGGGGTAGAAGAAGGATGGGCTCGCGGGCGGGCCAGGCGCACCTGTCCCCGGCCTGCGGCCCGCGCGGAAGGCGCGGCGCCGGTGCAGGGCCCGTGGGGTGCACGGCGATGGGCGCGGCGCGCGGCCGCCCCGTTCAGGCGCGGGGCGCCTCGGGCCGGCGCACGGCGCGCACCTTGCCGCTGCTGCCGCCGCCGGCGTAGAACAGGCCGGCCCCGTCGGACTCGAGCCCGCTCACGCCCATGCCCTGCGGCAGGTCCAGCTGCTGCAGCACGGCACCGCTGGCGGGGTCGATGTGGCGCAGCGTGCTTTCGTCGCCCTCCCAGGTGCCGTGCCACAGCTCGCCGTCCACCCAGGTCACGCCGGTCACGAAGCGGTCGGACTCGATGGTGCGGCGGATGGCCCCCGTGGCGGGGTCGATCTGGTGGATCTTGCGGTCGCGGTACTGGCCCACCCACAGGCTGCCTTCGGCCCAGGTCAGGCCCGAG
Source organism: Acidovorax sp. GW823-FHT01C06 (assembly GCF_058798375.1). Lineage (NCBI taxonomy): Bacteria > Pseudomonadati > Pseudomonadota > Betaproteobacteria > Burkholderiales > Comamonadaceae > Acidovorax > Acidovorax sp. GW823-FHT01C06. Next base: position 199,219 of record NZ_JBXAKN010000006.1, read on the forward strand.
TCGTTGCCGCCGCCCGGCGCGGGGATGGTGGCCAGGACGCGGCCGGTGGAAGGGTCGATCTTGTCGATGCGCGCCTCGGCGATCTGGTAGAGGTGCGTGCCGTCGAAGGCCGTGCCCGCGTCGCACGCCACGTCGAGCGTGCGGGCGGTGGTGCCGCTGGCGGGGTCGAAAGCCACCAGGTGCTCGCCCGTGGCGGCCCACACGCGCTGGCCGTCGTGCGTCACGCCATGGACCGCCCCGGCATCGCCGAACGGTCCGTACTCGCGCACCACCTGGGCGGGCTGGCGCGAGGCGATGGGCATCTGCCGGTGCGGCGGCGGGGTGTCGCCCACCTGGCTGCTGCAGGCTGCGTCGCGGGGGGCTTGTGGGGTGCGGGTGATGGCGGTCATGGCTGGGCTCCTTCAACGGTTGGTGATGCCACTTTAGGGAATCGGCTGGGTCGTGGGGAGTAACAAGATCGTCGTGAATCCGACGAGCGGCGCCGCCAGCCAGCGGCGGGCGCGGGCCTGGCCGATGGCGCGCACCTGGCCGCCGGCCTCCAGCTCGGCCAGCGCGCGCTGCACGGTGCGCTGGCTGTCGCCCAGCGCGAGCGCCAGGGCCGATGTGGACCATGCGGCGCCGTCGGACAGCAGCGCCAGCAGCGCGCCCTGCGCGCCATCGACCGGCGGCGCGAGCACGGCCACCCCGCGGCCCCCCTGGGGGCGCAGCACGAAGCCGCGTGCGGTGGCCTCCACGCCCGCCAGCGGTGCCATCAGCGCGCGCAGGCGCCCCATTTCCACGCGGAGGCGGGCGCGGTGGGTCTCGTCGGGGTGGCGCGTGCGGAACACGTCGGCGATCAGCGTATCGCGGTCCGCGTCGCCCGGCCACGCCTGGGCCAGCGCGCGCACGAGAGCGAACAGCACCGGCCGGCGCGCCAGCGGGTGCCACGCGCCGCCCGCCTGCACGCCGTGGCGGCAGGCGTCCACCACCAGCGTGTCGCCCGCTGCGCGCAGCGCCGCCACGTCCCGCAGCTGCAGCAGGTGCTCGGTGCCCGGCCCCAGGCGGCGGGCCGCGGGCTGCTGGAGCAGCGTGCGGGCGTGGGCCACCTCGGCCACCAGGGCGGGCACCCCGGCGTGGCCGGCCGCCTCGGCGGCACGCTGCAGCGCGGCGTCTGCGGCGTCGATGTGCAAGGCGCGCAGGGCCAGCTCTGCGGCCGTGAGCGCGGCCACGGCGGCCAGCGGCGCGGGCAGCTGGGCCGGCATGCCCGCCGCCTGGATAGCTGCGAGTGCGGCGGAGGCCTGCGCCAGCCGCCCCAGCAGAATCAGCCTGCGGGCCGCCACCAGCCGGGCCTGCAGGGCGTTGATCGCGTCGCCATGGGCCTGCAGCGTGTCGGCCGCCGCCAGCAGTGCCTGGCCCTGGCCGCCCAGGTCGCGCAGGGCCAGCGCCACCTCGGCCTCGGCCACCGCGCAGCGCGCGCGGGCCCGGGCCTCGTGGGCGCCAAACGCGCGGCCCGCCTGCCGCAGCAGGTCGCGCGCGCGGGCCAGCTCACCCAGCTGGGCCATGGCGATGCCGCGCAGGGCCAGCGCGGGCGGGTCGTCGCGCAGCGCCACGCGCTTGAGCGCGCCCAGCGGGTCCCCGGCGGCCAGCGCGCGTGCGGCGGCGGTGATCAGCGAATCCATGGCGACAGCCTACACGCAGCCGTGCGCCAGGGCCGTGCGCGGCCGGGTGGGGGATACTCGCCCGCTTCACACCCCCGGCCGCCGCGGGGGGCCCCCACGGCCTAGACACAAGGACCCCCATTGAAATCCGCCAGCGCCACCACCTTCGACGAGGCCTACTACCAGCGCTACTACTTCGACAAGAAGACCAGCGTGGTGGACCCGGACCATGTCGAGCGCCTGGGCACGTTCGTGTGCAGCTACCTCAAGTACCTGCGCGTGCCGGTGCAGCGCGTGCTGGACGTGGGCTGCGGCATCGGACTGTGGAAGGACATCGTGGCGCGGCATTTCCCGCTGGCCACCTACCAGGGCGTGGAGTTCAGCGCCTACCTGTGCGAGCGCTTCGGATGGCAGCAGGGCTCGGTGGTGGACTATGCGGCCGGCGAGCCGTTCGACCTCGTCATCTGCCAGGGCGTGCTGCCCTACCTGAGCCCGCCGGACCTGAAGGCCGCGCTGCACAACCTGGGGCGCCTGAGCCGCGGCGCGCTGTACGTGGAGGCCGTCTCGCGCGAGGACTACGAGCGCGACATCATCGACGAGGACCTGACCGATCCGCGCCTGTTCCGCCACCGCGCCGAGCTGTACCGGCGCGGCCTGCAGGAGGGCGCGATCGAACTGGGCGGCGGCGTGTGGCTGAGCCGCCAGGCCCAGGTACCGCTGTTTGCCCTGGAACAGGCGGGCGGGCAGTGACGCATTCCCCCGCGAACCCCGCCGCGCCGCACGCGGTGGCGCGCCTGCGCGCCGAGCGCCTGGCGCGCAGCGCCAAGCCCTTCCTGGCCCGGGGCGGCCCCAGGGGCGAGCGCTGCGCGGGCTGCCGCCTGGTGCCCAGCCACTGCATCTGCGCGCTGCGGCCCGTGCTGCCCACGCGCGCGGGCATGTGCCTGCTGATGGCCGACATCGAACCGCTCAAGCCCAGCAACACGGGCTGGCTGATCGCCGACGTGGTGCCCGACACATTTGCCTTTGGCTGGGCTCGCACCGAGGTGCACCCCGGCCTGCTGGCGCTGCTGTCCGACCCGCAGTGGCAGCCGTATGTGGTGTTCCCCGGCGAGTTCGTGGCGCCCGGGCGCGTGGTCACGCAGGTGGCCATGCCAGAAGGCAAGCGCCCGCTGTTCGTGCTGCTCGACGCCACTTGGCCCGAGGCCCGCAAGATGTTCCGCAAGAGCCCGTACCTCGACCTCCTGCCCGTGCTCAGCCTGCAGCCCGAGCAGCTCTCGCGCTACCACCTGCGCCGGTCCACCCGCAGGGACCATTTCTGCACGTCCGAGGTCGGCGCCCTGTGCCTGGAGCTGGCGGGCGAGGCGCATGCCGCGCAGGCGCTGGAGGCGTACCTGGACGTGTTCACCACCCACTACCTCGAGGCCAAGCACCAGCGGCCCGTGGATGCGGGCGACGCGGTGCACCAGCGGCTGGCCGCGCTTCGCGCCCGGGACGCGGGGGCGCTGTAGCCGCGCATCGCGTACCACGGGCCTAGCGTGCGGCCGCGTCCGCCGCCATGCGGCCTTGCACGGCCCGCGCGACACCCTCCGGCTCCAGGTACGGGCTGCACGACTGGTACAGCGCAAACTTCTTCTCCGCGGGCGCCCCCACCAGCTCGGCGGACACCTCGGGCGCGGATTGCCTGAGCGCTTCCAGGTGGAAGCCGCCCTCTCCGGGGTGCAGCTCCACGGCGGCCGCGATCATCGCCGCCGCTGCTGCGCGCATGCCTTCCTGCCGGGGTTTCGCCACGCCGAGCGACAGCCCGTTGAACACATGGCCGCAGCGGATGAGGTCCAGGGCCACCGCCTTGCGGGCGCCAGCCTGCGCGGGCGTGCCTTCGCTGCCGTGCATGCCGTCCAGGTAGGCCTCCACGTCCAGGGGCGGATGGCCGGGCGCGCACGCCCCCTGGTACCTGCCGGCAAAGGCCTTCTTCGTCATCATCATCGGCGGGCCCGCGGAAGCCGCCATGCTGCTGTCGATGACGAGCTGGTCGCCGTCGGCGTGCACCGTGAACCGGTAGCGGTGCGGGGCGCTGACGCCCAGGGCCGGGCCCGTGCAGCTGGCCGCCCAGGTTTCGTGGCCGGGCATCGGCCGGGCGGACTCGCTGAGCGTGCAGTCCACGCCGCGCTGCTGCAGGGCGAGTTTCCAGGCGGCGGCCGTGAGGCGGGCCATGTGCTCCGAGGTCACGCACACCACCGCCGGGCCGCCGAGCGCATCGGCGTACGCGCCCGGGCGGAACCCGGCCGCCGCCGCCGGCTGCGCGGCCCCGGCGCACCCACAGGCCAGCAGGCACCCGAGCAAGACGGCGCGCAGGGCAGGGGCTGGGGGCGCAATGGCGAAGGGCATGGGGAAGGTCTCCGGGGAGCTGGGCGCGGCGGGGAAGGGATGGTGTGCCCACGGGGGCGGGCAGCCGCCGGATTGTCGTTCAGCACGTGGCGCCCGCCGCGCCCGCCCCCACCCGCCAAGGCCGTGCACCGGCCATGCGGCGACAATGGTCCGCTTCCCCTCTAGCGCACAGGCCCGATGAAAGCACCCCCCAGACTCCAGTCCCTCATCGAGGAAGGCCTGATCGACACCGTGGTCCGGCAGCTCATGAGCGGCAAGGAGGCCATGGTCTACGTGGTGCGTTGCGGGGACGACACCCGCTGCGCCAAGATATACAAAGAGGCCAACAACCGCAGCTTCCGCCAGGCGGTGGACTACACCGAGAACCGCAAGGTCAAGAACTCGCGCTCGGCCCGCGCCATGGCCAAGGGCAGCAAGTTCGGCCGGCAGGAGCAGGAGGCCGCCTGGCAAAGCGCCGAGGTCGATGCGCTGTACCGCCTGGCCGCCGCGGGCGTGCGCGTGCCGCAGCCCTATAACTTTCACGACGGCGTGCTGCTGATGGAGCTGGTGACCGACGCCCACGGCGACGCGGCCCCGCGCCTGAATGACGTGAGCTTCACGCCCGAGGACGCGCGCACCCACCACGCCACGCTGGTGGCCGAGGTGGTGCGCATGCTGTGCGCAGGCGTCGTGCACGGCGACCTGTCGGAGTTCAACATCCTGCTGGCGCACCTGCCCGGCGCTGATGGCGAAGGCGGCGAAGGCGGCCACGATGGCCCCGTCATCATCGACCTGCCCCAGGCGGTGGACGCCGCCGGCAACAACCATGCCCAGCGCATGCTGCTGCGCGACGTGGCCAACCTGCGCGACTTCTTCGGCCAGTTCGCGCCCGAGCTGCGCAGCACCCAGTACGGCCCCGAGATCTGGAGCCTGTTCCAGAGCGGCCTGCTCGACAACGCCACGCCGCTCACGGGCCGCTACGCGCCGGACCATGCCGACGTGGACATGCAGGCGGTGCTGCGCGAGATCGACGACGCGCGGGCCGAGGACGCGGCGCGCAGGCTGCGCATGGCCGCGGGCTGAGGCGTCCTTTCAGCGGCGGCCGGGCCCGCCAGCGCGCGCCGGAGCGGCAAACGCGCGGCTCAGGTAGCGCGACCCGCGAAGCCCGAAGCGCCACGGCACATCGACCGCCTTGGAAATGCCGATGCGCGGGCCGGCCACCACGCCGACGGGGTGGCAGCCGGGGGCGCCGGCCGCATCGGGCTCCAGCAGCGCGAATGGCGGCAGGTGCAGTGGCCGTCCGTTGAAGCTGGCATCGATGCCCAGCGCCTGGGCCAGGCGCCCGGGGCCCGCGCACAGCAGATGCACGTCCTCCAGCCCGCGCCGCGCCTGCATGGTGCCGATGCCGTGGGTGGGCTCCAGCGCGCGCAGCAGCACGCCGGCGCCGTGCCCGGCCTCGCGGCACACGGTGTTGATGCACCAGTGCAGGCCGTACGAGCGGTACACGTACGCGCAGCCCGGTGGCCCGAACATGGCGGCGTTGCGCGCGGTGGGCCCGCCAAAGGTGTGCGATGCCGGGTCCGACTGGTCGTAGGCCTCGGTCTCCACGATGCGGCCGCCCACGCCGTCCACGAGCAGCGTCACGCCGATCAGGCGCCGCGCCACCTCGTGCGCGGGGGCCGCGAAATCGATGACGGCCCGCACGAGCGGCGGGCCGGGCGGGGGTGTTGCGGGCAGGTGCAGGGCGGGCGAAGGGGCGCGGGGCATGCGGGCAATGCTATCGGGGCGTCGGGGAGGGCGTCGCGGCGGGTGATCCCGGACTTCCGTGCGCCACGGCCTACGTCCCCGCAGCCCGAGGCAGCGCCGGTGCGTCCCGTCGGGCCGCAGCGCCCCCGGCGTGCGGCACAATCGCGCGCTTTTCCTGCCTCTGCCCCCCCGTGCGCGGCCACCCCGCGTGCCGCCCGCCGTCCTGTCCGCCTTCACGCCCATGCCCCTGCCCCTGCCCCTGCCCCTGCCCCTGCCCGAGATCCTCATCCGCGACTTTCGCCCCGGCGATGAAGCCCTGCTGCACGCCGTCTTCCACGCGTCGGTGCACGGCCTGGCCGCGAGGCACTACACCCCCGGGCAGCTCGCGGCCTGGGCACCTCCGCAGCACGACGCCGCGCAGTGGGCCGCGCGCATGCGGGCCAACCAGCCCTTCGTCGCCCAGGCCGCGGACGGCAACGCCATCGCGGGGTTTGCCGACCTGCAGCCCGCGGGGTACATCGACCAGTTCTTCGTCGCGCCCGGCTGGGCCGGCCAGGGCGTGGCCCGCGCGCTCATGGCGCACATCCACGCGCAGGCGGCGCGGCGCGGCATCGCGCGGCTGCATGCCGATGTGAGCCTGGCCGCCGAGTCCTTCTTCGCCGCCAGCGGCTTCGAGGTCCTGGCACGCCAGCACGCCGAGCGGCAGGGCGTGGTGCTGCGCAATGCGCGCATGGCCAAGCTGCTGGGGCCGCATTAAGCTCTTGTTTTGATAGCTTGCTGCGCCGGTCCATCCAGCGCCGGCGCGCTGCCGAGCCTGTGGCGGGGAGTGGTTCGGGCGCCGTGTTTCGCCCGGGCGTGCGCGGGTGGCTTACAGTAGCCGCCCCGCAGCATGCAATCCCACCCCGACACCACGGCCCCCAAGGCTGCCCCCCCATGACCAAAGACCTGGCGCGACAGAACGAACTCAAACCCATGGCGCTGTGCGAGCCCTGCCAGGGCATCCAGCGCAACTGGCGCAAGGCGCCGGGCCATGCCGAACTGGTGCAGCGGGGCAATCGCAAGGAAGACCGCGACCACGGCTCCGTCACCATCACCCGCTACGTGTGCGACCGCTGCGGAACCGCGTGGGAGTACGAGAACGACAAGACCAACCAGCAGGCCGGCTGGTCGGTGGTGGGGCGCTAGGCGCGCAGGGTGGCCCGTTCCCCGCGCGCCGTCGCCCGCTCCGGGGCGCCCCTGGCCGCCAGCACCATGGCCAGCAGCACGCAGGCCAGGCCCGCCCATTGCCAGGGGCGCACGGACTCGCCGAGCAGCAGCACCGACAGCACCAGGGCCGACACGGGCAGCCACACCGTGGCCAGCGAGGCGCGCACGCCGCTGGTGCGCGCGCTGCCGGCGTACCACAGCAGAAAGCCGCCCACCGTGGGCACCCACGCGTAGTACAGCACGCCCGCCAGCGCGGGCGCGCCGAAGGCCAGGGGGGTGGCGGCGCGCCACGCCAGCCAGGCGGCGGGCAGGGCCGACAGCAGCAGGCCGCCCGCCGACATGAGGGTGGACAGCGCCAGCGCGGGCACCGGCCGCGCCAGGCGCTTGTGGGCCAGGATGAAGACCGCCTCGCAGGCCACGGCGGCCAGCACCAGCGCGATGCCTGCCAGCCGCGCGGGGCTGGCCCCGCCGCCGCCGGGCGAGAAAGCCACGGCCATCACGCCCAGCGTGGCCAGCCCGATGGCCAGCACCAGGCGCAGCGCGGGCCGCTCAACCAGCACCACGGCCGAGAGCAGCGCGGCCGCGGCAGGCAGCGTGCCCGCCACGATGCCCGCGTCCGATGCGCTCGACAGCGTGACGCCCAGGATGAGCAGCACCGAGTACCCCACGCTCCCTGCGGCCGCCTGCACCGTGAGCAGCACCGCGTCGCGCCGGCCCACGCGCGGCAGCCGCTGGCCGCGCCAGCGCATCAGCGCAAAGAACACGGGCAGCGCCAGCGCGTGCCGCAGCACGGTGGCGAGAAAAGGTTCGATGTCCTGGCCGATGACCTTGCTGGCCACCACCGTGCTGCCCACGAGCACCATCGCCAGGCTGCACAGCAGCTGGCCCTTGAGTGAATCTGACATGACCGGAAACCCTGCCGAAGTGGTGAATCAGCGGCCAGTCTGCGGCGTCTGGCGCGGCGCGTCTTGAACGTTATTGCGCCGCCGGGCCGCGCCGGGCCTTCTGCCACGCGCCCGGCGTGAAGCCGAACTGCCGCGTGAACATGCGCGTCATGTGGCTCTGGTCGGCGAAGCCGCTGGCCGCCGCCGCATCGGCCAGGCCCACGCCCTGGCCGATCAGGTGGCGGCTGCGCTCGGCGCGCTGCTGCAGCAGCCAGGCGTGCGGCGGCAGCCCGTAGGTGCCGGCGAAACGCCGCAGCAGCTGGTAGCGGCTGAGCCCGGCGAAGGCGGCCATCTGCGCGAGCGTGGGGGGCGCCAGGGGCGCGTCGGCCAGCCAGTCGCGCACCTGCCCGAGCGCGGGCGCGGCGTGGGCGGTGCGCGGGGCAGTTGCCGGGGGCGTGCTGGCGTGGCGCTGCAGCAGCAGGGCGCAGGTCTGGGCCAGCGACTCCTCGCAGGCCAGGCGGTCCACGGCGCCGGCCATCGCTGCGGTGGGCGGCGCCGGCGGCTGCACCACATTCCACAGGGCGATGCGCGCGACCAGGGTGTGGAGCGCGCGGGCCAGGGCGGCGTCCTGGATCACGGGGCGCGTGAGCGCGATGCCGGCCTGCCCCGCCACGGCGCCCTCGTCGTCGGCCAGGGCCTGCAGCACCGCCGGTTCGATGTACACCATGCGCCAGCGGCGCGATGCGCTGCCCAGCGGCTGCCCGTCGTGCACCTCGCCCGGGTTGGTGGTGATGAGGTCGCCCGCATAGGCATCCACCGGCCCGCGCCCGCTGGCCGAGCTTTGCGCGCCGTCGTCCAGCAGGCCCAGCCCGTAGACTGCGTGCCAGTGCTTGCCGTAGCGGCGGGAACTTTCGGCGCGTGTGCAGTACACACCTTGCCAGGGAGAGGCAAAAACCTGGCAATGGTGCACGGGCGGGGGCGTCATGGCGCCGATTATTGCGGGCCCGCGCCGCCCGGGGCCGATCCCACCACCACCATCACCGCAGCAAAGGAGCGCACGCATGGTGCACCGCAGAAGATTCCTGGGCACCGCGCTGCGGGGCCTGGCGGGGGGGGCCTCCGCCCTGGCCGGGCTGCGCGCCGCCCGGGCCCAGCCCAGCTACACCGTGCCGCTCGGGCAGCTGCAGGAGGCCGTAGCGCAGAAGTTTCCGCGCAGCGTGCCGGTGCAGGGGCTGGTGGACCTGGCCGTGCAGGCGCCGCGCCTGCGCCTGCTGCCCGAGGCCAACCGGCTGGGAGCCACCATGGCCGTGGAGGTCGCGGGCCCGGCGCTGCGCCGCAGCCATGCGGGCACGTTCGATGTGGAATTTGCGCTGCGCTACGAGGCCGGTGACCGCACGGTGCGTGCCCACCAGATCCGGCTGGGGCGCCTGGATTTCCCGAGCCTCAAGCCGGCCGTGAACGAGATGCTCAACGCCTACGGCCCGGTGCTCGCCGAGCAGTCGCTGCGCGAGGTGGTGCTGCACCAGTTGCGCCCGCAGGAAACGGCCGTGTTCGACGGCCTGGGCCTGCAGCCGGGGCCCATCACCGTGACGGCCCGGGGACTGGTGGTGGCCTTCGTGAACAAGCCGCAGCCTTGAGCGCTGTCGTCCGCATTTGTCTACATTTGCTATTAAAAATATAGCTATTAGCGCTGAATGGATAGGCGCTGAAGGCCTTTTTTTCTGAAATTCCCTGGACGGCTTTCGCGGGTCAGCGCGGCGCGCCCTGCGCGCGCTGCTGGGCCGCCGCGAACGCCTGCGTGCGGATCCACTGCAGCGCATGGCCGCGCCGGTGGCTGTCCGGCGACACCGTGGAGGTGGTGGCCACCACCAGGTCCAGGGGTGGGTACACCCAGATGAACTGGCCGCCGTAGCCGCTGGCCAGGAAGGTCGGGCGCGGCGCTGGCGACGGCACCACCCACCACAGGTAGCCGTACGACAGGCCCACCGGCGGGCCGCCCGCGTTCTGCGCCTTCACCGAGGCATCGGCGAACGCCTCGGGCACCAGCGGCTGGCCGTTCCACCGTCCATGCCGCAGGTAGAGCTGGCCCAGCTTGGCTATGTCGAGCGTGCGCAGGTGCAGGCCCTGCCGGTAGGACGGCTCGGCGAAGCCCAGGGGGCCCACCAGCTGCTGGCGCGCGTAGTCGGCCAGGGGCATGCCCGTGGCTTTCTCCAGCACGGCGACGAGCAGCGGCACGACCGAGTTGTCGTAGGCGAAGGCCTGGCCTGGGGCGCTGGTCAGCGGGCGTGCCCAGGCATCGCGCGGGCGCAGCGGCGCGGCGGTGCCGATGGCGTCGCGGACCGCGAAGCCCGCCGTCAGCGTGAGCAGGTGCCGCAGCGTGATGGCGGCCGCGCGCGGGTCGCTGTGGGCTCCGGCCCACTCGGGCACCAGGTCCACCACGCGCTGGTCCACGCTGGCGATGCGGCCCTGCGCGAGGGCCGTGCCCAGCAGCACCGACAGCGCGCTTTTGGACGCGGACTGCGTGTCGCGCAGCTTCTCGGCGTCGCCGTCGCGGTAGAACGAGTACACCACGCGCCCGTCCAGCACCACCACGGCGCTCTGCACGTCGGTGAACTCGCGGGCCAGCGCGGCATCGGGCCCCTGGAAGGCGGCGGCATCCAGTGCCTGCTCGCCGGGGGCCGGGGCTTCGCGCCAGGCGCCGGCGGGTGCCGGCTGGGCCAGCGCGGCGCCAGCGGCCAGGCAGGCGGGCAGGGCCAGGGCGATGCAGGTCGAACGGCGGGTCCAGCGGGGGCGCATGCGGGCTCCTTCGGGCGAAGAACGGACGGTGCGCGCAGTGTAGGCGCCGCAACCTTTGCGCCGGCCAAAGAACAAAGGCGGCGCGGCGGGGGACAGTGCCGCGCGCCTGCGCTCAGGCCCTGCCGCCGCTGCCCACGGCCCTGCGCAGCGCCGCGCGCGCGAGCAGCCGCGTGGAGTCGAGCGTGGGCAGCGCGGAATTCGCGTCGCTGATGATGAGCGGAATCTCGGTGCAGCCCAGCACCACGGCATCGCAGCCCTCTTCGCGCTGCATGCGCGCGATCACGCGCTGGAACGTGGCCACCGCCTCGGGCCGCACCACGCCGGGCACCAGCTCGTCCATGATGATGCGGCCGATCTCGGTGCGCTCGGCCTCGGTGGGGCGCACGCAGGCCAGGCCCTGGGCGGCCAGCTTGTCGGGATAGACGCTGCTGTCCACCAGCCAGCGCGTGCCCGTCAGCGCCAGCCGCCGGTGGCCCCGCGCCGCCGCCTCGGCGGCCACCACCTCGGCGATGTGCAGCCAGGGCAGCGGCGAGTGGGGGGCCACGCGGTCGAAGGCCTGGTGGATGGTGTTGTCCGGGCAGACCAGGAAGTCCGCGCCCGCGCGTGCCAGCGTGCGGGCCGATGCCAGCATGAGGTCGGCCACGCCCTGCAGGTCGCCCCGCTCCAGGCAGTCGACATAGGCGGCCAGCGAGGGGGTATGCATCGACACCTCGGGGTGCGCATGGGCCTGGCCCAGGATCGCGGCACCTTCGGTGCAGATGGTGCGGTAGCACAGCGCCGCGCCCTCGGCGGAGCAGCCCACGATGCCGATGTGCAGCGGCGCGGCCCTGGAAGGCATGGAAGGGGCGGGGGTGATGGAAGCGGTCATGCGGTTGGGCGGGTGGCCGGAGGGCGCCGTGTCGGCGGACAGGCGCCATGATGCCAGCAGCGCTTCCCACGCGGCCATGCCCGGTGGGCCACGGCCTCCTGCGCGCGGGCGCTGCGGGTCAGTCTCCGCGCACCCGCTGCGCGAAGCCGCGCTGCGCGAACTGCTCCACCACGAAATCCACGAACACCCGGGTGCGCGCGGGCAGCAGCTTCTTGCTGGGGTAGTAGAGCGAGGTGGGGCCGGCGTCTGCCCACCAGCCGGGCAGCACGCGCACCAGGCCGCCGTTGGCCAGCCAGGGCTGCGCGAACGGCATGGGCAGCACGGCCAGGCCCAGGCCCATCAGCGCGGCCTGGCACATGGCTTCGGGGTCGTCGAACACGGCGCGCGGGCGGAACTCGGCCGCGGCGGCCTCGCCCGCCCTGTTGCGCAGCGTGATGACCGGGATGCGCCCCGTGCGGATGGCGCGGCGCGCGATGCCGTCCCACCGCGCCAGGTCCGCCGGGTGGCGCGGTGCCTTGCAGCCCTTGAGCAGCGCGGGCGAGCCCACCACCACCAGGTGGATCGGGCCCAGCGTGCGCGCCACCATGTCGGGGTTCAGGTTCAGGCCGCCGCCGATGCCCGCGTCAAAGCCCTCGCCGATCAGGTCGACCTGGCGGTTCTCGAAGCGCCAGTCGGGCTGGATGGCGGGGTAGCGCTGCAAGAACTCGGTGAGCAGCGGCACCAGGTAGGCCCGGCCAAAGGCCTGGCCCATGCTCACCTTGAGCGTGCCTGCGGGCTGCTGCTCGGCCTCGGCCGCGTGGTCCACCGCATCGGCCAGCGCCGTCAGCGGCGGGCCGATCTGCGCGAGCAGGCGCTGCCCGCCCTCGGTGAGCGTGAGGCGCCGCGTGCTGCGCTGGAACAGCCGCACGCCCAGGCTGGCCTCCAGGCGCGCCACGTTCTTGCTCACGGCGGCCGGCGTGAGGCCCATCTGCCGCGCGGCGGCCGAGAAGCTGCCGCACTCGGCGGAATGGACGAAGGACTCGAGATGGCTCAGGGGCTGCATGGCCCACATTTTCAACTGCTGGTTGAAATAGATCCAGCCCATTCATGGCTACCGCCCGTGCAATGGTTTTCCGACACTGCAGGTGTTCCCGGTTCTGCCACGAACCGCTTCCTCTTCACCATCACTTTTTCTGGAGAAACACCATGTCTTCCGTGCCCCACACCACACTCCCCGCCCCCGGGCCCGCCGCTGCTTCACGCGTGCTGGCCGGCAAGGCCGCCTTCGTCACCGGTGGCGCGCGCGGCATTGGCGCGGCCATCGTGCGGCGCCTGGCACGCGATGGCGCGGCCGTGGCCTTCACGTACAGCAGCTCCGAAGCCCCCGCCCAGGCGCTGGTGGCCGCCATCGAGGCGGACGGCGGCAAGGCCCTGGCGTTGCGGGCCGACAGCGCGGATGCGCAGGCGCTCGCGCAGGCCATCGACGGCGCGGCGCGCACGCTGGGCCGCCTGGACATCCTCGTCAACAACGCCGGCGTGGCGGTGGCGGGCGAGCTGGACAGCTTCGCGCTGGCGGACTTCGACCACACCCTCGACGTGAACGTGCGCGCCGTGTTCGTGGCCACGCAGGCCGCCGCGCGCCACATGGGCCAAGGCGGCGCCTACGGCCGCGTCATCACCATCGGCAGCACCAATTCCGACCGCGTGCCATGGGCCGGGTTCAGCGTCTATGCGATGAGCAAGGCCGCCATCGTGGGCCTCACGAAAGGGCTGGCGCGCGACCTGGGGCCGCGCGGCATCACCGTGAACAACGTGCAGCCCGGTCCCGTCAACACCGACATGAACCCCGCCGACGGCCCTCTGGCCGGCAGCATGCACGGCCTGATGGCGCTCGGCCGCCACGCGCACCCCGACGAGATCGCGGGCATGGTGGCCTACCTGGCCGGGCCCGAGTCGGGCATGGTGACCGGGGCCAGCCTGCTCATCGACGGCGGCTTCGCGGCCTGAGCCGCGGCGCGGGCGAGCCCGGGGCGGTTTCTCTTTCTCAGCCCTTGGCCCTGCGCGGCCGGGCCTTGCGGCCGGGGGATGCCGCCAGCTCCTGCGGCGTCAGCGCATGGGCGGGGTTGTTCGCCACCATCTCCACCGCCAGGTCGATGAAGGCGCGCGCGCGGGCGGGCAGCGCGGTGCGGCTGCCGTAGTACACGTACAGGCCCAGGTGCTCGGCCACGTGCTGCGTGAGCAGGGGCACCAGCTGCCCGCTGCGCACCAGCGGCGCGGCCGTGGGGCCCACCAGCTGGCCGATGGCGTGCCCGCCCAGCACGGCGCGGGTTTCCACCTCGATGTCGTTGGTGCAGAACGCGGCGGGGATGGCGTGCGAGACGATGTCGTCCCCCACCTTGAATTCCCACGGCATCGGCTTGCCCGTGGACGGGTGCCGAAAGCCGCTGCAGGTGTGGGCTGCCAGCGCGTCGATGCTGGCGGGCGCGCCGTGTCGTGCGATGTAGGACGGCGCGGCGCACACGATGAGCTGCAGCGCCAGCAGCCGCCGCGCCACCACGCCGCCCTCGGGCGGATAGCCCGAGCGAAAGCCCACGTCCACGCGGTCTTCCACCCAGTTGCCGATGCGGTCGTCGAGCTGCACGTCCGGCTCCACCCGGGGGTGGCGGCGGCAGAACGCGTCGAGCACCGGCCAGAGCACCTCCAGCAGGATGGAGCGCGGCGCCACGATGCGCAGCGGCCCCGCCATCTCTTCCCGGCCGCGCCGTGCGCCCTGCACGGCGTGCTGCAGCGTGGCCAGGCCGGGCTGCGCCGACGCGAGGAACTGGCGCCCCTCTTCGGTGAGGCTCAGGCTGCGGGTGGTGCGGTGAAACAGCCGCACGCCCAGGTGCGCCTCGAGCTGCACCAGCAGCTGGCTGGAGGCCTGGGGCGTGATGCCCTGCGTGGCGGCGGCCTGGCGCAGGCTGCCCAGTTCGGCCGCCTTCACGAAGTTGGCGATGGCGCGCAGTTCGTTGATGGCCATGGTGGGGTTGGGGAGTGGATTGGCAAGCGCCGCTTGTGAATGTATCCATGAATTATGGGCTAGTCCTATGTCAATGGGCTCCCTACAGTTCACCCCCGTGGGCCCGCCAAGGCGCCCACCCAGCCCATCCACCACCCCTGAACCCCCGAAGGATTCGCCATGGCTTTTGCCGACACGACCACCCCCACCACCGTTTCACCCTCCCGCGTCTGGATGATCACCGGCGCCTCGCGCGGCCTGGGCGCGCGCATCGCCGAAGCGGCCCTCGCCCAGGGCGATGCCGTGGTCGCCACCGCGCGCGATGTCGCAGCCGTCGGCCAGCGCCTGGGCGGCGGGGGCGCGCTGCTGCCCCTGGCGCTGGACGTGACCGACGAGGCCCAGGCGCAGCACGCCGTCCAGGCCGCGCTCGCGCGTTTCGGCCGCATCGACGTGCTGGTCAACAACGCGGGCTACGGCCTGATGGGGGCGGTGGAGGAGGCCACCGCCGACGAGGTGCGCCGCCTGTACGACACCAACGTGTTCGGCCTGCTGAACGTCACGCGCGCGGTGCTGCCGGCCATGCGGGCGCGCCGCGCGGGGCACGTGATCAACATTTCCTCCCTGGGGGGCGTGCGCTCGAGTGCCGGCTTTGGCCTGTACTGCTCCACCAAGTTCGCGGTGGAGGGCATCACCGAGGCGCTGCACGCCGAGCTCGCGCCGCTGGGCATCCATGCCACGGCGGTGCAGCCGGGGTACTTCCGCACCGAGTTCCTGGATGGCGCGTCGCTGGCGGTCTCGCCCCGCGTGCTGGAGGACTATGCGGCCAGCGCGGGCGTGGTGCGCCAGGCGGTGCCCGGCATCAACCTGCAGCAGCCCGGCGACCCGGCGCGGCTGGCCCGCGCCCTGCTGCAGCTGGTGGCCAGCCCCATGCCGCCGGTGCGCCTGCCCCTGGGCTCCGACACGCTGCGCACCATCGCCGAGCAGCATGCGCGGGTGGCCGCCGAGACCGCGCAGTGGAGCGCCGTGGCCGCGTCGACGGACTTTCCCCAGGCTGCCGGGACGGCCGTGGCGTGAAGGGGCGGCCACCGGCTGCGTTCGCTATTGAATGAATAGCATTGGGGCATTGCGGAGACAGCGCTGGATGCCATGGGGGCTCGGATCCGCCGGCCCGCCCGCCGCGGCCGGTGCTGTCCTGTCCGCAAGGCTTTCTGGCAGCCGTCCTACAGCGCCGGGCCGGCGGACGATCTACAACTGGCACAGGCTTGCCGCATTGCCGCCAGCCCGTGGGCCAGCCATTCCCCAGTCCTCCAGCAAGCGCTTTTCTTCTGCCATGGTGTCTTCCTCCCCCACTTCCCCCGCCGCGCTCCCGGGCGCTCCTTCGGCCGCGCCGGCCGATCCCGTTTCCCCGGCCGATGCCGCCACCGTGCCGCTGCCACCGCCACCGCCCCCGGCGCAGGTGGTGGTCATCACCGGCGCGTCCAGTGGCATCGGCCACGCCACCGCCCTCGCGTTCGCGCGGCGTGGCGCGTGCCTGGTGCTCGCCGCACGCAACCCCGACACGCTGGCCCCGGTGGCCATGGCCTGCCGCAACGCGGGCGCGGCGGCGGCGCTGGGCGTGCCCACCGATGTGACCGACGCCGATGCCGTGGCCCGGCTGGCCGATACGGCGCTGCGCCACCATGGCCACATCGACGTCTGGGTCAACGGCGTGGGCGTGGGCGCGGTGGGGCGGTTCGACCAGACGCCCCTGGCCGCGCACCGCCGCGTGCTGGAGGCCAACCTGCTCGGGCACCTGCATGGCGCGCATGCGGCGCTGCGGCACTTTCGCGAACGCGGGCAGGGCACGCTCATCAACATGATTTCGGTGGGCGGCTGGCTGCCGTCGCCATATGCGGCCGCGTACACGGCCAGCAAGTTCGGACTGCGCGGACTCTCCGAGGCGCTGCGCGCCGAGGTGTCGGACCTGCCGGGGGTCCATGTGTGCGACGTGGCGCCCACCTTCGTCGATTCGCCGGGCCTCTCGCACGGCGCCAACTACACGGGCCGCAGCATCCAGCCCCGCATTCCGCTGCTGGACCCGCGCCGGGTCGCCCAGGCGGTGGCCGCGCTGGCCGACCGGCCCAGGGCCGTGACCTGGCTGGGCGCCGGTGCGGCGCCGGGCCGCGTGGTCCATGCCCTGGCGCCGCAGCGCCTGGGCGCCGCGATGCGCTGGGTGACCGAGCGTGCGCTGCGCGGCGCCCGGCCCGCGCCCCGCAGCGACGGCAACCTGTTCGCACCGTCGCGCGGCACCGCCATCGATGGCGGCCAGCGCGATGCGCGGCGCCACGGCATGGGCCTGGTGGCCGTGCTGGGCGTGGTCGGCCTGGGCCTTGGCGTGTGGGCCGCCCGCCGCCGTTCATCGTGAGGAGCCCGGCATGCCTGTTTCCACCAACACCACCACCGCCTCGCCCTCCCCGGCGCCCGCGGGCGCGCGCTTCGTGCTGTATGCGCTGCAGGGCCGCGTGTACGCCAGCAACGTCAGGCACAAGCTCGTGGACCTGGGGCGCCTGTCGCAGGAGGGAGACGGCGGCACCTACGCCTACCTGCTCGACGGCGACCAGGCCACGGGCAGCGGGTTCGCCGGTGCGCGGGAGGCGCTGGCGCACATCGCGCGCACGACGAGCTTCCTCTTCCTGGACGGCCAGTTCACCGCGCTGGAAGACCTGGGCGGCACGGGCCGGCCCGATCTGGCGGATGCCCCGCGGCTGGCGGTGGCGCTCGATCCGCTGGGGCGGGGCGCGCCGGTGATCCACGCGCCGGCGTAGGTGCCGGGGCCCGCGCGGAGCGCGCCGTCACACCATGCCGCCGTTGGCGCGCAGGGTCTGCCCGTTGATCCACCCGCCGTCCGGCCCGGCCAGGAAGGCCACGGCGCTGGCGATGTCCTCGGGCGTGCCCAGGCGCTCCATGGGGTTGGCCTGGGCCAGGCGCCCGATCAGCTC
Organism: Acidovorax sp. GW823-FHT01C06; assembly: GCF_058798375.1. NCBI lineage: Bacteria > Pseudomonadati > Pseudomonadota > Betaproteobacteria > Burkholderiales > Comamonadaceae > Acidovorax > Acidovorax sp. GW823-FHT01C06. Next base: position 216,675 of record NZ_JBXAKN010000006.1, read on the forward strand.
GGGCGTCTTGCCGTCCAGGAACAGCGCGGTGGCCGTGGGGCCGGGCGCGATGGCGTTCACCGTGATGTTCCGGCCGCGCAGTTCCTTGGCGAGCACGCTGGTCAGGGTCTCCACCGCGCTCTTGGTGGCGGCGTACACGGCATAGCCCGGCAGGGCCGTGCCGACCAGGCTGGTCGAGAAGTTGACGATGCGCCCCCCGGGCTGCAGCCGGTGCGTGGCCTCGCGCAGGGTGTTGAACGTGCCCTTGAGGTTGATGGCGACCACGCGGTCGAAGGTGGCGTCGTCCGTCTGCGCCAGGTGCGGCAGGGTGGATGGCATCACGCCCGCGTTGTTGACCAGCACGTCCACGCGGCCGAAGGCCTGCTCGGCGGCGTCGAAAAGCTGGCGCGCGGCGCCGCTGTCGGCCACGTCGGCCTGCACCGCCATGGCCGCTCCGCCCGCTGCGGTGATCGCCTGCACCACGGCCTGGGCGTCTTCGGTGCGGCCGGCGTAGTTGACCACCACGCGGAAACCGTCGCGCGCGAGCCGGTGGGCAATGGCGGCGCCGATGCCGCGCGATGCGCCCGTGACGATCGCGGTGCGCGGGCCCGTGGGGGCGGACTCAGGGGAAGAGGAGGAGGAAGGGGCGTAGGAGGAAGGGGTGGTGGACAGCGGCTGCATGGCAAGGCTCCTGGTGCGGTGGGGAAGGGACGCCACCCGGTGGCGGCGTGTGGCAGCGGTATTGTTCTGTTGTTGCGAAAATTGATAAATACATAAAATTGACTTCACTGTTCAATACAGCACAACAATCAAGACCCACCGGGAGCCCTTCGCGATGGACCGCTTTCAATCCATGCAGCTTTTCACGCGCATCGTCGAACTGGGCAGCTTCACCCGCGCGGCCGAAGACCGGCAGCTGCCGCGCGCGAGCGTGACCCTGGCGGTGCAGGCGCTGGAAAAGCGCCTGGGCACGCGGCTCCTGCAGCGCACCACGCGCCACGTGAGCACCACGCCCGACGGGCAGGCGTACTACGAGCGCTGTCAGCGTCTGCTGGCCGACCTGGAGGAAACAGAGGCGGCATTCGGCCACGCCGCGAGCGCGCCGCGTGGCAAGCTGCGCGTGGACCTGCAGGGCACGCTGGCCCGGCATTTCGTGCTGCCGCGCATCGGCGAGTTCTGCACGCGCTACCCCGAGGTGGAACTGGAGATCGGCATGAGCGACCGGCTGGTGGACCTGGTGCGCGAGGGCGTGGACTGCGTGCTGCGCGGCGGCGAGCTGCGCGACTCCACCATGGTGGCGCGGCGCGTGGCACTGCTGCAGCAGGTGACCTGCGCGAGCCGCGGGTACCTGGCGCGCCACGGCACGCCCGCCACCGTGGAGGCGCTGCGCGGGCACCGGGCCGTCAACTTCCTCTCGCAGCGCACGGGCAAGCCCCTGCCTTTTGACTTCATCGTGGACGGCGTGGCCACAAGCGTGCAGCTCAAGGGCCCCGTGGCCGTGAGCGATGCCGATGCGTACCACGCCTGCTGCGCCGCGGGCCTGGGGCTGATCCAGGTGCCGCGATACCACATCGCGCCCCGGCTGGCCGATGGCAGCCTGTGCGAGGTGCTGGCGCCGTTTCGCCCCGCGCCCATGCCGGTGTCGGTGCTGTACCCGCACAGCCGCCAGCTGTCGCCGCGCGTGCGCGTCTTCGTGGACTGGCTGGCCGGGGTGATGTCGGCCGCGCGCTGAGAACGGCCGGAGCGCGCCTACACCGGGCGCGTGAACTCCATCACCCAGTTCACCTCCCAGGTGGCGCCGCCGTCCTCGGAAAACGCCTGCTGCCAGCGTGGCGCGCCGGTGTGCATCCGTGACCACTCGAAGCGCACCTGCACCGGGCGGCCCTCGAACAGCTCCTGGCCGTCAAAGATGCCGACACCGTCCTGGAAGCCGCCGACCACCGGGGGCTGCAGCATTCCCGTGGCCGGGTCCAGGCCGCCGGTGGCGTTGTCGAGCCAGTAGATGCTCCAGCGCTGCGTGGCGGGGCTGAACACGCGCAGGGTCATGCCCACGAAGCCCGGCTTCCAGGCCAGGGGCGTGAAGTCGTCGCAGTTGCCGATGCCGGCGGGCAGGGGGCGGGCGGTGCCGGTGGCGTCGAACACCTCCCAGTCGCTGCAGCCGGCCAGGCGCCGCACCAGGCGCGTGTTGCGGATGCGCCAGGGGCCCATGAGGAAGTCGAAGTCGCGCGCGGCGCTGGGCGCCACGGCGGGCGAGGGGATGGTGATGAGGTTCGGGGTGGCCATGGTGGGGTCTTTCATCGGTGAAGCGGGGGCGTCAGGCGTGCAGCGCGGAGCGGGCGGTGGGCTGCAGGCGCAGGGTCTCGGGTTCGCGGGCCAGCCAGGGGGCAAGGCCCGGCGCCACCCCCCGCGCCCAGGGGGTGCTGCCGGTGAACGCCTCCAGCGCGGCCTCGCGGCCGAACAGCGCCAGCCCCAGCAGCACATGTTCGCCCTCGCGCACGGGCAGGCGGGGAAAGGTGTTGGGGCTGGTCTCGGTGCAGTACCAGGCCACCTGGCGCGCCCCCCCGCGTTGCAGCGTGGGCGCCATGCGGTGGCGGCAGAAGTCCAGCAGCGCGGGCGTGGCGGCCTCGCGCAGGTGAAACACCGTGGCCGCCACCACGCCGGGGGCCGCGCCGCTGGCGCCCGGCGCCGCGCGCGGGTGCTGGGGCAGCGCGGCGGCCGCGCCGGGCCAGGCGGGGCGCAGCAGCAGCACGTTGTCGGAGTCGATCATGGTGGCGTTGGCGGCGTCGCGGTGCGCGGCCCAGGTGGGCCCGCCGTAGAAGGCTTCGAGCGCCTGGCGGCGCGCCTGCATGCTGCCGAAGCCGCGCAGCCACACGAACAGGTCGGACCGGTCCAGGTCGCGGAACTGGCCCAGCACGCGCAGGCCCTGCGCCTCCTGGGTCTCCACGAACTCGCGGTCGAACAGCTCGATCAGCACGTCGCGCTGCCCCGGGTGCAGCGTGTACTGGCGCAGCTCGACGATGGCGCATTCGTCGGCGGCGGGCGGGGCGCAGGGGTGGCGCGTGGCCATGGCGGTGTCGTGCATGCGGGCTCCTGCAGGGTGGGGGTCGATGAAAGTCATGCCCGCAGTCTGCGCCCCCATACATGACACCGCATGGCAGGTATTTCAGGTATCTTCGCCGCAGCTGTCTTCTTTTTTCTGGCCAGGGGCCCCGGGCCCGCGCCGCACCCTACCGGACCACTTCCTTTCCGCCATGCGCGCCAGCCGCCTGCTCTCGCTCCAGATGCTGCTCGAAACCCAGGGCCGCATGAGCGCGCCGGCGCTGGCCGAGGCGCTGGAGGTGTCGGTGCGCACGCTGTACCGCGACGTGGACCAGCTCAGCGCCGCGGGCGTGCCCATCTATGCCGAGCGCGGGCGCCATGGCGGGTTTGCGCTGCTGCCGGGCTGGAAGACCACGCTCACGGGCCTCACGCCGTCGGAGGCGCAGGCCGTGTTCCTCAGCGGCCTGCCCGGCCCCGCGCAGGACCTGGGCCTGGGCAGCGACGTGCAGGGCGCACGCCTGAAGCTGCTGGCCGCCCTGCCCGCCGCATGGCGCGAGGACGCGCAGCGCGTGAGCGCCCGCCTGCACCTGGACCCGGTGGACTGGTACCGCGAGAGCGACCCCACGCCGCACCTGTCCACGGTGGCCGCCGCCGTGTGGAGCGGGCACCAGATCGCGATGCGCTATGAAAGCTGGTCCGACACCGTGGAGCGCACCGTGAGCCCGCTGGGCCTGGTGCTCAAGGCGGGTGCCTGGTACCTGGTGGCGCTGCCGGCGGACAAGGCCACGGGCAAGGGCGGCGGTGATGGTGGCGATGGTGGCGACAGCGGGCCACGCACCTACCGCGTCTCGAACATCCTGGCGGCGCAGGCGCTCGCCACGCCGGTGCGCCGCCCCGCGCGGTTCGACCTGCCGGGCTACTGGGCGCGCTCGATCCGGCGCTTTGAATCCGGGCTCTACACCGGCGAGGCGGCGCTGCTGGCCACGCCCGCCGGGCTCAAGGGGCTGCGCGCGCTCAGCAGCGCGGTGGCCCGGGCCGTGGCGGCCGCGCCCACGGCCACCCCCCCGCGCCGGGCGGACGGGCGCGTGGCGGTGACCATTCCCATCGAGTCGGTGGAGCACGCCTGCGGCCAGCTCCTGCGCCTGTCCCCGCAGGTGGAGGTGCTGCGGCCCGCCGCCCTGCGCCGTGCGCTGGTGGCCCGGGTGCGGGCCACGGCGCGGATGTACGGGCTGGACGGTGGCTGAGCAGCAGAATGTGAATTTGCTATCAAATATGTAGCTTAAAGCGCTTGCTCTTCAAGCGCCAGCGCGTGGAATGGCTTCGGACATGCGGCGCTGCGCGCGCCGGGAAAGGGTGCCTAGAGGCCGCGCCGCACCATGTCCAGCAGGCGCAGGCCCAGCAGGTCCAGCATCTGCTGCGGCGTGCCGCGCAGCGGCCCGTCGATGGAGAGCAGCGCCATGCCGTGCACGGTGGACCAGGCCAGGTATTCGGCGCCCGGGCGGCGCTCGGGCGGCAGGGCGCCTGCCGTCACCAGGTCATCGAGTGCCGCGCTCAGGTGCTGGAACGGGTTGAGCCCCGTGGCGCCGCCCATGGCCGGGTCGGGGTCGTGCTGCACGGTGAAGCGCCCGCCGAAGGCGGTGCGGAACAGGCCTGTCTCGGCATGCGCGAAGCGCAGGTAGCCCGCGCCCACGGCGCGCACCTTGGCGTGGGCCTGCTCGGTGGCCGTGCCCGTGGCGGGCACCTGGGCCAGTTCGGCCTCCATGGCCTGGGCCACGGCCGCCACGGCGGCGGCACGCACCGCGTCCAGCAGGTCGTCGCGGTTGGCGAAATGGCGGTAGGCCGCATTGGGCGCGACCCCCGCGCGGCGCGTGGCCTCGCGCAGCACCACGGCGTCGGGGCCGCCCTGGCGCGCCAGCTCGATGCCCGCGTCCAGCAGGGCGCGGCGCAGGTCGCCATGGCGGTAGGTGCTGCGTGCGGCGGGGGTGTTGCGAGTGGTTACGGTCATGGGCGGTGAGATGTGGACACTGTCCATTATCTTTGGTATTGTTTGTGGACGGTGTTCACAATTGTGCGCCGAAATCCATGTTCCGAGACCTTCCCAAGGAGACCCCCATGAAAGTCGAGCCGTATCTGATGTTTGAAGGCCGCTGCGAAGAGGCCCTGGATTTCTACCGCCGCGCCCTGGGCGCGCAGGTCACCATGCTCATGCGCTACAAGGACAACCCCGAGCCCGCCGCCGGCCAGGGCTGCGCCGAGGGCGCCGGCCCCGGCCCCACGCCCGAGATGGTCATGCACGCCGCCTTCAACGTGGGCGAGACCCAGCTCATGGCGTCGGACGGCATGGGTTCGGGCCAGCTGAACTTCCAGGGCATCTCGCTGGCGCTGAGCCCCGCGAACGAGGCGGAGGCCAAGCGCTACTTCGACGCGCTGGCCGAGGGCGGGCAGGTGCAGATGCCGCTGGCCAAGACCTTCTTCTCGAAAGCCTTCGGCATGGTGGCCGACCGCTTTGGCGTGTCGTGGATGGTGGTGGCGCCGGAATGAGCGCGGCGGCCATGAAGTACCAGGGAAGCTGCCACTGCGGCAAGGTCGCCTTCGAAGTGGAAGGCACCGTCGACAGCGGCCTGGCCTGCAATTGCAGCATGTGCCACCGGCGCGGATCGCTGCTGTGGTTCGTGCCGCGCGGCGCGCTGCGGCTGACCACGCCCGAGGCCGACGCGGCCACCTACACCTTCCACAGGCACGTGATCCGGCACCGTTTCTGCCCGGCCTGCGGCATCCATCCTTTTGGCGAAGGCGTGGACCCCAAGGGCCAGCCCGTGGCGGCGGTCAATCTGCGCTGCGTGGAGGGCCTCGACCTGGGCAGCGTGCCCGTCCACCACTACGACGGCCGGGCGGCTTGACCCCCCCAACCCTCACACCCCCTCACATTCCCCTGCAAGGAGACTTCCATGATGAATCCCGAACCCCATGCCATGCACCGCTGGCTGCAGCAATTGCTGGGCCACTGGACCAGCACCTCCGACTGCGACCCGCCGCCGGGCGAACCGGCGCAGCAGTCCGTGGGCGCCGAACACGGCCGCGCCCTGGGCGACCTGTGGGTGATCCTCGAAGGCACCGGCACCATGCCCGGTGGCGGCGAGGCGCGCATGCAGATGACGCTGGGCTACGACCCCGAGAAGAACGTGTTCCTGGGCACCTGGGTGGGCTCGATGATGACCCACATGTGGGTCTATCGCGGCACGCTCGATGCCGACCAGAAGGTGCTCACGCTGGAGACCGAAGGCCCCAGCTTCAAGGGCGACGGCAAGACCGCCCGCTACCGTGACGTGATCACGCTGGTGAGCGCCAACGAGCGCACGCTGACGTCGTTCAGCCAGCAGCCGGACGGCAGCTGGAACCAGATCATGCAAGCAAAATACACGAGAACCCCCTGAGCCGCCGCGGTGCGCCCCCCTGGAGGGGCGCGCGCCGCACTGCGAATCCTTTTTTTCACTCCCGCCGCTCCATGACCCTCCGCATCGAAGGCCGCGCACGCTGGCCCGCCCTCATCCTGCTGTGCCTGGGCGAGCTCATGATCGTGCTCGACACCACCATCGTGAACGTCGCGCTGCCCAGCATCAAGGCCGACCTGGGCTTCACCGAAACGTCCCTGGTGTGGGTGGTCAACGCCTACATGCTCACCTTTGGCGGCTGCCTGCTGCTGGGCGGGCGGCTCGGGGACTTGTATGGCCACCGGCGGCTGTTCCTGGCGGGCATCACGCTGTTCACCCTCGCGTCGCTGGCCTGCGGGCTGGCCCATACGCAGGGGCTGCTGGTGGCGGCGCGCGCGGTGCAGGGCGTGGGCGGGGCCGTGGTGTCGGCCGTGGCGCTGTCGCTCATCATGAACCTGTTCACCGAGCCCGGCGAGCGCGCGCGGGCCATGGGGGTCTATGGTTTTGTCTGCGCCGGAGGCGGCAGCATTGGCGTGCTGCTGGGCGGCGTGCTCACCAGTGCGTTGAGCTGGCACTGGATCTTTCTGGTCAACATCCCCGTGGGCGCGGCCATCTACGCGGCCTGCCTGGTGCTGCTGCCGGGCGGCAAGGGGCATGCCCACGGCCAGCGGCTGGACGTGGCGGGCGCCGTCACCATCACCGCGTCGCTGATGCTGGCGGTGTATGCCATCGTCAATGGCAACGAGGCGGGCTGGGCCTCGCTGCAGTCGGTGGGGCTGCTGGGCGCCTCGGCCGCGCTGCTGGCGTTGTTCCTGTACATCGAATCGCACGTGGCCGCGCCCCTGGTGCCGCTGCCCTTGCTGCGCCAGCGTAACCTGGCCATCTCCAACGTGGTGGGCGTGCTGTGGGCCGCCGGGATGTTCGCGTGGTTCTTCTTGTCGGCGCTGTACATGCAGCTGGTGCTGGGCTACGACGCCATGCAGGTGGGCCTGGCCTTCCTGCCGTCCAATCTCATCATGGCGGGCTGTTCGCTGGGGCTGTCGGCCTGGGTGGTGATGCGCTACGGCATCCGCGGCACGCTGGGCTGGGGCCTGCTGCTGGCCGCCGTGGGCCTGGTGCTGTTCGCGCTGGCGCCCGTGGACGGCCGCTTCGTGCCGCATGTGCTGCCCGGCATGCTGCTGCTGGGCGTGGGGGCGGGCATCGCGCTCAATCCGCTGCTGCTGGCCGCCATGGGCGACGTGAAGCCCGAGGATTCGGGCCTGGCCTCGGGTGTGGTCAACACCGCGTTCATGATGGGCGGCGCGCTGGGCCTGGCGGTGCTGGCCAGCCTGGCCGATGCGCGCACCGGCGCGCTGCGCGAAGCGGGGGCATCGGCCCCGATGGCCCTGAACGGCGGCTACCAGCTGGCGTTCTGGGTGGCGGCCGCGGGCTCGCTGGCGGCGGCGCTGCTGGGTGGCCTGGTGCTGCGGCCCGCGCGGCCCCCGGCCGTGGGCGCGCAGGTGGTGGCTCACTAGGGGACAAAAAACGAACTGCTATCGAATAAATAGCTGTTGGCGCAATATCCATAAGCGCTGGCGCCCATTTCTTTCAAATTGCGAGCAAGGTGGGCCCGCCGGGATCGCCCCCACTGTCCTGCCTGGCGCACCGCACTGTTCCACCGGGCGCACTTCTGCTCAGGCACCATTGGCGCCATATTCCACTGGCATGCCGCCCGATCGTGGTGGTGCACAACACGAGGAGCCTTCGTATGTCGTCGTCCACACCTGCTGCAACCACCGCCCTGGTGCCCATCGTGCGCGCCCAGTTGCTGGGACCGCAGTGGCCCACGCTCGACCCGTTTCTTTTCTGCGCCCACCACGACGATGCCTATCCCGCGGGCAACGCCGCGTTCGGCCCGGCCGTGCCCATCGAAGACCGCCAGATCGGCAGCGACTTCAGCCGCAAGGACGGCTGGAGCATGTACCACGGCGACACCGTGCCCGGCTTTCCGGGCCACCCGCACCGGGGCTTCGAGACCGTGACGCTGGTGCGCAAGGGCCTGATCGACCATTCCGACTCGCTGGGCGCGGCCGCCCGGTTTGGCGGCGGCGACGTGCAGTGGGTCACGGCTGGCAAGGGCATCGTGCATTCCGAGATGTTCCCGCTGCTCAACGCCACCGAGCCCAACCCGCTGGAGCTGTTCCAGATCTGGCTGAACCTGCCCGCGCGCAACAAGATGGTGGAGCCGCACTTCACCATGCTGTGGAACGAGCGCATCCCGCGCCTGGTGCACCACGACGCCGCCGGCCGCGCCACCACGGTGACGGTGGTGGCGGGTGCCCTGCCCGGCGCGCCCGCGCCCCTGCCGCCACCCCCGGAATCCTGGGCCTCGCAGCACGAGGGCGACGTGGCCATTTGGACGCTGCGCCTGGAGCCGGGGGCCGAGTGGACCCTGCCTGCCGCCCAGGGCGAAGGCACGCAGCGCATGCTGTACTTCTTCGTGGGCGACAGCCTGCGCGTGGGCCCGCAGGACGTGGACCGCCACGCCGCGCTGCAGGTGCGCCCGCAAGAGGACTGGCTGCTGGCCAACACCGGCGCCACCACCGTGGAATGCCTGGTGCTGCAGGGCCGGCCGATTGGCGAACCCGTGGCGCAGTACGGCCCCTTCGTGATGAACACGCAGGCCGAGATCATGCAGGCCATGAACGACTACCGCCGCACCCAGTTCGGCGGCTGGCCCTGGGCCGAGCAGGACCCGGTGCACGGCACCGAGGCGCGGCGGTTTGCGCGCTACCCCGGCCAGGCCGAGGAAGAGCGCCCCGGCGAGGACGCGGCGGCGGCGCAGGCCTGAACACCTTCGCCCGGTGGGGTCGCGGGCGCGGCCGGGCGGGGTGCCTGGCCGCTCGTGGACAATCCAGGTTTTCGATGCGCGCAGCGCGGCCCGGGCGCCAGCCGGCGGGCAAGGCGCCGCGCCGCACCCCCTGACCCAAAGATGAAAGCGCAAGCCCAGCCATGAGCATCCCCATCACCAAAGACTCCGCCGTCACCCTCACCTACAAGGTCACCACGCCCCAGGGCAAGCCGCTGGATGCCGGCAACCTGTCGTACCTGCACGGCGGCTACGAAAACATCTTCCCCAAGGTCGAGTCCGCCCTCGAAGGCCAGTCCGTGGGCTTTGCCACCACGCTGGACCTCGCCGTGGAAGAGGCCTTCGGCGCGCGCGACGAAAGCCTGGTGCGCACCATCCCCAAGACCGAGTTTCCGCCCGGCGTGAAGGTCGGCGGCCAGCTGCAGGGCGTGGGCAGCGACGGCCAGCCCGCCGTGTTCAACGTGGTCAAGATCAAGGGCCCCGAAGTGCACCTGGACAGCAACCACCCGCTGGCGGGCCAGGCCCTGAAGTTCAGCTGCAAGGTGACCGATGTGCGCGCCGCCAGCGCCGAAGAAATTGCGCACCGCCATGTGCATGGCGCGCACGGGCACCAGCACTGACATGGAGGGTGGCGGCCGCCCACGCTGGCTGCGGCCTCGTGGGCCGGCCCCCGGGCAGGCCGAGGCCCGGCGTGGAGAGGGCTACAGCGCCTCCAGCACCGTCGCAATCCCCTGTCCGCCGCCAATGCACTGCGTGGCCAGTGCGTAGCGGCCCTTCTGGCGCTGCAGCAGCGCGGCCGCCTTGCCGGTGATGCGCGCGCCCGTGGCGCCCAGCGGGTGGCCGATGGCCAGGCCGCCGCCGTCGAGGTTGATCGTGTCCTCGCGCAGCCCGAGTTCGCGGATGCAGGCCAGCGCCTGCGAGCCGAAGGCTTCGTTGATCTCCACCACATCCATGTCGCTGGCCGAGAGCCCCGCGCGCGCCAGCGCCTTGCGCGTGGCGGGCACGGGGCCCATGCCCATGTAGGCCGGGTCCACGCCCGCCGTGGCCAGGGCGCGGATGCGCGCCAGGGGTGACAGTCCGTGCCGGGCGGCGTAGGCCTCGGTGGCCACGAGCACGGCCACGGCGCCGTCGGTCAGCGGCGACGAGGTGCCCGCCGTCACCACGCCGTCCTCGCGGAACGCGGGGCGCAGCGCGGCCAGCGCCCCGGGCGTGGTGCCGGGGCGGATGCAGCCGTCCTGCGCCACCACCTCGCCCGCGTCCAGCGCGATGGGCACGATCTCCGCCTGCAGCCGGCCGGCCTCGCGCGCGGCGGCGGCCTTGCGGTGCGATGACACGGCCATCGCCTCCTGGTCGGCGCGGGACACCGCGTACCGGCGTGCCACGTTCTCGGCCGTCTCGCCCATGCTGATGTAGGCGTCGCTGTGCTCATACAGCGCGGGGTGGGCCGAGAAGTTGAAGCCACCCTGCGGCACCATGCTCATCGACTCCACGCCGATGCACAGGTACGCCTCGCCCAGGCCCGCCTCGATCTGCGCGGCGGCGATGTGGATGGCCGACATGGACGAGCCGCAGAAACGGTTCACCGTCATGCCGCCCAGCGCGTGCGGCAGCCCCGCCAGCAGCGACACGATGCGCGCGATGTTGTTGCCCTGCGCGGCCTCGGGGTAGGCGCAGCCGGCGATCACGTCCTCTAGCGTGGCCGGGTCGATGCCGGTGCGCTGCAGCAGGCCCGTGACGACCTGCGCGGCCAGGGTGTCGGGCCGCACCCCCGCCAGCGCGCCCTTGCGCGCGAAGTGAAAGGGGGAACGGGCATAGGCGGAAATCAGTGCTTGCATGGCGGTGCCTTCCCTATTCCTGCGGATGGCGTGGCCGTGGGCGGAATCAGGCCGTGGCGGCGGCGGCGTGGCGCCGCGCCCGGCCAGGGGCGCGGGGAAGGGGACGTGGGGGTGGTCATGGGGGCTCCTGGAAGCGTGTTTTAGATGACGGTCATCACGTTTAAATTATATGACGACCATCATTTAAAATGTCAAGCTGGCGTTTTCGGGGCAACCGGCACAAAGGGGATCGGCGATGAAGGTGAGCAAGGAACAGATGGCGGAAAACCGCGAGCGCATCCTCGATGCGGCGGCGCGGTTGTTCCGCGAACGCGGGTTTGACGGCATCGGCGTGGCGGACCTCATGAAGAGCGCGGGGCTTACGCACGGCGGCTTCTACGGGCACTTCGCGTCCAAGGACGAGCTGATGGCGCAGGCCACGGCACGCGCGCTGGACGGGCTGCAATCGGCGTGGGCCGCGCTCGCGCGCGGCGCCGCGGCGCAGGGGCGGGATCCGCTCGCCGCGATCGAGTCGGCCTACCTGTCGCCGGGCCACCGCGATGCGCCGGGCCAGGGCTGCCTGCTCGCCGCGCTGGGCGGCGATGCGTCGCGCCAGGGGCCGGCCGTGCGCCGGGCCGTGACCGAAGGCATGCAGGCCCAGGTGGCGGGCCTGGCCACGCTGGTGCCCGGGCGCAGCAAGGCCGCCAGGCGCCAGCGCGCGCTGGCCGACTATGCCAGCCTCGTGGGCGCCCTGGTGCTGGCGCGGGCTGCGGACGACCCGCAGTTCTCCGACGAGATCCTGCAGGCCACGGCGGCGGCGCTGCGGCTGCCGGGGCATGCTGCGGACTGAGGGGCCGGAATGCTATTTATTTAATAGCTATTTCCGCCGGATGGACGGGCGTTGGCGGCCAAAATCATCGAGGTTGCCATGGTGGCCCGTCACCCCCGCCCGCCGCTGCGCCGCGCCAAGCCCCGCCCCTGCAGCACCGGCTCGGCCGCGAGCCGCCCGCGCGCGAATTCGACGAAGGCCCGCACCTTGGCGGGCGCGCGCCGTCCCGCGGGGTAGACGATGTGCACGGGCACCGGGTCGGGCTCGTGCTCGGCCAGCACCACGCGCAGGCGCCCGGCGCGCAGGCTGGCGGCGGCCTGGTAGGCCAGGCACCGGGTGAGCCCGAGGCCCGCCTCGGCGGCGGCGATGTCCACCTCGTTGCTGTTGCTGATCCAGGCCTGCTGCGGCATGCCCGTGGCGCCGCCCCGGAACTTCCAGGGCGCGGGCGCGCGCGCATCGAACGAAAAGGCGATCGCCCGGTGCTGCCCCAGTTCCTGCGGGTGGCGCGGCTCCCCATGCCGTGCGAGGTAGCCGGGCGACGCCACCACCATGCGCCGCAGCGCGCCCACCCGCAGCGCGGTCAGGCCCGAGTCCGGCAGGTGGGCGATGCGCACGGCCACGTCCATGTCCTCCTCCAGCAGGTGCACCAGCCGGTTCACGAACAGCGTGCGCGCCTGCACGCGGGGCTGGGCCTGCAGGAAGTCCAGCACGATGGGCGCCACGTGCTGGATGCCGAACATCTGCGGCGCGGTGATGGACAGCAGGCCCTGCGCCTCGGCCTGCGCGCCGCTGGCGGCCTGCTCGGCCTCCTGCAGGTCGTTCAGGATCGGGCGGCAGTCGGCCAGGAAGCGTTCGCCCGCCTCGGTCAGCCGCACCATGCGCGTGCTGCGCTGGAACAGCAGCACCGACAGGCGGGCCTCCAGCGCCGCGATGGCGCGGGTCACGGCCGTGGCCGAGCAGCCCAGGCGCCGCGCCGCCACGGCGAAGCCGCCCGCATCGGCCACGGCCACGAAGCAGCGCAGGGTGTCGAGATGGTCCATTGTTGCGGAAAATGCAATTTTGAAAGGCGAACTATGGCTATTCACGGCGGGATGCGCAATAGCTAACGTGGAGGCTTCTTTGTAGACCCCTCTCCAGGACCCACCGCCATGGCACCCACCTCCCCTTTGACGCTGTACCGCATGTCCATCTCGGGCCACTGCCACCGTGCCGAGCTGATGCTCTCGATGCTGGGCCTGCCCCACGCGCTGATCGACGTGAACCTGCTCGCCGGCGAACACCGGCAGGCCGCCCACCTGGCGCGCAACCCGCTGGGCCAGGTGCCCGTGCTGGTGGATGGCGACGTGGTGCTGTCCGACAGCAACGCCATCCTCGTGTACCTGGTGCAGCGTTACGCGCCCGGCAGCCACTGGCTGCCGCAGGACCCCGTGGGCCAGGCCGGCCTGCAGCGCTGGTTCAGCCTGGCGGCCGGCATGCTGGCCCCCGGGGCATCGAGCGCGCGTTTTGCCGCCCTCACGGGCCGCGAGCCCAGCGAGGCGGCGCTCGCCATCGGCCGCAGGCTCTTCGACTTCATGGAGCCCGCGCTTGACGGCCGCGACTGGCTGCTGGGCGGTGCCGCCCCCACGCTGGCCGACATCGCCATGGTGAGCTACACCTCGCAGGCGCCGATCGGCGGTTTGTCGCTCGCCACCTATCCGCGCATCGCGGCCTGGGTGGCGCGCATGGAAGCCCTGCCGGGCTATGTGCCGCTGGCGGACCGCCTGCCCGCCCCTGGCGCCATGGTGCCGGCATGAACGCCACGCCCGCCGCCGCCTTCCACGCGGGCGAGCAGGCCCTGCAGGAGCGCGTGGGCGTGCGCGAGCGCATGGCCGCCGTGGGGCCCCTGGTGCTGCGCGACCACATGCCCGACCAGCACCGCGAGCTGTTCGAAAAGCTGCCCACCTTGCTGCTGGGTACGCTCGACGACCAGGGCCAGCCCTGGGCCACCATGGTGGCCGGGCCGCCGGGCTTCGTGCACACGCCCGATGCCCGTGCCATGCACATGGCGGTGGTGCCCGATGCGGCCGACCCGGTGCTGGCCCAGTTGGTGCCCGGTGCGCCGGTGGGCGTGCTGGGCCTGGAGCCGCACACGCGCCGGCGCAACCGCATGAACGGGCGGGTGGCGTCGTTCGGCGCCCGCGGGCTGGAGGTGGACGTGGTGCAGAGCTTCGGCAACTGCCCCAAGTACATCCAGGCGCGTGCGCCCGGCCTGCGCGCGGTGGTCACGCCGCCGGCACCGGCCCAGGTGCTGGGTGCGGGGCTCGACGCCGCCGCGCGGGGCCTGATCGCGCGCAGCGACACGATGTTCATCGCCAGTGCTTCGGCGGCGCACCCGGGCGCAGGGCGCAATGAAGGCGTGGACGTGTCGCACCGTGGCGGCGAGCCGGGCTTCGTGCATGCCGAGCAAACGGCCGAGGGCCTGGTGCTCAGCCTTCCCGACTACCCTGGCAACCTGTTCTTCAACACCCTGGGCAATCTCGCGCTGCACCCGCAGGCCGGGCTGCTGTGGGTGGACTATGACGGCGGCGGCCTGCTGCACGTGGCCGCCCGCGCCGAGCTGCTCTGGGACGAGGCCCCGCGTGCGCGCTGGCCCGGCGCGCAGCGCGTGCTGCGGCTGCAGGTGCTGGGCGGCGTGTGGCGCGCACATGCGCTGCCCTGGCGCTGGACGGCCGCCGAGCCCGCGCCGCAGTTCAGCGCGATGCGTGCGCGTGCGACGGAGTGAGCGGCGCGATGGCCTTGCGCGGCGTGGTGGCCTCGGCCTGCACCATGCGCGCGCTGCGTTCGTGGGCGCCGCGCGCCAGCTCGGTGATCAGGGAGGCCTCGGGCAGGTTGTGCCAGTAGCGCTGCGGCATCTCCTTGCGCATCATGTCGGTCTTCAGGCGCGCGGGGTTGAAGATGTGGCGGTAGTAGGTGAGCCACAGCGCCTCGCCGGCGTCGGGCGGCGGCGCATCGCTGCGCTGGCCGCCCGGGCCGGTGTGCAGCGCCGTGCCATCCCAGCGCACGCTGGCATCGGGCGTGAGGATGGCCCAGCGCATCTGCGTGAAGCGCCGCACGAAGAAGCCCGCATTGGCCTCGGTGATGAAGTGGTCGGGCTCGAACCAGGCCACCTGCACGGTATGGCCTTCGGTGTCGGTCACGGGGCGAAAGCGCACGAAGGCGTGCATCTTGTGCATGTCGCGCGCCACGGCACGCACCATGTGGTGGGCCTGCAGGCGGTCGGCATCCAAGGGGTCGTGGCGCAGCCCGCGCTCGCGCACCAGGCGCCACAGCAGGCGGTACATGAGCGCGAAGCGCACCGGGTTGCGGTGCAGCACCAGGCGCTCGCACAGGCGCAGGAAATCCTCGGGCACCCGGGGCGCTGCGCCGCCCGCCGGGGACGGCAGCGGATCCACGGAGGATCCCGGTGGCGCGGGGCTGGCGAACAGGTCCTGCGCGGCCCCTTGCGCGGTGAACCACTGCACCTCCTGCGGCGGCACGCCGGCCTGCACCAGCGCGCGCGCGGCCCGGCGAAAGCCCGGCCAGTCGGTGGCATGTGCGAGGGTGATGGTGTGCAGGGCCATGGTGGCTTGCCTCAATCGAAAAGCTTGCGCTGCGCCGGCGGCGGGGCCATGCGCGCGGCCAGGTCGGCGGCGTCGAGCGCGCGGCCCGGCCGGTAGTCGGCGGCTTCCACGAAGGGCAGCACCTTCTGGAGCGGCACGTGCAGCCGCGCCAGGTCGGCGTGGCGCAGGCGGCGCACGCGGCGCGCGGCCAGCAGGCGGTCCACCGTCAACACGCCGAAGCCGGGCACGCGCAGCAGCAGCTCGCGCGGGGCGGTGTTCAGGTTCACGGGGAAACGCTCGCGGTGCGCGATGGCCCAGGCGAGCTTGGGGTCCATGTCCAGCGCCAGCATGCCGCCCTGGCCGGCGGGCACGATCTCGCCGTGCGCGAAGCCATAAAAGCGCATCAGCCAGTCGGCCTGGTACAGGCGGTGCTCGCGCACGGTGGGTGGCGCGACGAGCGGCAGCGCGCGCGCCGCGTCGGGGATGGGGCTGAAGGCCGAGTAGTACACGCGCCGCAGCCGGTGCACGCCGTACAGCCCGGCGCTGGTGGCCAGGATGGTGCGGTCGTCGGTGGCGTCGGCGCCGACGATCAGCTGCGTGCTCTGCCCGCCGGGCGCGAAGTGTGGTGCCGCCGCGCGCCGCGTGAGCGTGCGCCGGGTGGCGGACATCGACACCACCTGGGCGGCCTGCTGTTCCTTGCGCGCCTGCCGCGCGTCCTCGATGTGCACCGCCATGCGCGCCATGGAGCGCGCGATGGCCGCGCCGTCCTTCTGCGGCGCCAGGGCCGTGAGCCCTTCGGGCGTGGGCAGCTCCACGTTGATGCTCAGCCGGTCGGCATGGCGGCCCGCGCGCTCCATCAGCTCGGGCGAGGCATCGGGGATGGTCTTGAGGTGGATGTAGCCGCGAAAGTCGTGCTCCTCGCGCAGCACGCGCGCCACCTCCACCACCTGCTCCATGGTGTAGTCGGGGCTCTGGATGATGCCGCTGGACAGGAACAGCCCCTCGATGCAGTTGCGCCGGTAGAAGTCCAGCGTGAGCTGCACCACCTCCTGCACCGTGAAACGGGCGCGCGGCACGTTGCTGCTGACCCGGTTCACGCAGTACAGGCAGTCGTACTGGCAGAAGTTGGTGAGCAGGATCTTGAGCAGCGAGATGCAGCGGCCGTCCGGCGCGTAGCTGTGGCAGATGCCCATGCCCTCGGTGGAGCCCATGCCGCGCCCGCCCACCGAATCGCGCGGCGCCGCGCCGCTGGATGCGCACGAGGCGTCGTACTTGGCGGCGTCGGCCAGGATGGCGAGTTTGGACTGTAAATTCACTGTATGAATTTACAGTATTTTCCGATGCCCGACCAGCCTGCAGGGTGTCTTTGCTATTAAAAAAGTAGCTGTTCGCGCAGATGGATCAAGCGCTGGGCGCCAAAAAGGCTTGAAGCCTGTGGCTGCGCGGCCTCCCGTGCCAGCACCGCCGGGGTTCGCGGGCGGCGCGGGGTCCGCGAACCCCGGCGACCTGGGGAGCCGCTGGGCGGTGTAAGGTGGCCCACCGGCGCACTTCGGCCCGGCAGGAGGAACCCATGCCATCGCTCATCGCCTCAAGCCGGGCCATCCCCGGCCCCGGCTTGCCGGGGCTGCCCGCCGCCGCCTGCGCGATGTGGGGGTTCGAGGAATACCTGCCGCACACGGTGCGCCGCCTGGAGGTCGCGCACGCGGGCATCAAGCTGATCATCGGCTGGCACGCGGCTTACGGCGTCGGGCAGCCCGGCGGCGCCATGCAGCGGTACCAATCCCTGGTGGCGGGGCTCGGTGGCGGGCCGATGGTGACCGAGCACCTGGGAGCGCAGTCCTGCGTGGAAGTGACGCTGGCACCCTGGCTGGGCTTTCAGCTGTTCCATGGCAGTCCGGATGTGCTCTCGTGCCCGGTGGCCGAGCTGGCCGATGTGTGGGGCGGCACGGCCACGCGGCTGTCCGAGCAGTTGCACCACGCGCCGGATTGGCCCGCGCGGTTTGCCCTGGTGCAGCGGTGTCTACAGGGGGTGCTGGGCCGGTCGCGCCACACGGCGCAGGCCCCGGTGCGGCAGGCCTGGGCATTGCTCAGCGCGCAGCGCGGCAACCTGTCCATGTCTGCCCTGTGCCGCGCCGTGGGCTGGAGCGAGCGGCATCTGGCGCTGCAGTCCCGCAACCAGCTGGGGGATACACCCAAGCGCCTGGCGCGGCGGCTGCGCTTTGGCGCGGCCCAGCAGGCCCTGGGAGAGGTCACCGGGCCCGCGGGGATGGCGGACCTGGCGGATCTGGCCGCCCGCTGCGGATATGCCGACCAGAGCCACCTGAGCCGGGAGTTCCGGCACTTTGCCGGTTGCTCGCCAGCGGCCTATCAGCGCGCAGGCTGGGCCGATGTCCCGGGCAAGCCTGCCAGCCTGGTGGAGACGGCGTAGCCGGGGGGAGAGGACGGGGCCGCGGTCCGAGGCACCGGAACCCCCCAGGTCATTTTTCTTCAAGACGGACAGGCGCAAGCAGCCCAGACTGGCGAACCTGACCTGTTTTTTTCAGATGGAGCTTCCGATGCACGCCAACGTCTCATTCCTTGAAATTGGAGCCGAAAACGCCCTGGTTTCGCAGCAGTTTTTCAGCCACCTCTTTCAATGGGCCTTCGAGCCCACGGAGAAGGAGGGCGAGGGCTGGTTTCGCAATGGGAACATGAACGTCGGCCTGCATGGCGCAGACCCTGCGCGGGCCATCACCCCCTTCTTTGAAGTGGCCGATGCGACGCAGGCGGCCCAGCGTGTGCTGGCGCTGGGAGGGACCGTGCAGCCTCCGGGGCCGCAGGAGCCCGGCTTTGGCGTGTTTCTCATGTGCACGGACCCCGGCGGGGTCCGCTTTGGCCTGCACCAGCCGGCAGGGCGTTGAAGGCGGCGGCCAGCGTTCCTTGGAACCTGTTCGAGGTCTTGGTGGCGCCGCGCGCCTTCCTTGCCTGGATGGGATGCCAGTCGCGGTGGTCGGCCGCTAGCCCGCGCATCCAGAACCCCTGGGCAGGTTCTGGGCGCCTGGGCTGCCGTCCACCGTGCTACGCCGCCTCCAGCGCCATGACAGCGGTGGCGGTGTTCGAGATCGGGATGTGGTAGTTGCTGTGCACGCGGCGCACGCCCGGCGCGGCGGCGCTGAGCGCGCCGCGCATCGCCAGCCACATCAGCAGCTCCACGCCCTGGGTGCCCGTCTTCTCCACCAGCTCGTGCACGCTGAACTGCGTGGCCCATTCAGGGTTGGTGGTCAGGCTCTCGATGAACTGCAGGTCGAACGCCTTGTTGATGAAGCCCGCGCGCTCGCCGTCGAGCTGGTGGCTCAGGCCGCCGGAGGCCATCACCGCCACCTTCTTGTCGCTGTCCCAGCTCTGGATGGCCCGGCCCACGGCCTTGCCCAGCGCATAGCAGCGCTTGGCCGACGGCAGCGGGAACTGCACGGTGTTGATGCACACCGGCACCACCGTCACGGGGCAGTCGCCCTCGGGCCAGAAGAGCTTGAGCGGCAGCGTGCAGGCGTGGTCCACCAGCATCTCCTGGCAGGTGGTCACGTCGAACTCCTGGTCGATCAGCGTGTTGATGAGATGCCACGACAGGTCCACCTCGCCCGCGAACGGCGGCAGCGTGGGAATGCCCCAGCCCTCGTCGGCGTTGTGGTACTCGGCGGCGGCGCCCACGGCGAAGGTGGGCATCTTGTCCAGGAAGAAGTTCAGGCCGTGGTCGTTGTAGAACATCACGACCACATCGGGCTTGCGGGCCTGCAGCCACTGGCGGATGGGCGGAAAGCCGTCGAAGAAGGGTTTCCAGTAGGGCTCGTTCTGCAGGCCCTTGTGGATGGCGCCGCCAATGGCGGGGATGTGCGAGGTGCCGAGGCCGCCGATGAGTTGTGCCATGTGATGTCTCCTTATTGGCCTGCGGCCACGAGCATGGCCTTGAATTCGTCCTTGGTCATGCCCGTCTGCTGCGCGCCGATGTCCTGCATGTCGAGCTTGAAGATGCCCGCGAACTTGGCCAGGTAGTAGGCGTTGCCGCCCGCCGCGATGAGCTGCAGCACGTTCCTGGCGCGGATGGCGGCGGCCTGCTGCGCGTTCAGGCCGTACTGCTTCATGTAGGCCTCCTCGTCCTCGGCGAAGGCCTTGCGGTTGGCCTCGTCGTTGAACGAGAAGCACATCTTGTTGAGCGCATAGCCCTTGCGGGCCTGGGCGCCGTCGAACGGCGTGGTGCCCGGGATGGGGTGCGGCGGGGTGGGTTTCGTGGTCACGATGTCTCCGTGGCTTGATGTAGGTCAGGCCGCAGTGTCGGGCGTGCATTGCCAAAGATGAAGGGGGCAAAGATCATCGAACGCATGAGCAGAATCGATGATTGGTCCGGCCTGGACGCCCACCTGCTGCAACTGCTGGTGGCGGTGCTGGAAACCGGCAGCATCACCGCCGCCGCCGCCCGCCTGGGCGTCACGCAGTCGGCGGTGAGCCACCTGCTGGGCAAGCTGCGCGCCATCACGGGCGACCCGCTGTTCGTCAAGCGGGGGCGGGGTATCGTGCCCACCGCGCGGGCCGAAAGCCTGGCGGCGCCGGCGCGCGAGCTGCTGCGCCAGATGCAGCAGTTCGCGCAGGGCTGCGCGTTCGACCCTGCCCGCTGGCGGGCCGACCTGACCCTGGCCGCCAACGATTTCCAGCGCGACCTGCTGCTGCCGCCCCTGGCCGCCCGCCTGCGCGAGGCCGCGCCCGATGTCACGCTGCGCATCGTGCCCAGCGGCGCGCCCGGCGCGGACCTGCTGCGCTCGGATGCATGCCAGCTGGCCGTCACCCCGCGCCCGCCGGACGGCACCGACATCCTGCAAAAGCGCCTGTTCGAGGACCAGTACCGGGTGTTTTACGACCCTGCCGTGCGCGAGGCGCCGCGCGACGCGCAGGACTATCTCGCGGCGGCGCATGTGACGGTGGCCTATGAGGCGCACCGCGGCCTGGCGCTGGACCGCCAGCTCGCGGCCCGCGGCCTGCACCGCCGCTTCGCGGTGCGCGTGCCGGGCTTCGGGGCGCTGCCCGCGTTCGTGCGCGGCACGCCGCTGCTCACCACCGCCCCCTCGCTGCTGGGCCGCACGGCGCTCTCGGCGCTGGCCAGCGCGCCCGTGCCGGTGCCTTGCCCGCGCCTGCCGATGTACTTGGTCTGGCACGCGCGCTACCAGCAGGATGCGGCGCACCGCTGGCTGCGGGCGCAGATGGAGGATGTGGTGGGGGCGGCCCTGGCCGGCGGCCCGGGCGCCGAGGTCAAGGCCGGGCAAGCCGTGCGGGCGCAGCCCGCCTGAGGCGCCGCGCCCGGGCGCGGCGTGCGCTCACTCCCGGGTCCTGTGCAGCGCCTGCCGCAGCATCCGCGTCGCCCGGTCGCGGATGCGCAGGGGGCCGCGGTGCGGCGGGGGGTTGGCCTTGGCCAGCGCACAGGCGGACAGGAAGTCGTCGAGGATGGCGGTGTCGTCCAAGGTGTCCGCGCCCACCTTGTGAAATTCCGGATGCCACTGCGTGGCGGCGATGTAGCCGCGCCCTGGCGCGGGCTTCAGGCGGATCGCTTCGGGCACGCCGTCGGGTTCGCTCAGGGCCTCGACGACAAAATCCGGCGCCACCCGCTTGATGCCCTGGTGGTGGATGCTGTTGACGCGGGCGCGGGGCGTGTCGGGATACAGCTTGGCCAGGTGCGAGTCCGGCACGATATGGATGTCGTGGAAATGCTGGTCGTACGTGGTCGCGTTGCGGTGCTCCAGCGCCCCGGGGTGCTGGGTCTGCAGGTCCTGGTAGAGCGCACCGCCAAACGCCACGTTGATCAGCTGCAGGCCCCGGCAGACGCCGAAGATGGGCTTGCGCACCTCGGCGAACGCTTTCACCACGGCCAGGTCGTACAGGTCGCGCACCCGGTCGCCCAGCCACTCCTCGCGCAGCGGTTCCTCGCCGTAGTTGCCCGGCCAGACGTCGGCGCCGCCGTGCATGACCACGCCGTCGAGCCAGTCGGCGTAGTGCGCGAGCGTCACGTCGCCGCGCGCCGTCTCGCCCGTGGGACAGGGCACCATCACGACCATCGCGCCGGCGGACATGAGCCAGTGCGCGATGGACTGCTCGACATACTGCAGCGTCTTGCCGGTGAAAAGCGGGCGGGTGGGGTCGGCATGCTGGAAACAGGCGGACAGACCAATCTTGAGGCGGCGGGAAGCGGGCATGGTGGAAGGCTCCGGGCGGTACGCAAATGGTGTGCACCCGGTGCGATGCAAGGGGTATGCCAATTTGTAGCACCGACCCCGCACGGCGTCTGTAGGAAGGGGCCGTGCGGGGTGGTGCGCGATCCCCGGGCCGTGACTTGATGCTGCGAAATGTGGCTTTCTTCATGAAAATGCAAGCGCATGCAGCGTGAAGGCGGGGGGCTGCGGGGCCGGGGCTCGTGATAATTTCTGCACGCCGGGCGCCAGGGAGGTTGCGCCCGGCGGGTGCCATTCCAGCCTTCCCCGAAAGTCCACGACATGCCCCACAAGAAGAATTGCCTGCCCGCCCTCACGGCGCTGGCCGCGTTGACCGCCCTGGCCTGGCCGCTCTCCGGCCACGCGGCCGTGCCCGCGGGCGCGGCCGCGGAGATCATCAGCCTGCAGGGTACGGGCGACCAGCGCGCCGCGGCCGCCGCCGACTGGCAGCCCGCCCGCCCCGCCCAGGCCCTGGCCACGGGCGACTTCGTGCGCACGCGCCAGGCCGCCAAGATGGCCCTGCTGTTCGCCGACGACACGCAGCTGCGCCTGCACCAGAACACCGTGCTGCAGGTCAAGGGCGTGGCCACGCCGGCCCAGCCCGTGACCACCCTGCTGCTCAACGCCGGGCGCGCGTGGACGCAGACGCGCCGGGCCGATGGCAGCCGGCTGAACCTGGAGACGCCGGCCGCCACCGCCGCGATCCGCGGCACGGACTGGGACCTCGCCGTGGAGGACGATGGCCGCACGCTGCTCACCGTGCTGTCGGGCACGGTGGAGTTCTCCAATGCGCAGGGCCAGGTCTCGGTGGGCGCCAACGAGGCCGCCATCGCCGAAGTGGGCAAGGCCCCCGTCAAGCTCGTGCTGAGCCAGCCGCGCGACCGCATCCAGTGGGTGAACGCCCTGCGCGCCGACCCCGTGCCGCACCTCGCCGCCGAGCCCGTGCCGCCGCCGCTCGCGCCGGTGCGCGCCGCGCTGGCCGCCCGGGATCTGGCCACCGCCCGCGCCGCGCTGGCGCAGGCGCGGGGCCAGGCGCCCGCACCGTGGGCGGCGGTGATGGACGCCGCCATCGCGCTGCAGTCCGGCGAGGTGCTGGCCGCTCGCGAACTGCTGGCGCGCCAGCTCGCCGCCGCCGCGCCGGCCGCCGCCCCGCTGCCCGCGTGGCTGATGCAGTCGGACCTGCAGCTCATGGACGGCGATGGTGCCGCCGCCGCGCAGACCCTGCGCACGGCGTTGCAGCACTGGCCCGCGCACCCCGCGCTGGTGGCCCAGCTGGCCCGGGCGCAGATGCTGAGCGACCGCGTGGAGGACGCCACGGCCACGCTGGCCCCGGCGCAGGGCACCGCGCACGCGGAGATCGCCCTGGTGCGCGCCGAGCTGGCCCGCCGCCGGGGCGATGCGCCCGCCACGCTGGCGGCCTACACCGAGGCCACGCGGCTGGCCGGGGGCGACGCGCGCGGCTGGCAGGGCCTGGGCAGCGCGCACACGGAGCGCGAGGACTCCGGCCCGGCCCGCGCCAGCCTGAAGCAGGCCCTGGCGCTCGCGCCGCAGAGCCCGGGCGCCTGGGGCGAACTGGGCACGCTGGAGACCTTCGCCAACCAGTTCACGGAGGCGGGCCAGGCATTCAACACGGCGCTCGGCGAGAACCCGGCGGACTATGTGGCGCTCACGGGGCAGGGGCTGCTGCACCTCAAGCAGGGCCAGCCGCAGGCCGCGCTCGACGTGTTCCTGCGCGCCGGGGTGATGGAGCCCCGCTACGCGCGCGCCAAGACCTGGACGGCCGTGGCGTACTACCAGCTCGGCCGCCACCAGGATGCCCTGGCCACGCTGCACCAGGCCAGCGCCCTGGACGACAAGGACCCCGTCCCGTACATGCTGCTCGCGCAGATCCACACCGACCTGTTCCAGCCTGGCGAGGCCGTGGAGGCGGCCCGCGCCGCCGTCGAACGCATGCCCTATCTCAAGTCCCTCAACCAGGTGGCCAATGACCAGAAGGGCAGCGCCAACCTGGGCGCCTCGCTCGCGTTCTTCGGCATGGAGGACTGGGCGCTGGAGCTGGCGCAGCAGAGCTTCTACCCGTACTGGGGCGGCAGCCACCTGTTCCTGGCGGACCGCTACCCGGGCGAGTTCAACAAGAACTCGGCGCTGTTCCAGGGCTTCCTCACGGACCCGATGGCGTTTGGCGCGAGCCAGCGGTATTCGTCGCTGCTGCAGCAGCCGGGCGCGCACGGGGCCGTGGGGGTGACGCTGGACAAGGACCTGTACCGCATGCGGGCGCCCGCGGTCACCCTCAACGGCATGGACAACACCCACGTGCCCGTGTCGTGGTTCTTCAAGGCGCAGTCGGCCAATGCCAGCGAGTTTCCGTTCGATCTGCAGGTCAACGATGCCCCGGCCGTGCGGGGCGGCTATGGCGACGTGCGCGCACGCGCGGTCACGGTGGGCGCAGGCATGCAGCCCACCGAGCGCATCAACCTGTTTGCCTATGTGAACCAGTTCGACATGCGCCTGCGCAGCCAGAACCTGTTCGAGACCTCCATGGACAACAAGAGCACCCAGGGCGCCCTGGGCATGTCCTACCGCTGGGGGCCGACCGAGCAGACCTGGATCAAGCTGGGGCGCAGCGTGGAGGACATCCTGCTGCTGCGCTACCCCACGCTGTATCTGCAGCCGCCCTTCGTGAGCCTGATGGGCGTGAGCAGCGAACCCAAGAAACAGTTCACCGACCTGCAACTGCGCCATACGGTGGACACCGCGCCCGGCAGCCGCTGGAGCGTGGCGCTGGAGCACGTGCGCGAACGCCAGAACAACCTGATCGGGGGCGAGGCGGCCGTGGGCGCCAACATCCCGGGCGTGGGCGAGTACCGCGACTACCTGCTGGTGGGCGGGTACAACCGCGTGGACCGGCGCTACACCGCCCTGACCCTGGCCACGACCCAGCGCCTGGACCCCGCGCTGAACCTGGATGCGGCGCTGGGCCTGCAGCAGATACGCCACCGCGTCGATGGCCTGACGCAGAGCTACCTGGTGAATCTGGACCACTTCAGCGAGGAGGAGGCGCGCCGCGCCGAGATGGAACGCGTGGTCACGCCGCGCGTCGGCCTCGTCTGGCAGCCAGCGCAGGGCACCACGGTGCGCATGGCTTATCAGGATTGGCTGCGCCCGCTCAGCGTATCGACGCTCACCAGCGTGGAAACGGCGGGGATTCCCGTCGAGGACCGTCTGGTCGAGGCCGGCGGCCGCCACAAGCGCACCGTGGCGCAGGTGGGCCTGGAGCTGGGTGCGAGCACCTTCCTGAACCTGCGCGCGGACCACCTGCGCGTGCGCAACCCCGGCACCGTGGGCGTGGACCTGCGCACGCCCAGCCTGCCGTTCCTCGAAGAAATGCGCAACGCGCAGCTCGTCAACCTCTCGACCACCGACCTGCTGGAAGACACGCCCAGCTTCGACTCCGGCACGCTCAAGACCCTGGGCGCGGGCCTCAACCACATGTTCAGCCGGCGCTGGTCGGGCTATGCCAAGTACCTCTACCAGGGCAGCGAAAGCCGCAGCCACGACGCGGACGTGCCCGTGGGCCGCATCCCCTACATCCCGCGCCACACGCTGGCGGTGGGCGCCACCTGGGCCAGCCCGCAGCGGCTGTACCTGAGCGGCCGCGCGGTGTACCGGTCGGAGCGCTTCGAGGACAAGGAGAACCTCACGCGCATCGCGCCGGGCTGGGGCGTGGACCTCATGGGATTCTGGGAATCGCAGGACAAGCACTGGGTCGTGGGTGTGGCCGCCATGAACCTGTGGGCGCCGAAGTCGGACCGCAGGAAGACCCGCTATGTCCTGGACGCGCGCTACCGCTTCTGAGCCTGCCGCGCCCACCGCGCGGCGCCGGCAGCGGCTGCTGTCGCTGGGGGCCTGCGCGCTGGCGCTGCTGCTGGTGGGCGCCGCCACGCTCAGCCGCCCGTGGCACGCGCTGGAGTTCAAGACCTTCGACGTGCTCACGGCCCTGGCCGCGCCGCAGCGTCCGGGCCTGCCCGTGGTGATCCTGGCGATCGACGAACCCACCTTCCAGGAACTGCAGCAGACCTGGCCGTTCCCGCGCGGCACGCATGCGGCCCTGCTGCGGCGCCTGCACGCGGAGGGCGCCGCCGCCGTGGGCCTGGACATCGTGTTCGCCGACCCGTCCACCGAGGCGCAAGACGCCGCCCTGGCGCGCAGCATCGCCGAGACCGGCCCCGTGGTCCTGGCCGCCACCCGCGAGAAGATCGACAGCGCCAACGCCGCGCTGTGGATGGACGTTCTGCCGCTGCAGCGTTTTCTGGACGCCGGTGCCGATGCGGGCGATGCCGGCGTGGAGCCGGACGACGACTTCGTGGTGCGCCGCGCCCCGGTGGCGCGCGAGAGTTTTGCGCTGCGCCTGGCGCAGCGCGCGGCCGAGGCGCGCGGCCAGATGCCGGTGCTGCGCCACTTCGACTGGATTGGCTACCGGGGTCCGCGTGGCACCTTTGACACGCGCTCGTACTACCAGGCGCTGGAGCCGGGCCTGCTGCCCGCGGGCTTCTTCAAAGGCAAGATCGTGCTGGTGGGGCGCTCGGCGCGCACGGCCACCGAGCTCACGCGCTCGCAGGCCGATCTCTTCAATTCGCCGTTTGGCACGGCGGGGGGCGAGCGGCTGTTCCCGGGGGTGGAGCTGCAGGCCACGCTGGTGGACAACTTCCTGTCCGGCGGCGGGCTGCGCAGCGTTTCGGAGGGCTGGACGCTCGCGCTCACCGCCTTGCTGGTGCCCGTGCTGCTGTGGGGCAGCCGCCGCCTGCACCCGGCGGGCGCGGCGGCGCTCACGGGGGCGCTGGTGGTGGCGATGGGGGCGGTGTCGTGGTGGCTGTTCGCCGGTTTTCGCCTCTGGTGGCCGCCGCTGCTGCCCGCCGCGGCCGCGGTGGCCGTCTACGGCGCGGCCGCGCTCGTGGGCTTTGCCATCGTGCGCCAGCGGGCCCGCCAGACGCGGGCGATGTTCGCGCAGTACGTGCCCCCCGCCGTGGTCTCGCGCCTCATCGCGCAGCCCGGGCTGATGCGCCTGGGCGGCGAGGCGCGCGAGGTGACGCTGATGTTCACCGACCTGGCCAACTTCACCACCTTGTCCGAGCAGCTGAGCGCGGAGCAGACCGTGGAGGTCCTCACCGGCTATTTCAACGCGATGACGCCCATCGTGCATGCCAGCGGCGGCACGGTGGACAAGTTCATCGGCGATGCCGTGATGGCGTTCTGGGGCGCGCCGCTGGACGACCCGCAGCATGCCTTGCATGCGGTGCAGGCGGCCATCGCCATGCAGCAGGCGATGCAGGCGCTGGTGGCCGACCTCGTGGCGCGGGGGCTGCCGCCCATCCACATGCGCATCGGCCTGCACACGGGGCGGGTGGTCGTGGGCAACGTCGGGTCGGAACAGCGCTTTTCGTACACCGCGATCGGCGACGCGGTGAACCTCGCGGCCCGGCTGGAGGGCGCCAACAAGGCGTTTGGCACGGGCATCCTGCTGTCGGCCGCCACGGCCGCGCAGTTGCCCGCCTCGGTGGCGCTGCGCGCGCTGGACGATGTGATCGTCAAGGGCAAGACCGAGCCGGTGCGCGTGTTCACGCCCTGCGACGATGCCGTGGTGCGCGATGCCAGCCTGGCGGCGCTGGACGCCTTCCATGCGCGCGACTGGGAGCGCGCCAATGGCCATCTGGCGCAGGTGCTGGCGCGCGTGCCCGGTGATGCGGCGGCGCTGCGCCTGCAGGAGCGCGTGGCCCTGGCGCGCGCCTTGCCCGCTGGCGGCGACTGGTCGCCCGCCGTGGCGCTGGACAAGTTGTGAGGATGTTTTGACATGTATTCACCGGGGACATGGCCCGCGGTGCCATCATGGGGTCAGGAGCCTGTCTGACCTGGAGCGTCGAAGCGAAGATTGGCCCAGCGAGGATGGTTTTGCTGGATTTGCAGCCCCATGGCCGAGCCATGGGGCCAAAGACGGTAAAAAAATGGACCGCTGCGGCCAATCCGCAGCCGACGATTCCCAGTCAGACAGGTTTCTCAAGCAACGTCATCTGAAAGGAACCCCGATGCAAGTACACGTCAACACAGACGACCACATCCACGGCGGCGAGTCGCTCGCGCAGTGGATCACGGATGAATCCAGAAGCCGCCTGTCGCGCTTTCAGGATCACGTCACGCGGCTGGAGGTGTTTCTGTCGGACCTGGATGCGGGCAAGTCCGGCGCCAACGACAAGCGCTGCCGCATCGAAGCGCGCGTGACGGGTCGCCAGCCCATCACCGTGACCGACGAAGCCGACAAGATGGCCAACGCCTTCATCGGTGCCGCCGACAAGCTGGGCCGCGCCCTCGATACCGACCTGGGCCGGGCCAAGGACCGCCACGGCCGCGACACCATCCGGACGGCGGTGGAAGAGTAGTTTTGAATGAAATTGGCTGCCAGCGCTTGATGGATAAGCGCTGGCAGCTATAAATTCAGGAGCTTTTCCAGGAGCCTGGTGTTTGTCCTGGAGCGGGTGCATGAGCTGGGCGTGCCCCCCGCGAGGCCCGCCAAGCAACAACCGCCCCGCTTCGGGGGCTCCGTCCCCCTTCAGGAGGACGGCGCCACGGGCGACTCAGGGGGAGGTCAATTTCACAGATCCAGCACCAGCAGCTTGCTGCGCGCGCGCGAGCAACAGGGCATGAACTGCTCGTTGCCCGCTTTTTCTTCGTCGGTGAGGTACATGTCCCGGTGGTCCACCTCGCCCTCCAGCACGCGCGTGAGGCAGGTGCCGCACACGCCCTGCTCGCACGAGGTCAGGATGTCGATGCCTTCGCTGCGCAGGGCCTCCACCACCGACACATCGCAGGCAATGCGGTAGACCTTGCCGGTGCTGGCAATGCGCACGTCGAAGTCCTGATCGCCCGAGGTGTCCTGCGCGGGGGCGCCAAAGTATTCGAGGTGGATATGGTCCTGCGGCCAGCCCAGGGCCTTGGCGGTGCTCACCACGTGGTCGATGAAGCCCGGGGGGCCGCACACATACAGGCGCTTGTCGGGCCCGGGTCCGGCCAGCGCCGCGGGCAGGTCGAGCTTCTGGCCGGGAGCGCCCGCATCGAAGTGGAACTGCGTGTGCGGCGCCATGGCCGAGGCGGCGATCTCGCCGGCGAACGCCGTGCGTTCGGCCGAGCGGGTGCAGTAGTGCAGCGTGAAGTCGGCGCCCGTGTGCGCCAGCCGGTCGGCCATGCACAGCAGCGGCGTCACGCCGATGCCGCCCGCCAGGAGCAGCGTGCGCTGCGCCGGATGCAGCGCGAAGTGGTTGCGCGGCGTGCTGATGGTGATCACGTCGCCCTCGTGCACGCTGTCGTGCATGGCAACCGAGCCGCCGCGCGAAGCGGGGTCGCGCAGCACCGCGATGCGGTAGCGGTGCGATTCGTGCGAGGCGTTGCACAGCGAGTACTGCCGGGTCAGCCCCCCGGGCAGGTGCACGTCGATGTGCGAGCCCGCGCTGAAAGGGGGCAGTGCCGCGCCGTCCACGCGCGCCAGCTCGAAGCTGGCGATGCCTTCGGCCTCGGCCCGCTTGCTGGCCACGCGGACCTGCAGGGTCTCCTGCGCGGTCATGCCGGCTGCTCCGCGGGCGCGCGTTCGGCCGCCAGGGCGCGGTCCAGCACCTTGCGCGATTGCACGCCGCCCGCGTCGATGTTGAGCATGAGCAGCTTGCGCTCGGGGTAGCGCAGCAGGTTCTGCTGCTGCAGCTCCAGCATTTGCTGGTCTTCGGCAAAGATCTTGCCCTGGCCCTCGCGGATCTGCGTGGTGAGCGACGGGTCCTGCGGCTTGAAGTTGCGCGCCATGCCCCAGAAGTAGTGGATGGAGGTCTCGGTCTCGGGCGTGATGAAGTCCACCACGATGCTCGACGCCTTCTTGTCGGCCGGCGCGTCGTAGCCACCGTGGCCTGCCAGCGCCACGCCCACTTCGATCAGCACGTGGCTCGGTGGCGTGAAGTGGCAGATCTGCCAGCGGTCCACGGGCTGGTCGTCGGGCAGGCCGTTCATGCGCAGCGCCATCTTCCAGAACGGCGGGGCTTCGATGCCTTCCATGAAGCGGCTGGTGATGACCTCGTCGCCCTCCACGCGGGTCTTGCAGGGCACCTCGTCGATTTCCTTTTGCCCGATGCTGGTGGCATGCACGTAGGTCTCGTGCGTGAGGTCCATCAGGTTGTCGATCATCAGGCGGTAGTCGCAGGCGATGTGGTACAGCCCGCCGCCATAGGCCCATTCGGGGTTGTCGGCCCAGGGCAGGTGGTGGATGGTGGCCGGGTCCGCCTGGGCCGCGTCGCC
The DNA here is from genome assembly GCF_058798375.1 of Acidovorax sp. GW823-FHT01C06. Classification (NCBI taxonomy): domain Bacteria; kingdom Pseudomonadati; phylum Pseudomonadota; class Betaproteobacteria; order Burkholderiales; family Comamonadaceae; genus Acidovorax; species Acidovorax sp. GW823-FHT01C06. The sequence continues at coordinate 246,748 of NZ_JBXAKN010000006.1, forward strand.
GGGCCACACCCAGATGAAGCCGTAGCGCTCCACCACCGGAAAGCTGCGCGCCTTGGGAAACCCCTGCACGCGCTGGCCGGGCATGGACACCGACTTGCCCGTGCATTCCACCCGCAGGCCGTGGTAGCCGCATTGCAGGTGGCCGTCGCACACGGTGCCCAGCGACAGCGGTGCGCCCCGGTGGGGGCAGAAGTCGTCGAGCGCGGCGACCTGGTCGGGCGCGGGGCGGTAGAACACGATCTTCTCGCCGCAGATGGTGCGGCCCAGGGGCTTGTCCGCGATTTCGTCGGGTGTGCAGGCGACGTACCAGGCGTTCTTGGGATACATGGCGGTTTGTCTCTTTCTGTGGGGGTCGTGGGGCCCGGGGCGGCACGGCCGCAAAGCCTGGGCGCTGGTCCGAATTGTGCGAAATGCCGGCGGCGCTGTATACATAAAAATCAGCGAAATCAGCTATCGCACATTGGCATGGCCTATAAGTTGTTGTTTTGATTGATTTTGCTGGGCGTGTTGTGAATCCAGGGGGGAATTTCTGTATACATTGAGGGGTGCCACATGGCGCCTCTGTCTGTGTATTTCTTCGCCGGCCTGCGCAAGGCCGGGCGTGGAGTTCCCCCATGAATCTGAACGACGACCCCTTGACCGCTTCCGGTCCTTCCCCCGTGGCTGACGCGGGCGCCTCCCAGGCCGTGAAGGCGCAGTTGCGGCTGCGCGAGATGATCCTGGCGGGCGAGCTGCCGGGCGGTGCGCGCATCGCCGAACTGACGCTCGTGGAAAAACTGGGGGTGTCGCGCACGCCCATCCGCGCGGCGCTGATGCGGCTGGAGCAGGAAGGGCTTTTGCACCGGCTGCCCGGGGGCGGGTATGCGGTGCGCACCTTCTCCGAGACGGATGTCGCCGATGCCATCGAATTGCGCGGCACCATGGAAGGGCTGGCCGCGCGCCTGGCCGCCGAGCGCGGCGTGGAGGCCACCGTGCTGGCCCAGGCCCACGCCTGCCTGGACGACATCGATGCCGCCCTGGTCCCGCGCACGCTGGACGACGAGGGCTTCGCGCGCTACGTGGAGCTCAACGCGCGTTTTCACCTGCTGCTCAGCCGCATGGTGGGCAGCGATGTCATTGCGCGCGAGCTGGACCGCGTCAAGGGCCTGCCCTTCGCGTCGCCCTCGGCCTTCGTGGTGGTCCAGACGCATTCGCACGCGGCGCGCGACATGCTGGTGGTGGCGCAGGACCAGCACCGCCAGGCCCTGGATGCCATCGAACGCCGCGAGGGCGCGCGGGCGGAGGCCATCATGCGCGAACACTCGCGCATCACCCGGCGCAACCTGCTGGCGGCCGTGCAGGCGGCGCAGGTGCAGGGGCTGCCGGGGGTGGGGCTCATCCGCGAGCGCGGGTGATTCTTGGGCGGAAAAATGGGGTTCGGGGCATATGTGGAAAGCGCCAGCAGCTATCTTTTTGATACTGCGGCGATGTGGACTTTTGCCGGCCCTCCAGGGTGCCGCGCATGAAGCAGGCGGGCGCGGCCCCGGCGAGTCCGGGTGGGCCCAGCCCGTGGCTGCCCTCTGCGCCCGAAGGACAGGGTGCCGCCCCAGGGCACCCGGCGGAAGGCTTAGTTATCCCATTTGGCGATATCTAAAAGTCGGAAATCCCACTTGTGAAATGACGCCCCACGCTCCAAACTCCGGCCAGCAGTTGCTGTATACAACGACATTCCACAGGAGACAACGATGCAAAAACGCCACCTTCTTCGCGCCTCGGCCGCTGCCGCCCTGGCTTTGTCCGCAGGCCTCCTGGCCGCCGTGCCCGCGTCGGCGCAGGACAACGTCTTCAAGATCGGCCTCATCCTGCCCATGACAGGCCAGCAGGCCACCACGGGGCGCCAGATCGAGGCCGCCGCCAAGCTCTACATGGCGCAGAACGGCGACACCGTGGCCGGCAAGAAGGTGCAGCTCATCATCAAGGACGACACCAGCCTGCCCGACGTGACGCGCCGCCTGGCCCAGGAACTGGTGGTGAACGAGAAGGTGAACGTGCTCGCCGGCATGGGCATCACGCCGTCGGCCATGGCCACGGCGCCGCTGGCCACGCAGTCCAAGACCCCGCTGGTGGTGATGGCGGCCGCCACGTCGAGCATCACCGAGGCATCGCCCTACGTGGTGCGCAGCAGCTTCACGCTGCCCCAGGTGTCGGTCGCCCTGGCCGACTGGGCGCCCAAGAACGGCATCAAGAAGGTGGTGACGCTGGTGAGCGACTATGGCCCCGGCATCGACGCCGAGAAGTACTTCAACCAGCGCCTCACGTTCAACGGCGGCCAGGTGACCGAGGCCCTGCGCGTGCCGCTGCGCAACCCCGACTTCGCGCCCTTCCTGCAGAAGGTGCGCGACGCCAAGCCCGACGCGCTGTTCGTGTTCGTGCCCTCGGGCGCGGGCGCCGCGGTGATGAAGCAGTTCCTGGAACGCGGCATGGACAAGGCCGGCATCAAGCTCATCGCCACTGGCGACGTGACCGATGACGACCAGCTCAACGACATGGGCGACGGCGCCCTGGGCGTGGTCACCTCGCACCACTACTCGGCCGCGCACCCCTCGCCGCTGAACAAGAAGTTCGTGGATGCCTTCGAGAAGGCCAACAAGGGCCTGCGCCCCAACTTCATGGCCGTGGGCGGCTACGACGGCATGCGCGTGATCTACGAAGCGCTGCGCACCACCAAGGGCGCGGGCGGCGGCGACGCGCTGCTGGCCGCCATGAAGGGCCAGGTTTTTGAAAGCCCGCGCGGCCCGGTGTTCATCGACGCGCAGACCCGCGACATCGTGCAGAACGTGTACCTGCGCAAGGTGGAGCGGGTCAACGGCCAGCTCTACAACGTGGAGTTCGATGTGATCAAGGATGTGAAGGACCCCGGAAAAACCAAGTAACCCCGGGATAGGAAGCCCCCCTGAGTCGCTTCGCGCCTTCCCCCGGAGGGGGACGCCACCCGTGGCCTGGCGAAGCCAGTTCCACGGTGGCACTGGCCTGGGGCGCGCCGGTTGTTGCGGGCGGGGGCGGTTTTCCATCCGGTGTGGGGCGTGCCAGTTTTTGGGGTCGGTGGCCCTCTTTCCTCCACCCGTTCGGGCTGAGCATGTCGAAGCCAGGGCGTCACCGTTCAGGCTGAGCTTGTGGAGTGGCACCACCCGTTCAGGCTGAGCCTGCCGAAGCCAGGGCGCCGTGCACGAGCCCATGACTCTTGTTCGTCTTCATTGAAGTGATTTCATGCTGACCATTCTTTTCGACGGCGTTGCCTACGGCATGCTGCTGTTCATCCTGGCGGTGGGTCTGGCCGTGACCATGGGGTTGATGAACTTCATCAACCTGGCGCACGGGGCCTTTGCCATGGCGGGCGGGTATATCACGGTGCTGCTGATGCAGCGGCTGGGCGTGCCGTTTCTGGTGTGCCTGCCTCTGGCCTTTGTCGGCACGGCGTTGCTGGGGGCGGTGCTGGAGCGCACGCTGTACCGGCCGCTCTACAACAAGGCGCATCTGGACCAGGTGCTGTTCTCCATCGGGCTGGTCTTCATGGCCGTGGCCAGCGTGGACTACTTCGTGGGCTCCACCCAGCAGATCATGCAGCTGCCCGAATGGCTCAAGGGCCGCACCGAGATCGGCAGCGGCGCCTTCATGCTGGGCATGGGGCACTACCGGCTGTTCATCATCGCGGTGTGCGCGGCGCTCACGGTAGGGCTGCAGTACGTGTTGGCCAGGACCCGCTTCGGCAGCCGCCTGCGCGCCAGCGTGGACGACCAGCGCGTGGCCGCCGGCATGGGCATCAACGTGAACATCGTGTTTTTGTCCACCTTCGCGTTTGGCTCGGGCCTGGCGGGGCTGGGCGGAGCGCTGGGCGCCGAGGTGCTGGGCCTGGACCCGAGCTTTCCGCTCAAGTTCATGATCTACTTTTTGATCGTGGTGGCGGTGGGCGGCACCTCGTCCATCACCGGCCCGCTGCTGGCCGCGCTGCTGCTGGGCATCGCCGACGTGGCGGGCAAGTACTACATCCCCAAGCTGGGTGCCTTCATCGTGTACAGCCTCATGATCGTGATTTTGATCTGGCGGCCCCAGGGCCTGTTTGTCCGCAAGGGAGGGAAATGAGATGAACGCTCAGACCTCCATCCTCTTGAAGGCCCGGCGCTTTCGCTGGTGGGAACCCATCTTCTGGATTCTGGCCTTCGTGGCGCCGCTGGCGCTGCCCAGCCATGCGCTCATCATCAACGAGATCGCCATCGTGGCGCTGTTCGCCCTGTCGCTGGACCTGATCCTGGGCTACACCGGCATCGTGTCGTTGGGCCATGCGGCCTTCTTCGGCCTGGGCGGCTATGCGGCGGCGCTGTTCGCCAAGCACGTGATGCCCGACCCGCTGGTGGGCTTGGCGGTGGGCATCGCGGCGGCCACGGTGCTGGGGGTGGTGGCCTCGCTCACCATCATGCGCGGCACCGACCTCACGCGGCTCATGGTCACGCTGGGCGTGGGCCTCATCATGCTGGAGCTGGCCAACAAGCTCGACTGGCTGACGGGCGGCGCCGACGGCCTGCAGGGCGTGGTGATGGGCCCGGTGCTCGGCCAGTTCGAGTTCGACCTGTACGGGCGCACGGCGGCGTGGTATTCGCTCACCGTGCTGCTGGTGTTCTTTCTCATCGCGCGGCGCATCGTGCAGTCGCCGTTCGGCGCCACGCTCAAGGCCATCCGCGACAACCGGCTGCGCGCCATGGCCATCGGCATCCCCGTCACGGCCAAGCTGGCGCAGGTGTACACGCTGGCCGCCGCGCTGGCGGGCGCCGCGGGCGCGCTGCTCACGCAGACCACGGGCTTTGCGTCGCTGGACCTGTTCGAGTTCCACCGCTCGGCAGACGTGATGCTGATCCTCGTGATCGGCGGCGTGGGCTGGCTCTACGGCGGCATCCTGGGCGCCGTGGGCTTCAAGCTGCTGCAGGACGTGATCTCCTCCGTCACGCCGCAGTACTGGACGTTCTGGATCGGCCTGTTCCTCGTGGTGCTGGTGCTGGTCGGGCGCGACCGCCTGTTCCGCCCCTGGACATGGTTCCGCGCCGGGCGCAAGCCCGGCGCCAGCTCCAGCGCGGGAGGCCATTGATATGAACACGACAACCTCCACCACCGTGCTGTCGGCGCAGGGACTGGTCAAGCGCTTCGGCGGCATCACGGCCACGAACAACGTCACGCTCGATCTGAAAAAGGGTGCACGCCATGCGCTCATCGGCCCCAACGGCGCGGGCAAGACCACGCTGATCAACCTGCTGACCGGCGTGCTGGAGCCCACCGAAGGCTCCATCGTGCTCGAAGGGCAGGACATCACGCGCCTGGCGCCGCACCAGCGCGTGGCGCGCGGCATGGTGCGCACCTTCCAGATCAACCAGCTGTTCGACAGCCTCACGCCGCTGGAAACCCTGGCGCTCACCGTGTCGCAGCACCAGGGCCTGGGCGGCAAATGGTGGCAGCCGCTGGGCGCGCGCCGTGCGGTCACCGAGCGCTGCGAGCAACTGCTCGAGCAGTTCCACCTGACCTCCGTGATGGCCGAGGAAACGCGCGTGCTGGCCTACGGCAAGCGCCGCCTGCTGGAGATCGCGATCGCCCTGGCCTGCGAACCGCGCGTGCTGCTGCTGGATGAACCCGTGGCCGGCGTGCCTGCGGGCGAACGCGAAGAACTGCTGCAGACCGTGGCGGCACTGCCCGCCGATGTCTCGGTACTGTTGATCGAACACGATATGGACCTGGTTTTCAGCTTTGCCAACCGCATGACGGTGCTGGTCAACGGCACGGTGCTCACCGAGGGTGACCCGGACACGATTGCCAACGACCCGCAGGTGAAGGCCGTGTACCTGGGGCATGGGGAGGATGCGCATGCCTGAGCTGTTGAAGATCGAAGGCCTCAGCGCGGGCTACGGCGAGGCCGTGGTGCTGCAAGGCATCTCCCTCTCGCTGGCCGAGGGCGACACCCTGGCGCTGCTGGGCCGCAACGGCACCGGCAAGACCACGCTCATCAACACCCTGGCGGGGGCCACGCGCCAGCATGGCGGCAGCGTGTCGCTGGGCGGTGCCGTGCTGCACAGGCTGCCCTCGCACGAGCGCGCGGCGGCGGGCATCGGCTGGGTGCCGCAAGAGCGCAACATCTTCAAGTCGCTCACGGTGCACGAGAACCTCACGGCCGTGGCGCGCCCCGGCCGCAAGGGTTCCAGTGCCCGGCCCTGGACCCCAGAGCGCGTGTACGAAATGTTTCCGCGCCTGGCCGAACGCAAGACCAACCTGGGCACGCAGCTGTCGGGCGGCGAGCAGCAGATGCTGGCCGTGGGCCGCGCGCTGGTGCTCAACCCGCGCCTGCTGCTGCTCGACGAGCCGCTCGAAGGCCTGGCGCCCATCATCGTGGAAGAGCTGCTGCGCGCCATCCGCCGCATCACGCGCGAAGAAGGCCTGTCGGCCATCATCGTGGAGCAACACCCGCAGGCCATCCTGGCGATCTCCGACCAGGCCGCCGTGCTGGACCGGGGGACCGTGGTGCACACCGGCACGGCCGCCGAGCTGCAGGCGCAGCCCGAGCTGCTCGGCCGCCTGCTGGGCGTGGCGCGGTAGATCCGCCATGGCCTTCCTGCACCGCAGAACCCTGCTGGCGTTGTGCGCCGTGCCTTTCGCGGCCGGGAGCCAGGCGCAGCAGCCGGCGTTCCCCTCGCGCCCCCTCCGCATCGTGGTGCCCAACGCCGCGGGCGGCGCGGCCGACATCACGGCGCGCACGGTGGGCCAGAAAATCGCGGGCCCCCTGGGGCAGAGCGTGGTGATCGAGAACAAGCCCAGCGCCGGCGGCGTGGTGGCGGGCGAAATGGTGGCGCGTGCCGAGCCCGACGGCCACACGCTGCTGCTCATCAGCAGCGGCACGGCGGTGAGCGCCGCGCTGTTCCATTCGCTGCCTTTCGACACCCTCAAGGACTTCGCGCCGGTGTCCCTGCTGGCCACCTTCGACCTCGCGATCGTCGTGCGCGAAGGCGGGCGCTTTTCCACCCTGGCGGACCTGCTGGCCTACGGCCGCGCCCACCCGGGCAAGCTCAACATCGGCACGCCGCAGATCGGCACCACGCAGAACCTGGCGGCCGAACTCTTCAAGGTGACCGCCGGCATCGACGCCCAGGTGGTGCCCTTCAACGGCACGCCGCCGGTCATCACGGCCGTGCGCGGCGGCGAGGTGGACGCCATGGTGGACATCCTCGGCGCTCTGATGCCGCAGGTCGCCGCCAAGGCCCTGCGCCCGCTGGCCGTGCTGGGCGCCCGGCGCGCGCCGCAGCTGCCCGGTGTGCCCACGGTGCGCGAAAGCGGCGGCCCGCTGGAGGGCTTCAACGTCACGTCCTGGAACGGCCTGGCCGTGCCCGCGCGCACACCGCCCGCCGTGGTGGAGCGGCTCTCGCGCGAAGTGCAGGCGGCCCTGGCCCAGCCCGACGTGAAAAAACGCCTGCTGGAGCTGAACCTGCAGGCCCAGGGCAGCACGCCCGCGCAGGCCAGCGAACACCTGGCGGCCGACGCGCGGCGCTGGGCCGATGTGATCGCCCGGGCCAAGATCGCGCGGCAGTAGGGCGCTCCGCAAGGCGCATGGTGCGCCCGGGGGCTGCGTCGACACGGAGGCAAAAGATGAACCTGCAGATTGAACACATCGGCCTCATTGGCTACGGCGAGGTGGGCAAGATTTTCGGCACGGGCCTCAAGGGCCGGCCGGGCGTGGCGAGCATCGCTGCCTGGGACCTGAAGTTCGGGGACGATCGCACAGCGTCCGCAGAGCGCGCGCACGCAGACCGGGCGGGCGTCGTGGCCACGGCCTCGGTGCGCGAGCTGTGCGGGCGCTCGGACCTTGTCATCTCGGCCGTCACTGCCTCCAGCACGCTGGCCGTGGCCGCAGCGGCCGCACCGCACCTGCGCGCGGGCACGGTGTTCCTCGACCTGAATTCCGCATCGCCCGGCACCAAGCAGCAGGCGGCCGCGCTGGTGGATGCGCGCGGCGCGCACTACGTGGAGGCGGGCGTGATGACCTCGGTGCCGCCCTATGGCATCCGCGTTCCCATGCTGCTGGGCGGCGCACAGGCCGCCGCGCTGGCGGAGGTGCTGGGCCGCTGGGGCATGGATGCCAAGCCGGTGAGCGCGCAACTGGGCATCGCCAGCGCCATCAAGATGTGCCGCAGCATCATGATCAAGGGCCTGGAGGCGCTGGTGGCCGAGAGCTACGCCACGGCCCGCCACTACGGTGTGGAAGACCAGGTGCTGCCCACGCTGCAGGAGACCTTTCCCGGCATCGACTGGAGCGCGCAGGGCGCGTACTTCCTGAGCCGCGTGGCGCAGCACGGCCAACGCCGCGCGGAGGAAATGCGCGAGTCCGCCCACACCGTGCGCGAAGCAGGCATGGAGCCCGTGATGGCATCGGCCATTGCCGCCAAGCAGCAGTGGGTGGCCGACCTGGCCGCCACGGGCGCGTTTGCGGACGTGGCCCAAGGCGCGCGCTGGCAGGACTACGCGGATGCCTTGCTTGCGGCCCGAACCCCCTCGGGGGACCGTTCTAGGTAGGCTCGAAAACCAGCGGCACGGTGCGTTGGATCAGGTCCAGCGCCGCCTTTTGCACCTGCGTGGCCGGCCGCTGCAGGCTGGTGGCCAGCGACAGCGCGATGCGCAGCGGTGGCTTGCCAGGCGTGCCGATGACCTGGGCGGTGTAGGCCGAAGGCCGGGGCGAGTTGAGCAGCGCATTGCGCGACAGCACCGCGCAGCCCGCGCCGTCGGCCACCAGGTCCAGGATGGCGGAGACGCCGTCGATCTCCAGCGCCACCTCGGGGCGGCAGCCGATGCTGGCCATTTCCGATTCCACATGCATGCGGATGGCGTTCGGGCGCGACGGGATGATCAGCGGCAGCCGCGCCACCTCGGCCAGCGGGATGGGGCCGGGCGGCGGGTCTTCGGCCAGGCCGGGCGGGCGCACGCGCACCAGCACCAGGTCTTCGTCGATGAGGTGCGACACGTCGATGTCGCGCGAGGGCTGGGCGTTGTAGAGCACCACGATGTCCAGGCGCCCGCTGACCAGCCCCTCCAGGATGGCGCCCGAGAGCCCCTCGCTGATGGACAGGCGCGCCTCGGGCAGCTCCTGGCGGAACGCGCGGGTCAGCGGCACCGTCATCACCCGCGCCACGCTGTTGGGCAGGCCGATGGCCACGCGGCCCGAAAGCCCGCCGCGCATGCGGTCCATGTCTTCGCGCGCCCGCGCCATCTGGTGCAGGATGCCGCGCCCGTGCTCCACCAGCAGCTTGCCCGCCTCGGTGGGCGTGGCACCCCGGCCGTTGCGCACCAGCAGGTTCTGGCGCAGCTCCACCTCCAGCAGGCGGATCTGGCGGCTCAGTGCCGACTGCGCCACGTCCAGCGCGGCGGCCGCGCGGGTGAAGCTGCCCAGCTCGGCCACGCGCACAAAGTATTCCAGCTGCTTGAGGTCCATGGGGGTCGACAGAGGGGAGTGTTTCCTATCGGTAAATGATATACCTGATAGATAGTGTGCCTACTTTTTGTATAGCTTGCCTTCACCCAGAATCGGCCTACACAGCGGCACCGCCGCCTGTGCCGCAGCCTTGTTGTCCCCTTTCCAATCGACGCCCGCCATGCCCCAACACCTTCGCGGAATCTCGTCCATGGCCACCCGCCAGGTGCTGGCCGAGCTGACCTCCGGCTATGAGCAGGCGACCGGTCACCGCGCCAGCATCGAGGCCGTGGGCGGCGTGGACGCCGCCCAGCGCGTGCTGGCCGGCGAGGCCTTCGATGTGGTCGTGCTCGCCTCCGACGCCATCGCCAGGCTGCTGGCGGCCGGCTGCATCGTGCCCGGCAGCGTGGTGGACCTGGTGCAGTCGGGCGTGGCGGTGGCCGTGCCCGCAGGCGCGCCGCTGCCGGACATCGGCTCCGAAGACGCCGTGCGCCAGGCCGTGCTGGCGGCGCGCAGCATCAGCTATTCCACCGGCCCGAGCGGCGTGGCGCTGGCAAAACTGTTCGAGCGCTGGGGCATCGCTGATGAGATCGCCGGCCGCATGGTGCAGGCCCCGCCCGGCGTGCCCGTGGGCTCGCTGGTGGCCAAGGGCGAGGTGGAACTCGGTTTTCAGCAATTGAGCGAGCTGCTGCACGTGCAGGGCATCACCATCGTCGGGCCGCTGCCGCCCGCCATCCAGGTCACGACCACGTTTTCCGCCGGGATCGGCGCGAAGTCGCAGCAGGCCGACGCGGCCCGCGAACTGCTGGCCTACATGGCGTCGCCACAGGCTGCAGATGCCAAGCGCAAGCAGGGCATGGAGCCTGTATGAGGAACAACCCCCCGAGGCGCTTCGCGCCTTCCCCCTTCTCTCGCACCGCTGCGCGCTGCGGGAAGGGGGACGACGCCCTCGCTGCGGGGCGGCCCTTGCTTGGCGTCCCTCGCGATGGCGTCGTGCCAGCGGCAAGGCTTGCGGGCTTTGCGGGCCGGTGCGAAGAACTGACATAGACATAAGGAGAACCGAGACATGAGCCTCATCATCGACTGCCACGGCCACTACACCACGGCCCCCAAGGCGCTGGAGAACTGGCGCAACGCGCAGATCGCCGGCATCAAGGACCCCGCCCAGATGCCCAAGGTGGCGGACCTGAAGATCAGCGACGACGAGCTGCGCGAGTCCATCGAGACCAACCAGCTCAGGCTGATGAAGGACCGCGGCAGCGACATCACGCTGTTCAGCCCGCGCGCCAGCTTCATGGCCCACCACATCGGCGACTTCGAGGTGTCGAGCACCTGGGCCGCTATCTGCAACGAGCTGTGCTACCGCGTCTCCACGCTGTTCCCCGACCACTTCGTGCCCGTGGCCATGCTGCCGCAAAGCCCTGGTGTCGATCCCGCCACCTGCATCCCCGAGCTGGAAAAGTGCGTCAAGGAATACGGCGCCGTGGGCATCAACCTGAACCCCGACCCCTCGGGCGGCCACTGGACCAGCCCGCCGCTGACCGACAAGCACTGGTACCCCATCTACGAAAAGATGGTGGAGTACGACCTGCCCGCCATGATCCACGTGAGCACCAGCTGCAACGCGTGCTTCCACACCACGGGCGCGCACTACCTGAACGCCGACACCACGGCCTTCATGCAGCTGATTCAGGGCGATTTGTTCAAGGACTTCCCCACGCTCAAGTTCCTGATCCCGCACGGCGGCGGCGCGGTGCCCTACCACTGGGGCCGTTTCCGGGGGCTGGCGCAAGAGATGAAGAAGCCGCTGCTCGACGAGCACCTGATGAACAACGTGTTCTTCGACACCTGCGTGTACCACCAGCCCGGCATCGACCTGCTGAACACGGTGATCCCGGTGAAGAACGTGCTGTTCGCCAGCGAAATGATCGGCGCGGTGCGCGGCATCGACCCGACCACCGGCAACTACTACGACGACACCAAGCGCTACATCGAGGCGTCCACGATCCTCAGTGCCGAAGACAAGCACCAGATCTACGAAGCCAACACGCGCCGCGTGTTCTCCCGACTCGATGCACGCCTGAAGGCAAAGGGGCTCTGACATGTACGAACTAGGCGTTGTCTACCGCAACATCACCCGCGCCGACCGCGCGGCCGCCGACGGCCTGGCCGCTTTGGGCTCGGCCACCGTGCACGAGGCCATGGGCCGCGTGGGCCTGCTCAAGCCGTACATGCGGCCCATCTACGGCGGCCAGCAGGTCAGCGGCACGGCCGTGACCGTGCTGCTGCAGCCCGGCGACAACTGGATGATGCATGTGGCGGCCGAGCAGATCCAGCCCGGCGACGTGGTGGTGGCGGCCGTCACCTCGGAGTGCACCGATGGCTACTTCGGCGACCTGCTGGCCACGTCCTTCCAGGCCCGTGGCGCCCGCGCGCTCATCATCGACGCCGGCGTGCGCGACGTGAAGACGCTGCAGGAGATGAACTTCCCCGTGTGGAGCCGCGCCATCAGCAGCAAGGGCACGATCAAGGCCACGCTGGGCTCGGTGAACATCCCCGTGGTGTGCGCCGGTGCGCTCGTCACGCCGGGCGACGTGATCGTGGCCGATGACGACGGCGTGGTCTGCGTGCCCGCCGCACGTGCCGCCGCCACGCTGGAAGCCGCGCAAAAGCGCGAGAGCTTCGAAGGCGAAAAGCGCGCCAAGCTCGCTTCGGGCGTGCTGGGCCTGGATATGTACAACATGCGCCCCGGCCTGGAGAAGGCGGGCCTCAGGTACATCGACTGACACGCCAGTTTTGAATCTTTCAGGCCTCTAGCGATTTACTGGAAAGCGCTGGAAGCTATTGAATTTATAGCATTCTATTTTTTCTGCATCCCATGACCTTTCGCACCTTGTCCCCCCTGCGTCGCAGTCTTGCCTTGGCCCTGGGCCTGGCCGCCACCCTGGGCCTCGCATCCCACGGCGCACACGCCCAGGCCTTCCCCACCAAGCCCGTGCGCATCATCACGCCCTTCCCCGTGGGCGGTGGTCCCGACGGCGTGGCGCGCATCGTGGCCGAGAAGCTGGGCCGCATCTGGAACCAGCCCGTGGTGGTCGAGAACCGCCCCGGCGGCAACGGCTTCATCGCCATCGATGCCTTCAAGCGCGGTGCCAAGGACGGCCACGACCTGATCGTGCTGGACAACGTGCACCTGGCCGCCTACCCCAGCCTGTTCAAGAAGCTGCCCTACGACGTGGCCAAGGACTTCGACACGCTGCTGCCGCTGTTCAAGACCCACTTCTTCTTCACCGTGGGCACGGGCAGCAAGTACAAGACCGTGGGTGACATCGTGGCCGACGCCAAGGCCCGCCCGGGCAAGCTCAACTACGGCTCCTGGTCGGTGGGCAACCCCGTGCACCTGGGCTCCGAGCTGTTCGAGAGCGCCACCGGCACGCAGATGGAGCACGTGATCTTCAAGGAGACCACGCAGCTGTACACCTCGGTCGCCACCGGCGACATCGACTTCGCCCTGGGCAGCGCCGCCACCGCCGGGCCGCTGTACCGCGCGGGCAAGCTGCGCCTGCTGGCGTTCGCCGGCCCCCAGCGGTCGGCCGAGTTCCCCGATGTGCCCACCGTGGCCGAAGCCGGTGGCCCCAAGGACTTCGCCGTGACCGGCTGGAACGCCATCGCCGTGCCGCCCGGCCTGCCCGCGGCCGTCACCGACAAGATCAAGCGCGACATCGAGCAGGCCCTGACGGGGGCCGACGTGGCCGAGAAGTTCAAGACCTTCGGCTACGAGCAGTTCCCCACCACGCGTGCGCAGTTCGCCCAGTTCGTGAAGGACGAGAGCCAGCGCTTTGGCGACGTGATCAGGAAGGCCAATGTGTCGCTGGATTGATCGGAGCGAAACGCAAGGAGCACGCACATGAGTGAATTCACCAAGACCCCTGGCTGGCTCGACTGGTACGCCGGCCCGAGCAAGCCGCGTTTTCAGGTGCCCGCGGGCGCCGTGGACGCGCACTGCCACGTGTTCGGCCCCGGCGCCGAATTTCCCTACGCGCCCGAGCGCAAGTACACGCCCTGCGACGCCAGCAAGCAGCAGCTCTATGCGCTGCGCGACCACCTGGGCTTCGCGCGCAACGTGGTGGTGCAGGCCACCTGCCATGGCGCGGACAACCGCGCCATGGTCGATGCGCTCGTGCACTCGGGCGGCAAGGCGCGTGGCGTGGCCACGGTGCGCCGCTCGGTGAGCGACGAGGAGCTGCAGGCCATGCACGACGCCGGCGTGCGCGGCGTGCGCTTCAATTTCGTCAAGCGCCTGGTGGACTTCACGCCCAAGGACGAGCTCATGGAGATCGCGGCGCGCATCGCCAAGCTCGGCTGGCACGTGGTGATCTACTTCGAGGCGGTGGACCTGCCCGAGCTGTGGGATTTCTTCACCGCACTGCCCACCACGGTGGTGGTGGACCACATGGGCCGCCCTGACGTGACCAAGCCCGTGGACGGGCCCGAGTTCGAGCTGTTCCTGAAATTCATGCGCCAGCACCCCAATGTGTGGAGCAAGGTCAGCTGCCCCGAGCGCCTGAGCGTGGCCGGGCCCAAGGCGCTCGATGGCGAGCAGGCCGCCTACCGCGACGTGGTGCCCTTCGCGCGCCGCGTGGTCGAGGAGTTCCCGGACCGCGTGCTCTGGGGCACCGACTGGCCGCACCCCAACCTCAAGGACCACATGCCCGACGACGGCCTGCTGGTGGACTTCATCCCGCACATCGCCACCACGGCCGGGCTGCAGCAAAAACTGCTGGTGGACAATCCCATGCGGCTGTACTGGCCGGAAGAAGAAAAGGGCTGACGCCATGTCCCTCGACAAACCCTACCTGGACGTGCCCGGCACGACCATCTTCGACGCCGAGCAAAGCCGCAAGGGCTACTGGCTCAACCAGTTCTGCATGAGCCTCATGAAGGCCGACAACCGCGCCCGCTTCAAGGCCGACGAGCGCGCCTACCTCGACGGGTGGGCGATGACCGAGGAACAGAAGCAGGCCGTGCTCGCGCGCGACCTCAACTGGTGCATCCGCCTGGGCGGCAACATCTACTTCCTGGCCAAGATCGGTGCCACCGACGGCAAGAGCTTCCAGCAGATGGCCGGCTCCATGACCGGAATGACCGAGGACGAGTACCGCGCCATGATGGTCGGTGGCGGCCGGTCGGCGCAGGGCAACCGCGTCATCGGCGAAGACGGCGATGCCCAGGCGCACCGCCAGCCGCAGGGTGCTGCGGGAAAGAAAGGAAACTGAACATGGCGCGTATCACCGCCTCCGTCTTCACCTCGCACGTGCCCGCCATCGGCGCCGCGCTCGATCTGGGCAAGACGCAAGAGGACTACTGGAAGCCGCTGTTCGCGGGCTATGACTTCTCCAAGCAGTGGATGAAGGACAACAAGCCCGACGTCATCTTCCTCGTCTACAACGACCATGCCACGGCCTTCAGCCTGGAGATGATCCCCACCTTCGCCATCGGCACCGCCGCCGAGTACCAGCCCGCCGACGAGGGCTGGGGCCCGCGCCCCGTGCCCAAGGTCATCGGCCACCCGGACCTGGCCTCGCACATCGCGCAGTCGGTCATCCAGCAGGATTTCGACCTCACCATCGTCAACCGCATGGACGTGGACCACGGCCTCACGGTGCCGCTGTCGCTCATGTGCGGCCCGCAGGATCCGGTGGACGGAGCCTGGCCCTGCCCGGTGATCCCGTTCGCGGTCAACGTGGTGCAGTACCCCGTGCCCAGCGGCCGCCGTTGCTACAACCTGGGCCAGGCGATCCGCAAGGCCGTGGAGAGCTACGACGAAGACGTCAACGTGCACATCTGGGGCACGGGCGGCATGAGCCACCAGCTGCAGGGCCCGCGCGCGGGCCTGATCAACAAGGACTTCGACAACGCCTTCCTCGACAAGCTCATCAGCGACCCCGAGGCCGCCGCCAGCATCCCGCACATCGACTACGTGCGCGAGGCGGGCAGCGAGGGCATCGAACTCGTGATGTGGCTCATCGCGCGCGGCGCCATGGCCGACGTGGCCGGCGGCAAGCCCCCGAAGCTGGTGCACCGCTTCTACCATGTGCCCGCATCCAACACGGCCGTGGGCCACCTGATCCTGGAGAACACCTGACATGACCAAGACCATCAAAGTAGCGCTTGCGGGCGCGGGTGCCTTCGGCATCAAGCACCTGGACGGCATCCAGAACATCGACGGCGTGGAAGTCGTTTCGCTGATCAGCCGCGACCTCGACAAAACGAAGGAAGTCGCCGCCAAGTACGGCATCGGCCATGTCACCACCGACCTGGCCGACAGCCTGGCCCTGCCCGAGGTGGACGCGGTGATCCTGTGCACGCCCACGCAGATGCACGCCGAGCAGAGCATCGCATGCCTGAAGGCCGGCAAGCACGTGCAGGTGGAGATCCCGCTGGCCGACAGCCTGAAGGGCGCGCAGCAGGTCGTCGCCGCGCAAAAGGAAAAGGGCCTGGTGGCCATGTGCGGCCACACGCGCCGCTTCAACCCCAGCCACCAGTACGTGCACCGGAAGATCCAGGCCGGCGAGTTCAACATCCAGCAGATGGATGTGCAGACCTACTTCTTTCGCCGCACCAACACCAACGCGCTGGGCCAGGCCCGCAGCTGGACGGACCACCTGCTGTGGCACCACGCCGCCCACACCGTGGACCTGTTCGCGTACCAGGCGGGCAGCCCCATCGTGAAGGCCAACGCCATCCAGGGCCCGATCCACCCGGTGCTGGGCATCGCAATGGACATGAGCATCCAGCTCAAGGCCGCCAATGGCGCCATCTGCACGCTGAGCTTGAGCTTCAACAACGACGGCCCGCTGGGCACGTACTTCCGCTACATCGGCGACACCGCCACCTACCTGGCGCGCTACGACGACCTGTACAACGGCAAGGACGAGAAGATCGACGTGAGCCATGTCGACGTGTCGATGAACGGCATCGAGCTGCAGGACCGCGAGTTCTTCGCCGCCATCCGCGAAGGCCGCGAGCCCAACTCCAGCGTGGGCCGCGTGCTCGCCTGCTACGAGGTGCTGCACGACCTGGAGCAGCAGCTCAACGCGGGCTGAAGTTGGGTTTATGGGGCTGGATAGGCCCCCTGCGCTCATCAGGAGCGCGCGGGCAGCTATCGAATCGATAGCTGCTTTTTTTCTTGCCCGGGCGTCCTGCACACGCAGTGCCCCTGGCTGAAGCCGGCGGTCAGATCGGCGCGTAGCTGCCCGTGCCGCCCGGCCAGGCCGTGAGCACCTCGTATCCGTCGGGCGTCACCGCCACCATGTGCTCCCACTGCGCGGACAGCGAGCGGTCCTTGGTCACCACGGTCCATCCGTCCGCCAGCTCCCTGGTCTCGCGGCCGCCCGCGTTGAGCATGGGCTCGATGGTGAAGACCATGCCGGCCTCCAGCGTGAGCCCGGTGCCGCGCTGGCCGTAGTGCAGCACGTTGGGCACGTCGTGGTAGACCTGCCCGATGCCGTGCCCGCAGTACTCGCGCACCACGCTGAAGCGCTCGCGCTGCGCCACCGTCTGGATTGCGTGGCCGACGTCGCCCAGCGTGGCGCCGGGCCGCACCTGCCGGATGCCCGCGCACAGGGCTTCGTACGTTGTTTCCACCAGGCGCCGGGCGAGCGTGCTGGGCGCACCGACGAAGTACATGCGGCTGGTGTCGCCGTACCAGCCGTCCTTGATCACCGCCACGTCGATGTTGACGATGTCGCCCTTCTTCAGGATCTTGTCGTGCGACGGAATGCCGTGGCAGACCACCTGGTTGACCGAGGTGAGGATGGTCTTGGGGTACCCCAGGTAGCCCACGTTGGCCGGCACCGCGCCCTGCACGTTCACGATGTGGTCGTGGCAGATGCGGTCCAGTTCCTCGGTGCTCACGCCGGGCACCACGTGGGGCTCGATCATGTGCAGCACCTCGGCGGCCAGCTGCGCGGCGCGCCGCGACAGGGCCAGCTCGTCCGCCGACTTGATGGGAACGCCGCGCGCCATCAGTGCTTCCCGTTGGCCACGGCGCGGGGTTTGGCCGGCAGGCCGTCCACCGCCATGGCGATATCGAAGCCGCCCGCCAGTTCGGCCCGCACCAGCAACTGGCAGATCTCGCGGTGGTCGAGTTCGGGGTGCATCTCGATCAGCATGCCCACCCGCATCCAGTGCTCGGCCTGCGCGTTGATGGAGCGGCTCAGCGCGGTGCCTGCGACACGCAGGTTTTCGTGCATCTGGTCTGAAATCTTGACGATACCCATGGATGATCTCTATACAAAACGTATACGAATTATATATAGAACGTGTGGCTGCGTCTTAAGGTGGCACACAGGGTGCGCTGGCCACAATGCCAGGCTTGCCATGCCCTCACACCCCGGACACACCGCCCCAGGAGCCCATCCCGATGCAACCACCGCAGCACGTGACATTCCGCGCTTTTGCCGGGGCCTCGGATTTTCCGGCCATGGTCGCCTGTGCGAACGCCAGCTTTGCCGCCGACCAGACCCGGTTCTTTCGCACCGTGGAGGACGTGGCGCGGGACTACGCCGCGTTCACCCAGTGCGTGCCGCAGCAGGACGTGTGGATCGCGCAGGCGGGCGATGAGATCGCTGGCTATGTGCGTGCCTGGCATTGGGCACAGGCCGATGGGCTGCAGCTCTACGGGCAGTTTGCGGTCGTTGCGCCGCGGTGGCGCCGGCAGGGCATCGGCGCACGGCTGCACGCGTGGCTGGAGGCGCGCCAGCGCGAGATGGCGGCGGCCCTGGGCCAGGCCGGCCCGCATGCGCACCACGCCTTCGTCACAGAGGGCGAAACCGCACGTGCGGCGCTGCTGGAAAAAGCGGGCTACCGGCCCGAGCGCTATTTCTTCACCATGGGCCGCCCCACGCTGCAGGCCATTGCCGACTTTGCGCTGCCTGCCGGCCTGGAAGTGCGTGCGGTGCAGCCCGGCCACTACCGCGCCATCTGGGATGCGCATGCCCGCGCTTTCCATGCGCACTGGGGCTATGCACCGCCCGACGAGGCGGACTACCAGCGCTGGCTGGCCAGCCCGGTCTTCCAGCCGCACCTGTGGCAGGTGGCCTGGGACGTGCGGATGAACGAGGTGGCGGGCCAGGTGCGCACCTACATCGACACCACATGGAACGCGGGCAATGGCCGCCAGCGCGGATGGACGGAATTCATCAGCGTGGGCGAGCGCTGGCGGCGCCGCGGCCTGGCGCGGGCCCTGATTGCGCGCAGCCTGCGCGCCCAGGCCGATGCAGGCATGCAGGAGTCCGGGCTGGGGGTGGACAGTGAGAATGCGAGCGGCGCGCTGCGCGTCTATACGGACTGCGGCTTCGTTGTGGAACAGCGCAACTGCGTGTTCCGCAAGCCGCTGGTGCTGGGCACCCCCGGCCGCGGGGCCTGACGCCACCGGCACCACGCGGCCGACAGGCGCGGGCTGTCACAGGGACCGGGACAGCGCGATGAGCCCCCAGACAAGCACCACCAGCTGGGCAAGATTGACGAGCAGCGCGGTGGCATGCACCCGGCGGAACCGCTGCACCGCCCCGCCGTTCCTGGCTTCTATCTGGCTGCCCAGTTGCTGCATGGCGGGCACCAGGCGCTTGCGCAAGGCCGTGGAAACCGCTGCCATGGCCGCCGCGCCAGCGGCATAGGCCCACTGTCCCCACAGCGCGTAGCTGGCCGACGCGCACAGGGCCACCCAAAATGCAGCCTTGTAGTAGACATTGAAGAAACCGCGCACGAACCGCGCGTCGAGCGGCTCGTCGTGCTGGAGGATCAGCAGCGGCAGGCCGCCCAGCAGGAAGTAGGCGGTGGTGACGAGCATGGCGACAGTGAAGAAGAAGGCTGCGTAGATGGCGGAAGGCATGGCGCTTCTCCTGGGCGGGATGGGCCGCTGCGGTGCGCGCGGCTTCGCGTAATGTATCGCGCCGACCCGGCGCAGCAAACCACCGCGGCCCCCGTGGCCGGCGCGCCATGGCCGGCTATCCGTGCGCGCGGATGTTGGCAACAATGGCACCCCATGACCCCGCCTGCCTTCTTTGCCACCTCCGCTGCCTTCCGCCAGTGGCTGCAAGCCCATGCGGCACACGCGCCCGAACTGCTCGTGGGCTTCCACAAGGTCGGCTCGGGCCGCCCGTGCATGACTTGGTCCGAGTCGGTGGACGAGGCGCTGTGTTTTGGCTGGATCGACGGCGTGCGCCGGCGCATCGACGAGCACACCTATTCCATCCGCTTCACGCCGCGCAAGCCATCGTCCGTCTGGAGCGCGGTGAACATCGCCAAGATGGAGCAGCTGCAGGCCGCCGGCCGCATGACGCCCGCGGGCCTGGCGGCCTTCAGCCACCGCAAGGCCGACAAGTCCGCGATCTACTCGCACGAACAGGCCGCAGTGGCCGAGCTGCCCGCCGCGCAGTTGCGCGAGTTCAAACGCCACAAGAAGGCATGGCAGTTCTTCGAGGCCGCCCCCGCGGGCTACCGCAAGTCCATGCTGCACTGGGTGACGTCGGCCAAGCGGCCTGAAACCCGCGCGGCGCGGTTTGCGCAGCTGCTGGCGGCCTCGGTGGCCGGCGAGCGGATCGACCTGTGGACCCGGCGCCCCCGCGCGGGCGATGCTGCTGCACCTTCGGCCTGAAAGGACCTCGCCCACCATGGCCCCGCCCGCGCCCTCCCAACCCACCACCATCGCGGACTACATCGCGGCCGCCCCCAAGGCGGGCCAGCCGCTGCTGCATGCGCTGTACGCCATCCTGAAGCGCGCCGCGCCGCAGGCCGAGGAAGCCATCAAGTGGAACACGCCGTTCTTCATCGAGCCGCGCTTCGTGTACGCCTTTTCGGCGCACAAGGCGCATGCGAGCTTTGCGCCGCCCGCTGCGGCGCTCGCGCATTTCGGGCAGGCGCTGCAGGCCGTCAGGACGACCAAGGGCACCATCGTGCTGCCCTACGACCAGCCGCTGCCGGCAGAGCTGATCGAACAGATCGCGCGGTACAGCGTGCAGCGCGTGCGCGCGCGCACCACGGGCAGCTTCTGGGAGTGAGCACGCCGCGTAGCGGCCGTGCGGCGCGGGGTGCATGCATGCCGTAAGCTTGCGCCATGCAACAAAGAAACCTTGGACCTTTCTCCGTCTCGGCCATCGGCCTGGGCTGCATGAACCTTTCGCACGCCTACGGCGCGCCCGTGTCGGCCGAGCAGGGCGAGCGCGTGCTGCTGGCCGCGCTCGATGCGGGCGTGACGCTGTTCGACACCGCCACGCTGTACGGCTTCGGCGCCAACGAAACGCTGGTGGGCCGCGTGATGAAAAGCCACCGCAGCCGCTTCACCCTGGCCAGCAAATGCGGCATGCAGGGCGTGGACGTGAACGGCGACGGCAAGCTGGTGCGCGTGATCGATGGCCGCCCCGCCACGCTGCGCCAGACCTGCGAGGACAGCCTGCGCCGCCTGCAGACCGACGTGATCGACCTGTACTACCTGCACCGCTGGGACAAGAAGGTGCCCATCGAGGACAGCGTGGGCGCATTGGCCGACCTGGTGCGCGCGGGCAAGATCCGCAGCATCGGCCTGTCCGAAGTGTCGGCCGCCACCCTGCGCCGCGCGCACGCGGTGCACCCCGTCGCGGCGGTGCAGACCGAGTATTCGCTGTGGACACGCAACCCCGAGATCGCCGTGCTCGACGCCTGCCGCGACCTGGGCGCGGCCTTCGTGGCCTTCAGCCCCGTGGCGCGGGGCTTTCTGTGCGGCGAACTCAGGGACGTCTCCGCCCTCGACCCCAAGGACATCCGCCGCGCCATGCCCCGCTTCGCCCCCGATGCCTACGCCGCCAACCTGCAGCTGCTGGACGGCTACCAGGCCATCGCGCGCGAAGTGGGCTGCACGCCGGCGCAGCTGGCGCTGGCCTGGCTGCTGCACCAGGGCGGGCACATCATTCCCATCCCCGGGACGACCAGCGTGGAGCACCTGCGGGACGATGTGGGCGCGGCCGGTGTGCGGCTCGATGCCACGGTGCTCGCGCGGCTGGATGCACTGATCAACGAGCGCACCGTGGTGGGCCCGCGCTACAGCGCGCAGAGCGCGAGCGAGGTGGACACCGAGACGTTCGAAAGCCACGCGGTGTAAGTCGTCCTGCGGCCCCGGACTGCCTGGCGGGCGCCACGGACGACGCCCGGCCGCCCTGGGCCGCCCAGCCGCACCTGAAAAAATGTCTCTGCGCTCCATCCTCTCGACATTCGGCCGCAAGCCTGCACCGGCGCGGCCGGACACGCCATCCGTGCACGCCACTTCCCGGTGCAAGCTGTACGGCCATCCCGAGTTCCAGATCCGGGTGTCGAACAGCGCGGTGCCGGTGGAGGACATCTCCTTCCTGCTGCAGTTCTTCGAGCAACGGGTCGCCCGGGGCGAGAAGTTCCGCGGTGGCGAGAGCCTGCAGGTCGGCTGGATGTTCACGATGCTGGAAGAGGGGCCCGCAGGATTCCTGCGGGTGCTGGAGCCCGACATGCAGGTGGTGCCCGTGAGGTTCGTCGATTCGGTCGACAACACGCTCATGCAGCTGCGCAACCAGAAAGACGTTGTGGAGAGCCTCTCCCCGTCCATCGCGCCGGACTTTCCGTCGCTTCGCCAAAGCGCCGTCGTGCACGTGAACTACCAGGAAGCCCGTCGAATCCTGCTGACCCGAAACGACCCCGTCAACGCGGCGGATTCCGGCTGGTGGCTCTCGGACCTGGACGACGAGGCACGCCTTGAGGATCCGGCACGCTTCATGAAGACCTCCCTGTACCAGCTGGGCGTGCACCGCCCGGACCTGATCCAGTTCCTTGCGGTGCCGGCGGGATTGCAGGTGGCCGTGGACGGCGCGCGCATCAGCGTGCTCGGACCCGTGCAGGAGGTGCAGCAGATTCCGGGCTCGTACCTGAGCGAATTGAACAAGGCGCGGCAGAGCGCCGTCTCGGCCGGTCGGTCCTCGGCAGGCTAAGCCAGGCACAGGCACGAGGGCTCTCGCCCATCTCACCAGGCGGGCTGCGGCATTCCGCGGTCACAAACACCTCGCAGACCTCCGCTCGCGCCCACGTTCAAAGGCTGCGCTTTCTGAAAGGAAAAAGCCCTGGAGCATCACTGCTCCAGGGCTTGTTCGTTCGGCACGCTGGCGGGATCTGGTGACCTTGCCGTCCCCCGGCCTGTCCGCCGAGGGATCGGGCGCCCCAGGGGCTCAACGGCCGCGCAGGGTGCCCTTGTCGTCGGCGATCACGATCTCCACGCGGCGGTTCATGGCGCGGCCTTCCGGCGATGCGTTGTCGGCCACGGGGTGTGCCTTGCCGTAGCCGCGCGCGGTGATGCGGCTGCTGTCCACGCCGCGCTGCACCAGCGCGTCGCGCACGGACTGGGCGCGGCGGTCCGACAGGTCCTGGTTGTAGCCGTCGGAGCCCACGCTGTCGGTGTAGCCCTCGATGAGCAGCTTGCGGTCCGGGAACTGCTTGAGGAAGCTGGCCAGCTTGTCCAGGCGGGGGCCGGCCTGGGCCGACAGCTCCGCCTTGTTGAAGGCAAACAGCACGTCCCCCAGCGTCACGAGCAGCCCGCGCTCGGTCTGCTGGGCTTCCATGTCGCGCAGCTGGGCTTCCAGTGCGCGCACGCGGTCCTGTGCGGCGCTGGCCTGGGCCATCGCGACGCTGGCATTGGCCTGCTGCTGGGCGGCGCGCTGCTCGGCGTTCAGGGCCTGGGCCTGGGCCTGCTGGGCGCGCAGGCGGGCCTGGTCGGCCTCCTGGGTGCGGGCCTGCAGGAGGATGCGGTCGGCGTCGCCGCTGGCTTGCTGGATGCTGGCGTCCAGCTGGCGCGAGCGTGCCGCGTTCGTGGCGATCTCGGCGCGCTGGCGTGCGATGTAGGCCAGGTGGTTGGTTTCCGATTCGTCGTGGTCGTCGGCCCATTCGCGGTCGGCGCGGGCCAGAGCGTCGGTCGCTTCCTTCAGTTCCACGGGGGCGTACTGGTTCACGATGGGGTCGCCGGCGACGGCGCTCACGGCGGAGCGGGCCTGCTCCAGCGCCGGGAACGGCGCGGTGCTGGCACAGGCCGCGAGCAGCCCCACGGCGATGAGGCTGGTGCACAGGGCAGTGGTACGTTGGATCAATCGGTGCATGGTGTGGTGTCCTTCAAAGGTCAAGAGCGGCCCGCGGTGCGGGCGGCGTGGTCAGGAGCGCTCGGCCCTCAGCGGGGGGACCGGCGGTTGATTTCTTCCTGCAGCGCGCGGATGCTGTCCTGGACCTGGGCAAGGTTGGTCGCATTGCGTGCCGCGTCGGCACGGGTCTCGGCCACGCGGGCGTCGACCTCGGCCTCGGCCGCCAGGCGCCGGGCGTTCTTGTAGTCCTGCTGGGCCATGGCCTTCTCGGCGAGGATGAGTTTTTCCTGCGCACGCTGCAGGTCCACGGGGGCGCTGGTGGCCGTCGCCGGCGCCGCCGCCACGCGGTTCACCGTGGTGCGGGTGACGGCCATCTGTTCAGTGGGCGGGGGCGTGGACGAGCACGCTGCCAGGGCGCCCAGCGCGAGGGCTGCGGCCGTGAGACGGAGAGGGGTGGATGGGTGCATGGTGTGGAGACCTCCTGAGCGGGTGGATTGTTGGTGGGCAGGCCCCGGCGCGTTGCGCGCCTCACTGGGCGGGGTGCGCGGCGCCAGGCAATGCATGCCAGCTTTTTGATGAATGCATTGTTCGCCGCGCGGCCCGCCGCCCGCGTAGGCACTGCCTCTGTATTCCTGTGGGCCATGTCTTACGAACGCTTGCAATTTGCCTGGGGCGTGGCCGGGCCTGTGCCGGGCGTCGTCCATCGCCTCACCCGTCCCTCGCTCAGTTGCTGGCGGCCTTGCCGTGCAAGGGTGCGGGAACTCTGCGCGGCGATGGCTGTCGATCAATCAGTCCACCGCGCGCCACCGCCATCGGCCATCGGCGGCCGCACCCGCGCCCACGCAGGCCTGCAAGCAGCCACGCGCCGCAGCCCGGCTCGCGTGCCGCGCCCGCCGCCCCACCAAGGAGAAACAACCATGCCGCCATCGACCTTCTCAACCTGGATCCGCGAGACGACCTTCGTGGGCGTTCCGCTGTGGAGCCTGATGGTGGCGCTGGCCGCCGCCGCCACGACCTATGTGGGCATCCTGCTGGTGCTGCATCTGCTCACGGGCCGTGCCAGGGTGTGGGCCACGCAGTCCGGCAGCGCGGCGGCGCACACCGTGGTGGAGGTGCTGGAGGGCACGAGCCGCCTGCTCATGGTGGTCGTGGCCCTGCTGGTGGGCGCGAGCCTGCTGGAGCTGCCGGGCCGCTGGGAAAGCCGGCTCAGCCAGCTGTGGTTTGTCGCCCTTGCGCTGCAGATGGGCCTGTGGGGCATGCGGGCCATCGGCATGGGCGTGCGGCGGTATGTGGAACGCCATTCGTCCACGGGCATGACCCAGGTCAGCGCCTCCGCCACGCTGTTGTCCTGGGGGCTGCGCACGCTGCTGTGGAGCGTGGTGCTGCTGGCCATCCTGTCCAACGTGGGCGTGAACATCACGGCCTTCATCGCCAGCCTGGGGGTGGGGGGCATCGCCGTGGCGCTGGCGGTGCAGAACATCCTGGGCGACCTGTTCGCCTCGCTCGCGATCGCGGTGGACAAGCCCTTCGAGGTGGGCGATTTCATCGTGGTCGGCAGCGTCTCGGGCACGGTGCAGGTGATCGGGCTGAAGACCACGCGCATCCGCAGCCTGCAGGGCGAGCAGATCGTGATGTCCAACACCGACCTGCTCAAGCAGACCATCAGCAACTACCGCATGCTGGAGAAGCGGCGCATCGTGTTCGGCTTCGGTGTGTCGTACAACACCACGCCCGAGCAGGCCGAGGCGATCCCGGGCGTGGTGCGCAAGCTCATCGACGCCCATCCGGAGCTGTGCTTCGACCGCGCGCACTTCAAGGCGTTTGGCGCGAGTTCGCTGGACTACGAGGTGGTCTACATCGTCCAGGACCCGGCGTTCAACCTCTACATGGACCTGCAGCAGTCCATCAACCTGGGTCTCATGCGCGAGTTCAAGGCCATGGGGGTGGAGTTTGCCTTTCCCACCAGCACGGTGCACATCGCCAGCGCGCCTGCGCAGTCCCAGGGCCCGGCGCCGCTGGCTGGTGCTGCGGCGGCCGCCGCCGCGTCCGTGGCCGCGCGTTGAGGCGGCGGCCTGCCGCGCACCGCGGGGCGGGCGGGGGGCAAAAAAAAGCCGGCAGCCTTTGCAGGCGGCCGGCTTGAACAGGGTAGTTGCTTCTAATGCTTCTTCATTCTCAAGGGTAACGCTTACTTGGAAACAACGCGCACCATTTCCAGGCACTTGTTCGAGTAGCCCCATTCGTTGTCGTACCAGCTCACGACCTTCACGAAGGTGCCGTCCAGCGCGATGCCGGCGTCGGCGTCGAAGATGGACGTGCGGGTGTCGCCACGGAAGTCGGTGGCCACCACCTTGTCCTCGGTGTAGCCCAGCACGCCCTTGAGCGCGCCTTCGGACTGGGCCTTCATCTCGGCCTTGATTTCCTCATAGGTGGCAGCCTTGTCCAGCTCCACCGTCAGGTCGACCACCGACACGTCGCTGGTGGGCACGCGGAAGGACATGCCGGTCAGCTTCTTGTTCAGCGCCGGGATCACCACGCCCACGGCCTTGGCGGCGCCGGTGCTCGAGGGGATGATGTTTTCCAGGATGCCGCGGCCGCCGCGCCAGTCCTTGTTGGACGGGCCGTCCACGGTCTTTTGCGTGGCGGTGGCGGCGTGCACCGTGGTCATCAGGCCGCGCTTGATGCCCCACTTGTCGTTCAGCACCTTGGCCACGGGGGCCAGGCAGTTGGTGGTGCACGAGGCGTTGGACACGATGGCCTGGCCGGCGTAGGTGTCGTGGTTCACGCCGAACACGAACATGGGCGTGTCGTCCTTGGACGGGGCCGACAGGATGACCTTCCTGGCTCCGGCATCGATGTGCTTTTGCGCGGTGACCTTGTCCAGGAACAGGCCGGTGGATTCGATCACCACGTCGGCGCCGACTTCGTTCCACTTCAGGTTGGCGGGGTCGCGCTCTTGCGTCAGGCGGATCTTCTTGCCATTGACGACCAGGGTGTTGCCGTCCACCGAGACTTCGCCCTTGAAGCGACCGTGCACCGAGTCGTACTGCAGCATGTACGCGAGGTACTCCGGCTCCAGCAGGTCGTTGATGCCCACGACTTCGATGTCGCTGAAGTTCTGGATGGCCGAGCGCAGCACGTTGCGGCCGATGCGGCCAAAGCCGTTGATACCAATCTTGATCGTCATAGGGTGTCTCTCCAAGGTTGCAAAGTCGAAATCAGGAATCTGCCGGGGCGCGCCCGCTGCAGCAGTGGGCACGCAGCGGGCGGGGAGGAGTCTCAGCGGGCCTTGGCCTTCTTGGCGGGCTTGAGCCGTGCGGCGCCAATGGCGACCAGCACCGCGTCGGCCACGTTCTCTTCGGTGAAGCCGAAGTGCTTGAACAGCACGGGCGCCGGGGCCGATTCGCCGTAGGTGTCGATGCCCACCACGGCGGCGCAGCCGTACTTCCACCAGCCGTCGGTCACGCCCATTTCCACGGCCACGCGGGGCACGCCGGCGGGCAGCACGCTGCCCTTGTACTTGGCGTCTTCGCGGTCGAACGTGGTCGTGCTGGGCATGGAGACCACGCGCACAGCGATCTTCTTGTCGGCCAGCAGGCGCTGGGCCTTGAGCGCCAGCTGCACTTCGGAGCCGGTGGCGATGATCACGGCCACGGCCTTCTTCTTGATGCCGACATCCGCGGGTTCGGAGAGCACGTAGGCGCCGCGCGAGATGTCGCCCAGGTCGCGCTTGGGCGCGTAGGGCAGGTTCTGGCGCGACAGCAGCAGCGCGGTGGGCTTGTCCTTGTTGGACAGGGCCACGCTCCAGGCCACGGCGGTTTCGGCCGTGTCACCGGGGCGCCACACATCCAGGTTGGGGATCAAACGCAGGCTGGCGGCGTGCTCGATGGACTGGTGGGTGGGGCCGTCTTCGCCCAGGCCGATGGAGTCGTGCGTGAACACGTGGATCACGCGCTGCTTCATCAGCGCGGCCATGCGGATGGCGTTGCGGCTGTAGTCGCTGAACGTGAGGAAGGTGCCGCCGTACGGGATGAAGCCGCCGTGCAGCGCGATGCCGTTCATGATCGCGGCCATGCCGAACTCGCGCACGCCGTAGTTGATGTGGCGCCCGCCGATCTTCTGGCCGTTTTCCAGCGTGGTCTGTACCACGTGGCCCTGCATGTCAAAACGCAGGTTGGGGGTGCTCTTGGTGTTGGTGAGGTTGGAGCCCGTCAGGTCGGCGCTGCCACCCAGCAGTTCGGGCAGCGCGGCGGTGAAGGCTTCCAGCGCCAGCTGGCTGGCCTTGCGGCTGGCCACGGTCTCGCCCTTGGTGTGGGCCGCCACCACGGCGTCCACGGCCACTTGCGCGAAGTTGGCGGGCAGGTTGCCCTCCATGCGGCGCGTGAGTTCGGCGGCCAGCTCGGGGAAGGCGGCGCTGTAGGCGGCAAAGCGCTCGTTCCACGCGGCCTCTGCAGCCTGGCCGTTGGCCTTGGCATCCCAGCCGGCGTACACGTCGTCCGGGACCACGAAGGGCTCGCTGGTCCAGCCCAGGGCTTCGCGCGTGAGCTTGATTTCTTCCGCGCCCAGCGGCTCGCCGTGGGCCTTGGCGGTGTTGGCGCGGTTCGGGCTGCCCTTGCCGATGTGCGTCTTGCACACGATGAGGGTGGGGCGCTCGGTCTGCTTCTTGGCTTCCACGATGGCGGCGGCCACCTTGTCGGCGTCGTGGCCGTCGATGGGGCCGATCACGTTCCAGCCGCTGGCCACGAAGCGCAGGGGGGTGTTGTCGGCGAACCAGGGGGCGACCTGGCCGTCGATGCTGATGCCGTTGTCGTCATACAGCGCGATCAGCTTGTTGAGCTTCCAGGCGCCAGCCAGCGACACGGCCTCGTGGCTGATGCCTTCCATCAGGCAGCCGTCGCCCAGGAACACGTAGGTGTTGTGGTCCACCACCGCGTGGCCTTCGCGGTTGAACTCGGAGGCCAGCAGCTTTTCGGCCAGCGCGAAGCCCACGGCATTGGTGATGCCCTGGCCCAGCGGGCCGGTGGTGGTTTCCACGCCAGCGGTGTAGCCCACTTCGGGGTGTCCTGGCGTCTTGCTGTGCAGCTGGCGGAAGTTCTTGAGTTCGCCAATGGGCAGGTCGTAGCCGGTGAGGTGCAGCAGCGCGTACAGCAGCATCGAGCCGTGGCCGTTGGAGAGCACGAAGCGGTCGCGGTCGAACCACTGGGGATTCGTGGGGTTGTGCTTGAGGTGGCGGCTCCACAGCGCCACGGCCATGTCGGCCATGCCCATCGGGGCGCCGGGGTGGCCGGAGTTGGCTTGTTGAACGGCGTCCATGGCCAATGCGCGGATCGCATTTGCCATCTGTTGGGATTGCTGGGTGTTGGCCATGGGGGAGGGTTCAGGGTGGGAGGTTCAGGGGAAACCCGGCATTTTACCGGGGCGGCCTGGAGCCCGGAGCGCGGTCCCCCGCGCTGGCGGCTTTTGCCCCGGCGGAAGCCGCACGGCCCGCGGCACATCTGTGCTCCGTGATCGGCCGTCGCACCGCGGCCTGCCGGACCTTCAATTTTGAATAAAACAGGTCACCAGCGCTTGTCTATAAAGCGCTGGCAGCTATCAAATCAGGAGCTTCTTTGGGCTCAGTCGGGCGCCAGCAGGCCCAGCCGCCGGGCCATGCGCACGGCCTGCACGCGGTTGCTGACCTCCAGGCTGCGGAAGATGGCACCCGTGTGCGCCTTCACGGTCGCCTCGCTCATGCCGAGCTGGCGCGCGATCACCTTGTTGGCATGCCCGTTCGCCAGGCCGTGCAACACCTCGACCTGCCGGGGGGTCAGGGCGGCACAGGCGGACGCTCGGGCCGCCGTGCCCAGGAGCATGGGCGGCAGGTAGATGCCGCCGGCCAGCACCAGATGCAGGGCGTTGAGCATCACGGCGGCGCGTTCGCGCTTGGAGATGAACCCCATGGCGCCCGCGTCCAGCACGTCGCGGACCACGGCGGGGTCTTCGCGGGCGGAGAGCACCACCACCGGCACGCCGGGCGCCAGCGCCAGCAGGCGTTCCAGGCCGCCGCCACCCGGCGCGCTGGCGTCGCGGCCCGGCATGTCCAGGTCCACCAGGGCGAGGGCGGCATCGGGATGCTCCACCACCAGCGACGCCGCGCTGGCGTAGTCGTTCGCCTCCAGCACCTGGGCCTGAGGGTCCAGTGCCGACAGCAGGTGCTGCAGTCCTTCGCGGAACAGCGTGTGGTCGTCGGCAAGGATGATCTTCATGGTGGCGACACTATGGGGGGTGTCGGTGCCCGCGAAACGGCGGCCCACGATCGCGCGCAGGCGTGATCCGGTAATAGTTGGCACAAGCGGCTTCGGGTGGCCGGGCCGGGGTTGCGGGGCAGGGGCTGTCATGGGCCGCGCAGGCTACCCGAGCGCCCGGCGCATCGCCCTACCCCGGCGGGATAGTCCGTGGCGCCGCGCGCGCGACCACCGCCTGGGCGCTGGACCGCCGGGACCGGCCGGGGTGGCGCCAGCCCGGCCGCGATGCGGGCCCGAAAGCCCGGCGCCGCCCGCCCCCGTGATGCACTACAGTGCGGGCCATGCAAGGACTGCACCTCACCGCCGATCTCCATGGCTGCCGCTGCGCCCCCGTGTGGCTGCTCGATGCCGCCGCCCTGGGCCAGGCCTGCGGCGACGCCGTGCGCGCCGCCGGGCTGCAGCCCGTGGGCCAGCTGTTCCACGGATTTCCCGCCACCGCCCACGGACCTGGCGGGGTGACCGCCACCGTGCTGCTGGCCGAGTCGCACCTGTGCGTGCACACCTGGCCCGAACAGCAGGCCGTCACGCTCGACGTCTATGTGTGCAACTTCGGTGCGGACCATTCGGGCAAGGCACGCGCGCTCCTGGAGGCGCTCGTGGCCCTGTTCGCACCCACGGCCGTGCAGCGCCACGCGCTGCAGCGGGGCGCCCTGCAGGAGGCCGTGGCGTGAGCGCAGGTGCCGCGGCGCCGGCCGCCGCCACCGGGGGGCAGGTCCCCGCCATGCTGCTGGCCGCAGGCCGTGGCGAGCGCATGCGCCCGCTGACCGACACCATCCCCAAACCCCTGCTGCAGGTGCAGGGCCAGCCGCTGCTGCAGTGGCACCTGGCGGCGCTGCAGGAAGCGGGTGTGGAGCAGGTGGTGATCAACACCGCATGGCTGGGTGGACAGATCAGCCACCACTTTTCCGATGTTTTTGGCCTCCAGCGCCGGGTGGACAAGCGCAAGCAGCTATCCATTTCATACTCGCACGAAGGCGTGGACTTTGGTGGCGCACTGGAAACCGCCGGCGGCATCGCCCGCGCCCTGCCCCGGTTGGGCCCCGTGTTCTGGCTGGCGGCGGGCGATGTGTTTGCGCCCGACTTCGTGTTCGGCAGCGCCGCCGTGTCGGCCTTCGAGGCCAGCGGCCACCTGGCCCACCTGTGGCTGGTGCCCAATCCGGCGCACAACCTGCGCGGCGACTTCGGGCTGTCGGCGGACGGGCTGGCACTGAACCTGCCCGCCGACGACCCCGCGCCGCGCTACACCTACAGCACCATCGCCCTGCTGCGCGCCGGGCTGTTCGCGGCGCCCTGGTGCGACATTCCGGCCGGCAACCCGGACGGCATCAAAGCCCCGCTGGCGCCGCTGCTTCGCCGCGCGATGGACAATGGCCGGGTCAGCGCACAGCTCTACACCGGACGCTGGACCGATGTGGGGACCCCCGAGCGCCTGACTGAACTCAATTCTCTCTCTGCTGCCCGTCCATGAACACCACCGTGCCTGCCTCCATCTACGCCCAACGCCGCGCGCGGCTTGCTGCCCAGCTGGGCGCGGGGGGCATCGCCATCATCCCCACGGCGCCGGAGCGCCCGCGCAACCGGGACACCGACTTCCTGTTCCGCCACGACAGCTACTTCTACTACCTGACCGGCTTCATCGAGCCGGGGGCATGCCTTGTGGTCGCGCAGGACGGGTGCAGCACCCTGTTCTGCCAGCCCAAGGACCTGGAGCGCGAGATCTGGGACGGCTACCGGCTGGGCCCCGCTGCGGCGCCCGGGGCGCTGGGCGTGCAAGCCGCCCATTCCATCGCCGAGCTGGACGCCAAGCTGCCCCGCCTGCTGGAGAACCGCCACCGCGTGTGGTACCCGTTTGCCATCCACAGCGGCCTGGCGGCGCGGGTGGAAGGGTGGCTGAACGCGGTGCGCGCGCGCGTGCGCTACGGCGCGCTGTGCCCGGCGGAGCAGAACGATGTGTGCACGCTGCTCGACGAGATGCGGCTCATCAAGGACGCGCACGAGCAGGACATCATGCGCCGCGCCAGCGACATCAGCGCCAGGGCGCACATCCGCGCCATGCAGCGCTCGGCCCGCATGCTGCGCGCCGGCCAGGACGTGCGCGAGTACCACCTGGATGCCGAGCTGCTGCACGCGTTTCGCGACGAGGGCTCGCAGTACCCGGCCTACAGCTCCATCGTGGCGGCCGGGGCCAACGCCTGCGTGCTGCACTACCGCGCGGACGCCGCCCCGGTGCGCGACGGCGAGCTGGTGCTCATCGACGCCGGCTGCGAGCTTGACGGCTACGCCAGCGACATCACCCGCACCTTCCCGGCCAACGGCCGCTTCACCGGGCCGCAGCGCGCGCTGTACGACCTGGTGCTGGCCAGCCAGGACGCGGCGGTGGCGGCCACCAAGGCCGGCGCGCGCTTCAACGACCCGCACGACGCCACCGTGGCCGTGCTGGCGCAGGGCATGCTGGACCTGGGCCTGCTCGACAGGAACAAGGTGGGCACCGCGCAGGACGTGATCGACACGCGCGCCTACTTCCAGTTCTACATGCACCGCACGGGCCACTGGCTGGGCATGGACGTGCATGACTGCGGCAGCTACGTGGAACCCGATGAGGTCGGGGCGGTGAGCGAGCGCAAGGACCCGCTGTCGGGCGAGACCATCACCAACCGCCCCAGCCGCGTGCTGCGCCCGGGCATGGTGCTCACCATCGAGCCCGGCATCTACGTGCGGCCGGCCGACGGGGTGCCCGAGCAGTTCCACCACATCGGCATCCGCATCGAGGACGACGCCATCGTCACCGAGACGGGCTGCGAGCTGATCACGCGCGGCGTGCCGGTGAAGGCCGACGAGATCGAAGCGCTGATGCGCGGCTGAGGCCGAGGGATGGCCAGGGTCCATGATGGCTTCTGATACCGCCGTGCCCGCGCACCTTGCCACGCGCTCCCCCCGCGCGCAGAAGTGGCGCCTGGGTGCCGCGCTGTGGCTGCTGGGCCTGCCGGGCGTCGTGGCCGTGGTGTGGGCGCTGGTCCCGCCCCTGGCCGCCCACCAGGCCTTGCTGCCGCTGCCGCTGTGGGCCATGGTGCTGCTCAGCGGCCTGCAGACCGCGGTCCTGCTGGCCCTGTGCGTGGCACTGGGTGTGGCGCTGGCGCCCCGCGTGGGGCTGGCGGCGCCGGCCGTGTCGGCCTGGCTGCAGGGCCAGCCGGTGGCCGGGCCCTTCCGGCGCCAGTGGGCGCCGGGGCTTGTGGGCGGGCTCGCGGGCGCACTGTGGCTGTGGGGCCTCTCGCTGGTGGCGCCGCAGGCGCTCAGGCCCTCCGACCCGGCCGGTGCCGCATCCCTGGGGGTCAAGCTGCTCTATGGCGGGATTTCCGAGGAACTGCTGGTGCGCTGGGGCGTGATGAGCCTGCTGCTGTGGCTGGGCTGGCGCTTCGTGCAGCGCGGCCAGGGCACGCCGGGCCGTGGCATCGTGGCGGCCGCCGTGGTGGCCAGCGCCCTGCTGTTTGCGCTGGGGCATCTGCCGGCCGCGCAGGCCATGGCCGGGGTGCTCACCCCCTCCGTGGTGGCGTTCGTGCTGGTGGGCAACACCGCCTTCGGGCTGGTGGCGGGATGGCTCTATGCCCGGCATGGGCTGGAGGCCGCCATCCTGGCCCATGTGCTGGCGCACGCCCTGTCGCATCCCTTCGTCTGACCGCTGCGTGCGGCCGTGCGGGGGCGCGCGTCAGCGAAGCTCGGCGCACACCTCCCGGACCAGCCCGCGCAGCCACTGGTGCGCGGGATCGGCTTGCAGCCGGGGGTGCCACAGCAGCGACACCGTGATCTGCGGCACCGGGACGGGCAGTGCAAAGCTGGACATGCCGGCGCGCAGGTTGCCGGTGTGGTGTTCGGGAACCGTGGCAACCAGGTCGGAGCCGCGCGCCAGTGCCAGCGCGGTGGAAAAGCCCCCCACCACGGTGGCGATCTGCCGCGCCAGGCCCAGGGGCGCGAGGGCATCGTCCACGGGCCCCCGGTCCCGCCCCTTCCGCGACACGAGCACATGCCTGCCGGCCGCATAGCGGGCCGGCGTGATCTCGCCCGCGCACAGCGGGTGCCCCGCGCGCACGACCCCCACGAAGCGGTCGCGGAACAGGGCCTGCGCCCGCACCTCGGGGCCCATGGCGTCGCTCACCACGCCGGTCTCCAGGTCGACGGTTCCATCGCGCAGCGGGGCGCTGTGCCTGTCGGTCTTCTGCACGAAGCGCAGCCGCACCCCGGGGGCGGCCTCGCCCACGCGGGCGAGGAGGCCGGGGCCAAAGTTCTCCGCAAAGCCGTCGCTGCAGCGCAGCGTGAAAGACCGGGCCCATTGGGCGGGGTCGGACGCCGATGCGGGGCGCAGGACGGCCTCGGTGTCCTGCACGAGCTGGCTGACCTTGTCGCGCAGCTCCAGTGCGCGTGGCGTCGGCACCAGTCCGCGCCCGGCCCTGACGAGCAGCGGGTCGCCGGTGGTGTCGCGCAGCCGGGCGAGCGCCCGGCTCATCGCGGAAGGACTCAGGTGCAGGCGCTCGGCGGCCCGCGCCACGTTGCCCTCCGCAAGTAGCACATCCAGGGTGACCAGCAGGTTGAGATCAGGCCGCGGCATGGCGGGACCATAGCACGCCGGTCCGTGGCATGGCGTCTTGTGCATGTATGGAATGCAAATGCTGCGCCTTCCGCCGGGCCACGTGCTTGGCTACGCTGGAGTGGCTGGTTTTCCAGGGGCGCAGACCGGGCACCCGCGAACCATCGCCTCCCGAGGAGACCCCCGCCATGACACCCCCCACCCGCACCGGCATTCCCCCGCAAGCGACTTTTTCCCTGCCGCCCCAGCCTGCCGCGGGCGGGCCGCAGGCCACCGGCCCCTCGGACAGCCGGTGGGCGCTGGCGAGCCTTGCGCTGTCCATGCTGCTGTCCTCGCTGGGCACCAGCATCGTCAACGTCGGCTTGCCCACGCTGGCGCAGGCGCTGGACGTGCCCTTTCAGGAAGTGCAATGGGTGGTGCTGGCCTACCTGCTGGCCATCACCACGGCCGTGGTCGGCGTGGGCCGGCTGGGCGACGTGGTGGGCCGCCGGCGGTTGCTGCTGGCGGGGCTGGCCCTGTTCACGGGGGCCTCGGCCCTGTGCGCCGCGGCCCCCACGCTGGGGCTCCTGGTCGCCGCCCGGGCGCTGCAGGGGCTGGGCGCGGCCGCGATGATGGCGCTCACGATGGCCTTCGTGGGCGAGACCGTCTCCAAGGACCGGGCGGGCAGCGCCATGGGCCTGCTGGGCACCATGTCCGCCGTGGGCACGGCCCTGGGGCCGACGCTGGGCGGTGTGCTGATCGCCCAGGCCGGCTGGCCGATGATCTTTCTCATCAACCTGCCGCTGGGCGCCCTGGGCCTGCTGCTGGTGCGCCGCCACCTGCCGGCGGACCGCCAGGCCGCAGGGGAGAGGCCCGGGTTCGACCCCCTGGGCACGGTGCTGCTGGCCCTCGCGCTGGCGGCCTACGCGCTGGCCATGACGATGGGGCGGGGCGGCTGGGGCCTGCTGAACGGGGCGCTGCTGTGCCTTGCGGTGCTGGGGGCATGCCTGTTCGTGTGGGCCCAGGCGCGCGTGGCCGCGCCCCTGGTCCGGCTGTCGGTGTTGCGCCTCCCCGGCTTGGGCGCGGGCCTGGCCACCACCACTCTCGTGACCACGGTGGTGATGGCGACGCTGGTGGTGGGGCCGTTCTATCTGTCGGGGGCGCTGGGGCTCGGTGCCGCGCAGGTCGGGCTCGCCATGTCGTGTGGCCCGCTGGTGTCCGCGCTGGTGGGCCTTCCCGCGGGCAGGGCCGTGGACAGGCTGGGCGCGCATTCCATGGGGCTGGCCGGGCTCGCCGCCATGCTGGCCGGGTGCGCCGGCCTGGCGCTGGCGCCGCTCGCATGGGGCGTGCCGGGCTATGTCGTCCCGCTGGCGGTCTTGACGGCGGGCTATGCCCTGTTCCAGGCGGCCAACAACACCGCGGTCATGGCCCACGCAGAACCGGGCGCGCGGGGTGTCGTGGCGGGGTTGCTCAACCTGTCGCGCAACCTGGGGCTCATCACGGGAGCTTCCGCCATGGGGGCCGTGTTCGCGATGGGCGCGGCGCTGGCGCATGCCGTGGGGGCTTCAGGGATGCCCATGGTGGCGGGCATGCGGGCCACGTTCACGGCCGCCGCGCTGCTGATGGTGGGGGCCATGGCCCTCATGCTGGGCAGCCGTGCGCGCAGGCGCCAAGGATGCCCTTCGGGCATCGGCTGAGGGCGGCTGGTAATCGGCATGTAACCGCTTCGTGTGAGAATTGAAATTCGATTACATACCCACAGAAAGAGACAAGCCCATGCCTACCCGCCGCGCCACCAAGATTGTTGCCACCCTGGGCCCCGCATCGAGCGACCCGGCACTGCTGGAGGCCATGATCCGCGCGGGGGTGAACGTGGTGCGGCTGAACTTCAGCCACGGCAAGGCGCAGGACCACATCGACCGCGCCGCGACGGTGCGCGCCGCGGCCCAGCGCGCGGGCCGCGAAGTGGCCATCATGGCCGACCTGCAGGGCCCCAAGATCCGCGTGGGCAAGTTCGCGGAGGGCAAGGTGCAACTGGAATCGGGCGCCAAGTTCGTGCTCGACGCCTCGCGCACGGAGCTGGGCGACATCGACGGCGTGGGGCTGGACTACAAGGAACTGCCGCGCGACGTGAAGGCGGGCGATCTGCTGCTGCTCAACGACGGGCTGATCGTGCTCACCGTGGATGCGGTGCGCGGCGAAGAGGTGCACACCACCGTCAAGGTGGGCGGCGAGCTGTCCAACAACAAGGGCATCAACAAGAAGGGCGGGGGCCTCACGGCACCGGCCCTCACCGCCAAGGACATGGAAGACATCCGCACGGCCATGAGCTTCCAGGCCGACTATGTGGCGGTGAGCTTTCCCAAGAACGCGACCGACATGGAAATGGCGCGCCAGCTGTGCAACGTGGCCGCGTCCGAGTACCGCTACAAGCCGGGCCTGATCGCCAAGATCGAACGCGCCGAGGCCATCCCGCACCTGGAAGCCATCCTGCGCGTGAGCGACGGCATCATGGTGGCGCGCGGCGACCTGGCCGTGGAAGTGGGCAACGCGGCCGTGCCCGCCTTGCAAAAGAAGATGATCCGCATGGCGCGCGAACAGGACAAGGTCGTGATCACCGCCACGCAGATGATGGAAAGCATGATCACCAACCCCGTGCCCACGCGCGCCGAGGTGAGCGACGTGGCCAACGCCGTGCTGGACGGCACCGACGCCGTGATGCTGAGCGCCGAGACAGCCGCCGGCCGCTACCCGCTCGAGACGGTGGAAGAAATGGCCACCATCTGCGCGGCGGCCGAGGCGGCCGAAGACCACCAGCTCGACGCCGACTTCACCGGCCAGACCTTCGGCCGGATCGACCAGTCCATCGCCATGGGCGCGCTGTTCACGGCCCACCACCTGGGCGCCAAGGCCATCGTGGCCATGACCGACAGCGGCGCGACGGCACTGTGGATGAGCCGGCACAGCATCGACATTCCGATCTATGCGCTCACGCCCAAGGTCGCCACGCAGCGCAAGATGGCCATGTACCGCAACGTGCGCCCCTTGCTCATGGACACCAGCGCAGACCGCGACACGGCGCTGGAGCAGGCCGAGCGCCACCTCAAGAGCCGCAACATCGTGCAAAAGGGCGATGTCTACGCCATCACCTGCGGCGAGCCCATGGGCGCCCCCGGCGGCACCAACATGCTGAAGATCTGCGTGGCGAGTTGAGCGCGGCCGCCGGAGCGGCGACGCCGCCTCACCCTGCACCCGGCTTCACTGGGACGGGGCGCCGTGCCCTGGCAGGCCCTGCTCCCCGGCATCGGCCGGGCGGGGCCGCGCCAGTTTCTGAAACCCCAGGTCGCACAGCCAGCCCGACACCCAGCACAGCCAGCCTGTCCAGAGCGTGTGGCTCATGAAGTGCGCGCCGCGCACCTGCTGGGCGCCGCCCAGGACCAGGCCCGCCGCCACGGCCGCGGCCAGCCACCAGCGCGCCGCCGCGGGTTCCTTGCGGCGCAGCGCGAAGTAGCCGCCGATGAAGGCGAACCCGGCCGAGGCATGGCCCGCCGGAAAGCAGCGCCCGCCGCCGCCGTCGGCCACGCCCAGCGCCCAGTGGGACGCATAGCGCGCCACGCCGCCGAACTCCGCGAGGTCCCAGGGGCAGCTCGTGTCGCTCAGGTTCTTGGCGATGCTCACCACCGCGAGCGCCAGCAGCGCGCTCAGGGCCATCTGCAGGCGCTCGCCGGTATCGATGCGCCGCAGCACCCCGCGCGGCGGCCACCACACGCCCACCACGAGCAGCAGCACCAGCAGCCACGCCAGGCGGCGTGCGCCTTCATGGAGCACGTGCACGAAGAACCACTGCTCCCGCAGGGGGAATCCCGTGGCCGAGCCAAATGCACGGGCGAGCGGAATGTCTTGCCCCCCCGCGTCCCAGGCCACCACGGCGGCCAGCAGGCCGAGTGTCCACAGGAGCAGGAATCGATGGCGGGCCGGGAAGGGATGGGGATGGGAAGGCGAAGATGGCATGCCCGGACCATAGAAGGCCGCACTTAACACCGCCTTAATGGCGGGCAGCGGCTGGTCCGGGGGCGCCGGGCCCGGCGACAATCGCCGCATGCGAATACTCGTTGTCGAAGACGATGCCGGCATCGCCAGCGGGCTGCGTGCCAACCTGCACCAGCGCGGCTACGCGGTGGACGTGTGCGATGGCGTGGCCAGTGCGTGGAGCGCGCTGCGCGCCGAGCGCTTTGATGCCGTGCTGCTGGACCTGGGGCTGGCCGACGGAGACGGCGGCGAATTGCTCCGGCGGCTGCGGCTGAGCCCGGCCCCGGGCGCTGCCGCCGCGGCTCCGGGGCTGCCCGATCCGTCCACCCCCGTGCTCATCGTCACCGCCCGTGACCAGGTGCACCAGCGCATCGCGGGGCTGGACCAGGGCGCCGACGACTACCTGGCCAAGCCCTTCGATATCGATGAGCTGGACGCGCGCCTGCGGGCCCTGCTGCGCCGGGCCGCCGGCCGGGCGTCCCCCACCATCCGCTACGCAGACATCGAAATGGACCCCGCTGCGCGGACTGTCCACCAGGGCGGCAAGGCGGTGGAGATGTCGCCGCGGGAGTTTTCGGTGCTGCTGGTGCTGCTGGAAGCGCGGGGGCGCGTGCTCTCGCGCCAGCAGATCGAAGAGCGCCTGTACAGCTGGGACGCGGCCATCGAGAGCAACGCGGTGGAGGTCCACATCCACCACCTGCGCCGCAAGCTGGGCAGCGCGTGCATCCAGACCATGCGCGGCGTGGGCTATTTCATGCCCCAGGAGCCCGCGGAATGAGTGATTCTCCTGCGGCCTCTGCGGCCTCTGCGGCCTCTGCGGCCTCTGCGGCCCGTGTTCGCCGGCCGTCCCTGACGCGCCAGCTGCTGCTGTGGTGCCTTGGAGCGCTGGCGCTGGTGTGGGGCAGCTTCGTGTTCATCGGCTACCAGACGGGGGTGCACGAGGCGGACGAACTGACCGACGGGCACCTGGCCAGCGTGGCCGCCCTGCTGCTGAACCTGCGTGCGACCGAGGCCGCCGAGGGGCCGCAGGTCACCCAGCGCGCCCCCACGCCCTGGCTCAAGTCGCACGACTACCAGCAGTCCCTCAGCGTCGTGCAGTGGGACGCGCAGGGCCGCATGCTCCATCACAGCGGCACCGCGCCGGCGCCGGCCTTTGGCGAGGTCGAGGGATTCGCCAACATGGCGCTCGGGCCGGACGGGACGGTGTGGCGCAGCTTCTCGCAATGGGACGCCGCGCGGATGCGCAAGATCATGGTGCTGCTGGAGCTGCGCGAGCGCGATGAACTCGCGCAGGACATCGCCGAGCAGATGATCGAGCCCGGCCTCTGGCTGCTTCCCGTGGTGTCGCTCGCGCTGGGCCTGGCCCTGTGGCGGGGTTTGCGGCCGCTGTATGCCCTGTCGGCCGACGTGGCCGCCCTCGACCCCGCCAGCGCGCCGCGCCTGGCCTCGCGCCATGCGTGGAGCGAATTCGAGTCGGTGGTCGCCTCCATCAACACCTTGCTGGACCGCCAGCAGGCGGCGCTGGTGCGCGAGCGGCGGCTGGCCAACGAAGTCGCCCACGAGCTGCGCACGCCGCTGTCCTCCATCGCGCTGCAGGCCAGCGCCCTGGCCGGAGACCTGGAGGCCGGTGCCAGGGCGCAGGCCATCGCGCGCATCGGCCAGGATGCCCTGCGGGCCGGCCATGTGCTCAACCAGCTGCTGGCCCTGGCCCGCGCGAGCCGGGCTGAGCTGCACGAGGCCAAGGCGCCGGTGGACCTGTGCGCCGTGGCCCGCCAGGTCTGCGCCGACTACGCGCAGGCGGCGTGGCAGCGGGGCGACGACATGGCGCTGTCGGCCCCGCCGGAGCTCTGGGTGTCCGGGCATGTGCTGCTGCTGGACATCGCCGCGCGCAATCTGGTGGAAAACGCGCTCAAGCACACGCCGCAAGGCACGCACATCGCGGTGCAGGTGGGGGCGTCTGACGGGGCGGGTGCATGGCTGCAGGTGTGCGACGACGGCGCCCGGCGCCCTGGCGATGCTCCCGCCTCCGGGGGAGCGAGGGGCACCTCCGACAGCCTGCACCTGGGCCACGAGATACTGCGGCGGGTGGCGGACATCCACGGCGGCCAGTTCGGCGCGGCACCGGCCTCCGCGCCCTTTACCACCTGTTTCCGGTTGGATTTGCCCCTGCCGCCGTCCGCGCCCCCCGGTTAAAATCACGGGTTACCAAGCGGTTACCACCGCACTGCCAGGCTGACAGCGCCTTCCTCCAACCTTCAACGGACCCTACGACCATGCCCCTCGTTTCGATGCGCGAACTGCTCGACCATGCCGCCGCCCACAGCTACGGCATCCCTGCCTTCAACGTCAACAACCTGGAACAGGTCCAGGCCGTGATGGCCGCCGCCGACGAAGTGGGCGCGCCGGTCATCCTGCAGGCCAGCGCTGGCGCGCGCAAGTACGCGGGCGAGCCTTTCATCAAGCACCTGATCCAGGCCGCCGTCGAGGCCTTCCCGCACATCCCCCTGGTGATGCACCAGGACCACGGCACCTCGCCCAAGGTGTGCGCCGGCGCCATCGACCTGGGCTTTGGCTCGGTCATGATGGACGGATCCCTGATGGAAGACGGCAAGACGCCGGCATCGTTCGAGTACAACGTCGACGTGACGCGCAAGGTCGTGGAGATGGCCCACAAGGTGGGTGTCACGGTCGAAGGCGAGCTGGGCTGCCTGGGCAACCTGGAAACCGGCGAGGCTGGCGAGGAAGACGGCATCGGCGCCGAAGGCAAGCTGGACCACAGCCAGATGCTGACCGACCCCGAGGAAGCCGCCGTGTTCGTCAAGGCCACCCAGCTCGACGCGCTGGCCATCGCCATCGGCACCAGCCATGGCGCGTACAAGTTCAGCCGCAAGCCCACCGGCGACATCCTGGCCATCAGCCGGGTCAAGGAAATCCACAAGCGCATTCCCAACACCCACCTGGTGATGCATGGCTCCTCGTCGGTGCCCGCCGAACTGCTGGCCATCATCAACCAGTACGGCGGCAAGATGAAGGAAACCTACGGGGTGCCGGTCGAGGAGATCCAGGAAGCCATCAAGTTCGGCGTGCGCAAGATCAACATCGACACCGACATCCGCCTGGCCATGACCGGCGCGGTGCGCAAGTTCCTGGCCGAGAACCCCGACAAGTTCGATGCCCGCGAATGGCTCAAGCCCGCCCGCGAGGCCGCCAAGCAGGTGTGCAAGCAGCGTTACCTGGAGTTCGGCTGCGAAGGCCAGGGCAGCAAGATCAAGGGCCTGAGCCTGCAGGCCGTGGCGGCCCAGTACGCCGCGGGTACGCTGGCGCAAGTGGTGAACTGATCGTTGGCACGAGGCCCTGCGGGGCCGCTGCCCAGCCTGGTTGCGTTGTGCTGCCAGGCTTTTTTTTGCCTGTCTGCATGCAGAGACTGGGGAGTTCCCTCTACAGCAGACAAAGGTGACAGCGACAAGATCTTCTTCATGTAAGCTCGCGGTCAGCTTGCCCACCGGCAGCGCCGCAAGAAGTGTCCGATACCAGGGCGCGTTCAACACATTTCTCACCAGCTACACCGAGCTGGTTGTTGCATGGCAGAAGCCGTCGATGGACGGACTCGGGTGCCGTGGGATGATTGAAGGCGAATTCGTATGAACCTTTCTCTATGACTCTGACAATTTCAAAGTTCCGGCGGCTGTTGCCTGTGTTGGCTGTGACGGTGTTCACGGTGGCGTGCGCGCCCCTGACCGTTCCCCCCAAGTCCGAATATCCCGTCGGCCGGGCCCGTCTGGTGTTGCCGCCGGGGGCGTGGCAAGACCTGGGCACTTCCGAAGAAGCCATGTCCGGTCCCGCAGGCCGTACCCCGCTCCAGACCCGTGCGGTGGGGCTGCGGGGTGCGCAAGGTGAATGGCTGGCCGCGCTGCGGGTGCAGACCAACCGCACGGGCGACCTGCGTGGGTCTCCGCAAGGGGTGGGGTACTGCCCGCCGCAACAGGACGTCGTGGTCAAGGATCCCGCGGACGGCAGCCCCGTGCGCGCCGATTGCCTGCGCTTCAAGCTTTGGGCCAGCAGTCCCAGGTGGCTCGAAAAGAACCGGCCCGATCTGGTCCAGTGGATGGCCAGCCGCCAGATCGCGCTGAGCACTCCCTACGCGCATGTGGGCTACCGCTACGTCACCGAAGCGGGTGTCTGGGTGGCGGTGGATGCCCTGGTGGACCAGCGGCTGCTCAGCGTCCGGCCGCGCAGCAACGAAGAATTCCTGACCGCGGGCCTGCCCCTCCAGCAGTGGGCCCATGACCTGGCCCAGGCCGTGCGCCTGAGCGCCGGCATGATGGATGGCCACCTGGCCATTCCGCCGTTCCCGTTTCCCGCGCCCCCTTCCAGACGCTAGCGCGCCAGCCCTCCCCTGCCTGGCGGCCTTGCATAACGATTACGAAACTCGAGGAGACCTCTGATGCAGACAAGCCCCGTCCCGCAGCCGCAGCGCATTGGCGTGCCAAGGGAAACTTTCCCTGGCGAAAAGCGCGTGGCCACCGTGCCCGATGTGGTGGAGAAGCTGATCAAGCTGGGCTTCGCGGTTGCCGTGGAGTCGGGGGCAGGGGAGGCCGCCAACTTCAGCGACGACGCCTACCGTGCCGCCGGGGCCCAGATCGTGGGCGACGCTGCCGCGCTGTGGGCTGCATCGGACATCGTCTTCAAGGTGCGCCCGCCCAGCAGCGAGGAAGTGGCGCTGATGCGCGAGGGCACGACGCTCATCGACTTCATCTGGCCCGCCCAGAACCCCGAGCTCATGCAGCAGCTGGCGGCACGCAAGGCCACGGTGCTGGCCATCGACTGCCTGCCGCGCACGCTCTCGCGCGCCCAGAAGATGGATGCGCTGACCTCCACCGCAGGCGTCAGTGGCTACCGCGCCGTCATCGAGGCGGCCAACGCCTTTGGCCGTTTCTTCAATGGCCAGATCACGGCGGCAGGCAAGGTGCCGCCGGCCAAGGTGTTCATCGCGGGCGCTGGCGTGGCGGGTCTTGCGGCCATTGGCACGGCGGCCAACCTGGGCGCCATCGTGCGCGCCAACGACACACGTGCCGAGGTGGCGGACCAGGTCAAGTCGCTGGGCGGTGAGTTCGTCAAGGTGGACTACGAGGAAGAAGGCTCGGGCGGCGGCGGTTACGCCAAGGTCATGAGCGAGGGCTTCCAGGCTGCGCAGCGCAAGATGTACGCCGACCAGGCCAAGGATGCGGACATCATCATCACCACCGCGCTGATCCCCGGCAAGCCCGCGCCCAAGCTCATCACGGCCGAGATGGTGCAGAGCATGAAGCCCGGCAGCGTGATCGTGGACATGGCCGCCGAGCAGGGCGGCAACTGCGAACTGACCGTGCCCGGCCAGGCAGTGGTGCGCCATGGCGTGACCATCGTCGGCTACACCGACCTGGCCTCGCGCCTGGCCAAGCAGTCGTCCACGCTGTACGCCACCAACCTGCTGCGCCTGACGGAAGAGCTGTGCAAGGCCAAGGACGGCGTGGCCGTGGTCAACATGGAGGACGACGCGATCCGCGGCCTCACCGTGGTCAAGGATGGGGCGATCACCTGGCCTGCGCCACCGCTCAAGCAGGCCCCTGTGCCGGCACCCAAGGCCGCAGCGGCTCCTGTGGCCGCCAAGAAATCCAGCCATGGCCCGGGCGCACCGATGTCCGCCAAGACGCTGACCATCGTTTTTGCCGTGCTGGCCGTGCTGTTCTGGGCCATCGGCGCCTATGCGCCCGTGGCCTTCCTGGGGCACTTCACGGTGTTCGTGCTGGCCTGCTTCATCGGCTACATGGTGGTGTGGAATGTCACGCCCGCGCTGCACACGCCACTGATGAGCGTGACCAACGCCATCTCCAGCATCATCGCCATCGGCGCGCTGGTGCAGATCGCGCCGCCCGATGCGGGTGTCAACGGGCGCCCGGACGGGCTCATCCTGTGGCTGGCGTTTGCCGCGCTGGTGCTCACGGCCGTCAACATGTTCGGCGGCTTTGCGGTGACGCGCCGCATGCTGGCCATGT
This sequence comes from Acidovorax sp. GW823-FHT01C06, assembly GCF_058798375.1. NCBI lineage: Bacteria > Pseudomonadati > Pseudomonadota > Betaproteobacteria > Burkholderiales > Comamonadaceae > Acidovorax > Acidovorax sp. GW823-FHT01C06. Next base: position 291,246 of record NZ_JBXAKN010000006.1, read on the forward strand.
TCCGCAAGTAACTCCATCACAACAAGAACACGAGGAGCACAGAACATGTCCCCAAGTCTCGCCACCGTTGCCTACCTGGGTGCGGCCATTTTGTTCATCCTGAGCCTGGGCGGGCTCTCCAACCCCGAAACCTCACGCCGGGGCAACCTGTTCGGCATGGTCGGCATGGCGCTGGCCGTGCTGGCCACGGTGTTCGGCCCGCGCGTCAGCCCCGCAGGGGTGGCCTGGATCGTCGGCGCGCTGGTCGTTGGCGGCGGCATCGGCCTGTATGCCGCCAAGGTCGTCAAGATGACCCAGATGCCCGAGCTCGTCGCGCTCATGCACAGCCTGGTGGGCCTGGCGGCCTGTCTGGTGGGGTTTGCGAGTTACGTCGATACCTCGATCCAGCTGCAGGGCGCGGAGAAGATCATTCATGAGGTGGAGATCTATGTCGGCATCCTGATCGGCGCGGTCACGTTCAGCGGATCGCTGATCGCCTTTGGCAAGCTCAACGGCAAGATCGGTGGCAAGCCGCTGCTGCTGCCCGGCCGCCACTGGATGAACCTGGCCGCGCTGCTGGTCGTGATCTGGTTTGGCCGTGAGTTCCTGCGCGCCGAGACCATCGAACAGGGCATGGTGCCGCTGATGGTGATGACGGCGATCGCGCTGCTGTTCGGCATCCACATGGTGATGGCCATCGGCGGCGCGGACATGCCGGTGGTGGTGTCCATGCTCAACAGCTACTCGGGCTGGGCAGCGGCGGCCACGGGCTTCATGCTCTCCAACGACCTGCTCATCGTCACGGGCGCGCTGGTGGGCTCTTCGGGTGCCATCCTGTCCTACATCATGTGCAACGCGATGAACCGCAACTTCATCAGCGTGATCGCGGGCGGCTTTGGCTCGGGCGCTGGCACGCCCGCCAAGAAGGGCGAGGCTGCCGAGCCGCAAGGCGAGGCCGTGCCCGTCAGCTCCGCCGAGACGGCCGAGCTGCTGCGCGATGCCAAGAGCGTCATCATCGTGCCCGGCTACGGCATGGCCGTGGCCCAGGCCCAGCACACGGTGTACGAGATCACCAAGACCCTGCGCGAAAAAGGCGTGGATGTGCGCTTTGCAATCCACCCCGTGGCGGGCCGCATGCCCGGCCACATGAACGTGCTGCTGGCCGAGGCCAAGGTGCCCTACGACATCGTGATGGAGATGGACGAGATCAACGAGGACTTTCCCAATGCCGACGTGGCCATGGTCATCGGCGCCAACGACATCGTGAACCCGAGCGCGCTGGACGACCCGTCCAGCCCCATCGCCGGCATGCCGGTGCTGGAAGTGTGGAAGGCCAAGACCTCGATCGTGATGAAACGCTCCATGGCCTCGGGCTATGCGGGCGTGGACAACCCCCTGTTCTACAAGGACAACAACCGCATGCTGTTTGGCGACGCCAAGAAAATGCTCGACGAAGTTCTTTCCGCGCTCAAGGGGTGACGGGCATAATTCCACCGCGAAAAAAGCACGACCGTGCTGAAAAAATCAGCACGGTCTCACGGCCTCAATAAAACTTATCAGGAGACAAAAAATGACGAATCGCCCCTGGCTGGCTGCCTATCCGCAAGGCGTCCCCGCAGACATCGACACCGCGCAATACCCGTCGCTGGTGGCCCTCATGGACGAGGCGTTCACCAAGTACGCGGGCCGCGTGGCCTACAGCTTCATGGGCAAGGAAGTGACCTATGCCCAGACCGACTCCCTGAGCAGTGCGTTCGCGGCCTACCTGCAGGGCCTGGGCCTGGTCAAGGGCGACCGCGTGGCCATCATGATGCCCAACGTGCCGCAGTACCCCGTGACGGTGGCGGCCATCCTGCGCGCGGGCTTCGTGGTGGTCAACGTGAACCCGCTGTACACCCCGCGCGAGCTGGAGCACCAGCTCAAGGATTCGGGCGCCAAGGCCATCGTCATCATCGAGAACTTCGCCACCACGCTGCAAAGCTGCATTGCCAACACGCCCGTCAAGCATGTGGTGCTGTGCGCCATGGGCGACCAGCTGGGCCTGCTCAAGGGCGCGCTCGTCAACTACGTGGTGCGCAACGTCAAGAAGATGGTGCCCGCCTACAACCTGCCGGGCGCCGTGCGCTTCAATGACGCCGTGGCCCAGGGCACGCGCGGCACCCTCAAGAAGCCCGACATCCGGCCCGACGACATCGCGCTGCTGCAATACACCGGCGGCACCACCGGCGTGAGCAAGGGCGCGGTGCTGCTGCACCGCAATGTGATCGCCAACGTGCTGCAGTCCGAGGCATGGAACGACCCGGTGATGAAGAAGGTGCCCGCGGGCGAGCAGCAGACCAGCATCTGCGCGCTGCCGCTGTACCACATCTTCGCGTTCACCGTGAACATGATGCTGAGCATGCGCACGGGCGGCAAGACCATCCTGATCCCCAATCCGCGCGACCTGCCTGCCGTGCTCAAGGAGCTGTCCAAGCACACCTTCCACAGCTTCCCGGCCGTGAACACGCTGTTCAACGGCCTGGCCAACCATCCCGACTTCAACACCGTCAACTGGAAGAACCTCAAGGTCTCGGTGGGCGGCGGCATGGCCGTGCAGGGCGCCGTGGCCAAGCTGTGGCTGGAGAAGACCGGCTGCCCCATCTGCGAGGGCTATGGCCTGTCGGAGACCAGCCCCTCGGTCAGCTGCAACCCCGTGACCGCCAAGGAGTTCACCGGCACCATTGGCGTGCCGCTCCCTGGCACCCTGATGAAGCTGCTCGACGACGACGGCCGCGAGGTGACCACCCTCGGCCAGCCCGGCGAAATCGCGATCAAGGGCCCGCAGGTGATGGCCGGCTACTGGCAGCGCCCCGATGAAACCGCCAAGGTCATGACCGACGACGGCTTCTTCAAGTCCGGCGACATCGGCGTCATGGACGAGCGCGGCTTCTTCAAGATCGTGGACCGCAAGAAGGACATGGTGCTCGTCAGCGGCTTCAACGTCTACCCCAACGAGGTCGAAGAAGTCGTGGCCAACTGCCCCGGCGTGCTCGAATGCGCCGTGGTGGGCGTGCCCGACGAGAAGACCGGCGAGGCCGTCAAGCTCGTGATCGTCAAGAAGGACCCCGCGCTCACCGAAGCGCAGGTCAAGGAGTTCTGCCGCGCCGAACTCACCGGCTACAAGCAGCCCAAGGTCATCGAGTTCCGCACCGAGCTGCCCAAGACCCCCGTGGGCAAGATCCTGCGCCGCGAGCTGCGCGACAAGAAATGACCATCCCCCTGAGCCGCTTCGCGGCTTCCCCCTTCTCTCGGCTCGCGCCGGGAAGGGGGACGACGCCAGCGGCCTGGCGAAGCCAGTTCCACGGCGTCCGCTGGTATGGGACGTGTCGGTTTCGTAGGCCATGACCACCGCCATCCTCAGCGCCTTGCCCGAAGAGCAAAGCTCGCTGGTCCAGCACCTGTCGCACCCCCAGCGCCTGGTGCATGCCGGCCGTTTCTTCTGGCGCGGCGACCTGTGCGGCCGGCCGGTGGTGCTGGCGCTCTCGGGCATCGGCAAGGTGGCGGCGGCCACCACGGCCACGGCGCTCATCGAGCGCTTCGGCGTGGCGCGCATCGTCTTCACCGGCGTGGCGGGCGGTGTGGGCGATGGCGTGAACGTGGGCGACGTGGTGGTGGCGCAGGACTACCTCCAGCACGACATGGACGCCTCGCCCCTGTTCCCCCGCTGGGAGATCCCGGGTTACACGCGCAGCCGCCTGGCATGCGACACCGTATTGTCTGCTCTGCTTCTGGAAGCGGCCAGCGCTTGTGTATCAAGCACCAGCGGCCAATTTGGCTTGAAAACTGACGCAACAGATGCGTTGGAAGGTGTCTTGCACCGCGCACACCACGGCCTGGTGGCCAGCGGGGACCGCTTTGTTTCCGCAGCCGATGAAGCCCACCGCCTGCGCACCACGTTGCGCGACGCCGGCCACGACGTGCTGGCCGTGGAAATGGAAGGCGCCGCCGTCGCCCAGGTGTGCCACGACTACGGCATCCCCTTCGCCGCCGTGCGCACCATCTCCGACCGTGCCGACGACACCGCCCACGCGGACTTCCCCCTCTTCGTCACGACCGTGGCCAGCCGCTACGCCGAACACATGGTGCTGGCGTTTTTGCAAAAACTATGAAATTGATAGCTACTAGCGCTTGATGGATAAGCGTTAGAGGCCAATTTGAATCATATTCTGCGCTGCAGTGACCGCCAGTCCCGTCATCTGCCTGGCCCAGGTGTCGACAAGCTCAGCCCGAATGGGCAGGGGCTCGGATTCATGGGATCTGCTGCAGCGCCCGCAGCTACAAGTTCGACAGCTGCGCCGTGAAACCGGCGCACCCCAAATACCAGCGCCACCGTGGATCCGGCTTCGCCGGTCCACCGGAGGCGTCCCCCCTCGGGGGGGAAGGCGCGCAGCGCCACAGGGGGGCTACTTCAACCAGCCCCGCTTGCGGAAGTACCACATCGGCCCTACCGCGCTGGCGATCATCAGCAGGATGCCGTAGGCATACCCGTAGCTCCACTCCAGCTCGGGCATGAACTTGAAGTTCATGCCGTACACGCTGGCGATCAGCGTGGGTGGCAGCAGCGCCACGCTGGCCACCGAGAAGATCTTGATGATCTTGTTCTGGTTGATGTTGATGAAACCGACCGTGGCGTCCATCAGGAAGTTGATCTTGTCGAACAAAAACGCCGTGTGGTTGTCCAGCGACTCGATGTCGCGCAGGATCTGGCGGGCTTCCTCGAACTGCTCGGAGTTGAGCATCTTGCTGCGCATCATGAAGCTCACGGCGCGGCGGGTGTCCATCACGTTGCGGCGGATGCGGCCGTTCAAGTCTTCCTGGCGCGCGATGGCGGCCAGCACCTCGCCCGCGCGGGCGTCGGTCACGTCGCCGGCCAGCACCTGGGTGCTCACCTTTTCCAGCTCGTCGTAGATGCCTTCGAGCGTGTCGGCCGAGTATTCGGCGTCGGCGTCGAACAGCTTGAGCAGCACTTCCTTGGCGTCCTCGATGAGGCCAGGGGCCCGGCGCGCGCGCATGCGCAGCAGGCGGAACACCGGCACGTCCTCGTCGTGGATGGAGAACAGCACGCCCCGGCTCTTGAGGTTGGCGTTGTGCTGGTTCAGGATGAAGGCCACCCGCACCGAGCGCGGGTCTTCGTCGTCGTCGATCAGAAAGTCGCTGCGGATGTGCAGCTCGCCGTTGTCTTCTTCGTAGAAGCGGGCGGATTCCTCGATGTCCTCGTCCATCGCATCCTCGGGGATGGACAGGCCGTAATGCTGCTTGATCCAGCGCTTTTCTTCGAGGGTGGGGGCTTCCAGGTCCACCCAGATCGGCTGGAAGCGGGTCAGCTCTTCCAGGGACTCGATTTCTTCCTGGAACAGCCGGCCATTGGCGAGCGTGAAGATGTTGAGCATGGGCTCACTCCCTTGTTGTGTGGCATCTGCGGTGTGGGGGATCGGGTGCTTTCAACCCCACAGCAGGCAGGCCGGGGAGCTGAAAGCTACCAACTCGGGTAGGTTTCCAAGGAGCTTTCTCCGTAAAAAATGGACAGGCGGCGGATTATGGCACTGCCGCCGCGGCGGGCCCGTGGCAAAAGCCCGCGCCCGCCGTGGTCAGGTGGATGAAGCCTGGCGCACGATGGCCAGTGCCCGGCACAGGTCGGCCCAGGCGGCGGCCTTGGTCTCCTGCGAGCGCAGCAGGAAGGCGGGGTCGTAGGTCACCACGGCGGGGCACCCGCCCAGCGCGTGTGGCCCCGCGCGCAGGCGGCCCAGCGGTTCGGTGCGGCCCAGCGCCACGCGCGCCGCGACATGGCCCAGCACCAGCACCAGGGCGGGCTGCAGCGATGCCACGGTCTCGGCCAGCGTGGCCTGGATGTCCGCGCTCGCCTGCGTGCCGGGGGCGGGGCGCTCCAGCGCGGCCAGGAACACGCGGGGATGCCGGTGCAGTTGCATGGCGCGCAGCATGTTGTCGAGCAGGCGGCCTGCGTCGCCGCCCAGCGGGTCGTCGGGGGTGAGGCATTCGGCCACGATCAGCCAGCCCGGGCCCAGCCCGGCGGGCGCCTGCGCCGGATCGGCCAGGGGGTACAGCGGCTGGGGCGCGTGCAGCCTCAGGGCCGGGGCGACGGGGGCCGTCGCGGTGGAGAGGGTGGAGGGCGGCGTGTCCTGCGCTGGCGCCGGTGCCGCGCGCGCGGGCACCCGGGGCGGGGTGGGGGGCGCCGCGCGGTCGGGGGCGGCGGCCAGGGCTGTCGTGGCGGCCACCAGGGCGGGCCGCGCCGGTGGGCGATCGGTGCCGGGGGCCGCTGTGGCGCCCGCTGCTTGCGCGGCTGGCGCCGCCACCGCCACGGCCTGTGGCGGGCCCCACACGGTGACGCCCATTTCTTGCAGCATGGCGCGCTGTCGCGCATCGAGGTGGAGGCTCATACGGGCGGGGTGGGTGGTTCTTGCGGGTTACAGGGGCAGGCTCATGACCACGGCGTCTTCGCGCTGGCCCTCGGCCGCGGGGTAGTAGCGCTTGCGTTCGCCCACGCGGCGAAATCCGTGCGCCTGGTAGATGTGCTGAGCGCGCACGTTGCTCACGCGCACCTCCAGCCACAGCCACTGCGCACCCCGTCCGCGTGCCCACAGGGCCAGCGCATCGAGCAGCACCCGCGCCCAGCCCTGGCGCTGGAATTCGGGCGTGACGGTGATGTTGAGCAGGTGCACTTCGTCCACGCCCAGCATCGCCACGAAGTAGCCCAGCAGATGGTCGCCGGCCATGAGCAGCTGGGCCTGGTAGCCCGAGGCCAGCGCATCGGTGAAGTTGCCGCGCGTCCAGGGGTGCGAATAGGCGCGTTGCTCCACCGCCAGCACGGCGTCGAGCCGCGCGAGCGTGAGGGTTTCAAAGCGCGCTTCCAGGGCGCGGGCGGGCGGGGTGGGCAGGGCGCTCATGCGGTGGTGGCCAGGACAAGGTTCACTGGGACGCGCCAACCCCGGGTTCCTGCGGGTTGGCTGCCGCCTGGGCGGCGCGCAGGGCGGCACGTTCGGCGGTGGTTTGCGCCACTTTATCGCGGATATAGCGCGGCAGCGCATCGCGGGCTGGCACGCCGTGGCCGGCGGCCAGCAGCGCAGGGGCCAGGCGCAGCAGCGCGCCGGCCGTGGGCAGCGCGGCCACATGGGGGGCATCGGGCGCGAGCCGGTCGCCGTAGGGGGCCTGCGCATTGCCCGCCACCGTCCAGCCCGGGGGCGGCAGCACGGATTCCGGCGCGCCCAGTCCAAAGTCGGCGTCGGCCTGCCAGCGTGCCTCGGGGGCCCGCCATTCGCAGCGCGCGTGGTAGACCTCGTCCATGCGCGCGTCCAGCACCGCCACCACGCGCGTGCAGCCCTGCGCGTGGCGCGCCTCCTCGGCCACCGCGAGCAGGGTGTCCACGGGCAGCACCGGCACGCCGTGGCCCCCGCGCGCGCCAAACGCCAGCCCCTGGGCCACGGCGCAGGCGGTGCGCAGGCCGGTGAAGGACCCCGGCCCCCGGCCAAACACGATGGCCTCGAGCGTGTCGAACGACACGCCGGCCTGCGCCATCAGGCTGCGCACCGCCGGGATCAGGGTGGCCGATGCCTGCGCGCCCCCGGGGCCCGTGTGATGCCACACGGCATCGCCCTGCTGTACCGCGATGGAGAGGGTGTCGGTGCTGGTGTCGAAGGCAAGCAGATTCATGGGGCCTGGGGGTTTGCGCGGCAAAAGGAGGTCAGGAGGCGGTGTGGCCAGGGGCGGGCGTGGCGGTGGCGGCCGGGCCCGCCGGGCTCCTGCGCAGCACGCCCAGCAGGATACCGGCAGTCACCAGCAGCAGGCCGGCGACGAGGTTCCAGTACATCGGCTCGTCCAGGAACACCACGGCACCGATGGCCGAGAGGCCAGGCACCAGCGCCGTGATCATGGTGGAGCGCACGGGCCCATAGTGCTGGATCATGCGCGTGAAGCCGATGCCCGAGATCACCACCGAGCCGCCGCCCTGGAACACCATGTGAAAGACGATCTCGCTCCAGGGCGCCAGCGCCAGGTGGCTGGTGACGGCGCCCAGCGTGGTCAGCAGGGCATAGCCGGGCACATAGACCAGGCAGGCAAACGCCGTGATCGCGATGGTGGCCTGCACGGCGTCCACCGCGTGGCGCCGGGCCAGCACGCTGTAGGTGGCCCAGCTCGCGGCCGCCATCATGAAGAGCAGGTCGCCCTTCCACACGTCGCCCCCCGAGAAGGCCGCCAGCAGGCTGCGGCCGCCCACCAGCAGGTCGCCCGCCACGATGAAGGCCAGGCCCGCGGCACGCAGCGGGGTGATGTGGTCGCGCAGCAGCGCGGCGGCCAGCAGCGCCGTCCACAGCGGCAGGCTGCCCGGCATCAGCACGGCCGCGTGGGTGGCGGGCGCATGGAAGAACCCCGCGTAGGCCAGCATGGCGTACAGCAGCCCGCCGAAGATGCCCAGCAGGGCCGTGGTGCGCAGCGGCAGGGGCGAGATGCCCGCCAGGCTGGAGGGCGGGGCGGACGCGCCCTGCGCCGCCGTGCGCCGCCGCACCATCCACCAGCCCCAGGGCAGCAGCACCAGGCTGGCGCCGGTGATGCGCAGCAGCGCGATGTCGAACGGGGTGAGCGTGCGCTGGGCCGAGGCGCGGGCAATGACGATGAAGCCTGTCCAGATGGTGACGGTCACGACCGCCGCCAGCAGGCCCATGGCACGAGGAGAAAAGCGCATCGGGGGATTATCGGTGCCTGCCGCCGCCAGCGCTGGCGCGCGGCTTGCCGGCGGGGCCGGGGCAGAGGCCGCCCCTGGCGCCGGGCGATAGACTTCCGCCATGTTTTCTCTTCCTGTTGCCTGGCGCTGGAATGCGCTGCGGGATGCCGTGCGCTGCTGCGCGGCATCGCTTGTCCTGGCGGGGGCCGCCGGCGCCGCCGGGGCGCAGTCCGCCACCCCCGCACCCATTTCGTTGCCCCCGGAAGTCGAGGCGGCCCTGCAGCGCGCCAGGCTGCCGCGCGAGGCGCTGTCGGTGGTGGTCGTGGATGCCCAGGGCGGGCGCGCTGCGGCGCGCCTTTCGCACCGCGCGCAGGCCCAGGTCAACCCGGCGTCGGTGATGAAGCTGGTAACCACTTACGCGGCGCTGGAGCAGCTGGGCCCCGCCTATGTGTGGAACACCCCGGTCTACGTGCAGGGCACGGTGCAGGAGGGCAGCCTGCGCGGCAATGTCTACATCCAGGGCCAGGGCGACCCCAAGCTCGTCATGGAGCGCCTGTGGCTGCTGATGCGGCGCCTGCAGGGCCAGGGCATCCAGGTCATCGTGGGCGACATCGTGCTCGACCGCACCGCCTTCGATGTGCCCGACCACGACCCGGCGCGCTTTGACGGCGAGCCCCTGCGCCCGTACAACGCCGCGCCCGACGCGCTGCTGCTCAACTACAAGTCCTCGGTGATGACCTTCGTGCCCGACGCCGCCGGCGGGCTGGCCCGCATCCAGTACGACCCGCCCCTGGCGGGCGTGTCGCGCCAGCCCACCGTGGCGCTGGCGGCGCCGGGCACCGAGTGCGGAGACTGGCGTGGCGCCCTGCGCGCGGAGCTGGCCGACCCCGCCAAGGTGGTCTTCCAGGGGGTGTACCCGGCCGCCTGCGGCGAACGCGTGTGGCCCGTGGCGGCGGCCGACCCGCGCGGCTTTGCGGCGCGCGCGGTGGAAGGCATGTGGCGCGAACTGGGCGGCAAGCTCACGGGCAGCGTGCGCGAGGGCAAGGTGCCGGCCGGCCTGAAGCCCGCCTTCGTGGCCACCTCGCCCCCCCTGGCCGAGGTGGTGCGCGATGTGAACAAATACAGCAACAACGTGATGGCGCAGCATGTCTTCCTCACGCTGGCATTGCAAAGGAACGGTGTGGCCACCTTCGACGGTGCCCGCGAGGCCCTGCGCCAGTGGTGGCTCGCGCGCATGGGCGATGCGGAACTGCCCCTGGCCGACAACGGCGCGGGCCTGAGCCGGGACGCCCGCCTGACCGCGCAGGCGCTGGCGCGCATGCTGCAGGTGGCCTGGGCCTCGCCCGTGATGCCGGAGCTCGTGGCCTCGCTGCCCATCTCCGGCGTGGACGGCACGCTGCGCCGCAGCCAGAGCCGCGCGGGCGTGGCCCACCTCAAGACGGGCAGCCTGCGCGACGTGATGGCCGTGGCGGGCTACGTGCACGCGGCCAGCGGCCGGCGCTATGTGCTGGTGGCGGTCGTCAACCATGCCAATGCCGGCGCAGCGCGGCCCGTGCTGGACAGCCTGGTCGACTGGGCGGCGCGTGACCAGTGAATAATCCGGCGTTGCCCCGGCCCCGCGCGCCCGGGCCTTCGCTTCGAACAGGTTTCCGGAACCACCGCCCCATGCCCACGACCGAGCTCATCGGCTACCTTGCCGCCGCCATGACCACCTGCAGCTTCGTGCCGCAGGCGCTGCACACCTTCCGCACGCGGGATGTCCGCGGCATTTCGCTGGGCATGTACAGCGTGTTCACGGCGGGCGTGGCGCTGTGGCTGGTCTATGGGCTGACCCTGGCGGCCTGGCCCATCGTGGTGGCCAATGCCATCACGCTCGCGCTGGCGGGGACGATCCTGGGAATGAAGGTGGCCTACGGGGCAGGCGGGCACTGACCGCCGGCCCGTGGCGGCACGCTGTCGCCTAGCTGTTGATTCTCAGGAGGTTGTTCATGGCCGGAATGCGGCTCATGGGCGGCTGATGGCTGAGAGCGGAGTGTG
>NZ_JBXAKN010000007.1:0-293508 GCF_058798375.1 Acidovorax sp. GW823-FHT01C06
GAGTTCAGCCCAGCGCCAAGCTGCATTGCAGCCATTCATTGACGGCTACAACTGGTGTCGACCACACTCCGCTCTCAACCATCAGCCGCCCATGAGCCGCATTCCGGCCATGAACAACCTCCTGAGAATCAACAGCTAGCCCCGGCTGTCACCCTGCCCCGATCTGCAACCCATGAACCACCGCGCCATCGTCCTGTTCTCCCACGGCTCGCGCGACCCCCTGTGGCGCGCCCCCATGGAAGCCGTGGCCGCCCGCATCGGCGGGCAGCACCCGGACCGCCCTGTGGCCTGCGCGTACCTGGAGCTGTGCACCCCCACGCTGGCACAGGCCACGGACCAGCTCGTCGCGCAGGGAGCGGCCCATATCACTGTCGTGCCCATGTTCCTTGGCACGGGCAAGCATGCGCGGAACGACCTGCCGCTGCTGGTGGAGGAGTTGCGAGCGGCCCATCCCGCCGTGCGGTTCCATGTGCAGCCCGCCATTGGCGAAGACCCGCGCATGACGGCTTTGATGGCAGAAATTGCCTGTGAGGTGCCTTCCGCTGAAATCCCTTAGATAGCTGCAGCATAATGATGCAACTCTTTAGGCGATATCAGATATGAATCTGCACCAATTCCGCTTCGTTCAAGAGGCTGCGCGCCGCAATCTCAACCTGACCGAAGCGGCCAAGGCCCTGCACACCTCCCAGCCGGGCGTGTCCAAGGCCATCATCGAGCTCGAAGAAGAACTGGGAGTGGACATCTTCGCGCGCCATGGCAAGCGCCTCAAGCGCATCACCGAACCCGGCCAGCACGTGCTCAAGAGCATCGAGGTCATCATGCGGGAGGTGGGCAACCTCAAGCGCATCGGCGAGCAGTTCAGCGCCCAGGACAGCGGCACCCTCAGCATCGCCACCACCCACACCCAGGCCCGCTACGTGCTGCCCGTGCCCGTGGCGCGCCTGCGCGAGGCCTATCCCAAGGTCAACATCAGCCTGCACCAGGCCACACCGCACGAAGTGGCGCGCATGGTGATCGATGAAGTGGCCGAGATCGGCATGGCCACCGAATCCCTGGCCGACTACCCCGAACTCGTCACCCTGCCCTGCTATGAATGGCAGCACGTGCTGGTGGTGCCCAACGACCACCCGCTGGCGCAGAAGGAGCGCATCGGGCTGGACGACCTGGCCCACGAGGCGCTGATCACCTACCACCCCTCCTTCACCGGCCGCGGCAAGATCGACCATGCCTTTGCCGCACGCAAGCTGCAGCCGCGCATCGTGCTCGAGGCCATCGATTCCGACGTGATCAAGACCTACGTGCGCCTGGGCCTGGGCATCGGCATCGTGGCCGAAATGGCCATGCGCGACGACCCCGTGGGTGACCTTGCCGTGCGTCCCGTGGGGCACCTGTTCGGCCAGAGCGTGGCGCGGGTGGCCTTCAAGCGGGGTGCGTACCTGCGCAACTTCGTCTACAAGTTCGCCGAACTGCTCAGCGACCGTCTGAGCCGCGAGCTCATCGCCCGCGCGATGACCGGCCACGTCAACGACTACGAACTCTGACACCGGCACCCGCCCGATTGCCCATTGCACCACCCCATTGCTTCCCAGCCTGACCTTCCGCCACAGCGCCATGACTGAGACCACCGACACCGCCCGCACACCCGCCTTCCCCAGCAAGCTGCCCCAGGTGGGTACCACCATCTTCACCGTGATGTCGGCCCTGGCGGCCGAGCACAGCGCGGTCAACCTGGGCCAGGGGTTTCCTGACTTCGAATGCGCCCCGGAGCTGGTGAATGCCGTGACGCGGGCCATGCAGGCCGGCCACAACCAGTACCCGCCCATGCCCGGCATCCCGGCCCTGCGCGAGGCGGTCGCCAGCAAGATCGCGGCGCTGCACGGCCGCCGGTACAGCCCGGGCACCGAGATCACCATCACGGCCGGCGCCACGCAGGCCATCATCACCGCCATCCTGGCCATCGTGCACCCGGGCGATGAAGTCATCGTGCTCGACCCCTGCTACGACAGCTACGTGCCCAACATCGAACTGGCGGGCGGCAAGGCGGTGCGCGTGCCGCTCACGCCGGGCACCTTCCGCCCCGACTTCGGCAAGATCGGTGCGGCCATCACGGCGCGCACGCGCGCCATCCTCATCAACAGCCCGCACAACCCCAGCGCCACCATCTGGACGGCCCAGGAGATGCGCCAGCTGGAAGACCTGCTCGCGCCCACCGACATCCTGCTCATCAGCGACGAGGTGTACGAGCACATGGTGTTCGACGGCGCCGAGCATGAAAGCGCCGCGCGCTTTCCCGGCCTGGCGGCACGCGCCTTCATCGTGTCGAGCTTTGGCAAGACCTTTCACGTCACCGGCTGGAAGGTCGGCACCGTGGCCGCCCCCTCAGCGCTGACGGCCGAGTTCCGCAAGGTGCACCAGTTCAACGTGTTCACCGTGAACACGCCCATGCAGCACGGCCTGGCCGCCTACCTGCAGGACCCGGCGCCCTACCTGCAGCTGCCCGCGTTCTATCAGGCCAAGCGCGACCTGTTCCGCCAGGGCCTGGAGGGCTCGCGCCTGAAGCTGCTGCCCAGCACCGGCAGCTACTTCCAGTGCGTGGACATCTCGGCCGTGAGCGACCTGAACGAATCGGACTTCTGCCAGTGGCTCACCCGCGAGGTGGGCGTGGCGGCGATTCCGCTGTCGGCGTTCTACGGCGACGGGTTTGACCAGCGCGTGGTGCGTTTCTGTTTTGCCAAGAAGGACGACACGCTGCGCGCCGCGCTGGAGCGGCTGCGCAAGCTCTGACCAGGCAACGGCCCCCGGCCCTACCGGCCCTACCGGGTCTGCCGGGCCAGCCAGACACCCAGAACCGCCAGCGCCATGCCCGCCAGCGCCCAGCCGCCGAGCGTCTCGCCAAACACGGCCCAGGCGATCAGCGCGGTGGTGGGCGGGGTCAGGTAGAACAGGCTGGCCACGTTCACCGCGCCACCACGGCGGATCAGCAGGTTCAGCAAACTGACGGCGCCCAGGGACAGCACCAGCACCAGCCAGCCCAGCGCGAACAGGAACTCGCCGCTCCACTGCACGGCCATGGTTTCCGTCGCGTACGCCAGCACTGCCATGGCCACCACGCACGGCAGGTACTGGATAACCGAGCCGGTGCGCAGGTCGAACGCGGGGCAAAAGCGCTTTTGGTACAGCGTGCCGGCCGTGATGCCCAGCAGCGCCACCACGGCCGGCAGCAGCATGCCCACCAGCGCGCCGCCCGGCACGGTGGCCACCTTGCCGGCCACCACCAACGCCACGCCGGTAAACCCCAGCGCCAGGCCCGCCCACTGCGCGGGCCGCACCTTCTCGCCCAGCAGGGCGCCCGCCACCAGCGCGGTCAAGAGCGGCTGCAGCCCCACCACCAGCGCCGTGATGCCCGACGGCAGCCCGTGGCCGATGGCGATGAACACCCCGCCCAGGTACACCCCGTGCACCAAGAGGCCCGACACGCCGATGTGCAGCCAGGCCCTGCCCGATGGCGGCCACGGAGCCCGCACCAGCGTCACCACCGCCAGCATCAGCACGGCGACGATCGCGAAACGAATGGCCAAAAAGGTGAGCGGCTCCACATACGGCAGCCCCAGCTTGGCGCCGATGAAGCCGGTGCTCCACAGCGCGACGAAGAGCAGGGGAATGAGCGCGTCGAGCGTGCCCGGTGTGGCGGTGGGGTGCTGCTGGGGCTGGGGCGTTGCCTGGGTCATGGAATGTCAATAGAGGAAAAAGCGCGGACCGGCATCGCAGCCGAAACAAGACGAAGTTGACAACACAAGGACGCCAAGCTCACGGGGGCACATCCACGGTGGCCTGGTCCTGACCGTTGTCCGCCCGCGCGGCAAACCAGTCCACCACCCAGGCGCGAAAGGCCGCCATCGCCGCCGTGCTGAAGCGTGCCGAGGGCCGCACCAGGTAGATCCCCGCGTCGGTGTTGAGCTGCCACTGCGGCAGCACCTGCACCAGCTGGCCCGATGCGATGCCGGGGTCGATCAGCCAGTCGCCGCCCGCCAGGATGCCCACGCCCAGGATGGCGGCCGCGAACAGTGCCTCATTGTCGTTGCTCACCAGCGAGCCGCGCACCACCACGCTGTGGCTCGCCCCCGCCTGCGTGAGCTGCCATTCAGGGTAGGACTGCAAGCCGGTGAAGCCCAGGCAGTTGTGCTGCGCCAGGTCCGCGGGCACCTGCGGGGTGCCCTGCCGCGCCAGATAGCCCGGCGCCGCCGCCATGATGCGGCGGTGGCTGCACAGCCGCGTGGCCACCAGCCGGCTGTCGGCTAGCTGGCCGATGCGGATCGCGGCGTCGAAGCGCTCGCCCACGATGTCCACCAGCCGGTCGGCGTACTCCAGCTCCAGCGTGACCTGCGGATGGGCCTGCGCAAATTCGGCCACCACCGGGCTGAGCAGGCGCCGCCCCATGGCGGCGGGCACCGACACGCGCAGCCGCCCGCGCACCTGCGCCGCGCCATCGGCCGCTTCCTTCTGGGCTTGTGCGATCAAATCCGTCGCCTCGCGCACCTTCTCGACCAGGCGCTGGCCTTCGTGCGTCAGGTGCAGCTGGCGGGTGGTGCGCTCGACCAGCCTCACGCCCAGGCGGCGCTCCAGCGCGTTCAAACGCTTGGACAGTACCGAGGGGTGGCGCTGCAGCGCGCGGCCCGCCGCCGCGAACGAACCCGCGTCGCTCAGGGCAATAAGGGTGGCCAGTTCATCGGCGTGCTGGCTGTCGAGCAGGTCCATCGGGTATCAAAAGCGCCATGGCATGGCGCGAGGGGCTACGGAACCAGGATGATCGCACCTTGCGAGCGGCCCTGCTCCAGGTCGGCATGTGCCGTGCCCGCATCGGCCAGCGCGTAGCGGCGCCAGATGCGCGGCGTGATGACGCCGTCCGCCACGGCCCGCAGCACGTCCTGGGCGCGCTCCTGGTACTCCGCCGCCGTGGCCGTGTGCGCGGCCAGCGAGGGGCGCGTGAGGAACAGCGAGCCCTTGGCATTGAGCGTGCCCACCGCGATGGGCGCCGGCACGCCCGAGGTGGCACCAAAGGACACCAGCAGGCCGCGCGGGCGCAGACTGTCGAGCGAGGCCTCCAGCGTGGCCCGCCCGATGGGGTCGTACGCCACGTCGGCCCCGCTGCCGTGCGTGGCCTCGCGCACCTGGCCCGCCAGCGTGGCGGGGTCGAACACGAACACCGCGTCGCAGCCCGCCGCCCGGGCGCGCTCCACGCTCTCGGGCCGGGAGACCACGCCCATCACAAAGGCGCCCAGGTGACGGGCCCAGGCGCACATCAGCTGGCCCAGCGCGCCGCCCGCGCCATAGATGAGCACCTTCGAGCCCGGGGCCACGGAATATGTCGTCTTGAGCAGGTACTGCGCCGTGATGCCCTTGAAGAGCACCGCCGCCGCCTCGTCCAACCCCAGCGCATCGGGCAGCCTGACCAGCCGCTCGGCCGGGAACAGGCGCGCGCTGGCATAGGCCCCCAGCGGCCCGGTGGCGTAGCCCACGCGATCTCCCACCGCCACATTCAGCACCCCCGGCCCCACGGCCGCCACCTGCCCCGCGCCTTCCAGCCCCAGGCCGGACGGGAACGGGATGGGCACCGCGCCCTTGCGCTGGCTCACGTCTAGCGGGTTCACGCCGATGGCCGCCTGCGCGAGCCACACCTGGCCTGGGCCGGGCGCCTGGGGCTCCACCCCTTCCAGCCGCAGGGCATCGGGCCCTCCGGCTGCATCGATCCGCACTCTTTGGTGCATGGTTTGTTCCTTGTCGGTTGATTCCATGCAGGGAGCGTAGTTTCCAGTGTGGCGCAGAACAACCAGGACCGGTGCATTTGACTCCTGCACCGCGTGCAGAAATCGCCAGGCCGAGGTCCAACGATGACCGTGCCTGTCACCAGACACGCGCCACCAGTTGCGGATAGCCATGTCACGATCCCTCAGCGCAGTGTCGACAGATACGCCGCGATGTCCCGCGCATCCTGCGGGTTTATGCTCAGCTCGGGCACCGCGGTTGCAGTCTTGATCTTCTGCGTGTGCATGAGCCATTGGGCGAGATTCTCCGGCGTGTTGGGCAGCCTCCCCGCGATCAGGCCACGGCCTGCGATGCTCTTGAGCGGAGGCCCCACGAAAACCGCGGGCCCCGTCACGCCGGGAATGCTGTGGCAGGCCGTGCGCGCACATACTGGTGCAAAGCCTGTCTCCCACGCTCCCCATCCGCTCCGGCCTGGGCAGCAGGCACAGCCGAGGGCAGGACTGCCGCTGCATCGTGGCCGCACGCGGGTGCGCCCGGGGCGCGCTGCATCCATTGCGCGTACTGCGTAGCGTTCAGCTGCGGCAGTTGCTGCATGGAGCCGCCAGGTCCCATATCTCTTCGCCGGCCAGGCATGCACTCCCAGGCTGGCATGCCGGTCATCTTGATGCCATGGCGGATCACCTAGTACAGCTCGCGCGGGCGCCAGTGCTACGGGCGTCCACCAGCGGACCGGAAATGGGCTGCATGCTCTTGCCGATGTCGCCCTGCGCAACGCCGGGCGCTTCATGCATTGAACGCACCTGTCGCGAGGCAGCGCCATGTGATCACCGGCCAGCGGCGGCGAGGGCTCGGACGCGACGCGCATTCAGCCAGCCATTTCCACCCGGTTGCGGCCCCCGGTCTTGGCCGCGTAGAGGGCTTCGTCCGCTCGGTGCAGGAGCTCGTCAAAGCTGCTGTCCCCCTCGTTCTTCAAGGCCACGCCCAAGGAAATGGTCATGGCCAGCGGCAGTCCGTCCACCGAGAGCGGGCGGGTGGCCACCAGCCTGCGCAGCCTCTCCCCGGCGGCCCGCGCGGCCCGGCTGTCCGCGGCGTCCCACAGCACCACGAACTCCTCTCCGCCGTGGCGCGCCGCGAAGTCGGCCCCACGGCAGGAGGCCTGCAGGTGCCCGGCGACATGCCTGAGCGCCACGTCGCCCACCGCATGCCCATGGCAATCGTTGATGGCCTTGAAGTGGTCGATGTCGATCAGCGCCAGGGCCAGGCCGCCCCCGCGCGCACCCGCCTGCGCGAAACGCTGTTCGCCCACCGCAACCAGGGTGCGGCGGTTGGCCAGGCCCGTCAGATAGTCCGTTGAGGCGGCCAGCTCCCACTGGCGGCCGATGCGCTGCGAGCACATCAGCAGGAAGCCGGTGGTGCCCACCACGGGCAGGATGGCGGTGATCATCGGGCTGGCCATGTTGATCCAGGCCCCATCTCCCGTGACATCGAACGACGGGCTCACGCCCTTGAGCAGGAAGTAGCCTGCGCGAAATACCGTGAACGCCGCCACGGCGGCAAACAGGCTGGCCATCACCCGGCGGCTGCGCGCGCCGTCATGCGACTTCTGCGAGGCCAGCAGCGCGAAGCACGCCAGCAGCAGGAAGGCGCAGCTGCCCGACAGGATCAGCACGCGCATGCCCGTGTGCGGCCGTGCGATGGCGAACCAGGCAATGCCGCCAATCCCCACGATCGCAGGGGCCAGCAGCCAGAGCCTGTCCGGCAGCCCATAGAACTGCCGCAGCGCGCGCCAGTAGCCGGTGCACCCCAGCAGCACGAGCCCATTGGCCATGGGCGATGCCAGCCCCAGCGGCAGCCGGTACTGCACCGCGTACAGCACCGCGCTGGCGGCCAGCAGCAGCGTGGCCGTGCGCCAGGTTCCCGCGCTGGGCCGCAAGGCCTCGGGAAAGTCGTTGCGCATCAGCCCCAGGACCCAGCCATTGGCCAGCATCATCAGCGTGGCGACGATAAAGATGGTGATGGGGTCCATGGCGGAAGGGCGCGGTAGAGACGGCGGTCCGGGCAGCGGCGGGAGATGGAGAGGAAGGGGTCGGCACGCCACGGTGATGCCATGGCTGTGCGAGGGACGTGCGAGCGAGCCTGTGCGGATTGTGGCCGAGGCGCCGCGCCGGTGCCACGGATTTCGCGCGGCACGGGGCACACTGGGGCACATCATTCCACAAACCGGAATGCACCATTTGCAACGCAACAGGGTGTTGCGCCCCGCCCTGGTGCGGGCCCGGTCGTTATGATCCCCCGGGTTTCCACCGAGGCAACGGCGCGGCCCGCGCCCGACGCCGCCACCGCCGCCGAGTTCGATGACCCCCTCCCTTCCCGATATCGCCAGCGTCCAGACGCTGCCGCAGCTTCTTGCCTTGCGCACGGCCCTCACCCCGGACGCCGAGGCCTACCGTGCCTTCGACACCACCGCGCAGGCGTGGGCAAGCCTGACCTGGCGGCAGACCGCGCAGCGCGTGGCCGAATGGACGCAGGCCCTGGCCGCCATGCAGCTGCCCGCGGCCGCGCGCGTGGCCATCCTGCTGCCCAACGGCCTGCACGCCATGTGCGCCGACCAGTCCACCCTGGCCGCCGGCTGCGTGCCGGTGCCGCTGCACGCTATCGACAACCCCGGCAGCATCGCCTACATCCTCTCGGACTGCGAGGCCTCGATGCTCATCGTGGCCAGTGCCCAGCAATGGGAGAGGATCCGCGACACAGGCACGGAATTCCCCGCGTTGCGCGCGGTGATCGTGACCGAGCCGGACGCCGCCTTCGCCGCCACCCCGCCCTCGTCGCACGGCCCCGCCGTGGGCTCGCTGGCGCAGTGGCTCGAAGGCGCCGCACAGGCAGCGCAGCAGGCCTTGCCCCCCGCGCCCGGCCCGGACAACCTCGCCGCCATCGTCTACACCTCGGGCACCACCGGCAAGCCCAAGGGCGTGATGCTCACGCACCGCAACGTGGTCAGCGACGTGAAGGCCGTGCTGGAGCGCATCGCGCCCACGGTGGACGACGTGTTCCTGTCGTTCCTGCCGCTCTCGCACACGTTCGAGCGCACGGGCGGCTACTACCTTCCCATCGCGGCAGGCAGCTGCGTGGCGTATGCGCGCTCCGTGGCCCTGCTGGCCGAGGATCTGAAGACGGTGCGCCCCACGGTGCTGGTCTCGGTCCCGCGCATCTACGAACGCATCCACGCCAGGCTGCTCGAAAAGCTCTCGCCATCGCCCTGGAAAATGCAGCTGTACGAGGCCGCACAGAACAGGGGCTGGGCCCGCTTCTGCGCGGCGCAGGGTTTGCCGGCGCCCGCCCCCGAGGCCGGCAAGACTGCGGGAGGCTGGATGGCCGCACTGCCCTGGCCGCTGCTGCAAGCCCTGGTGGCCACGCCCTTGCTGGCCCAGTTTGGCGGCCGTGTGCGGGTGGCCGTGAGCGGCGGCGCCCCGCTGTCGCCCACCATCGCCAAGTGCTTTCTGGGCCTGGGCCTGCCGCTCATCCAGGGCTACGGCATGACGGAGACGGCGCCCGTGGTGTCCGTCAACGCACTGCACGACAACGATCCGGCGTGCGTGGGCAAGGCCTTGCCCGGCGTGGAAGTGCGCATTGGCGAGAACCGCGAACTGCAGGTGCGCGGCCCCATCGTCATGAAGGGCTACTGGAAGCGGCCCGAAGACACGGCACGCATCCTCGGCCCCGACGGCTGGCTGGGCACGGGCGACCAGGCGGACATCGTGGGCGGCCGCATCTACATCAGGGGGCGCATCAAGGAAATCATCGTCACCTCCACCGGCGAAAAAGTGCCGCCCGGGGACCTGGAGCTGGCGCTGCTGGCCGATCCGCTGCTGGAGCAGGCCTTCGTGGTGGGGGAAAACCGCCCCTTCATCGCCTGCGTGGCCGTCCTGCAGCGCGACGAATGGCAGCGCCTGGCGGCCGACCTGGGCCTCTCCGCGCAGGACGCCGCCAGCCTGAACCACCCCAGCGTGCACCGGGCCGTGCTGGCGCGCATCGAAAAAAACACCGCCAGCTTCGCCCGCTATGCCGTGCCCCGCGCCGTGCACTGCACGCTCACGCCCTGGACGATCGAGAACACTTTCATGACGCCCACGCTCAAGCTCAAGCGCAACAACCTGATGGCGTTCTACGCGGAGGCGATCGAGGGGATGTACCAGAAGCCGGGCGGGCGATAGACAGGCAGGCAGGCAGGCAGGCAGGCACGAAAATCCGCCCGCCATCGCCAGTCCCCCACCCGCAGCGCATGGGGGTCGGGCTTCCTCTGCCCGCCGGGGCCGCGCTGGGGGTCAGCCGCCTGTTGGCTCTCCGGCTTGCTGGTCCAGTCGCAGCAGGCGGCAAGGGTGTGTTGTTTTGGGATGGGATCTACGCCGCCATGGCCGTCCAGCCCGCCTCTGCCGCATAGGCCGCGCCAAACCGGTTCGCCAGAAAGTCCCGCAGCCGCACCGACTCCTGCCCCACGAACCCCTGCTGCGGCAGCCGCCCCTGTGCCACCAGGTCCAGCGCCGTGCAGATGCCCGCCGCCGTGGTGAGCTGGATGGCGCTCAGCGTGTGCCCTGCCACCTGGCTGCCGACGATGCGGGCGGAATACGACTCCTGCACCAGCCGGCCTCCCCGCAGGCCCGCGGCGGTGGCGAAGATGACGATCACATCCTGGTCGGTGGTGGGAACCGCGGTTTCCAGGATGTCCTTGAGCAGGTCGCGCCGGTCGCGCAGGCGCAGGTCGTTGAGCAGCAGTTTCAGGATGGCGCAATGGCCGGGATAGCGGATGGACTGGTAGTCCACCTGCCGCGCTTTCCCGGACAGCGTCTCCGTCAGCGTGCCCAGGCCGCCCGAGGTGTTGAAGGCCTCGTATTCCACGCCGTCGAGCGCGAAGGTCTCCAGGCCCTCCAGCGCCGGCACGGTGGTGCGCACACCATCCACGATGGCTTCGCAGGGGTTGCAGTATTCGTTGAGGAGGCCCTCGGTGCTCCAGGTCAGGTTGTAGCGCAAGGCGCCCTGCGGGTAGCGCGGCAGCGCCCCCACGCGCATGCGCAGGGTGTGCAGCGTGTCGAAGCGGCGGGCCAGGTCGTTGCCCACGATGCCGATGAAGCCTGGCGCCAGACCGCACTGGGGCATGAGCACGCTGCGGGCACTGGCGCCGAGTGCGCGGATGGCCTGGGTGCTCGCCACGTCCTCGGTCAGGTCAAAGTAGTGCACGCCTGCGGTTGCGCACAGCGTGGCCACGGATACGGCGCGGTGAAACGGCAGCGCGTTCAGCACGGCGAAACGGCCGTCGATGACCGCCTTCAGGCTCGCGTCGTCCGTCGCCAGCCGGGTGGATACGCCCAATGCGGCCACTTCGGCCAGGCGCGCCGGGTCACGGTCCACCACCAGGATGTCGTAGTCGCCAGCCTGCTGCTGCAGCAGCGCCATGGCAAAGCCGATGTGGCCCGCGCCGAGGATGGTGATGGCACGACGGGCGGCGGTGCTGGAAGTGGTGGAAAGGATGGTCATGGCGGTGCTCCCGGTGGTGCCCACCGCGTGAAGCGGTGAGAGGTGTTGCAGATGCCTTGATGCTAGGCAAGGGTGCTGTCAATGTGTAGTGCTTATATCGTCGAAAACTGCTCTTTGTTTTTTCATAACGGCGAATATGATGGACGTTGTGACTTTCTGGAGAAATTGCCCATGACCCAGGCCCTGGACGACACCGACCGCCAGCTGCTGAGCCTGCTCCAGGCCAACGCCCGCGAGGGCACGGCCACGCTGGCGCGCAAGCTGGGGCTGGCCCGCACCACCGTGGTGGCGCGCATTGCACGGCTGGAGCGCTCGGGCGTGGTCGCGGGGTACGGCGTGCGGCTGGGGGCCCGGCTCGATGCCACCACCGTGCGCGCGTGGTGCTCCATCAGCGTGTTGCCCAAAACAGCGCCCGCCGTGTTGCGCGCGCTGGAGGCCATGGCCGAGGTCGAAGAGGTATCCGCCGTGAGCGGGCCGTTTGACTACCTGGTGTTCCTGCGCTGCACGAGCCATGAGCAGCTCGACACCCTGCTCGACAAGGTGGGCCAGCTCGACGGCGTGCACCAGACGCAGACCAGCATCGTGCTCAGCCGCAAGATCGACCGGCGCAGTGTGGGGGTGTGACGGCGGCTGCCGCCAGCGCATTCACTTCAATTTTCATAGCTGCCAGCGCTTTATGGATAAGCGCCAGAAGCCCATTTCATTGAAAAACCATGACGGGCAAACTCAGGCATCGAACTGTGCCGGGTTCTTGCCCTGGATGGGCGCGTAGAACGCCTTGATGCTCGCCAGGTCGCGTTCCACATCGCCCGTGGGCTCGAACACAGGCCCCAGGCCTCCCACCTTGCGGCCGTAGTCCACGAAAGCCAGCACGATGGGCACGCCCGCCTGCTGGGCGATGTAATAGAACCCCGTCTTCCAGTGCCGCGTCTTGCCGCGCGTGCCCTCGGGCGGCACGATCAGCTGCATGGGGCCGTCCGCGTCCCGCATGGCCTGGGCCGAGCTGGCCACCAGGTTGTTCGCCTGCTCCCGGTTCACCGGAATCCCGCCCAGCCAGCGCATCACGCCGCCAAACGGCGCCCTGAACAGGCTCTGCTTGCCCATCCAGTACACCCGCAGGCGCAGCGAAAACGCCAGCATCAGCGTGTACGGCAGATCCCAGTTGCTGGTGTGGGGGGCGGCGATCAGCACGCTCTTGGCGGCGTGGGCGGGCAAGGCTCCCTCCACCTTCCAGCCCGTCAGGCGCAGGGTGGCGCGCGAGAAGGCGCGCAGCAGCGTGTTGACAACCGGCGTGTCAAAAATCGTGTGGTGCATGGGGAAACAGGGGCAGGCGGCGCCCGCGCAGGAGGCGGCTGCAAGGCAGCCAGCCACCCGGCAGGCATGGGGCAGGAACATCAAAAAGCGCCGCGAGTATCGCCGATGCGGCCTTGACCCCGCCTTGCGGCAGGACAAGGCTTGGCGCCTGTCGCCACGGCGGGGACGCGGGGCGCTTTCATTTTGATAGCGGCAAGCGCTTGTGGATCAAGCGGCAGCGTCCTTTTTTTCTCATGGCCACGGGCTGGCGCGGATCGTTGGCCAATGGGATAATCACGGCCCTCCCCTGCAGCCTCCGTCGCCCGCCCCGTCCGGGCGTGCCGCTGCGGGCCTTTCCCCCGTTCTCCTTGCCTGTTTGCCTGCTGTGGAATCCCCCGCTTTGAGCCCCTGGCGCATGTCCGTCGCGCCGATGATGGATTGGACCGACCGCCATTGCCGCTACTTTCACCGCCTGCTGACGCGCCAGACCTTGCTGTACACCGAAATGGTGAATGCGGGCGCGATCATCCACGGCGGCACCGAGCGCCACCTGCGCTTCAACACGGAAGAGCATCCCGTGGCCCTGCAGCTGGGCGGCAATGAATCCGACAAGCTGGCCCAGGCCGCGCGGCTGGGCGAGGAATGGGGCTACGACGAGATCAACCTGAACTGCGGCTGCCCCAGCGACCGGGTGCAGCGCGGCGCATTTGGCGCCAGCCTGATGAAGGCGCCGCAGCTGGTGGCCGACTGCGTGAAGGCCATGAAGGACGTGGTGGCCGTGCCCGTGACGGTCAAGCACCGCATCGGCATCGACAAGCAGGAAGACTACGGCTTCGTGCGCGACTTCATCGGCACGGTGGCCGAGGCGGGCTGCACCGTGTTCATCGTGCACGCGCGCAACGCGTGGCTGCAGGGCCTGTCTCCGAAGGAGAACCGCGACATCCCGCCCCTGCGCTACGAGGTGGTGCACCAGCTCAAGGCCGAGTTCCCGCAGTTCACGATCGCCATCAACGGCGGCATCCAGGCCGACGAGGTGGTGCTGCAGCAGCTCGAACACCTCGACGGCGTGATGATCGGCCGCGAGGCGTACCACAACCCCTGGTGGATGGCGCGCTGGGACCAGCTCTACTACGGCAGTCAGGGTGGCACGCCCTGCCCCCTGACCCGCGAAGAGGTCGAGCTGGCCATGGTCGAGTACATGGAGCGCGAGGCCGCACAGCATGGCACGCCCTGGCCCCACATCGCCCGCCACATGCTGGGCCTGCGCCACAGCCTGCCGGGCGCCCGCGTCTGGCGCCAGGTGTGGAGCAACCACCTGCTCAAGGACCGCCCCGCGCGGGAAGTGCATGCGCTCGCGATGCAGTCGTATGCGCCGTCCGCTGCCGCACAAGCGGTGGCATAGCGCGGTTCACGCCCGCGGCGCCTGTCTGGCCAGCCAGGTTTCCAGAGGCTCTGGCCTCCCGAACAGATAGCCCTGCAGGCAGTCGCACTGGCTGTCGGCCAGGAAGTCCGCCTGGGCGCGGGTTTCCACGCCCTCCGCCACCACACGCAGGCGCAGGTGGCGGGCCACGGAAATGATGGACTGCACGATGGCGGTGTCGTCCGGGTTGTCGGGCGTGTCCTGCACGAAGCTCCTGTCGATCTTGAGTTCGTACAGCGGCAGCCGCTTGAGGTAGGCGAGGCTGGAGTAGCCCGTGCCAAAGTCGTCGATGGAAAAGCGCACGCCCAGCCGCACGATCTCGGTCATGCGGGCAATGGTGTCGTCCAGGTTCTCGATGAGAAGGCTTTCCGTGACCTCCAGGATGAGGTTCGCCGGCAGGGCGCCGGTGCGGGCCAGCACATGGCGGATGCGCTCCACGAAATCGTCCTGGCGGAACTGCCGCTGGCTCACGTTGACCGACAGCGACAGGCTGTGCCCCGCCGCCTGCAGGCGCGCCAGGGTTTCGCAGGCCTGCTGGATCATCCAGTCCCCCATGCGCAGAATGAGCCCCGAACTTTCGGCGATGGGGATGAAGCGGCTGGGCGGCACGGCGCCGCGCTCGGGGTGGTCCCAGCGCATCAGCAACTCGCCGCCGACCACCGTCCCGGCCGCATCCACCTGGTTTTGCACGAAAGCGGCCAGCTGCCCTTCCGCGTGGGCCTGCTTGAGGTCCTGCTCCAGGGCCAGGCGCTCCTGCACGTCGGACTGCATCGCAGCCTCGTAAAAGCGGACGCGGTTGCGGCCCAGGTCCTTGGCGCGGTACATGGCCGTGTCGGCCCCGCGCAGCAGGTCCTCCACGCCCTCGTCCCGCTGGGGAAACAGCGTGATGCCGATGCTGCCGGTGCTGCTGTAAAGATGGGTGTCGATGGTGTAGGGAGCCTCCAGCGCCAGCCGCATCTCCTCGGCCATCTGCAGGGCGGCCCGGCCGGCGGATTCCATGTCGGAGGCCAGGTTGTGCACGAGCACCACGAACTCGTCCCCGCCCAGGCGCGCTACCGTATCCCCGGGGCGCAGCCCCTGCACGAGGCGGTCGGCCACCTGCATCAGCAAGGCATCGCCCAGCGTGTGGCCGCGCGCGTCGTTGATCTGCTTGAAGTTGTCCAGGTCGATGTAGAGCACCGCGCCGACCTGGGCCGCTTTGCGGGCACTGCGCAGCGCCTGTTCCATGCGGTCGAGCAGCATGCGCCGGTTGGGCAGGCCGGTGAGTCCGTCGAAGTAGGCGAGCTGATGGGTGCGCGCCTCGGCCAGCTTGCGTTCGGTGATGTCGCGCGACAAGGCGATGAACCGTGGCCCGTCGCCCGGCGCCGCGCTTTCCTTGCGCGCAATGGACAGCTCGAACCAGTGCGTGGTGCCATCGAGTTCCAGCCGGTACTGCTGGCCGGTGGAATAGCCGGTGCGGTGCGCCTCCTGCAGCGCGGCATGGCAGCCAGCGGCCGCCTCGGGGGGCACCACGTCCGTCACGAGCCGGCCAAGGAACATCTCGGGCGGCAGCGCCAGCAGCTCGGAGCGCGCCGACCGGTAGTGGTGGATGCGGCCGTCCAGCCCCAGTTCAAAGAGCAGGTCGGGAATCGCGTTGAGGGTGCTTTCCAGGTCGTCGCGCGTGGCCCGCAGCGCGGCCGTCATGTCCAGCGCCAGCGCCACCGCCCTCTCGCGCCCCGTGGCCAGCAGCCACGTGAACCACGCCAGCAGCAGGCTCAATGCCGTGCCCATCACGGCCACGGGCAGGTGGCTGTTGTCCTCGTGACGCAGCTCGAACGCGGGCAGTGGCGACATCTGCAAGGTCCAGCGCCGCCCGCCAAACTTCAGCTCCCGGGTGGCCTGAAGCCCTGGGGCTTCCGCGGCGGGGGCCTGCGCCGCGGGCTCGGTGTTGGTGAACAGGCGCGTGCCGGATGCCGTGGGGCCCGGCACCATGCCGTCGAGGATCTGAAACCCGATGTCCGAATCGAACTCCCTGGCCATGCCGCGGACCACATCGGCGATGCGAAAAGTGGCGCTGACCCAGC
The DNA here is from genome assembly GCF_058798375.1 of Acidovorax sp. GW823-FHT01C06. Taxonomy (NCBI): domain Bacteria; kingdom Pseudomonadati; phylum Pseudomonadota; class Betaproteobacteria; order Burkholderiales; family Comamonadaceae; genus Acidovorax; species Acidovorax sp. GW823-FHT01C06. The sequence goes on from NZ_JBXAKN010000007.1 coordinate 16,072, forward strand.
CCACCAGTCCCGCACGCCGGCCATCGCCCGACCGCATGTCGGCCACGGTATCGTGCAAAGGCAGGTACATCGCCAGACTTGGCTCGCTGTCCGGGCGAAGCGCCAGCGGGCCGGACAGCGCCAATTCGCCCGTGAGGCGGGCCCTGTCGAGCGCCTCCCTGGCGGCGGGAACCGTCAAGGTGTCGAAACCCAGGGTGTCGAGGTTGCCACCTTCCAGCGGCTCGACATGGGTGATGGGCGCGTAGAGGGGCCGCGCTCCTGCGGGCCGCACGCTGTAGCCCGGAAAACCGCGCGTGCGCATGTCGTGGGTGTGCGCTTCAAGGGCCGAGGCGGGCAACTGCAGGATGAGCGCGATGCCCTGCAGGCCGGGCCGGGTCTCCTGCAGCTGCAGCGCGCCCACATAGGCTTGAAACTCTTCACGGTCAATGCGCTCCGACCCTTCGAAGTACCCCTTGACCCCGCGCAGCACCACCTCGTACGTCGCGAGGCGGTCCGCAAGGTTGTAGGCGATGTGGTCAGCCGCCACCTGGAAATTCTGCTCGCGCTTGGCCCGCGCGCCGCGCTCCTCGCTCTGCCAGTACAAAAAGGTCAAACCGAGCATGAGTGCCGCGACCAGGGGTGGCAGCACCACGGCCAGCCACCGCTGGCTGGCAGCGCCGTCCAGGCGCGAAGCCTCGCGCACGCCATCAGCCGCCGCAGGCGGGCCCCCTGGGGGATGCGGCGGCCGGGTCATGGCTTTCCTGGCCTTGCCGGGAAGGGCGTGGGGGACGGCGGATGGGACAAGGCGTGCGGGTTCCCTTGGACAGGTGGGGACAGATCGGCACCATTATCGGCCCCGGCCCCCCGCAGCAAAGAGGCAGGGGCGTCCCCACGGGCTTTCCGTACATCCTGCATCAGGCTCCGGCGCCGTGGCGGATATGCTTGCATGGACAGTCGCCACGCCAGCCCACCGATCCGAACCCACCCAGAACGCAGAGACACGGCATGCCATCCCTTGATTTCGACCTGGAGGAATCCCATTTCCGCGCGTTCTACGCGCAGCAGTCCGCCGCGCTGGAGGCGGCCTGCGCAGCCCTCACGGGCATGGTCGCGGCCGTGGTCACGCGTGCGGGAGGCGTGGACATCGCCAAGGTGGAAGGCCGGGTGAAGGAGGTGGATGAATGCATCCGCAAGTTCGTGCGCAAATATCGTCCGTCACTGGAAGAAAGCAACACGGCCTACGAGATCCAGGGCTACATCACGGACCTGGTCGGCGTGCGCGTGGTGTGCCTCTATGAGGATGAACTGGAGAAGATCGCCCAGATCGTGCGTTCGCACTTCGCGGTGATCGATGTCACGGACAAGGTGACGGCGGTGGAAAGCACCGAGGCATCGTTTGGCTACAAGGGCCTGCACCTGGACCTCAAGCTGAGCACCGCCGAACGCGGCTTGCCCGAGCACGCGGCCTACGCCCACCTGCCCTTCGAGCTGCAAGTGCGCACCATCATCCAGGACTCCTGGAGCGTGCTGGACCACCGGATCAAGTACAAGAAGTCCATTCCCGGCCAGCTCAAGCGGCGCATCAATGTGCTGTCTGCCCTGTTCGAGCTGGCCGACCGCGAGTTCCGCCAGATCCGCGATGCCACGGCCGCGGAACTCCTCCAGGCGCCCGACGAGACGGAAGAACCCCTCGCCGATGCCGCACCCGACGACAGCAACCCGCAGGCTCCCAGCAAGGCACCGGCGCCCAGCAGCGAGCTCAACGCGTTCACCTTCCTCAAGATCGCGACGCACTTCTTCAAGGACTTCGAGTTCGAGCCGTCCAAGGTGGACGGTTTCGTGGATGACATCCAGGTCTGGTCTCCCGGCATGACACGGGCACGCTTCAACGCGCTGATGCGCGAGACCGTGGGCGTAGTCAAGCGCTACAAGCAGCATTTTGAAGAGCAGAACCCCCAGGCGAGCTTCAACCCCTACACCGTGATCCGGCACTGCCTGTACCTGAGTAACAAGGCGGCGTTCCGCCCGGCATTGCGCAACTCGGCGCGCGAATCCTTTGAAGCGTGGCTGCAGGAGCACGCGGAGCCCAGGCCGCAATAGTCTGCGAAAGGCATTCCACGGCCTCTCTCATTACCTTCTTTGCTATTGGGTTTGTAGCAAGGCGGGCTTGGGGCATCCGGCAGGAGCGGGACGTGCGCTGAACACCCCTCGCCTGTCGCATAGGTGACTGGTCATTGGTGGTTTTCCTCCATGCGCTTGTTACCAAGTGCTGCTATATTGCACTGCAACAAAACGGAGTTTCGCCCATGCTGTATCACATCTACGAAACCCAGCGCTCGCTGATGGAGCCATTTACCGATTTCGCACAGGCCGCTGCCAAGCTGTTCAGCAACCCCATGTCGCCGTTCAGCGAAAGCCCGTTGGCGCAGCGCATGTCCGCAGGCTACGAACTGCTGTACCGCCTGGGCAAGGACTACGAAAAGCCGGCGTTCGAGATCCACTCCGTGGATGTGGATGGCGTGGGCGTGGCGGTGCATGAACGCATCGAGATGGACAAGCCGTTCTGCGAGCTGCGCCGCTTCAAGCGGTTCTCGGACGACCCCGCGACCCTGACCAAGCTCAAGGCCCAGCCCGTGGTGCTGATCGTGGCTCCCTTGTCGGGCCACTACGCCACCTTGCTGCGCGACACCGTGCGCACCATGCTCAAGGACCACAAGGTCTACATCACCGACTGGAAGAATGCCCGCCTGGTGCCCCTGGCCGATGGCGAATTCCACCTCGACGACTATGTGAACTACGTGCAGGAATTCATCCGCCACCTGCAGGGCGTCTATGGCAATTGCCATGTGATCAGCGTCTGCCAGCCCACGGTGCCGGTGCTGGCTGCCGTGTCGCTGATGGCCAGCCGGGGTGAAACCACGCCGCTGAGCATGACCATGATGGGGGGGCCGATCGACGCCCGCAAGTCGCCCACGGCCGTCAACAACCTGGCAACGAACCGCAGCTTCGAATGGTTCGAGAACAACGTGATCTACCGCGTGCCAGAGAACTTCCCCGGCGCAGGGCGGCGTGTGTACCCCGGCTTCTTGCAGTACACCGGCTTCGTGGCCATGAACCCTGACCGCCACGCCAGCAGCCACTACGATTACTTCAAGGACCTGATCAAGGGCGACGACGCCAGCGTCGAGGCCCACCGCAAGTTCTACGACGAATACAACGCCGTGCTCGACATGGACGCGGACTACTACCTGGAAACCATCCAGACCGTGTTCCAGGACTACAAGCTGGTGAACGGCACCTGGGACGTACGCTCCCCCGAAGGCAAGATCGAGCGCGTGCGCCCGCAGGACATCAAGACCACCGCGCTGTTCACCGTCGAGGGCGAACTCGACGATATTTCAGGTTCGGGGCAGACCGAGGCCGCGCATGACCTGTGCAGCGGCATCGTGCGCAAGGAGCAGCGCCACCTGGAAGCCAAGGGTGCAGGCCATTACGGCATCTTCAGCGGCCGGCGCTGGCGCGAAGTGGTGTACCCGCAGGTGCGCGCCTTCATCCTCCAGCATGAACAGCCCCAGAAAAAGGCCGCGGTACCCGTGACGGAAACCCCGGACGACAACCCCCCCAGCCTGGCGCCAAAAAAAGTCGCGGCCCCCAAGGCCGCCGTCAGGACGGCTGTGAAAGCCGCAGCGCCCGTGGCCACCCGCTGGGTGGCCCCCGCTGGCAACCGCACCAAGCCCACGGGAGCGGCGGCGCCCGCCGAGGCAGACCCGGTCGCGGCGGCCAAGGCGACCGTCAGCGCCGCAACGCCATCCCGCACCCGCCGCAGCGCGGCCCGCAAGGCTTGAGCGTACCGCCGCACATTCCCAGCCCTCCCCCCGCAGCACCGTCAGCGCTTGCGGTGCGGATTGACGCGGCATTGCCCCAGACGCAATGCACGCGCTGCGGCTACCCGGATTGCGCGGCATACGCCCACGCCATTGCGGAGCATGGCGTCCCCATCAACCAGTGCCCTCCCGGCGGGGCCGAGGGCATTGCCCGCCTCGCCGCCATCACCGGGCAGCCGGTCTTGCCGCTGAGCGCCGAGCATGGCACGGAGGCCCCGCGCGCCGTGGTTTTCATCGACGAGGCGTGGTGCATAGGCTGCACGCTGTGCATCAAGGCCTGCCCGACCGACGCCATCGTGGGTACCCACAAGAAAATGCACACGGTCATTGAGCCTTACTGCACCGGCTGCGAACTGTGCGTGCCTGTGTGTCCGGTGGATTGCATCCACATGGAAAACATCAGCGGTGCCGCCACTGGCTGGTCCGCCTGGTCCGCGCCGCTGGCCCAGCAGGCACGCCAGCGCTATCAGGCGCACCGCGAACGCCTGCCCCTGGAGGCGGTGGTGGAAGACAAGGATTTTCCCGAGATCAACGGGGCTGCCATGCCCACCATAGCCTCGGCGGACCACAATCCGTCCACCTCTCTCATCCGAGGCGAAGAGGACAAGGCCCAGGCACTGCGCCAGGCCGCCATTGCCGCCGCGCTGGAACGTGCCCGCCAGCGGCGCGCCCAAAACCCGCGCTAGACGCACAAGGCACTGAGGAGGCCTCCGCCCTTCCTTCTGCCTTCTGCACAGAAGCCCGCCAGGTGTGCTCAGCGCGCCGCCAGCGCCTTGTACACCCCACACCCCACATACAGATCTCCCACGCGGCTGACATAGGACATCTTTGTCTGCACCGCGCCGGTGGAGGGGTTGGTGATGTTGTACTCCACCCAGCCTGGGGCATGGTCGGCCTGGCCGACGATATCGCTCACGAGGCGGTCCCCCGCGATGCCTGGAATGTCCTGTACGCGTGTGCCCACCTTGGCGGTGTTGCCACCAAAGGCAAGATAGGTGCCGGCGGTATCCAGCACGAACACATACATGTCCCGGTCGTGGTACGGCTGGCTCTTGTCGGTAATGCTTCGCAGGAACTGGTCGCGCGAAGTGCTCTTGTGCAATGCCACGGCCCTGCTCACCAGCGCCACGGCCTCCTCGGCGGTGCCCTGCTGCAGGCGAAATGCCGACACCGCGCGCGACAACGTGGATGCCCGGCTCTCCAGGGCTTCGGCCTGTTGCACGGCATGGCCCACCATCTGGGCGTTGTGCTGGGTGATCTGGTCCAGTTGCTGCACGGCGGCACTGACTTCGCGCAGGCCCGTGCTCTGCTCGGTGCTCGACCCGGAGATCTCGGACATGCTGGCCGCCACGCTGCGAATACCTCCCGCCATGTCGGAGATGCCCTCCCCGGCCGAACGGATCAGGCCCGCGCTGGTCTCGACCTGGCTGACCGAGGCGCCGATCAGCTCGCGGATTTCGTGCGCCGCATCGCTGGACCGCTTGGCCAGCGTGCGCACCTCCGCGGCCACCACGGCAAACCCGCGGCCCTGCTCACCCGCCCGTGCGGCCTCGACGGCGGCGTTCAGGGCCAGAATGTTGGTCTGAAATGCAATGCTGTCGATGACGCCGATGATTTCGGTCATGCGCCGCGCCCCTTGCTGGATGGCTTCGACCGATTGAACGGCACGTGCCATGGCTTGCGCGCCCGCATCGGCCGCGCTGCGCACCTGGGCGGCCCGCGCATCGGCACTCTGGGCCGTCTGCGCGTTGTTCTGCACGGCGGACGACAACTGTTCCACGCTGGCCGCTGTCTGTTCCAGATTGGCCGCCTGCTGCTCGGTGCGGTCGGCCAGGGACCGGTTGCCCTCGGCCAGGCTCTGGCCCGCATGGGCCACCAGCGCCGCGTTGCTGCGGATGTCGGCCACCATGGAGGAGAGCGTGATCACCATGCGGTCGAGCGACTTCGCCATCTCTGCGACCTCATCGTGCCCATGGTCGCCACGGGCCTGTGCGCGCAGATCCCCGCCCTGGGTCAGCTCGATGGTCCGCGCCAGCCCGGCGAGGTCGCTCGAGAGGCTGATGTAGAGCGCCAGCAGGGCATAGGCCACCGCTCCGGCACCCAGCGCGAACAACCACCAGGGCGATCCCCATGCCGCGATGGCGAGCGCGGCCACCACCAGGAAACCCAGCGAGAGCAGTTTGCCAGGCAGATGCCACCTGCGCATCCACCAAAGTCCCGGACGCAGCGGTAGGAATCCTGACATCATGTCTCCTCTTGTCGTTCTTGCAACTGGCGCGAATCCTAGGGGCCGGCACTTACGGCGGATTGACAGACCGGGTGCAGGGGGCCTGCCGGGGCGCCGCCCACCCGGGCCCGCAGCCCGCGCATGCTGCGGCAATGGACCGGGTCCATCGCCCATAATGGCGCCCCATGAATCCCCTGCTTTCCCATCTCCAGCCCTACCCTTTCGAGCGGCTGCGGCAGCTATTCGCGGGGGTGGCTCCCCCGGCAGCCTACAGTCCCATCAGCCTGGGCATGGGCGAGCCACGCCATCCTACACCGCAGTTCATCAAAGATGCACTTAGTAACAACCTCAGTGGGCTGGCGAGCTACCCGGCCACGGCGGGGGAGCCGGCTCTGCGCGAGGCCTTCACCCGATGGCTGAATCAGCGGTATGCGATCACCCTGGACCCCGCGACCCAGGTCCTGCCCGTGAACGGTTCGCGGGAAGCGCTTTTCTCGTTTGCGCAGACCGTCATCGACCCCTCACAGGGCCAGCCGCTGGTGGTCTGCCCCAATCCGTTCTATCAGATCTACGAAGGCGCCGCGCTGCTGGCGGGCGCCACCCCCTACTACGCGGCCAGCGATCCGGCGCGCAACTTCGCGGTGGATTGGGACGCCGTGCCGGAAACGGTGTGGCAGCGGACCCAGCTGCTTTTCGTGTGCTCCCCCGGCAACCCCACCGGCGCGGTCATGCCGCTCGGCGAATGGAAGAAGCTCTTTGAACTGAGCGACCGCTATGGTTTTGTCATTGCCTCGGACGAGTGCTACAGCGAGATCTACTTCCGCGACGAACCTCCATTGGGCGGCCTGCAAGCCGCAGACCAGCTGGGTCGCGGCGGCTACAGGAACCTCATTTCCTTCACCAGCCTCTCCAAGCGCAGCAACGTGCCCGGCATGCGCAGCGGCTTCGTGGCGGGTGACGCGGCCCTCATCAAGGCGTTCCTGCTGTACCGCACCTACCATGGCAGCGCCATGAGCCCCATCGTGCAGGCGGCCAGCATTGCCGCCTGGGGCGATGAACAGCACGTGGTGGAGAACCGCGCGCGCTACCGCAAGAAATTCGCCCAGGTCACGCCCTTGCTCGCCGGCGTCATGGAAGTCGCCCTGCCGGATGCCGGCTTCTACCTGTGGGCCAAGGTGCCCGAAGCCCTGGGCATGGACGACGCCGAGTTCGCGCGCGCCCTCTTGGCTCAATACAATGTCACCGTGCTCCCCGGCAGCTACCTGGCCCGCGAGGCCCAGGGCAGCAACCCCGGCGCCCAGCGCGTGCGCATGGCCCTGGTGGCCGAAACCGAAGAATGCGTGGAAGCCGCGCTGCGCATCGTGCAATTCATCCAATCCCGTACTGCCTGATCTGATCGACAACGACATGACCCAACAACTCCAAACCCTCATCGACAACGCCTGGGACAACCGCGCCAGCCTCTCGCCCTCCGCCGCCCCCAAGGAAATCCAGGACGCTGTCGAGCACGTGATCGCCGAGTTGAACAACGGCAAGCTGCGCGTGGCCACGCGCGAAGGCGTGGGCCAGTGGACCGTGCACCAGTGGATCAAGAAGGCCGTGCTGCTGTCGTTCCGCCTCAAGGACAACGAAGTGGTCAAGGCCGGCGACCTGGGCTTCTACGACAAGGTGCAGACGAAATTCGCCCACCTCTCCGAAGAAGAGATGAAAGCCACGGGCGTGCGCGTGGTGCCCCCCGCCGTGGCGCGCCGCGGCAGCTTCATCGCCAAGGGCGCGATCCTGATGCCGTCGTACGTGAACATCGGCGCCTACGTGGGCGAAGGCACCATGGTCGACACCTGGGCCACCGTGGGCTCGTGCGCGCAGATCGGCGCCAACGTGCACCTGTCGGGCGGCGTGGGCATCGGCGGCGTGCTGGAGCCGCTGCAGGCCGGCCCCACCATCATCGAAGACAACTGCTTCATCGGCGCGCGTTCCGAAGTCGTCGAAGGCGTGGTGGTGGAAGAAAACTCGGTGCTGGGCATGGGCGTGTACCTGGGCCAGAGCACCCCCATCTTCAACCGCGCCACGGGCGAGATCAGCTATGGCCGCGTGCCCTCTGGCTCGGTGGTGGTCAGCGGCAACCTGCCCAAGACGGCCGCCAACGGCGCGCCCTACAGCATGTACGCCGCCATCATCGTCAAGCAGGTGGACGCGCAGACGCGCTCCAAGACCAGCATCAACGACCTGCTGCGCGACTGATCGCGGCTGACCGGCCCCGCACCTGACCGGCACGATCAGCGCCACCCCAGACAAAGACGACAAACAGAGGGACACACCATGAGCACGATGGAACGGATTCTTCGCCTGATGGCCGAGAAAAAAGCCTCCGACGTCTATTTGTCGGCCAATGCGCCGGCGCTGATCAAGATCAACGGCGAGTGCGTGCCGATCAACAACCAGATCCTGCCGCCGGATGCTCCGCGCAACCTGCTCTCCGAAGTGGTCCCTCCGGACCGCATCGAAGAGCTGGAAGAAACCGGCGAACTCAACATGGGCGTGCCACTCAGCGGCGTGGGGCGTTTTCGCGTCAGCGCCATGCGCCAGCGGGGCAGCTATGCGGTGGTGATCCGCTTCATCTCGCAGCAGATCCCGGAATTCAGTTCCCTGGGCCTGCCTCCCGTGCTGCGCGAGCTGATCATGGAAAAGCGCGGGCTCATCCTGGTGGTGGGCGCCACGGGCTCGGGCAAGAGCACCACGCTCGCGTCCATGATCGACACCCGCAACGAAGCGCTGACCGGCCACATCCTCACCATCGAGGACCCGGTCGAGTACCAGTTCAAGAACAAGAAATCCATCGTCAACCAGCGCGAGATCGGCAGCGACACGCAGTCGCTGCAGACGGCCCTGAAGAACGCGCTGCGCCAAGCGCCCGACGTGATCCTGATCGGGGAAATCCGCGACCGCGAAACCATGTCCGCCGCCATTGCGTATGCGCAATCGGGCCACCTTTGCCTGGCCACGCTGCACGGCAACAACAGCTACCACGCGCTCAACCGGATCCTGTCGTTCTACCCCGTGGAAGTGCGCCCCACCATGCTGGGCGACCTGGCTTCCGCGCTCAAGGCCGTGGTGTCGCAGCGCCTGGTCCGCAAATCGGACGGCGGCCGCGTCCCCGCGGTGGAAGTGATGCTCAATTCCAAGCTGGTGTCCGAGCTGGTGGAGAAAGGCGATTTCTCCGGCGTGAAGGAAGCGATGGAGAAATCCATGGCGGAAGGTTCGCAGACCTTTGAGGAAGCGCTGGCGCACCTGATCATGGAATCCAAGATCGACCGCAAGGAAGGCCTGGCGTACGCGGATTCCCCCACCAACCTCATGTGGCGCCTGCAGAACGACTTCTCCCTGGCGGCCAATGCGGCCAAGGCCCAGAAAGAAGCGCGGGATACCCCGGACGACCAGCCTTCGTTCACCGAGATCGTTTTGGACGTGAAACCGGCTGCATGATCCCTCCTGAGTCGCCTTCGGCGCACTGCCCCCGGGGTGACGGCGCCCTGGCTGCGGCGCGTGCCCGGAGCCACACGCCCGGGCCGCGCCGGTGCATGACGCGGCGTCTGGGACAATCGACTATTTAAACGCCCCCTGTCTTACCCACCCCTTCCCATGTCCCGCACACTGCATCTGGCCGAACAGCTCATCGCCCTGCCCTCCATCACCCCCGAGGACGCGGGCTGCCTTGACGTGCTGGCGGCCCGCCTGGCCGCGCTGGGATTCGTGTGCGAACGGCTGGACAGCGGCCCGGCGGATTTCCGCGTCAGCAATTTGTGGGCAAAACGGGCTGCAGCCCAGTCTGGAAAAGCGCTATCAGCTATCAAAACAATAGTATTCGCAGGCCACACCGATGTCGTGCCCACGGGGCCGCTGGCGCAGTGGAGCAGCGATCCCTTCGTCCCCACACACCGTGGCGGCAAGCTCTACGGCCGGGGCGCCAGCGACATGAAGACTTCCATCGCCGCGTTCGTCGTGGCGGTCGAGGAATTCCTGGCGCACACGCCAGAGCCCCTGGTCCAGCTCGCCTTCCTGCTCACCAGCGATGAGGAAGGCCCGTCGGTGGACGGCACCAAGGTCGTGGTCGAGCAGCTCAAGGCGCGCGGCGAGCGACTGGACTACTGCATCGTCGGCGAGCCCACGTCGGTCGAGCGCACCGGCGACATGATCAAGAACGGCCGGCGCGGCACGCTCAGCGGCAAGCTCACCGTGCGGGGCATCCAGGGCCACATCGCCTACCCGCAACTGGCGCGCAACCCCATCCACCAGGCGCTGCCTGCCCTGGCCGAACTGGCCTCGACGGTATGGGACCAGGGCAATGCCTTCTTCCCGCCCACCAGCTGGCAGATCAGCAACATGCATGGCGGTACGGGCGCCACCAACATCATCCCGGGGGACGTGGTGGTGGACTTCAATTTCCGCTTCTCCACCGAATCCACGGCGGAAGGCCTCAAGCAGCGCGTGCACTCCGTGCTCGACCGCCACGGGCTGGAGTACGACCTGCGCTGGACGTTGGGCGGACAGCCTTTTCTCACCACGCCGGGTGAACTGGTGGACGCCGTGCAACAGGCCATCGCGGCGGAGACCGGCCTCACGACCGAGCTCTCCACCACGGGTGGCACCAGCGATGGCCGCTTCATCGCGCAGGTCTGCCCCCAGGTGATCGAACTGGGCCCGCCCAACGCCAGCATCCACAAGATCGACGAACACGTGGTGGTGGCCGACATCGAGCCGCTCAAGAATATCTACCGCCGCACACTGGAAAACCTGCATGCGCAGGCGCTGGCAGCCCCCGAGGCCGCCCCGGCGGTGCGTGCATGAGCACGGCGGCACCCCACGCCGTGGCGGGCACCACGGTCGGCGCGCTCGTCGAATCGGGCAGCCGGCAGCTGGCCGAAGCTGGCGTTTCCTTTGGCCATGGCACCACGAACGCCCACGATGAAGCCGCCTGGCTCGTGCTGTGGCGCCTGGGCCTGCCGCTGGACAGCGACCTGTCGGACGCGCCCGATTCCCTGAGGAACCAGTCTGTCGCACCCGAGCAGGTCGCCCTGGTGGCCACCCTTTTCGAAGAACGCGTCCGCACGCGCAAGCCCGCCGCCTACCTCACGCAGGAGGCCTGGCTCCAGGGCGTGCCGTTCTACGTGGACGAACGCGCCATCGTCCCGCGCAGCTTCATCGCCGAGCTGCTTGTCGACGGCGGCGCGGACGAGTACCTGAGCGACCACACCCACCGGGTGCTGGACCTGTGCACGGGCAACGGCAGCCTGGCCGTGCTGGCCGCCATGGCCTGGCCCGAGGTGTTGGTGACGGGTGCCGACATCTCGCCCGACGCCCTGGCCGTGGCCCGGATCAATGTGGACAAGCACGGCCTGCAGGACCGCATCCAGCTGCAGCTCTCCGACGGCCTTCAGGCCCTGCCCGGCCCCTGGGACCTGATCCTGTGCAACCCGCCCTACGTGAATGCGGCCAGCATGGCCACCTTGCCCGCCGAGTACCGCGCCGAGCCCGCACTCGCCCTGGCCGGCGGCAGTGATGGCATGGACTTCGTGCGCCAGCTGTTTGCTGCCGCGCCCGCCTGCATGAGCGAGGATGCCGTGATCATTCTGGAGATCGGCAACGAGCGTGCCTACTTTGAAGCAGCCTTCCCCCAGTTGCCCGTGTTCTGGCTCGATACCAGCGCTGGCGAAGACCAGGTTTTGCTGGTGACCCGGCGGGCCCTGGCCGCCCAATCCCGTCTCGCGGCACAATAGAGGGTTGCGCGCCGCTGCCGCTTGCATCGGCTGCACCGATTGCAGCAGCGCTGGCCCCCTGCTTTTTCATGCCACCCGCCCAGCGCGGGTGCGCCTTTTTGTGAACTCCGGATGATCACCCTCAAGAACGTTACCTTGCGACGCGGCGCCAAAGTCGTGCTCGACAGCGTTTCCGCCACCATCAACCCCGGCGAGAACGTCGGACTCGTGGGCCGCAACGGCGCGGGCAAGTCCAGCCTGTTCGCGCTGCTCAGCGGCAAGCTCCATGAAGACGGTGGAGACTTCTACATCCCCGCGAGCTGGCGCATGGCCGAGGTCGCGCAGAACATGCCCGAGACGGACCAGTCCGCGACCGAGTTCGTGCTGGAAGGCGATACGCGGCTGGCCGAGGTCCAGCAGCAGCTGGTGGAGGCCGAGGCCAGCGACGACGGCATGGCCATTGCCCATGCGTATTCCGACCTGCACGACGCCGGCGCACACGACGCCGTGGCGCGCGCCCAGGCGCTGATCCTGGGCCTGGGCTTTCGCGTGAGCGAGCTGGAGCAGCCGGTCAACAGCTTTTCGGGCGGCTGGCGCATGCGCCTGCAGCTGGCGCGGGCCCTGATGTGCCCCAGCGACCTGCTGCTGCTGGACGAGCCCACCAACCACTTGGACCTGGACGCGCTGGTCTGGCTGGAAGCCTGGCTCAAGCGCTATGCGGGCACCATGATCGTGATCAGCCACGACCGGGAGTTCCTCGACGCCATCACCAACGTCACCCTGCAGATCCAGCAAGGCGAGTTGAACCGCTACGGCGGCAACTACAGCAAGTTCGAGGAATTGCGCGCGCAGCAACTCGAACTGCAACAGGCCAGCTTTGCCAAGCAGCAGGAGAAGATGGCCCACCTGCAGAAGTTCATCGACCGCTTCAAGGCCAAGGCCAGCAAGGCCAAGCAGGCGCAAAGCCGCGTCAAGCAGCTCGAACGCATGGAGAAGATCGGGCCGGTGCTGGCCGAAGCGGACTTCACGTTCGAGTTCAAGGAGCCGGCCAACCTGCCCAATCCGATGCTGGCGATCAGCGACGCATCGTTCGGCTATGTGGATGACGAGGGCGCGGCCACCACCATTCTCAGGGGCGTGAACCGCTCGGTGCTGGCGGGCCAGCGCATCGGCATCCTGGGCGCCAACGGCCAGGGCAAATCCACCCTCGTCAAGACCATCGCCCGCACCATGAAACCCCTGGGCGGCAGCGTGACCGAGGGCAAGGGACTGAACATCGGCTACTTCGCCCAGCAGGAACTGGACGTGCTGCGCCCCGCGGAGAACCCGCTGGAGCACATGATCCGCCTGGCCAAGGAGCTGGGGCCCGATATCAAGCAACCGAGCCGCGAACAGGACCTGCGCAGCTACCTGGGCACGTTCAACTTCACGGGCGACATGGTCAAGCAGGCCGTGGGCACCATGAGCGGCGGCGAAAAGGCGCGGCTGGTGCTGGCGATGATCGTCTGGCAGCGCCCCAATCTGCTGCTGCTGGACGAGCCCACCAATCACCTCGACTTGGCAACCCGCGAAGCCCTGGCCATGGCGCTCAACGACTTCGATGGCACGGTCATGCTGGTCAGCCACGACCGTGCGCTGCTGCGCTCGGTCTGCGAGGACTTCTGGATGGTGGGCCGGGGCGTCGTGGGGCCTTTTGACGGGGATCTGGACGACTACCAGCGCTACCTGCTCGAGGAATCCAAACGCCTGCGCGAGGAGGCCCGCCTGGCCGAGCAGGCGCAGACATCCTCAGCGGCGAGCCAGACACCACCCCCAGCCGCCGTGGCACCTTCGCCAGCGGTGGCACATCCCGCCCCCGTGACCGCCCCGGCCCCCACACCGGCCGCCGCCCCCGCCCCTTCGCGCGATGGACGGGAGCAGCGCAAGCTCGATGCCCAGGTGCGTCAGCAGCAGGCGGAAAAAACCCGGCCCCTGAAAAAGGAGCTGGAACAAATCGACAAGCGCCTGGCCGCCCTGTCCACCGAGCGGGCCGCGCTGGAGCACAAGCTCACCCAGGCCCTTGCGCCGGCGGAGATCGCCGAGTGTGGCCGCAACCTCAAGGCAGGGAACGACGAGACAGCCAGGCTGGAGGAGCGTTGGCTGGAAATTTCTTCGGCCCTGGAAGAAATGTCGGCGTCGGCAGCGGGTTGAAAATGTAAATCCATGTAAGCCAAAAGACTCTATTTTTTGGCGTTGGCGCATACCTGGAAAGCATTTAGTGCTTCATTTTTGATAGCGATTTACATTGTAAACAGACGGGCACTGGCGGTTGCATTTTTTTGCGAAACGCTGTCAACGGACTGTGGATTGGCTGCGTTGTTGGTACATCACAGGAGTTTTCAGCATGAATACCACCGCAATCTTGTCCGCCTGGCCCGAAGACGAACGCGACCGCAAGCGCGCTCCCGCCCGCCTCTGAAGGCGCCGCGGCCAGCGTTTCCCGCCCGAAGGCCCTCAAATGCCAGCCACCACCATGAAGCACGAACCATACCAAGGTGTGGGCCATGCTTGCACCGGGTGGCGCATTTCATAGCCCCATCGAGGCAAGACGCCCGGCAGTCCTTCCCTCTTGCTCCTCCCCAACAAAAAACCCCGCGCTGCGGGGTTTTTGTTCTTTACGGCAAACAGCGGGCCCAGGCCATCAGCCCATGTGCAAGCCGCCATTGACCGAGAAGTCAGCCCCGGTGGCATAGCCCCCTTCTTCCGATGCCAGCCAGGCAATGATCGATGCGATTTCGCTGGGTTCGCCCAGGCGCTTGACGGGAACGGTCGCCACGATCTTTTCGAGCACGTCAGGGCGGATCGCCTTGACCATGTCCGTGCCGATGTAGCCAGGGCTCACGGTGTTGACCGTCACGCCCTTGGTGGCCAGTTCCTGCGCAAGGGCCATCGAAAACCCATGCATGCCCGCCTTGGCGGCCGAATAGTTCGTCTGGCCTGCCTGGCCCTTCTCGCCATTGACCGAGCTGATGTTGATGATGCGGCCCCAGCCCTTTTCCACCATGTCGGCCACCACCTGCTTGGTGACGTTGAACATGCTGTTCAGGTTGGTCTCGATCACCGCATCCCAGTCTTCGCGCGACATCTTGAGGAACATGCGGTCGCGCGTGATGCCCGCGTTGTTCACCAGCACGTCGATGTTGCCGTGTTCCGCCTTGGTCTTGCCGAAGGCCTCGACCGTGGAATCCCAATCGCCCACATTGCCCACTGACGCATGGAAGGTGTAGCCCAGGGCCTTTTGCTCACCCAGCCACTTGGCATGGTCGCGGGTCGGTCCGCAACCGGCAATGACCTTGAAGCCCTCCTTGTGCAGGCGCTGGCAAATGGCGGTTCCGATGCCGCCCATGCCGCCGGTGACGTATGCAACTTTCTGGCTCATGTGATTTCTCCTTGTTGATTGGTGATGCCTTCAGCGTCCACTCTACCCAAGAAATCGGACACTGCCGTGAAGGAAAACACTGAAGCCCTTTCCTTTTTGACAGATTGGCCTGCACCGCGGCCAGGACGCCCTGAATTCGGCGCGCGCTGCCACGCCTTGATACAAAAAAGGTCCACGGCCATACCGGCATGCGGACCGCAGCCTGACTAGCGTCCGGAAATAAAAAAAGCCGCGCGAACGCGGCGTCGGCCCGGGATCGGTGGAGGTTGCGCGGCATGGACTGCCGCGCCCCCCTGGCGCCTCAGCGCTCCACCGCGAGCGATACGCCCATGCCTCCGCCAATGCACAGCGCGGCGAGCCCCTTCTTGGCGTCGCGGCGCTGCATTTCATGCAGCAGCGTCACGAGGATGCGGCAGCCGGACGCGCCGATGGGGTGGCCGATGGCGATGGCGCCGCCGTTCACATTGACCTTGGCCGGATCGATGGCCAACTCCTTGTTCACGGCACAGGCCTGGGCGGCAAAGGCTTCGTTGAGTTCGAACAGGTCCACATCCGCGGCACTCCAGCCCGCGCGCTGCAGCGCCTTGCGCGATGCAGGCACAGGGCCCATGCCCATGGTGGCGGGGTCCAGGCCGCTGGTGCCGAAGGCCGCGATGCGTGCCAGGGGCTTGAGACCCAGTGCGGCGGCCTTCTTGGCGCTCATCACGACCACGGCGGCCGCGCCGTCATTGAGACCCGAGGCATTCCCCGCCGTCACGCTCCCTGCCTTGTCGAACGCGGGGCGCAGGCCGGCCAGCGCTTCGGCATTGGTCTTGCGGTTGAGGTATTCGTCGGCATTGAAGACGATGGGATCGCCTTTCTTCTGCGGCAGGCTCACGCCCACGATTTCGTCAGCGAACCTGCCGGCATCCTGCGCGGCAGCGGCCTTTTGCTGGCTCGCCAGCGCCAGGGCGTCCTGCATGTCGCGGGTGATGCCGTACTGCTTGGCCACGTTCTCGGCCGTGATGCCCATGTGGTACTGGTTGTAGACGTCCCACAGGCCATCGACGATCATCGAGTCGACCATCTTCCAGTCGCCCATGCGCTGGCCGTCGCGCGAACCGTTGAGCACGTGGGGCGACAGGCTCATGCTCTCCTGCCCGCCGGCCACGACGATCTCGCTGTCGCCCCATGCCACGGCCTGCGCCGCCAGCATCACGGCCTTGAGGCCCGAGCCGCACACGGCGTTGATGGTGAGCGCGGGGGTCTCCTTGGCCACACCGGCCTTCATGGAGGCCTGGCGCGCCGGGTTCTGGCCCACGCCCGCGGTCAGCACCTGGCCCATGATGACTTCACCAATCTGGTCGGACGAGAGGCCCGCGCGCGCGATGACTTCGCGTATCACGATGGCGCCCAACTCGGTCGCGGGCGTCTTGGCCAGTGCGCCACCAAACTTGCCCACGGCGGTGCGGGCGGCCGAAACGATGACGATGTCTTCCATGGAATGTCCTTGTGGTTGGGGGTTGTTGCTTGGTAATTCTCGCAGCGCCGCGGATCAGTGCTTTTGCGTATCCGCCGGTGCCGGCGCTGCCCCGGCGCGGGGCGCCAGACAGGTGCCGCAATGCGGGGCGGCGCCGCCGTCCCTGATCGGCAATGCACGCCAGAGGCGACCCAGGGGCTTGCGCATGTCACGCCTTCTGCTTGACGTAGCTGCCCGGTGCCGGCTCGGTAGCCCTGAATTTCGTGCCCTTGCCGTAGGCCTTGGGGGCCGCGATCTGCTTGCCGGCATGGCCCTTGAGCCATCCGGACCAATCGGTCCACCAGCTGCCGGGGTGTTCGGTCGCGTCCTCCAGCCACGAGTCCAGCGTGGCGGGCAGCTTGCCGTCCGCGCGGATCCAGTGGCTGCGCTTGCCCTTGGCGGGGGGGTTGATGACGCCGGCGATGTGGCCCGAGGCCCCCATCACGAAGCGCTTCTTGCCAGGCAGCACCTGGGTGGATGCATAGGCGGCGTTGATGGGCACGATGTGGTCTTCGCGCGAGCCGTAGATGTACACCGGCAGCGTGAGGTTTCCAAGGTCCATCTTCTCGCCGCACACGGTGAGCCTGCCGGGCTTGACCAGGTTGTTCTCCAGGTAGAAATTGCGCAGGTACCACGCGTAGAACGGCCCGGGCAGGTTGGTGCTGTCGCTGTTCCAGTACAGGAGATCGAACGGCGGCGGCGTCTCGCCCTTGAGGTAGTTGCCCACCACGTAGTTCCACACCAGGTCGTTGGGACGCAGGAAGCTGAAGGTCGATGCCAGGTCCTGCCCCTTCATCAGCCCGCCCTGCCCCATCTGCATCTCGCGGAACTTCACGAACGCCTCGTCGATGAACACATCCAGAATGCCGGTGTCCGTGAAGTCGATCAGGGTGGTGAGGAACGTGGCGCTGGCCACGGGCTCATCGCCCCGTGCCGCCAGCACGGCCAGCGCATTGCTCAGGATGGTGCCGCCCACGCAGAAGCCCAGCGCGTTGATCTGTTCGGCGCCGGTGATGTTCCGCACCACGTCGATGGCCGCCATCGCGCCGTCTTCCACATAGTCGTCCCAGGTCTTGTGGGCCAGGGCATCGCCGGGGTTGCGCCAGCTCACGACAAAGGTGCGATGGCCTTGTTCGACGGCGTAGCGGATCAGCGAATTCTCGGGCTGCAGGTCGAGGATGTAGAACTTGTTGATGCACGGCGGCACCAGCAGGAAGGGGCGCTCATAGACCTTGGCGGTGAGCGGCTTGTATTCGAGCAGCTGGAACAGCTCGTTCTCATACACCACGGCGCCCTCGGTGGTGGCCACGTTGCGGCCCACCTCGAACAGGCTTTCGTCGGTCATCGACACATGGCCCTGTGTGATGTCGTGCAGCAGGTTCTGCATGCCCTTGGCAATGCTCTCGCCCTTGGTTTCGATGGCCTTCTTCTGCGCCTCGGCGTTGAAGGCCAGGAAGTTGCTCGGCGCCATGGCGGCCATCCATTGCTCCACGCCGAAACGGATGCGGGCCTTGGTCTTTTCGTCGGACTCCACCGCCTCGGCCAGGCCCATCAGGGTGCGCGCATTGAGCAGGTAGGCGGCGGCCGAGAAGGCCGCGACGGGGTTGCTGGCCCAGCCCTCGCCGGCGAAGCGGCGGTCCTTGACCTCGGGCGCGCCCTGCAGGCC
This sequence comes from Acidovorax sp. GW823-FHT01C06, assembly GCF_058798375.1. Taxonomy (NCBI): domain Bacteria; kingdom Pseudomonadati; phylum Pseudomonadota; class Betaproteobacteria; order Burkholderiales; family Comamonadaceae; genus Acidovorax; species Acidovorax sp. GW823-FHT01C06. The sequence continues at coordinate 34,497 of NZ_JBXAKN010000007.1, forward strand.
CTGGGCCCACAGTTCCTGCGCTTCCTTCAGGTACTGCTGCTGCAGCGCCTGCAGCTTGCTGGGTGAAAACTTCAGAGGGGGGGTGGCGGGTACCTGCGTACCAAGGTCCAGCTTCTGGAACGACTGCAGTGCCTGTGACCAGCTTTGCCCGAAAATCTGCTGGAACTGCTGGGCGCTCTCGGCCCATGGTGATTCAGAATTCATGCTCTTTCCTCAGTGATTGGTCGCTCGCAGCGGCAGGGCTTCTTGTTTTTTGTGTCTCGGGTTCATTGTTGCCGACCCACTTCAGCATGGCAACGGATTCAACGCTTGCAGCGAACATAAACCAATGTACCTCATCGTCATCGCCTGGACCTACGTCACCCTCATGATGGCGGTGGCCGAAGCCACCAGCCCCACCGGGACGCTGCTGGGCGCCGTGATCACGTTCGCGCTGTATGGGCTGCTGCCCATGGGCATTCTGGTGTACATCCTGGGCACGCCTTCGCGCAAGCGCGCGATCAAGGCGCGTGAAGCCGCGGAGCAGGCTGCCCACGATGCCGAGCAGGCCGCGGCGGCCCGCGAGGCTGGCGGCCCCGATTCCTCAGCCGCGCCAGATGCAGGCAGCGAAGCGCCCGCTGCCGCCCAGGGTGGCGCTGTCGCGCCGGTGGGAAAAGAACCTTGATGCGTTCGTGACGGTGCACCATGGCGGTGTTCCGTCATTGCCGTGGACATGGGTGATTCCGAGCGCCTGCAACCGCCGCCGCGCGAGGCCCGCCAGATCGCACAGGTACTTGCCGCTGGCGTGGCCGCTGGGCGCGAAGCAATCCTGCAAGGCCGGGGCGGTGTCGCAAAAAGCCGCCCGCACCTCGGGACCCACCTCGAACGCCTGCGGGCCGATGCAGGGCCCCAGCCAGGCCAGCGTGTCCTGCGCCACCCCTTGCAAGGGCAGGATTGCTTCAATTTTTATAGCATCGTGCGCTTGATCCGCCTTGGCCAGCGCGACAAAACGCTTGAAAACCGATTCCAGCACCCCCTGCCCGTCCACCCCCGCGAGCCCGCGCCATCCCGCATGGGCCGCAGCCACGGCCCGGCCTGAGCGGTGGGCGAACAGCACCGGCAGGCAGTCGGCCACCATGATGGTGCAGGCGACCGCGGGAACCGCCGCCACGCAGGCGTCGGCCTCGATGCCGTCGGGCGTGCCGCCGTCGAGCTGCACCACGCCATCGCCATGCACCTGGCTCAGAAACACGGGCCGCGTGCCCGCTGTCACTCCTTCGAGGGCGGACTGAAGCCGAAGGCGGTTGGCGCGGACAGCGGCGGGGTCGTCCCCCACATGCATGCCCAGGTTCAGGCTGTCATACGGGGGCAGGCTCACACCACCCGCGCGGGTGGTGCACAGCGCATGCACGCCCGGCGGCAAGGGCCAGTCCGGCACCAGCCAGTCGGTGGCCTGCGGGGAGTGCGTGCGAAGGGTCAAGCTTCGTTGTCCGGACAGGCGGAAGGCTGGGCCTTCTGGAATGCGGGCAGCGCCATGCAGGCGTCGAACGCGCCCATGGTGAGCGGCAGGCCGCCCAGGTCGACCTTGAAACGCTGGGCGTTGAAGATCTGCGGCACCAGGCAGCAGTCGGCCAGCGTGGGGGTGCCGCCCCAGCACAGCACCGAGGGCGCCAGCCCCTGGGCCGCGCGCTCCTGCGAGAGCAGCACCAGCTGCCGCTCGAAGGCCTCGAGCCCGCTGCGCAGCCAGTGGTGGTACCACGCGTTCTTGGCGGCTTCATCCACCTTCAGCTCCCGCACCAGATACTTGAGCACGCGCAGGTTGTTGATCGGGTGGATCTCGCACGCCACCATCTGCGCCAGCGCCCGCACGCGCGCCCGGTCCAGGGCCGTGGCGGGCATCAGGGCGGGTGTGGGATGGGTCTCGTCCAGGTATTCGATGATGGCCATCGATTGCGACAATGCCTCTCCGCCATCGGTCACCAGCGTGGGCACCAGGGCATCGGCGGCGAGGGCCGCGTAGGCAGGCTGCTGGTGCTCGCCCTTCACGAGGTGCACGGGAATGTAGTCGTAGGCCAGGCCCTTGATCTGCAGCGCGATGCGCACGCGAAACGAGGCCGAGGAGCGGAAGTAGTTGTACAGCTGCATGGGGATGGGGATGGGGATTGCGTCGATGGATCGGTGGGCGTGCGTGCCGTGGAGAGCGGCGGTTGTACGGTGCGTCCCGCAAGCCCTGCCACGGCCCGGCGGGGCCGGCGTCATGCGCCCGAGGCGCCGGCCGGGTCCTGGTGGTTGTAGACGACCTTGGTGAGCAGCACCATCAGGTCGCCGCGCTCCTGCGCGTTGAGGGGCGCCATCAGACGCTCCTGCACGCGCTGGGCGGCATCGCGCATCTGCAGGGCCGCCACTTCGCCTTCCGGCGTGATCCACAGCAGCTTGCGGCGGCGGTCGCGGGTGTCGGGTTCGCGGCGGATCCAGCCGCGCTTTTCCAGGCGCCCGATCACCGACCCCGAGGTGGCCGCGTCGAACGCCACGCGGGATGCCAAGGTGACCTGGTCTTCCCCGGGCCGGGCCAGCAGTTCATGCAGGATGGCGAACTGCACGGGCGTCACGTCAAACCCCGCTGTCTCCTCCATGAAAAGCGCCACGGTACGCTGGTGGGCACGGCGCACCAGGTGGCCTGGCGTGTTGTGGAAATCGAAGCTCTTTGCCATGGGCGCGAGTGTAGCGTCCCACAGCAAGACGCCCGCACCCATGGCACACTGCCACACTTCGGCCCGGCCCGCAGGGCAACCCGCCCGCACGCCAGGCCCGCACCCGTTCCATCGCACCCAGAGACAAGAAGAAAGGCAGACATGAGCTACGTGTTTTCTCCCGCACCGGTGGCCAGCGTGCCCGTGGCCGGCAGCGCCGACCGGTTCCCCGTGCACCGCATCTACTGCGTGGGCCGCAACTACGAAGAACACGCCAAGGAAATGGGCTTCACCGGTCGCGAGCCGCCGTTTTTCTTCATGAAGCCGGCCGATGCCATCGTGGTGGTGAATGCGGGCGAGACGGGCCAGTTGCCCTACCCCAGCCTCACGGCCAACCTGCACCATGAGATCGAACTGGTCGTGGCCATTGGCAAGGGCGGGAAGAACATCCAGGCCGCCGATGCGCTCACCCACATCTACGGCTACGCCGTGGGCCTGGACATGACGCGCCGCGACCTGCAGAACGACATGAAGAAACAGGGCCGCCCCTGGTGCATCGGCAAGGGCTTCGACGCGAGCGCGCCCATCGGCCCCATCACGCCCGCCGCGCAGGCCGGTGACGTGGAGAAGGCCGGCATCTGGCTGCAGGTCAACGGCGCGGACCGCCAGCGCAGCACCGTGGCCCAGCTCATCTGGAACATCGCCGAGACCATCGAGCACCTGTCGGCCGCATGGGAGCTGCAGCCCGGCGACCTGATCTACACCGGCACGCCCGAAGGCGTGGGCGCCGTGGTGCGCGGCGACGTGCTCGAGGGCGGCGTGGACGGCCTGGGCACGCTGCGGCTGAGCGTGGTGTGACGCCCCGCGGCCTGGGCCACCTGGCGCACAGGCCCCGGCGCGCAGCCAAAAGCTATCCTTTTCATAGCTGCCAGCGCTGATGGAACAATCGCCAGCAGCCTATTTGAATCAAAACCCCCGATGACCTTCCGCAGCCCCATCAAACACTGCCGCGCCTGTGGCACCGCCGTGGTCTACCGCCTGCCGGACGACGGCGACACCAAGCAGCGCGCGGTGTGCCCCACCTGCAGCACGGTGCACTACGAGAACCCGCTCAACGTGGTGGGCACCGTGCCGACCCTGCCCGATGGACGCGTGCTGCTGTGCAAACGCAACATCGAACCGCGCTGGGGCAAGTGGACGCTGCCGGCGGGCTTCATGGAACTGGACGAAACCACGGCCCAGGGCGCTGCGCGCGAGACGGACGAGGAAGCCGGCGCACAGATCGAGATGGGCCCGCTGTTCAGCCTGCTCAATGTGCGCCGTGTGGGGCAGGTGCACCTGTTCTACAGGGCCCACCTGCTCAGCGACCAGTTCAACCCCGGGTATGAAACCATCGAGGCGCGGCTCTTCACCGAAGACGAGGTGCCCTGGGACGAGATCGCCTTCCGTACCGTCAAGGAAACGCTGGAAGCTTTTTTTGCCGACCGCAAGGCGGGCAGCTTCGGGCTGCACTGCATCGATATCGAATAGCGCCCGGCCCCTGGACGGCCCAGCCCGGGGGTACGTGCCCCCGGTCCGCCGGGCGTGCCGGCCCTGCCTCAGTGGAGAAACAGGTTCCAGGGTGCAGGAACGGTGGTGAGGATGGAGCGGCCGCTGAAGCCCGCCTGCGCCGGCTGAACCACCGACGCATTCACCACGCCCGCGTTGCCGCCGTTTCCGCCGCTGGCCCCGCCGCCCCCTCCAGCAAGGGACGATCCCCCCGAGAAATCGTCCAGACCCATCGCGCCGCCATTGACCAGCAGCGATCCCGTGACCACGGGCGTGGAGGACGCCACCAGGTGGATGATGCCGCCCCCACCACCACCTCCCGCGCCCGCGCCCACCGCGTTGCCAAGGTTGCCGTTGAAGCCATTTCCGCCATGCCCGCCATTGGCCAACAGTGCGCCCGCCACCGTGATGTCGCCGCCGGCCGCGATGACGATCACGCCCCCAGCCCCGCCCCCGGCCCCGGCGGCGTCCGCGCCCGGGGTCATGGCGTTCTGCCCGTTGCCGCCATTGGCCTTGATCACGCCCGATGCGGTGACGGTCACATTGCCCCCGGCAAGGATCACAAGTGATCCGCCCCCGCCTCCACCCGTGTCCTGCGCGTTCGGCCGGCTACCCGCCCCACCCGCCGCGGCTGGCGGTTTCAAGAGCCGCGCGGCAGAGAGTGCTGGCAGTCCGATACCGCCTTGGGGTGTCCCGGGTGACGACAGCGCAATACCGGGGTGTGGCGTGACATTGCTGGCCCCTTGCGACCCTTCAAGGACGGTGATGGAGCCGGAAATGGTCACGTCGCCGGTCGCGCGCAGCACGGTCCCGCTGGGAAGCGTCAGCGCTCCCGCGATGTCGATCGTGGAAAACTGCATGTGGTGCCGTCCGCCAAGGCTGTTGAACCCTGCTGTCGTGGACAGGTCGATGGTCGAGGCGATCGACACGGTATAGGCCCCCGCGGAGCCATCACCATACGCCGCGACGGAGCCTGCGGGCCCTTGGGGCCCCGCGGGCCCCTGCGCACCTGCAGGCCCTTGCAGCCCCGTGGCGCCCGCTGGGCCCACGGGGCCGGTGGCACCCGCAGGACCGGCCGCGCCTGCAGGGCCCACCGCTCCCGGGGTTCCCGGGGCGCCTGCCGCTCCGGCAGGCCCTGCGGGCCCCATCGGCCCCGTGGCGACGCCCGCCGTGCAGCCTCCCACCGCGCCGCTTGCGCTTTCAAAACAGAGCAGGCTGCCTTGTGCGGGCGCGCCAGCCAGTCCGGGCATCCGGATCCTGCCCGCATCGTCCACGCGAAAACGCACGGTCTGGGTTGCCGAATCGGTCACCACGAGGGCGCCGCCAGGTGGAGGCGTCAACCGGATATCTGCGGCCCCGCCGAGGCAGGGGGTCAGTGCAAAACCGCAAGCAAGGGCATAGCTCGGCAGCGAGAAACGAAAGCGTCTTGGAGTCATTTTCTGTGGGTCGTGGATGCACGATGGGCGGGACGCGGCGAGCTTCGCTCCCTGCCAAGGGCGACAGGACCGGTTGCAGGCACACCGCGGTGAAGGGATGAATGAAATGGGTCACGGCGGTCTCCGGTGGCCCGTAAAAGTACCCGGCGGGAGCGCCCGGCCCCAGGCAAAGCACATTTGCGGAAAATGCCCCCCCGGGGACGGCACACGTAACAATTTCATCGCCGCGCATCCTAGCGGCGGTCATGGGCTGGCGCCAGCAAAAAGTGACCGGCCCGGCCGGGACCGCGAGCCGCCCGCAGCCGTGCTCAGCCGCCCACGCGCTCTTCGGCGGGTGCCGGGGGATAGCCCGGATCGGTCGTGACGGGAGGCAGGCCCTGGCCTCCAGGCGGCCGGGGCGCAGCAGGACCCAGGGGCCACGCTGCTGGCGCGGAGGGCACCGGTGCTGGCGGTGCCGTGTCGCTGCCAAACAGCCCGCGTATCCAGTCGCGCATGACGCCGAGCGAGCTATCCGCCGGCGGGGGCGGTGGGGTGGTGTCGAACTCATCGAAGAACCGCTCCTGGCCGTCGATCACCTTGGCCCGGATCGCCTGCTGCATGAACTCGCCCACCATGGGCAGCGCGCTGCGGGCGCCCTGCCCCCAGTAGTCGCTGCGCAGCGTGATGCGGCCATCGTTGAAGCCCGCCCAGGCCCCCGCCACCACGCGGGCATGCATGAGGATGAACCAGCCATCCGTGTTGTCCTGGGTCGTGCCGGTCTTGCCCGCCACATCGGCCTGGATGCCATAGCGTGAGCGGATCGCGGTGGCGGTGCCCCTGTCCACCGCGCCGCGCATGGTGTTGCGCAGCGTCTGGGCCGCGCGGCCTTCGAAGACCGCCTCAGGCACCGGCTTCGCGAAGGTATCGAGCACCTTGCCGTGGCGGTCCTCGATGCTGGTGATGAGCACCGGCTCCACATAGCGCCCCAGGTTCACGATGCTGCTGTAGGCCGAGATCATTTCCTTGAGCGTGACCGGGCTCGTGCCCAGCGCCAGCGATGGCACTTCCTCGAGCGGCGACTGCCGCACCCCCAGCGCCCGCGCCACTTCGGCCACGCGGGCGGGGCCGACCTGCTGCATCACCTGCGCGGTGATGGTGTTCTTGGAGAGCGCCAGTCCATCCGCCAGCGTCATGGGCTCGTCGCTCGGCGGGCGCCCGTCGGTGGGGCGCCACACGCGGCCACCGCCCAGCGGTATCTCCACCGCGGCATCCATCAGCGTGTCGCCGGGCGATGCCCCCTTGGCAAAGGCCGCGCCGTACACGAAGGGCTTGAACGTGGAGCCGGGCTGGCGCCGGGCCGCCTGCACGTGGTCGAACGGGTCCTGCGCGAAGTCGCGGCTGCCCACCCAGGCCAGCACATGGCCCGTGACGGGATCCTGCGCGAGAAACCCCGCCTGCACGCGCGTTTTATCGGAGCGCAGCTTCTGCAGGAAGGCGTCGTCGGCCAGGAGCGCCTTGAGCGCCTCGGCGGGCTCTTCCCCCTTGTCCAGCGCGGCGCGGTATTCGCTGCTTTCGCGCACCAGGGTCTGCACCAGTTCGTTCTGCGGCCCCCAGCCATCGCGCTTGCTCCAGGCGGCATCGGCCACGCCCTGCAGCTGGCGGCCCTGGCGCGCCACCGCCTGATTGGCATAGGCCTGCAGGCGCGAGTCGATGGTGGTGCGGATCACCAGGCCATCCGAATACAGGCTGTAGCCCTTGCTGTCGGCCCAGTCGATGAGCTGCTTGCGCAGCTGGATCGCAAAGTGCGGCGCGGGACCCATGACCTCGGTCTGGCGCTCGAAGTTGACGCGCAGCGGGCGCTTTTGCAGCGTGTCGAACTGTGCCTGCTCCAGCTTGCCGCGCTTGACCATCTGCGACAGCACGGTGTTGCGCCGGGCCTGCGCACGCTCGGGGTTGAGCACGGGGTTGTAGTAGGCCGTGCCCTTGAGCATGCCGATCAGCGTGGCGCTCTCCAGCACATTGAGCTTGTCGGCCGACTTGTCGAAGTACGTGCGCGCGGCCATCTCGATGCCGAACGCGTTGTACAGGAAGGGCACGGTATTGAGGTAGGTTTCCAGGATCTCGTCCTTGGAATACGACAACTCGATCTTGACCGCCGTGATGGCCTCCTTGAGCTTGCGCGTGAGGGCCTGGGGAAACACGCGCGAGCGGCCGATCTCCTCCGGAAACAGGTTGCGCGCCAGCTGCTGCGTGATGGTGGAGCCGCCCTGCGGGGCGCCGCGCAGCGTGTGCACCACCGACGATACCGTGCGCCTCCAGTCCAGGCCGAAGTGGTCGTAGAAGCGGTGGTCCTCGGTGGCGATGAGCGCGTTCACCACATGCGGAGAAATCTTGTCGAGCTCCACCCATTCGCGATTGGCCCAGCGGTACTCGGCCAGCAGCTTGCCGTCCACCGACATGAGCTGCGCGGGCAGCTCGCTCTTGGCCTTGCGGATGTCGCTGATGGAGGGCGTGAACGGGATCAGGACCAGGGTGTACGCCAGCACCGCGGCAGGCAGCGCGAGGGCGCCCCACAGCAGCGCGCGGCGCAGCGGGCGGGGCATCCAGGCAAACAGGCCGGCCAGCCAGCGGAACAGGGCCGCGGCGCGGGCCTGGAAGGAAAGCAGCAATGTGCGCATCAAGAACTCGGAGTAAGGGGGAGAGCGCCTCAGGCGCCCGGGCCCGACAGCAGCGCCAGCATGCCCGCTTCGTCCAGCACGGGCACGCCCAGCTCCTGGGCCTTGGCCAGCTTGCTGCCGGCTTCATCGCCCGCCACCACATAGCTGGTCTTCTTGCTGACCGAACCGGCCACCTTGGCGCCAGCGGCTTCCAGCATGTCCTTGGCCGCGTCGCGGCTCAAGGTCGGCAGGGTGCCGGTCAGCACCACGGTCTTGCCGGCAAGGATCTGCGGGGCGCGTTCGGCCACCGGGCCCTCGGGCCAGGTCACGCCGCAGGCGCGCAGCTGCTCGACCACCTCGCGGTTGTGCGGCTGCTGGAAGAACGTGTGCAGGCTCTGCGCCACCACCGGGCCCACATCGTTCACCTCCAGCAGCTGCTCCACGCTGGCGTCCATGATGGCATCCAGCGTGCCAAAGTGCCGCGCCAGGTCCTTGGCCGTGGCCTCGCCCACGTGGCGCAGGCCCAGGCCGAACAGAAAACGCGGCAAGGTGGTCTGCTTGGATTTTTCGAGCGCGGCCAACACGTTCTGGGCCGACTTCTCGGCCATGCGCTCCAGCGCGATGAGGGAGGTGAGGCCCAGGCGGTACAGGTCGGGCAGCGTGCGGATCACATTGGTGTCCACCAGCTGGTCCACCAGCTTGTCGCCCAGCCCCTCGATGTCCATGGCGCGGCGCGCGGCGAAGTGCAGGATGGCCTCCTTGCGCTGCGCGGCGCAGAACAGGCCGCCCGTGCAGCGGTGGTTGGCCTCGCCCTTTTCGCGCACCACGGCGCTGCCGCAGACGGGGCAGGCCTCGGGCATCTTGAAGTTGGGCACATAGCCGGTCCGGTTGCCCGGCATCACGCCCACGACTTCGGGAATCACATCGCCCGCGCGGCGCACGATGACGGTGTCGCCCACCCGAACGCCCTTCTTGCGGATCTCGAACAGGTTGTGCAGCGTGGCGTTGGTGACGGTGACGCCTCCCACGAACACGGGCGCGAGGCGCGCGACGGGCGTGATCTTGCCGGTGCGGCCCACCTGCACGTCGATGCCTTCGATCTTGGTGGCCATCTCCTGCGCCGGGTACTTGTGCGCCACGGCCCAGCGCGGCTCGCGCGTCTTGAAGCCCAGGTCGCGCTGCAGCTGCAGCGAGTTGACCTTGTAGACCACGCCATCGATGTCGTAGGGCAGCGCATCGCGGCTGCCGCCCACCTGCTGGTGAAATGCTACCAATTCCGCAGCACCCGCCGCAATCTGCACCTGCGCCGCCACCGGAAAACCCCATGACTTCAGGGTCTGCAGCATCTCGTAGTGCGTGCGGAACACCGGCCCTCCCTCGCCGGGCGGCGTGACGGCGCCCAGGCCATACGCAAAAAAGCTCAAGGGGCGCTGGGCGGTGATGTTCGAGTCCAGCTGGCGCACCGCGCCGGCTGCGGCGTTGCGCGGGTTCACGAAGGTCTTGCCGCCCTGCTCCCGCTGCCGCTCGTTGAGCGCATCGAAATCAGCGCGGCGCATGTAGACCTCGCCACGCACTTCGAGCAGCGGGGGCACGCCCTCGGGCAAGGTCAGGGGTATCTGGCGAATGGTCCGGATGTTGTGCGTCACGTCCTCGCCCACCTCGCCGTCGCCCCGCGTGGCGGCCTGCGCGAGGCGGCCGTTTTCATAGCGCAGGCTCATGGCCAGGCCATCGAACTTGGGCTCGGCCACGTATTCGATGGCGGGGTCCGATTCCGCCAGGCCCAGCTCGCGCCGCACGCGCGCATCGAACGCCTGCGCGCCGGTGGCCTCGGTGTCGGTTTCGGTGTGGATGCTGAGCATGGGCACCGCGTGGCGCACGGGCGTGAGGCCTTCCATCACCGCCCCGATCACGCGCTGCGTGGGCGAGTCGGACGTGATGAGGTCGGGGTGCGCCGTCTCCAGGGCCTGCAGTTCCCGGAACACGCGGTCGTACTCGGCATCGGGCACGGTGGGCTCGTCCAGCACGTAGTACTGGTGCGCCCAGCGGTGGAGCTGCTCGCGCAGCGCTTTGATTTTGATAGCTGCCTGCGCTTGGCTGGTCTGCGCTGCGGCCGAAAAAAGTTCTGATTGTTCAGTCATGGTGGCCCAAGCTGGGATTCCTTTTGACAAACCCCAGTTCCCTGCCGCCCGCGAAGCCCACGGATTCATAGAGCCGGTGGGCCTGCGTGCGCTGCGCGCCCGACAGCAGGAAAACCTTGCAGCAGTTCAGGGCCCAGGCCGCGTCCAGGGCGAACTCCAGCGCTGCCCGGGCCAGCCCCTGGCGCCGGAAGCGCCCGCCCGTGATGACATGCTCGACGACGCCGATGGGCATCCCGGCGCTGGCGAAATTGGGCACGAGCGCCAGCATGCAGGTCGCGCCGACCTCGCCATGCCGCAGCGCTACCACCAGCCGCGCGCTGGGGGACCGCAACACGGCGCGAAAGCTGTCCAGCGATGCATCGTCGCCCAGCACAGGGTCATGGGGCCGCAGTTCGCGGTACAGCGCCCTGACGGCGCCGTGATCGGCCTCCTGCGCCAGCCGGACCAGCGTTGCGCTCATGCGGCGGCCTAGCTGAACAGCCGGCGCGCCAGCACCGACCCCGCCGACAGGTCGCGCCCGTCGAGCTGGTCGTACAGCAGCTCCAGGTCCGAGGCGATCGGGTCCATGGCCATGGCAGGCAGCGGCTGGCCGTTCTGGTCACAGAGCACGCCGTCCATGGCCTCGCACAGCGCGGCGGCGGCCTCGCGCAGGCGCGCAAAGGGTTGTTCGGTTCGGTGGACCTGCGCCACGTCCAGGCTCAGGGTGATGTCGCGGATGGCGGACTGGTCCGGGTCTTCGGCCAGTGCCGCCTGCGTGTCGTAGCCGAGCGTGAGCAATGGCGGCAGGCCTTGCGCGCCGGCCGGCAGCACCAGGCGCCCGGGCATGGCGCCCGGCACGAAGCCCACGCGCGCGGCGTTCTGCTGCACGTAGCCGGGGCTCCAGGCGGCCTGGCGCGCGCGCAGCATGAAGGCCAGTTGCGCGTCGTGGTCGCTGGCGAACTGGTCCAGCTCGCGGGCGCGGGCCACTTCCTGCAGCATGTCGGGAAAATCGGGGGCGGCATTGATGGCGTCCGCAAACGCCTGGGCCTTGACGACGAATTCCGAGAACTCGATCTCGTTGAGCGCGCCCATGCGGTTGGCAAGCTGCACGCCCGCCTGGAAGCTCTGGTAGCGCTGGCCGGGCGCCGGCGTCTCCCACTGCTGGGTGGCTTCGTTCAGGCCTTCGATCGCAAACGGCTTGCTGCCGGCCCGGCGCGTGGGAGGCAGCGCCGCCAGCGCGGCATCGCCGGACACGGACACCTCCGGCTGCAGCGGTGCGATCACGTCGATGAGCGGGTCCAGCCCGGGGCGGCGCTCCAGCGAGAACGGCGGCACGGGCATCTGCAGGGCCTCGCTGGCATCCACCGTGTGCTCGGAAGGCTCGGGCCCGCGGTCCAGGCCGTGAAATTCCCCGGGGGGCAGGTCGGCGGCCGCGCCCGCCTCGAAACCTGGCTCCTGGCGCAGCGCGGGCTCGGCCGCGCGCTCGCGTTCCGGCTCTGGCGGCAAGGCGCGCTTGGGCGCGTTGCGGCGCGAGGTCCAGGTGTTGTAGGCCACGATGAGGGCCAGCACCAGGCCGCCGATGATGGCCAGACTCAGTTGCAATGTGCTCATAAAAGAAATTCTCGGCTAACGGCTATCCGCTGCATGGCGCAAGGGCCGCCGCGGTGAAAATGCGCGCGGCCTGTGCGCGAGACGCCGAGCAAGGGCCGCCCCGCAGCAAGGGCGTCGTCCCCCTGGGGGGAAGGTGCGAAGCGCCTCAGGGGGGTACTCATATTTCCGCCATGGAGAGGGCCGATTCCATATCGACGGCCACGATGCGCGACACGCCCTGCTCCTGCATGGTCACACCGATCAGCTGTTCGGCCATTTCCATCGCGATCTTGTTGTGGCTGATGAACAGGAACTGCGTGCCCTTGCTCATGCTGGACACCAGCTTGGCGTAACGCTCGGTGTTGGCGTCGTCCAGCGGCGCGTCCACTTCGTCCAGCAGGCAAAACGGCGCGGGGTTGAGCTGGAAGATGGCGAACACCAGCGCAATCGCGGTGAGGGCCTTCTCGCCGCCCGACAGCAGGTGGATGGTCTGGTTCTTCTTGCCGGGCGGCTGCGCCATCACCTGCACGCCGGAATCAAGGATTTCATCGCCGGTGATGATGAGCTTGGCCTGGCCGCCGCCGAACAGCTCGGGGAACATGCGGCCAAAGTGCGCGTTCACGGTGTCGAAGGTGCCCGAGAGCAGCTGGCGTGTTTCACCGTCGATCTTGCGGATCGCGTCTTCCAGCGTGTTCATGGCCTCGGTCAGGTCGGCCGTCTGCGCATCGAGGAAGACCTTGCGCTCGCTGGCGAGCTTGAGTTCGTCCAGCGCGGCGAGGTTCACCGCGCCCAGGGCGGCGATCTCGCGGTGCAGGCGGTCGATTTCGCTTTGCAGGCCACCCACGCGCACATTGCCGTCGGTGATCGACTGGGCCACGGCCTCGAGGTCGGCCTGCGCGTCGGCCAGCAAGGTGGTGTACTGCTCCAGGCCCAGGCGCGCCGCCTGTTCCTTGAGCTGGAATTCGGTGATGCGGGCGCGCAGCGGGTCGAGCGCGCGTTCGAGCTGCATGCGGCGCTCGTCGCTGGCGCGCAGCTTGGTGGTGAGGTCGTCGTATTCGCTGCGCTGGGCGCCGAGCGCTTTTTCGCGCTCCATCTTCACTTCCAGTGCGGCCTGCAGGCCACCTTGCGCGGCAGCATCGGACAGGCGGGCCAGCTCGTCGCGCGCGCGCTGCTCTTCATCGGCCAGGGCCTTGGCCTGCTGCGTGGCGGTTTCGATGGAACGGTTGAGTTCGGCGCGGCGCGCTTCCAGGCTGCGTTGCGAGAACGTGGCCTCTTGCGCCTGGCGCTCCAGCGTGCGCTGCTGTTCGCGGCAGGCCGTCAGCTTGCGCTCGGCTTCGATCACGCGGTCGCCCAGCTGGGCCTCGCGCTCCTGGCTGTCGGCCAGCTGCATGTCGAGTTCTTCAAAGCGCGCCTCGGCGGCCACGCGGCGTTCCTGCAGGTCGGCCAGCTGGGCCTCCACCTCGGCCAGGTCGCCGTCGATTTGCTGGCTGCGCGCGCGGGTCTGTTCGGCCAGCTGGGTCAGGCGCAGGGTCTCGACCTGCAGCTCGTGGGCGCGGCTCTGGGTTTCGGTGGCTTCGCGGCGCGCGGCCACGAGGCGCTGGGAGGCATCGGCGTACGCGGCCTCAGCACGCACCAGGGCCGTGCGCGATTCTTCGGCGATGAGCGCTTGCGCACGCAGCTCTTTTTCGAGGTGCTCGATTTCCTGCGCGCGGGCCAGCATGCCCGACTGCTCGGAGTCCTGCGCGTAAAAGCTCACGCTGTGGGCGCTGACCGCATGGCCGGTAGGAACAAACACCACCTCCCCGGGTTGCAGCGTGCTGCGGCGGGCCAGGGCGTCGTCCAGCGTGGGGGCGGTGTAGCAGCCTTGCAGCCAGTCCACCATCACGGCACGCAGGCCGGCATCGTTCAGGCGCAGCAGGTCGGACAAGCGGGCGTGGGGTGACGATGGCTCGGGATGGCCTGCTGCGGGGGCGCTGTAGAAGGCCAGCCGAGCTGGGGGCGCGTCGTTGCCGCCGGAGCCCAGGAAGCCGCGCACCATGTCCAGGCGCCCTACTTCCAGGGCGGCCAGGCGCTCGCGCAGCGCGGCTTCGAGCGCGTTTTCCCAGCCGGGCTCGATGTGGATGCGGCTCCACAGGCCTTGCAGGCCGTCGAGGCCGTGTTTGGCCAGCCAGGGGCGCAGCTTGCCGTCGGTCTTGACCTTTTCCTGCAGCGCCTTGAGCGCCTCCATGCGGGCCGACAGGTCGGCCTGGCGCGCGCTTTCGGTATTCACGGCCTGCTGGCGCGCGCGGCGGTCGTCGTCGAGCTGGGGCACGGACTCCTGCAGCTCGTGCAGTCGGGCCTCCGTGGTCTCGGCGATCTCTTGCGCCTCTTCGAGCTGCTCGCGCAGGTTCGTCAGGCGGGCTTCATCGGGCGCGGCCAGTGCATTGCGGTCGGTGCGCAGGCGCTCGAAGCGGCTGTCGAGCTGGCGGCTTTGTTCGTCGATGCTGCGCTGCTCGGCGGCCAGCACGCCAATCTGCTGCTGCACTTGCACCACGCTGCTGCGCTGCTCGGCCGTGCGGCTTTGGGCCTGGCGCAGGGCTTCTTCCAGGTCGGGCAGCTGCATGGCCTGCTCTTCGACCTGGGCGGCCAGCATCTCGGCGCGCTCTTCGGCGTCCACACCGGCACCGGCCAGGTCTTCGAGCTCGATATCGGCCTCTTCCTTGCGGGCCTGCCACTGGGCGATCTGCTCGGCCAGCGTGACCAGGCGCTGCTCCACGCGCTGGCGCCCTTCGATCACGTAGCGGATCTCGGCTTCGAGCTTGCCGACCTCGGCCGTGGCCTCGTACAGCCGGCCCTGGGCCTGGTTCACCTGGTCGCCCGCCGCGTAGTGGGCCTGGCGGATGGTTTCGAGGTCGGACTCGACGGCGCGCAGATCGGCCATGCGGGATTCGAGGTCGTTGACGGCTTGGAGGCCGTCCAGGCGCACCTTGTTCTGCTGCTCTTCGGCCTCGGCGCGCTTCAAAAACCACTGCTGGTGCTGCTTGAGCGTGGCTTCGGCCTGCAGGGTGTTGTATTTGGCAGCCACCTCGGCCTGCTTCTCGAGCTTTTCGAGGTTGGCGTTCAGCTCGCGCAGGATGTCTTCGACCCGCGTGAGGTTCTCGCGCGTGTCCGACAGGCGGTTTTCCGTCTCGCGGCGGCGCTCCTTGTACTTGGAGACGCCAGCGGCTTCTTCGAGGAACAGGCGCAGCTCTTCGGGGCGCGACTCGATGATGCGGCTGATGGTGCCCTGGCCGATGATGGCGTAGGCGCGCGGCCCCAGGCCCGTGCCCAGGAACACGTCCTGCACGTCGCGACGGCGCACGGGCTGGTTGTTCAGGTAGTAGCTGCTGGTGCCGTCGCGCGTGAGCACGCGCCGCACCGCGACCTCGCCGTACTGGCCCCACTGGCCGCCCGCGCGGTGGTCGGAGTTGTCGAACACCAGCTCCACACTGGCGCGGCTGGCCTGCTTGCGGGTGGTGGTGCCGCTGAAGATCACGTCCTGCATGGACTCGCCACGCAGCTCGCTGGCCTTGCTCTCGCCCAACACCCAGCGCACCGCGTCCATGATGTTGGACTTGCCGCAGCCGTTCGGGCCCACCACACCGACCAGTTGCCCGGGCAGCATGAAATTGGTGGGTTCAGCGAACGACTTGAAACCGGAAAGCTTGATCGAGGTAAGACGCACGGGTCAGGGAACGGGCAAAAAGAGGATGAAGGCAGGGATGCAAAAGTGGCGCCAGGCGGACGTTCCAGGCCGGAACACCCAGGCCGCAGCAAGGGCGGAATGATACCGCGCCGCCTGCAGCCCCCCGGCCCCCGGCTGACGGGCAGGGGCACACGGCCGGGGTGCAGCGCAAACATTTGGCAAAAACCAGCTATTGCGCTTATCCCGCCTTGATTTCATGCTATCGATTTTGACAGATCCTGTACCGGCAGGGTGGCGGGCGGGCTGGTGCGGGCCGGTGTGCCAGGGCTACGCGTGCTGCGCGCCCGTCCCATTCGTTTGGCGCACCAGCGCCTCGAACTCGGCCACCGGCACGGGCGGGCTGAACAGGTAGCCCTGCCAGGCGTGGCAGTGGTGGCGCTCCAGAAACTCGCGCTGGGCCTCGGTTTCCACCCCTTCGGCGATCACGCGCAGGCCCAGGCTGGTGCCCAGCGCCACCACGGTGCGGGCGATGGCGGCGTCGTTGGGGTCGGTGAGCACGTCGCGCACGAAACTCTGGTCGATCTTGAGCTGGTCCAGCGGCAGGCGCTTGAGGTAGGCCAGCGACGAGTACCCCGTGCCAAAGTCGTCCAGCGAGAAGCCCACGCCGTAGCCCTTGAGCTGGCCCATCTTCTCGATGGTGTCTTCCACGTCGTCCAGCAGCAGGCCCTCGGTCATCTCCAGCTTGAGCTGGTGCCCCTGGGCGCCCGAGCTGGCCAGCGCGGCCAGGACCTGGGCCACGAAATCGCCCTGGTGGAACTGGCGCGGGCTCACGTTCACCGCCAGGCTCAGCACGGCCAGCTCGGGCTGCGCGGCCCAGCGGGCCAGGCACCCGCAGGCCACCTGCAGCACCCATTCGCCCAGCGGGAGGATCAGGCCTGTCTCCTCCGCCAGCGGGATGAAATGCGCGGGGGAGACAAAACCGTCGCGTGGATGGCGCCAGCGCAGCAGCGCCTCGGCACCGGTGATGCGGCCCCGGTCGATCTGCGGCTGGTAGTACAGCTCGAACTGGCCCTGCGCCAGGCCAATGCGCATGTCGCGCTCCAGCGCGGCCCGGGCGCTCACGGCGGCCTGCATCTGGGGGTCGTAGAAGCGCAGCGTGTCGCGGCCGGCGTTCTTGGCCTGGTAGAGCGCCAGGTCGGCGCGCTTGAGCAGTTCGTCCACGGTCTCGCGCATGCCGCTGAAGATGGTGACGCCCATGCTCAGCGAGCTGTGGTGCGCGGTGCCGTTGAGCATGTAGGGCTCGCGCAGGGTGGCCAGGATGCGCTGGCCCACTTCTTCGCTGCGGGCCGCGGCCTCCTCGGGGTTGTCGCCCAGGTCTTCCAGCACCACGACGAATTCGTCGCCTCCCTGGCGGGCGACGGTGTCGTCCTCGTGCACGCAGCCGCGCAGGCGGTGCGCCACCTGCAGCAGCAGGTGGTCGCCGCTGTCATGGCCCCGGGTTTCATTGAGTGTCTTGAAGTTGTCCAGGTCGAGCAGCAGCAAGGCGCCGCTGCGCCCGTGGCGGGCACTGGTGGCCAGCGCCTGCTGCAGCCGGTCCATGAGCAGGCGGCGGTTGGGCAGGCGCGTGAGCGGGTCGTAGTAGGCCAGGTGGTTGATCTCCTCCTCGGCCGCCTTGCGCTGGCTCAGGTCCTGCATGGTGACCAGGTGCCCGCCTTCTACCTGCACCCCCGAGACTTCGACGGGGCGCAGCTGCCCGTCATGGCAGCGGATGAGGTACTCGGCGCCGGGGATCACGCCGTCGCCGGCCTGGGCGCTCTGCGCCGCCTCGCGCCAGCCCTGGCGCACGGTTTCGCGCTCCTCGCGCTCCGGGAACGCGCGCTCCCACCAGGTGTCCACGTCGGGCACCTCGGCCTCGGTGTACCCGCAGATCTGCACATAGCGCTGGTTGCGAAAGCTGATGCGCCCGTCGGGCTGCACCAGGCACAGGCCCATGGGCAGGCGCTCCAGAATGCCCCGCAGCCGGTGTTCGTTGGTGCGCAGGGTGTCCTCCATGCGCTTGCGCGAGGTGATGTCCTGCACCACGGCGATGTGGTGGTCGGGCGTGGCCCCGGGCACCCACATCGGCGACACGGTGAGGTCGACCCACACCGAATGGCCGCGCTTGTGGATGTAGCGCTTTTCCAGCCGGTATTCGGGCACCTCCCCTGACTTGAGGCGCTCCAGGTGCTGCGCGTCCGTCTCCAGGTCGTCGGGGTGCGTGATGGCCCGGATGTTGAGCTCCTGCATCTCCTCGGGGCTGTAGCCCACGATGTCGCCATAGCGCTGGTTGGCGCGCAGGAACCGGCCGGTGGAGGTGTCCAGCAGCGCGACCCCCACGCTGGCCTGGTTGAACAGGGCGCGAAAACGCTCCTCGCTCTCGTGGCGGGCCTCGTCCGACGCCTGCGCGCGCACCAGCGCCATGGTGCGCTGGCGCACCAGCAGCCCGACCGTGGAAGCCAGCAGGAGGGACACCAGGATGCCCCCCAGCCCCGCCAGGACCGGCAGCCGCGCCTCGGACGGCGAGAGGAACGAGCGCGCGGGATGGAAGGTCAGGCGCCAGCGCCGGTCGTGCACGAGCAGGTCGCGCACAAACGGCTGCGCATCGGGCAGCGCCGCCGACGACTGCGCCAGCAGGGGCCGGACGGTGGTGTCGGTGGAGCCCGCGCGCACCGAGCCATGGTCCTCCATCGACACGGCAATGCCGTTGAGCAGGCCCTGGCTCCCCAGCGCCTGCACCAGGTCGAACACCCGGATGGTGGACGCCACCGCGCCCAGGAAGCGCGGCTCCGGCGTGCCCGCCGTGTAGTCGAACACCGGCACGCGGATCACGAAGCCCGCGCGGTGCTTGTCCTCCTGCAGCAGGTCGAACGGGGCCGAGGCCACGGTGTGGCCGCTGTCCCGGCTGTACTGCATGGCGGCCAGGTTGGTGGGCTGGGCGCTGATGTCCAGGCCCAGCACGCTTTCATTGCCTGCCATGGGCCACAGGTACTCGGCCACGAAGTACTCGGCCCGCTCGCCCGGTGGCCGGATGGCGAAGTCGGGGTAGCCGTGGGTGGACAGCGAGGTGTCGGCGCGCACCCGGGCTTCATAGGCGGCTCGCTCGGCGCCCGGCACCCAGCGGGTGAACGACAGGTTGCGCACGCCGGGATACCGCTGGCCCACTTCCAGGTCGCTCGCCGCGCGCTCGAACTCCGCGCGGGTCAGGTGCGGATTGGCCGTGAACAGGCCGCGCAGGCCGTTGACGACTTCGGTATGCCCCTCGATCCGCTGGCTCAGCGCGTCGGCGAACGCGCGGGCCTCCTGCATGAACCGGGTCTGCCCGGCCTGGGCCACCGAGTCGGCCTGCTGCCAGGCCAGCCACAGGCTGACCGCCACGCCCAGCACGGCCACGCCCAGCCCGGCCAGCCAGTGCCGATAGCGACCGTCTGGCGTCAAGGAAGCCATGGCAGGAAACGGGTGGGCATGAAGAATCAGAACAGCGTCTGGGCCGTGGTGGTGGGTGGTGTTGCGGTGGGTCGTTGGCCGCGCCAGGGCCCGGCCGCAAGGCGCAGGATAGCGGCAATCCGCAGCCCTTTGGAGCAACCTGCGGCAGAACAACTGGTTACCAATGAGTTATTTGGTGGAAAGTGCCGTCAGCGCAACACCCTCATGCGCCAGCAGCTATGAATTGATGAGCACATTTCATAACCTGCGTCAGGACGCCGGCCCCGTGCGGCTGTCGGCCACGGGGTACGGCGCGAACCGGCTCCAGTTCTCGTTCACGTCCAGCGCCCGGCCAATGGGAGGAAACGCGCGCTGCGGGCAGGCGTCGCGCTCGCACACCTTGCAGCCCATGCCGATGGGCACGCCCCCGTGCGGGTTCGCGAGATCCAGCCCCTGCGAATACACCAGCTGCGGCGCGTGGCGGACATCGCAGCCCAGCGCCACCGAGAACTCCTTGCCCGGCGCCCCCCAGCCGCCGCCGCCGCGCGAGACCGTGCGCGCCACCCACAGGTAGGCGCGGCCGTCGGGCATGCGCGCCAGCTGGGGCACGATGCGCCCGGGCTGGGCAAACGCCTCGTACACGTTCCACAGCGGGCAGGTGCCCCCGATCTTGCTGAAGTGAAAGTGCGTCGCCGACTGGCGCTTGGAGATGTTGCCCGCCCGGTCCACCCGCACGAAGAAGAACGGCACCCCGCGCGCGCTGGGTCGCTGCAGGGTGGACAAGCGGTGGCACACCGTCTCGAACCCCACGCCGAACTGGTGGCCCAGCCGGTCCAGGTCGTAGCGCACGGCTTCGGCCGCGCGCAGGAAGGCCGTGTACGGCAGCACCAGGGCCCCCGCAAAGTAGTTCGCCAGGCCGATGCGCGCCAGCGCCCGGGCCTGGTCGCCGGACAGTCCCGCGCCGTCGGCGATGCGCCGCAGCAGCGGCCCCTGCTCCAGGAACGCCAGCTGCGTCGCCATCTGGAAGGCGCGCTGGCCCGGCTCCAGCCCCGCGGCGAGCTTCAGCACCCGCGTCCCGGGCTCGAAGACGCGCTGCGCGTTGCCCGGCAGCGCATCCGCCGCGCTGCCCACCCGCACGCCATGGGCGGCCAGCAGCCGCTCCGCCAGGCCCTCGTCCGAGCGCCCGGGCTGCAGCGACCAATCGGCGGCGCACTGCTCCGCCGCGTCGTCCAGCTCGGCAATATGGTTCTGCCGGGCAAAGAAAAAGTCGCGCACTTCTTCGTATGCCATGGGGGGGTGGCCTTGCAGCGGCGGCATGCCGCGCTCGTCGCCCAGGCCCCACTGCGCATTGAGCGCGCCCAGGGCTTCCAGCCGCTCCAGGGCCTGCCGGTGGCGCTGGTGCAATGCCAGCAAGGTGCGGGCCACGGCGGGCATCCCGGCGGCCAGCTCCCGGATTTCGGCCAGCGAGACGGCATCGCCCGCCCCCTCCCCGCCCAGGCCCGCGGGGAGGTCGGCCAGCACCTCGCGCAGGCCCGTGATGAGGCGCGCCTCGTCGTCGTCCGAAAAGCGCTGCACATCCACGCCGAACACCGCGTTGATCTTGAGCAGCACCGGCACCGTGAGGGGCCGCTGGTTCTGCTCCAGCTGGTTGAGGTAGCTGGCCGACAGGTCCAGCGCGCGTGCCAGCGCAACCTGCGTCATGCCGCGTTCTTCGCGCAGGCGGCGCAGGCGCACGCCCATGAAGGTTTTTCTCATCGCAAGGTCCAGGGGTCAAGAAGATGAATATTTGCAATATTTGCAAATCATCCAAAAATACTTCGCAATCATTCGCCGATTCAGGGGTAGTGCCGCGAATCCCGGATGCGTACATTGCGAATCATGCACCAAGCGACCCACCCGCACCAGCCCCCCGGCACCCAGGCGTTCACCGAAATGGTGTTCCCCGGACGCACCAACCACTACGGCACCCTGTTTGGCGGCCAGGCGCTGCTGCTCATGGGCCAGGCCGCTTTCGTCACGGCCAGCCGGCATGCGCGCAGCGCCGTGGTGATGGCGCGCTGCGGCGGCGTGGACTTTCTGGCGCCCGTGCCCCAGGGGCAGGCGCTGGAACTCCATGCCCGCGTGGTGCGCACCGGCGCCAGCTCGATGACCGTGCAGGTCGAAGGCGCGGCACATGACCTGGCCTCGGGGCGGCACCTGCCCGCCCTGTGCGGCACGTTTGAAATGGTGGCCGTGGACGCCACGGGCCGCCCCACCCCTTTTTCCCCGATGGAGACACCATGAGCGATACCGCAACCCCGAGCACCAGCGCACCCGCGGGCTTCAGGCCCAAGAAATCCGTCGCCCTGTCGGGCGTGACCGCCGGCAACACGGCGCTGTGCACCGTGGGCCGCACGGGCAACGACCTGCACTACCGTGGCTACGACATCCTGGACATCGCCGATGTCTGCGAGTTTGAGGAGATCGCCCATCTGCTGGTGCACGGCAAGCTGCCCACCGCCGCCGAACTGCGCGGCTACAAGGCACGCCTGAAAGCGCTGCGCGGCCTGCCGGCCAATGTGAAGGAGGCGCTGGAGCAGCTGCCCGCCAGCAGCCACCCCATGGACGTGATGCGCACGGGCGTGTCGGCCCTGGGCTGCGTGCTGCCCGAGAAGGACGGGCACCACACGCCCGGCGCGCGTGACATCGCCGACCGGCTGATGGCATCGCTCGGCTCGATGCTGCTGTACTGGTACCACTGGTCCACCCAGGGCAAGCGCATCGAGGTGGAGACGGACGACGACTCCATCGGCGCGCACTTCCTGCACCTGCTGCACGGCCAAAAGCCGCCCGCCGCTTGGGAGCGCGCCATGCACACCTCGCTGAACCTGTACGCGGAGCACGAGTTCAACGCTTCCACCTTCACCGCGCGCGTGGTGGCCGGCACCGGCAGCGACATGTACTCGTGCATCACCGGCGCCATCGGCGCGCTGCGCGGGCCCAAGCACGGCGGCGCCAACGAGGTGGCCTTCGAGATCCAGAAGCGCTACGACAACGCCGACGAGGCCGAGTCCGACATCCGCCGCCGGGTGGAGGCCAAGGAAGTGGTGATCGGTTTCGGCCACCCGGTCTACACCGTGAGCGACCCGCGCAACGAGGTCATCAAGCGCGTGGCGCGCCAGCTCTCCGAGGAGGCCGGCAGCACCAAGATGTTCGACATCGCCGAGCGGCTGGAGTCGGTGATGTGGGAGGCCAAGAAGATGTTCCCCAACCTCGACTGGTTCAGCGCCGTGAGCTACCACATGATGGGCGTGCCCACCGCGATGTTCACGCCGCTGTTCGTCATCGCGCGCACCAGCGGCTGGGCGGCGCACATCATCGAGCAGCGCATCGACAACAAGATCATCCGCCCGAGCGCGCACTACACCGGCCCGGACGACCTGCAGTTCGTGCCCATTCAGGACCGCAAGTAAATTCGCCCCCCCAACGGCGACGGACGGTGCCACCGTCCGCGCCCGCCCCACGCCATGAACACCCTCTTCCGCAAGAACCTGCCCGGTACCGATCTGGACTATTTCGACGCCCGCCAAGCCGTCGAGGCGCTGCAGCCCGGCGCCTGGAACCGCCTGCCCTACACCGCGCGCGTGCACGCCGAGAACATCGTGCGCCGGGCCGACCCGGCCATCGTCCGCGAGTGCCTGGTGCAGATCATCGAACGCAGGCGCGAACGCGACTTTCCGTGGTTTCCGGCACGCGTGGCCTGCCATGACATCCTCGGGCAGACCGCGCTGGTGGACCTGGCGGGCCTGCGCGACGCCATCGCGGCCCAGGGCGGCGACCCGGCCCAGGTGAACCCCGTGGTGCCCGTGCAGCTCATCGTGGACCACTCGCTGGCCGTGGAGTGCGGCGGCTTCGACCCCCATGCGTTCGAAAAGAACCGCGCCATCGAGGACCGCCGCAACGAGGACCGGTTCCACTTCATCGAGTGGACGAAAAAAGCGTTTTCCAACGTCCAGGTCATCCCCGCGGGCAACGGCATCATGCACCAGATCAACCTGGAGAAGATGTCGCCCGTGGTCCATGCGGACAACGGCGTGGCCTATCCCGACACCTGCGTGGGCACCGACAGCCACACGCCGCACGTGGATGCCCTGGGCGTGGTCGCCATCGGCGTGGGCGGCCTGGAGGCCGAGAACGTGATGCTGGGCCGCGCCAGCTGGATGCGCCTGCCCGAGATCGTGGGCGTCAAGCTCACCGGCCAGCGCCAGGACGGCATCACCGCCACCGACGTGGTGCTGGCCCTGACCGAGTTCCTGCGCAAGTCCAGGGTGGTGGGTGCCTACCTGGAGTTTCATGGCGAAGGCGCGGCCAGGCTGACCATTGGCGACCGCGCGACCATCTCGAACATGGCCCCCGAATACGGCGCCACCGCCGCCATGTTCAGCATCGACACGCAGACGCTGGAGTACCTGACCCTCACGGGCCGCGCGGCGGAGCAGGTCAGGCTGGTCGAGACCTACGCGAAGCACGCCGGCCTGTGGTCGGACTCGCTCAGGGAGGCCGTGTACGAACGCCATCTGGAGTTCGACCTGTCCAGCGTGGTGCGCAACCTGGCGGGCCCGTCGAACCCGCATGCGCGCGTGGCCACCGCCGATCTGGCGGCCAAGGGCATCGCGGGCGTCTGGCGCATGCCCACGCCGGAAGAAGGCACGATGCCCGACGGCGCCGTGATCATCGCGGCCATCACGAGCTGCACCAACACCTCCAACCCGCGCAACGTGATCGCCGCCGCCCTGCTCGCCCGCAATGCGAACCGGCTGGGCCTGGCGCGCAAGCCCTGGGTCAAGACCTCGCTGGCCCCCGGCTCCAGGGCCGTGGAGCTGTACCTGAAGGAAGCCGGCCTGCTGCAGGACCTCGAAAAGCTGGGCTTCGGCATCGTGGCCTTCGCCTGCACCACCTGCAACGGCATGAGCGGCGCGCTCGATCCGGACATCCAGCAGGAGATCATCGGCCGCGGCCTCCACACGGCCGCCGTGCTCTCGGGCAACCGCAACTTCGACGGGCGCATCCACCCCTATGCCCGGCAGGCGTTCCTGGCCTCGCCGCCGCTGGTCGTGGCCTATGCGATCGCGGGCACGGTGCGGTTCGACATCGAGAACGACGTGCTCACGGTGGTGGACGGCAAGCCCGTGCGCCTGAGGGACATCTGGCCCGCCGACGAGGAAATCGACGCCGTCGTGAAGGCCGCCGTGAAGCCCGCGCAGTACCGCGCCGTGTACGAACCGATGTTCGCCATCCGGCACGACGACGGCCAGCGCGTATCGCCGCAGTACGGCTGGCGGGCGCAGTCCACCTACATCCGCCGCCCGCCCTACTGGGACACCGAAGGCGTGGGCGCGCTGGCCGCGAACCCGCGCACCTTGAAGGGCATGCGGGCGCTGGCCCTCCTGCCGGACAACATCACCACCGACCACCTCTCGCCCTCCAACGCCATCCTGCCCGACAGCGCGGCCGGAGAGTACCTGCACAGCATGGGCCTGCCCGAGGAGGACTTCAACTCCTACGCCACCCACCGCGGCGACCACCTCACCGCCATGCGCGCCACGTTCGCCAACCCGCAGCTCGTCAACGAGATGGCCGTGGTGGATGGCCAGGTTCGCAAGGGCTCGCTCGCCCGGGTGGAGCCCGAAGGCCAGGTCATGCGCATGTGGGAGGCCATCGAAACCTACCTGCACCGCCGCCAGCCGCTCATCATCATCGCCGGCGCCGACTACGGCCAGGGCTCCAGCCGCGACTGGGCCGCCAAGGGCGTGCGCCTGGCGGGCGTCGAAACCGTGGTGGCCGAGGGCTTCGAGCGCATCCACCGCACCAACCTGATCGGCATGGGCGTGCTGCCGCTGGAGTTCAAGGACGGCACCACGCGGCGGACCCTGGGGCTCGACGGCACCGAAACCTACGACGTGCAAGGCCAGCCGCAGCCACGCGCCACGCTCATGCTCGTCATCCGGCGCAAGAATGGCGAGGTGGTGAACGTGCCCATGGCCTGCCGCCTGGACACCGCCGAGGAAGTCTCCGTGTACGAAGCGGGCGGCGTGCTGCAGCGCTTCGCCCAGGACTTCCTGGCCCAGAATGTCAAGCAAAAACAGCCCCTGGCGCAGTCATGACAAGCGCTGGCTGCTATCAAATTTGAAAAATCCGACATGACGACACTCTTTGCGCCACAGATCCGGATCCCCGCCACCTACCTGCGAGGCGGCACCAGCAAGGGCGTTTTTTTCCAGTTGCAGGACCTGCCCGAGGCGGCCCGGCAGCCCGGCGCCGCGCGCGACGCCCTGCTGCTGCGCGTGCTGGGCAGCCCCGACCCCTATGGCAAGCAGATCGACGGCCTGGGCAATGCCTCGTCGAGCACCAGCAAGGCCGTGATCCTCAGCCGCAGCACGCGCCCCGGCCATGACGTGGACTACCTGTTCGGCCAGGTCTCCATCGACCAGCCCTTCGTGGACTGGAGCGGCAACTGCGGCAACCTCTCGGCCGCCGTGGGGCCCTGCGCCATCCACATGGGGCTGGTCGATGCGGCGCGCGTGCCGCGCGACGGCACCGCCGCCGTGCGCATCTGGCAGGCCAACATCGGCAAGACCATCGTGGCGCACGTGCCGATGGCCGCCGGGCAGGTGCAGGAGACGGGCGAATTCGAGCTGGACGGCGTGACCTTCGCGGCCGCCGAGGTACAGCTTGAATTCCTCGACCCGGCGGACGAGGGCGAGGACGGCGGCGCGATGTTCCCCACCGGCAACCTGGTCGACCGCCTGGACGTGCCGGGCGTCGGCAGCTTCCAGGCCACGCTGATCAACGCGGGCATACCGACCATCTTCCTCAATGCCCGGGACATCGGCTGCACCGGCACCGAGCTGCAGGCCGCCGTCAACGGCGACGCGCAGGCGCTCGCGCGCTTCGAGGCCATCCGCGCGCACGGCGCGCTGAGGATGGGCCTGATCCGGGAGCTGGCCGAGGCCGCCACGCGCCAGCACACGCCCAAGATCGCCTTCGTGGCACCGCCCGCCGGCTACACGGCCTCCAGCGGCAGGCGCGTCGAGGCGCAGGACGTGGACCTGCTCGTGCGGGCGCTCTCCATGGGCCAGCTGCACCACGCCATGATGGGCACGGCGGCCGTGGCCATCGGCACCGCCGCCGCCATCCCGGGCACGCTGGTCAACCTCGCGGCGGGCGGCGGCCCGCGCGGTGCCGTGCGCTTCGGCCACCCGTCCGGCACGCTGCGCGTGGGCGCCGAGGCCGCACAGGTCGACGGCCGGTGGCAGGTCACCAAGGCCGTGATGAGCCGCAGCGCCCGCATCCTCATGGAAGGCTGGGTCAGGGTGCCCGCCCCCTGAGCGGCGGCGCGGTTTCAGGAAAAGTGCGGCACGCCTGCGTGCCGCCATTGAACCAACAGCGAAGAAGAAAATGATGAACACCAAGCAGCGACTCAAGTCCCTGGCCGAAGCCCGCCGCGGCATCCTCGTGCCCGGCGCGTTCAACGCCCTCTCCGCCCGCGTCGTGGCCGACCTGGGCTTCGAGGCCCTCTACGTCACCGGCGCGGGCGTCACCAACATGTGGTTCGGCCTGCCCGACCAGGGCTTCATGGGCCTCACGGACATCGCCGACCACACGGCGCGCATCCGCGACGCGGTGGAGCTGCCGCTCATCGTGGACGCCGACACCGGCTTCGGGAACGCGCTCAATACCTACCATGCGGTGCGCACGCTGGAGCGCGCGGGCGCCGACTGCATCCAGCTCGAAGACCAGGTCAGCCCCAAGCGCTGCGGGCATTTCAACGGCAAGGAGGTCATCTCCACCGAGGAGATGCTGGGCAAGATCCGGGCGGCGGTGGACGCGCGCCGCGACCCGGACACCCTGATCCTGGCCCGCACCGACGCCTGCGCCACCCAGGGCTTCGAAGCCGCCGTGGAGCGCGCGCAGCGCTACGGCGAGGCCGGCGCCGACATCCTGTTCGTGGAGGCCGTGACCACGGCCGAGCAAATCCGCACCCTGCCCCGGCGCCTGGCCGACAGGCCCCAGCTCATGAACATGGTGATCGGCGGCAAGACCCCCATCGTCAGCGCCGAGGAACTGGCGGGCCTGGGCTACGGCATTGTGCTGTACGCCAATGCCGCGCTGCAAGGTGCCGTGGCCGGCATGCAGAAGGCGCTGGCGGTGCTGCGCGAAACCCGGCGCATCGACGAAGACCCCGCCCTGGTCGCGCCCTTTGCAGAACGCCAGCGCCTGGTGCGCAAGCCCGAATGGGATGCGCTGGAGCGCAAATACCAATAAAAAGCAGTCCTGGCGCTTGCTGCAAAAGCGCAAGCAGCTACATATTCAATAGCAATCAAACGGCCTGACGCCACGCGGTGCGGCCAATCCGCGGGCGTCAAGCCAGCGCGCGACGGCGTAGCGTTTTACGCACACGCCACGGCACAGCCGCGGGCCGCGCTGCACAATGGGTTTTCCGTACCTTGTGCGCGCCCTGCCAATGCAAAGCATTTCTTCCGCGAACATCGTAGACCTGCTGCTGGATGCCGTCTGCATCGTGCAAGCCGACAGCCGGATCGTGTTCGTGAGCCCTGCCTTCGAGCGCATCTTTGGCTATGCGCCCCAGGAGGTGGTGGGGCGGCGCATGCTGGACATGGTCCACCCCGAAGACCTCGAGGCCACCGAGCGCCAGGCGCGCAGCGTGACCGAGGGCCATCTGCAGCTTCAGTTCGAGAACCGCTATGTGCGCAAGGACGGCACCGTCGCGCACATCCGCTGGACGGCGCGCTGGCTGCCCGACCGGCAGCTGCGGCTGGCCGTGGCCCACGACATCACCGAACGCAAGTTCACCGAGTCCATGCGCGGGGCGATCTACGCGATCTCCGAAGCGGCGCAGACAGCGCCCAACCTGGATACGCTGTTCGGGCGCATCCACCACACCGTCGGGCAGTTGCTGCCCGCCACCGATTTTTCAGTGGCGCTGTACGACCGCGAGAACGGCGCTCTGAGCTTTCCCTACCACGTGAGCGACGGGCTGCCCATGCCCGCCCCCATGGCGCTGGTGCGCGATTCGCTGTGCGCCGAGGTCATCCGCAACGGCAGTACCCTGCTGCTCACGCCCACCACGCGGGCCGGGCTGCCCGTGGAGGTGCCGCACGAACACCTTCCGCTGTACTGGCTGGGCGTGCCGCTGCAGACACCGCAGGGCGCCATCGGCGCGCTGGTGCTGCAAAGCCATACCGGGCAGTACCGCTACACCGACAAGGACAAGGAGCTCCTGCAGTTCGTCTCCACCCAGGTCGCGGCCGCCATCGAACGCCAGCAGATGCACGAGCGCCTGGAGCACATGGCGCAGTACGACCAGCTCACGCACCTGCCCAACCGCCAGCTGTTCCTGGACCGACTGAAGACCGCCCTCGCCCGCGCCCGGCGGGACCAGGGCCAGCTGTCGCTGCTGTTCATCGACCTGGACCATTTCAAGGACGTGAACGACACCCTGGGCCATGCCATGGGCGACCTGCTGCTGCAGCGGGTGGCGCAGCGGCTGCTGGAATGCGTGCGCGGCTCCGACACCGTGGCCCGCCTGGGCGGCGACGAGTTCGTGGTGCTGCTCGAGCATGGCCCCGCGCAAGGGCACACCACGGCGGTGGCCGAAAAGATCCTGGCGGCATTCGGCCAGGCCTTCGACCTGGAGGGCACGAGGCTGGCGATCCACCCCAGCATCGGGGTGGCCCTGCACCCCGAGCACGGCAGCGAGGTGCACCACCTGCTGGGCCACGCCGACGCCGCCATGTACCTCTCGAAGAAAAACGGGGGCAACCAGGTGCGGCTTGCGCCGCAGCCCCGCGCGGACAGGGGCCCGTAGCGGCCTGGGCCGCCCGCACCACCGGACCGCCATGCACGCCCCACGCCCCGGCGACACCTGCGCCGCGCCCACGCCCCACCGCCGCGCGGCGGCCCTGCAGCTCCTGAAGCGGCTGGGCCTTGCCGTGCTGGCCTTGCCGGTGGCGATGGTCCTCACGTTCGCGGCCTTTCCGTTCTGGTCGTGGCTGGAGCGCACGACCGGCATCGAAAGCATGGGCCGCGAAGGCCCAGCCAGCTGGTGCTACCTGGCCACCTGGGGGCTGCTCGCGCTCGCCCTGGCGGGGCCAGCCCTGCTGCGCGCCGTGCGAAGCCTGCGCCCGGCCCGGGGCCACCGGGCGGGGCACTAGCCACCGCCCGGCAAGCCGCTGCGCCACGCCCCCCCGGCGGCTGGCGGCGATGTCGCTGCACAATGCGCCTTTCGCACCCGCGCCCTTCACCCACGGCCTACGGCCCCGCCCCCATGCTCTACAACGCCCTCAAGCTCGCCCATGTCCTGTCCATCGTGGTGTGGATAGGAGGCATGGTGTTCGCGCATTTCTTCCTGCGCCCGGCCGCGCAGTCACTGGAGCCCGCGCAGCGCGTGCGGCTGATGCACGACGTGCTCCAGCGCTTTCTCGCGGCGGTGTCGGTGGCCGTCGTGGTCGTGCTGGCCAGCGGGCTGTGGATGATCGGCCGCGTGGCCAGGCAGGCCGTGCAGGCCGGCGGCTCGTTTTCCATGCCGCTGGACTGGACCGTCATGGCCACCCTGGGCCTGGTGATGATGGCCATCTTCGGCCACATCCGCTTCGCGCTGTTCAGGCGCCTGCAGCGCGCGGTGGCCGCCTCGGACTGGCCTGCCGGCGGCCAGGCCCTCGCCAGCATCCGCAGCTGGGTAGGCGTCAATCTGGCGCTGGGCGTGGTCACGATCGTCGTCACCCTGCTGGCCTGACGGCGCACCGCCGCTTCCTGCCCATGCTCACGCACAAGCAGCTGCGCTACTTCGTGGACATCGTGGACGCGGGCAGCTTCAGCTTGGCGGCCGAGCGGCTGTTCATCGCCCAGTCGGCGCTGAGCCGCCAGGTCAAGGACATGGAACAGGCGCTGCAGGTACCCCTGCTCGAGCGCGGCACGCGGCACCTGCAGGCCACCCCCGCGGGGCGGTCGCTGTATGCCGACGCGCGCCGCATCCTCGCCGACCTGCAGCAGGCCGCCGTCAACGCGCGCGATGCGCAGCGCGGCATCGAGGGCACGGTGCACCTGCTGCATGCCAGCTCGGTGCCGCTCACGCCCGCGCTGCAGTCCTTTCTGCGCCGCCATCTGGCGCAGCACCCGGGGGTGTCGGTCGAGGTATCGCAATCCTCGTCCGAGCACCAGGCCCCCGACATCGCCCAGGCGCGCGCCGACATGGGCCTGGCGCGCGCGCCGGTGCTGCGCCGCTACCCCGGCATGCACTATGAGCCGCTGTACACCGAGGGCCTGGTGGTGGCCCTGCCCCCCGGCCATGCGCTGGCGCAAGCGCCCGAGATCGCACTGGGCGACTTGCGCGGGGAGTCCTTCGTGGCCACGCCCCACCTGGACCGGGGCGGCCTCAGCCACCACGTGGCCCAGCTGTGCCGGGCGGCCGGGTTCGAGCCGCGCAGCGCGCGGGTACGCTCGCGCAAATGGTCGCAGTTGGCCCTGGTGCAGGGAGGTTTTGGCGTGGCGGTGATGCCCGAATCGCTGGCAGCATGGGCACCGCCGGGTGTGCCCGTGCGCCCACTGGCCGGGAGCACGGGTCACCGCACGGCGGTGCTGGCCTTGTGGCGCGAGGACGCAGCGCCCCTGGTGCAGCAGTTCGCGGATGCCATGGTGCGCAGCTTCGCCCCGCTGCCACAGGCCCCCGGCTCCCACCCGCCTGCGGGCTGAACCCAGCTGATTTCGAGATAGATACCCGCCCCATTCGGTATTGGATGTGCAGGGGGACCGCCGGTAGAGTGCATCGCATTCGTCCACCGTGCCTGTTGCCCCCGCCACCATGCCGCTCTCCACCCTTGCCGACTTTCTGCCCGCCGTCCAGCCGTGGCAACTGGCCCTCATCTGCGCGGGGGTGACCGCCGCCTACGTGATCTTCGGCATGGCCGGTTTCGGCACCGCCCTGGTGGCCGGGCCGGTGCTGGCCCACTTCATCCCCGTCGCGACCATCGTGCCGCTGCTGGCGCTGCTCGATTTTTTCGCCGCCGCCACCAACATCGCACGCGACCGCCATGCGGCCGACCGCGCCGAGCTGGGCCGCCTGGTCCCGTTCATGGCCGCGGGCAGCCTCGCGGGGGCCGCGCTGCTGCTCTGGGGGAGGCCCGATGCACTGCAGTGGGCCCTGGGCGCATTCGCCACGGGCTATGCGCTCCATGCGCTGAGCGGCCACAAGCCCCGGTCGGCGCTGCCCCCGCGCGCGGCCCTGCCCTTTGGCTTCATCGGCGGCATCTTCTCGGCCCTCTTTGGAAGCGGCGGTTTTCTCTATGCCATCTACCTGGCGGGGCGGCTGGACGACAAGGACCGTATCCGCGTCACGCAGTCCACCCTGATCGGGCTGAGCACGCTGACCCGCGCGGTGCTGTTCCTGCTGGCGGGTGTGTACGCGCAGGCGCCGGTGCTGGTGCTGGCGGCCGCGCTGGTGCCGGCCATGCTGCTGGGCACGGCCATCGGGCGGCGCATCACGCTGCGCCTGTCGCGCGAACAATTTCTGCGCGTGGTCCACGGGGTGGTGCTGTGCTCGGGCGTGCTGCTGCTGTGGCGGCAGTGGGCGGGCGCATAGCCGCAGGCCCCGGCCGCCGGTTCACCTACTTGGGTTGCGGACAAGGGCCCGCCGGCGCGCGCGCCGCGCCCCGGTCCTCTACCATCGGGCGAAGAGGAGCCGCGCTACGTGTTCAAGTTTTTCGAAAACCGCCTTCCCCCCTATCCCCCCGCCGAACCCCACCTGCCCCCGAAGGACTTCATGGCCTTCGTCTGGGATGGCACGCGTGGCCTGCGTGGCTACGTCGCCACGATGGCGGGGCTGTCCGCCGCCATCGCGGTGTACGAAGCCCTGCTGTTCGCCGTGCTCGGCCATGTGGTCGACTGGCTCTCCACCGTCGCACCCGGTGCGCTGTGGACGCAGCACAAGGCCTCCATCCTCGGCATCACCGCGCTGCTGCTGGGCTCCGTGGGCCTGGTGGCGCTGCAGACGGCCATCAAGCACCAGGTGCTGGCCATCAACTTCCCGCTGCGCCTGCGCTGGAACTTCCACCGCCTGATGCTGGGCCAGAGCATGGCCTTCTATGCCGACGAGTTCGCGGGCCGCATCACCACCAAGATCATGCAGACCGCGCTGGCCGTGCGCGACATGATCTTCACCACCACCGACGTGGTGATCGGCATGGGCGTCTACCTCGTCACCATCCTCGTGCTGCTGGCCGGGTTTGACGTGCGGCTGCTGGCCCCGTTCGCCGCCTGGATGGTGGCCTACGGGCTGGCTTGCTGGTATTTCGTGCCGCGCCTGGGCAAGGTGGGCAAGGCCCAGGCCGATGCGCGCTCGGTGATGACCGGGCGCATCACCGATGCCTACACCAACATCGCCACCGTCAAGCTGTTCTCGCACACGCGCCGCGAATCCGAATTCGCGCGCGCGGCCATGGACGCCTTCAAGCTCACCGGCTACGCGCAGATGCGCCTGGTGAGCCTCTTCGAGATCGTGAATCACATCCTGGTGGTGGTCATGATCCTGGGTGCGTGCGGCACGGCGCTGTGGCTGTGGTCGCTCGGCGAGGTGGGCGCGGGCGCCGTGGCCGCCGTCACCGCCATGACGCTGCGCGTGTCGGGCCACGCGCACTGGGTGATGTGGGAGATGACCACCCTGTTCGAGAGCGTGGGCACCATCCAGGACGGCATCAACACGCTGACCAGGCCGCGCACGGTGGTGGATGCACCCGATGCCCAGCCACTCGCCGTGACCCAGGGCGAGGTGCGCTTTGACAACATGAGCTTTGCCTATGGCAACGGCCGGCCCGTGATCGACGGGCTGAACCTGGTCATCCGGCCGGGCGAGAAGATCGGGCTCATCGGCCGTTCGGGCGCCGGCAAGTCCACGCTGGTGAACCTGCTGCTGCGCTTTCACGACGTCAGCTCGGGCCGCATCCTCATCGATGGCCAGGACATCGCCCACGTCACGCAGGACAGCCTGCGCCGCTCCATCGGCATGGTGACGCAGGACACCTCGCTGCTGCACCGCTCCATGCGCGACAACATCCTGTACGGCCGCCCCGACGCGAGCGAGGCCGACCTGCACAAGGCGGCCGAGCGCGCCGAGGCGGCGGACTTCATCGCCACGCTGACCGACCTGCAAGGCCGCACGGGCTACGAGGCGCATGTGGGCGAACGCGGCGTGAAGCTGTCGGGCGGCCAGCGCCAGCGGGTCGCGATCGCGCGGGTGATGCTCAAGGACGCGCCCATCCTGCTGCTCGATGAAGCCACCAGCGCGCTCGACTCCGAGGTGGAGGCCGCCATCCAGCAAAGCCTGGACAGCCTGATGCAGGGCAAGACCGTGATCGCGATTGCGCACCGCCTGTCCACCATCGCGGCCATGGACCGCCTCATCGTGATGGACGCGGGCCGCATCGTGGAAGAAGGCACGCACGCGCAGCTGCTGGGCCAGGGCGGCGTGTATGCACGCCTGTGGGGGCACCAGAGCGGCGGATTCCTGGGCGAATCGGAAGAAGACTGATGTAGCCGCAGGGGCTGCCGCACACCGCCAAAAGCACCTGATTCGCCGGTGGTCAGTCCCCCGAGTGGACCGCACCGGAGATGCTGGGTTGGTCGCTTCCCGCTCAGCGGCCTACGGATTCGAGATCCGCTCAATGGCTCTGGACCAATAACTCACCAGATTGGTGAAGTGCATCTGGGCGCCCGCGAAGGTGCCGGAAGGGATGCTGAAAAGGCACACCTTGCCAGCATCTCGAGCTAGATAGTTCTCTGAGTAGTCGGACCAGTACTCGGGCGACAAGGAGTACACGACCTCGCCCGTCACCTTGTCCTTCACGTAGATCCTGTGGCCCATTTGCCCCAGAAAGGACACACTCTCTATGACGACCCGGTACCACCGATCTGCGTGCACTTTGTCGTTCTCAAGCGTGCCGCGTGGGTTGGTTCCCGTTTGTGGCTGGTGCGACTCGCCGTTCGTGAAGTCAGGCCTGATTTCAATCTCCTCGAGAGCAACGCAGCCAGGTCCGTAGCTCCAATTGCCAAGGATTGCTGCGGCTCCCCGGTTGTCGCCAGGAACATGGGGAGACTGATTGGAACCTTTGTGCCTCGCGACGAGGCCCATATGGCAGCCCTCCAGGTAGCCGCCAATGAACCGTACATCCATCGCGATGGTGTGCCGGTTGTTTTGGCCCTGGTAGTTGCCGGGCTTGCCTGTTTCATCGAAAACGATCAGGTAGGGATTCACGACGATGGCAGGACGCGAGCCTGGCACCACGGGTATGCCTGCATTTGTCGCCACATAAATGACCTCCTCGTCCGGGTCCGCAGAAGTGACCCGGCCATCAGGGATAAGAACTGTCTTGATTTTTGCCATGCGACAAGACCTTTACGGTGTGAAATCAGGAGGAATCTTCAGACGCCCTTCTTTGATCCCGCCCGCGCCAACCATAGGGCAACATATGGTCGTTGGCAGCGTGAGTTGCGCGCGATTGGCACTACTCTACAACTGTTCAAATAGAAAACCCATCCAGGGCCAAATGGCTTGATGGGAATCGCGGGTTTTCAAAATCGCTCGGCCAAATGTTTGATCATGACCGGGGATGCGCGCCAAGAAACCGCATTCAGCATGCGCCGAGACGGCGGCTGTTGGACCTGGGCAATGAAGCCACGCGGCCAAAAGGGAATGGTGGATCGACGTGGGCAATAGTGTGCCCAGTTAGAAACAGAATCCAGAACCGAAAAAGCCGCCCAAAACATGGCGGCTTGATCTGGATACGAACCTGGAGCAGGTTGCCAAGATTTCCCGAAATTCTGAAGGCTGGTCTCCTTCAAAGAGAAAAACTTGGTAGGCGCGATTGGACTCGAACCAACGACCCCCACCATGTCAAGGTGGTGCTCTAACCAGCTGAGCTACGCGCCTGTCGTTGTTTAGACTACGATTATAACCATAAAAAATCGACCCGCCATCAAATTGGTCCATCAATCTCAATCAGACAGCTACGCCAACAATGATGACACCGCATCCACGGCGGACACGTTCACTGCCGCAGGGGCGCGTGGTCGTCAGCTGATGCGGCGTCCGTTCTCCGCGTACACCGCCAGGTAGATCGCGTCCGAACCGATGTAGGGCGCCTTGTTGCCAAAGCCCACGTTGAAGTCGCCGAACGACAGCGAACGGATGCTGGCCAGGCCCGAGCGCAGGCGTTCACGCGTGACGTCCTTGCCGGCATTCTTCAGGCCCTCGATCATGATCTGGCCGTTGAGCCAGCCTTCCAGCGCGCTGCCGCTGTTCAGGAACGCCGCATCGCCGCCCGTGGCCTTCATGCTGCTCTGGAACTTGCGCACCACCACCGACTTTTGCGAGTTGGCATCCGGGAACACCTGCACCAGCGCCAGGCCGCGCGTGGAAGCGGCGAGCTTGGGCAGCTCGGAGGAGATCACCGTGACCGACAGGCCCGCCAGCGGCACGCCCTGCGCCTTGGCGCGAAAGGCCTGCACGAACGCGGTGTTGGCCGTGCCGGTGGTGGCCAGCAGCACGGCGCCCGGGCGCTCGGCGGCCACCTTGTCGGCCAGCTCGGCGCCGTTCTTGCCATCCACGGCCAGGGCAAATTCGCCCGCGCGCTCGACCTTGATCTCGTCGAGCACCTTGGACATGTCCTTGAGCACTTCCTTGCCAAAGGGGTTGTCCAGGTAGACCACGGCAATGCGCTTGAGGCCCATGTCCACGATCTGCTTGACCAGGCGCTGCGTCTCTTCGCGGTACGTGGGGCGCAGGAAGAACACATGGCGGTTTTCGGGCATGCGCAGCGAAGTGGCGCCCGTGACGGGCCCCACGGTGGGAATGCCCTTGGATTCGATGAGCGGAAGAATGGACGCGGTGTTGGCCGTGCCCAGCGGCGAGATCAGCGCGAACACCGACTGCGCCTCGACCATGCCGGTCACGTTCTGCAGGGTGCGGCTGGCCACATAGCCGTCGTCCTTGATCTCCATGCGGATCTCGCGGCCGTGCACGCCGCCGGCGCTGTTCACTTCGGCAAACGCCGCCTTCATGCCCGCCACCTGCTCGATGCCTGCCTGGCCCAGCGGGCCGGTCAGCGCGATGGAGCAGCCCAGGTTGACGCTCCGGGCGGTCAGGGCTTCTTCTGCGGCCATGGCGGTCTGGGCCCATGCGGGCAAGCCGGTGGCAGCCACGGCCTGGGTGGCGCGCAAAAGAAAGTGTCTACGGCTCATGTCGATACGCCCCAAAGTAGTGCAAAGGTGGCGCAGGCTACAGGCATATGCGGGTTTCACTTGTCAGCTTCGCGACAGCTGTGCGCATCACGTCACACCACGGCCGCCGGCCCGCAGCAAAGAACCTGCCTGTGCTCTAGCCGCGGGCCAGCAGCAGTTGCGGCAGGAGCGTGGCGGCGGTGCCACGCAGCACCGCATGCGCGGCGCCATCCAGCTCGCTGGGCGCGGGGTTGAGCACCGCCACCCGGGCACCGGCCGCGCGCGCCTGGTGCGCCAGGCCGGCCGCCGGGTAGACCGCACCGGCCGTGCCCACGACCAGCATCAGGTCGCAACGCCCGGCTGCGTGCTGCGCGGCCTCGAGCGTTGCATACGGCAGGGCCTCCCCGAACCACACCACCCCGGGGCGCAGCAGGTTGCCGCAGCGGTCGCAATATGGCGGGCGGCCCGCCACGGCGTGGTCGACATGGCAGCAGTTGCGCGGCATATCCAGCCAGCGGTCCTCAAAGATGTCGCCGTGCAGGCACAGCACTCCGGCGCTGCCGGCACGCTGGTGCAGGCCATCGACATTCTGGGTGATGAGCGTGAGGCGGCCAGGATCGCCGCGCTGAAAATCGGCCAGCGCAAAATGCCCCACATTGGGCGCCACCCCCTGCAGCAGATCGCGCCGGTACTGGTACCAGTCCCACACGCGCTGGGGGTGGGCGCGGAAGCCTTCCTCGGTCGCCATGTCCTCGGGGCGGAACTGGGCCCAGTAGCCCGTCCGGGCGTCACGGAAGGTGGGCACCCCCGATTCCGCGCTCACGCCCGCCCCGGTCAGCACGGCGATGTGGCGGGCCTGCCGCACCCAGTCCTTCACGGTGTCCAGCAAGGCCCCTCCTGCGTCGTCCGGGCCGGCGCAGGAATCAGGAGCGTTGACGGAGCGCCTCATACAGGCACACGCCGCTGGCCACCGACACGTTCAGGCTCTCGACCGCGCCCTTCATGGGAATGCTCACCAGTTCGTCGCAGGTCTTGCGCGTGAGCTGGCGCATGCCATCGCCCTCGGCGCCCAGCACCAGGGCCACGGGGCCTTTCAGGTCCACCTGGTAGACCGTCTTGGGCGCATCGTCGCTGGTGCCGATGC
Source organism: Acidovorax sp. GW823-FHT01C06 (assembly GCF_058798375.1). Classification (NCBI taxonomy): domain Bacteria; kingdom Pseudomonadati; phylum Pseudomonadota; class Betaproteobacteria; order Burkholderiales; family Comamonadaceae; genus Acidovorax; species Acidovorax sp. GW823-FHT01C06. The sequence goes on from NZ_JBXAKN010000007.1 coordinate 72,031, forward strand.
ACCAGATGTTGCGCTCCTTGAACTCGCCCAGCGTGCGCGCCAGATTGGTGACCATGAAGTACGGCATGGTCTCGGCCGCGCCGCTGGCCACCTTGGCCACCGTGGCGTTGATGCCCACGGCATGGTCCTTGGGGGCGATGACGGCATGCGCGCCCGCGCCATCGGCCACGCGCAGGCAGGCGCCCAGGTTGTGCGGGTCGGTCACGCCGTCGAGCACCAGCAGCAAAGGCTGCTCGATGCCGGCGGCTTCCAGGTTCTCCAGCAGCTCATCCAGCGAGGTGACCTGGGCCACGGGCTCCACCCGCGCGGCCACGCCCTGGTGGCCGTGGCTGCCGGCCAGCTTGGCGATGCGCACGCTGTCGGCCTCGATCAGGCGGGCACCGGCCTCGCGGGCACGGTCGAGAAACTGGCGCATGCGGGCGTCGCGCCGCGTGGCTTCGTAGTAAATCTCGATGATGGATTTCGGCGCGGTCTTCAGACGCACGCCCACGGCGTGAAAGCCGAAGAGAACTTTGGGGCTGGACATGGCGTGATTATCCGTTGCACGTCATAGCTATCATTTTTATAGCTGCAGGCGCTTGCACTGCTTGCGCTTTAGTGCAAACAGCACTTGAACTCAAACGACCCGCCCGGCCTCGATGGTGATGCGCCGCTCGCACTGGTCGGCGATGGCCCGGTCGTGCGTGACCAGCACCAGGGTCGTGCCCTGTTCGCGGTTGAGGTCGAACATGAGCTTCATGATCGTCTCGCCGGTGGCGAAGTCCAGGCTGCCCGTGGGCTCGTCGGCCAGCAGCACCGCCGGCTGCACCACGAAGGCACGCGCCAGCGCCACGCGCTGCTGCTCGCCGCCCGACAGCACCTTGGGGTAGTGCGCGAGGCGCTGCCCCAGGCCCACGCGGGCCAGCATGTCGGCGGCGGCCTTGCGCGCATCGCGCCGGTTGGCCAGCTCCAGCGGCAGCATCACGTTCTCCAGCGCGGTGAGGTTGCCCATGAGCTGAAAGCTCTGGAACACGAAGCCCACCTTCTGGGCGCGCAGCGCGGCGCGCGCATCCTCGTCGATGGCAAAGAGGTCGTGCCCGTCCAGGCGCACGGTGCCCCGCGTGGGGGTGTCCAGCCCCGCGATGATGGACAGCAAGGTGCTCTTGCCCGATCCCGAAGCCCCCACGATGGCCGCAGTTTCCCTGGAGGCCAGGCGGAAATCGATATCCCGCAGAATGTCGAGCGTTCCGGTGGAATCCGTCACCGACTTGAAGACATGCTCCACGGCAATAATGGGTGCCGCGGACGGCGCCGTGGCCGATGCCACGGGCGATGAGAGGGATTCGGACATGAAAGGCTCTTTACTTTGATTCGAGATCTGCATCGGCGCCACTTTATCCTGAGCGCCGCCGCCGGCGCCGTGGTGGGGGCTTGCGCCCCCGCCGCCTGGGCCCAGGCCAGCGCGAAAGCCGCGGCCACGCCGCCTCGCCCTCCCCTCATCCTCGTGCTGGGAGACTCCCTGAGCGCCGAGTACGGGCTGGCGCGCGGCACGGGCTGGGTGGCCCTGCTGGAAAAGCAGCTCGCCCAGGACAAGCTGGCGGCCACCGTGGTCAACGCCAGCGTGAGCGGGGAGACCACCGCGGGCGGGCGCTCGCGGCTGGCAGCGCTGCTGGCGCAGCACAAGCCCAGCCATGTGGTGATTGAACTGGGCGGCAACGATGCCCTGCGCGGGCTGCCGCTCAAGAATACCGAAGAGAACCTGACGTGGATGACGCAGGCGGCGCAAAAGGCCGGCGCCAGGGTGCTGCTGGTGGGGATGCAGGTGCCGCCCAACTATGGCACCGACTACGCGAACCGGTTTGCGGGCCTGTTCGCCACGGTCGCGCAGGCCCAGAAGGCCGCCGTGGTCCCCTTCTTCCTGAAGGGCGTGGCGGACGGGGCGGACCCGACCCGCCTGTTCCAGCCGGACCGCATCCACCCACGCGCCGAGGCGCATCCGCAGATGCTGGCCAACGTATGGCCGGAACTCAGGAAATTGCTGCGCTGAAATGGGCCCGGCGCCTCAGGCGCCGGTGGAATCCGCGGGCTGACCGGCAGGGACATCCGCGCCCTCGGCCGGCTGACCGTCCGAGGGCTGGTCCCCCTGCGGGTCATCGGGCCGGCGCTGTGTTTTGGCCCTCAGCTTCTCTTCCTTTTTTTTCTTTTTGGCGAGTTCGCGCTGGCGTTTTTCGTATCCGTAGTTGGGTGTTGCCAAGGTAGTTGCTTCCTGAAGTAGAGGCTCACTGTAACAGCATGGTCTTTTTTCAGGCACATGCCGCAGCGGGCCGCAGTGGGGTTACTGATGCACGGTACGCATGCCAGCTGGCATGGCCCAGGACAGGGCCCGCCAGAAGCAGCCCAATGCCCCAGAACCAGAGCGAAACGGCCACCGCGGCGGTAATGATCGCCCCCCAGAGCAGCATCACGGCAGTGTTTTCCACCACCACGCGCATGCTCGTGATGCCGGCCGTGAGGGCGTCGGTGTCGCGGTCGAGGATCATGGGGATGGACACGACGGATGTGGAGAACACCAGTGCCGCGAACACGCCCCCGACCACTGCATAGACCGCGACGAAGCTCCAGTTCTGCGGGTTGAAGACCGCCTGCAGCACGCCCGTGGTCGATGGCATGCCGGTGTTGAAGAACACGGCGAACACCACCAGCGAGGCACGGCCCCACAGCAGCTCGAGCACCACGAGGACCAGCACCAGCATGCCCATGCTGCCCATGTGGCTGTCCCAGCAGGTGAGCGACTCGCTCAATGCCGGCGCCAGCCCCGCCTCGCGCCGCCGGCTGGTGTCATACAGCCCCATGGCCAGGAAAGGGCCCAGCAGCAGGCAGCCGCTGGCCAGGGACATCGTGTACTCCGGCCGGGTGCGAAAGACCCAGCCCAGCACCAGCGCCATGGCCCAGAAGCACGTGCCGTAGAACACGGCGATGCCGGGCGCGGCGCGCACGTCCCGCAGGCCCCTGGCGAGCCAGCGCAACGGGTCGGCCAGGCGAAGGCGCTGCAGGGTGACCTGCTGCGCGGCGCCGGTGTCGGCGGCCGTGGAGCCGGCGGGGCCTGCCGCGTCGGGGGCGGGCTTGGAAGAGGTGGCAGTCATGCCGCCACACTAAGCCCCCCGGCACCTGCACGCCACTGCGGAAACTACCACCCCCTGGCCCGTCCGGCGGGGGTCAGGCCTCCGGGAAGGCCCGCTCCAGGGCCTGCTGCAGGTCCTGCCGAAGATCCTCCTCCGCTTCCAGCCCTATGGAAAACCGCACGAGCGTGCCGGGCTGGAGATGCGCCGTGGGACGGCTGCGCATGCTGGAAAGGTGGTAAGGCACCACCAGGCTCATCGGCCCGCCCCAGCTGTAGCCGAGCTTGAACAAGCGCAGGCTGTCGCAGAACACGTCCACCTGCTGCTGGGTGTGGCGCGCGTGGATCATCACGCTGAACAACCCGGCGGCCGTGCCCTCGCCACCGTCGGCAGCACCGCACAGCGCCTTCCAGTGGCCGTGGCCAGGCGCCCCCGCCAGCGCCGGGTGCAGGACCTGGGCCACGGCAGGCTGCTGCTGCATCCACTGCGCCAGGCTGCGGGCCGCCCTGTCATGGGCGCGGTAGCGCAAGCCAATGCTGGGCAAGGCGCGCAGCACGGCCTCGGCATCGTTGCCGCCCACCCCCAGGCCAAGCCGCATGTGGGTCAGCTTGATCTTCATGTGCAGGCCCGGGTCGCGCGTGATCACGCTGCCCATGAGCACGTCACCGCCGCCACTGGGGTATTTGGTGAGGGCATGGGCCGAGATGTCCACACCCAGGCTGCCGTCTCCACTGAGATCGAAGGGCGCAAACGCCAGGCCCGCCCCCCAGGTGTTGTCCAGGGCGGTGATCACGCCACGGGCACGGCAGATGCGCACCTGCTCGCAGAGATCCGGAAACTCCATGGTGACCGAGCCCGGGGCCTCCAGCCAGACCAGCCGCGTGGCCGGCGTGATGCGGGCCGCCAGGTCGGCGGGGTCCAGCGGGTCGTACAGCCCATGGGAAACGCCGAAACGCGCGAGTTCGCCGTGGGCGAAATCCTTGCCGGGACCGTAGGCGTTGTCGGGTATCAGCACCTCATCGCCCGGCTTGAGCAAGGCCAGCCCCACGTTGGCGATGGCCGCCAGGCCGCTGGGCACCAGCACGCACTGCAGGCCCCCTTCCAGCGTGCACAGGCGCTCTTCGAGGATGAAGGTGGTGGGCGTGCCGTGCAGCCCGTAGGTATAGCCGCTCTTGTCCTTCCACTCGCGCGAGCGCATGGCCACCACGTTGGGGAAAATGACGGTGGAGGCCTTGTAGACCCCCGGCTGCGGGGCCGCGAACCCGCTGGGTGGCACGTAGCCGTGGTGGACGATGCGGGTGGCGGGATCGGTGTCGTGCTCTTTCATGCCAGCCATGGTAGCGCGCCGCCAGGGATACCCCTGGCGGCGCGTATGGCGTGCGGCGCGGCTACGGCGCGCTGGCAGGCGAATCAGCTGGCGGTCACGACCAACTGGTTGTTGACCTCCGTGACGCCCGTAACGCCCTTGGCAATCGTTTCAGCACGGTCGCGGGCGACGGTGGAAGGTGCGGGGCCGTTCAAAGTCACCTTACCGTTCACCGTATCTACATTGATTTTCACCGCGCTCAAATCAGGGTCCTTGGCCAAGCTTGCGTTGACTTGGGCAGTGATAGTGGCGTCATCGATCGCGCCCGCAGCAGAATTGGTAGCCTTCTTGGCAGAAGATTCCGCATTTTGCATGGCGCTTTCAGCTTTCATGCGGGCATCCGCGGCAGCCTGTTCAGTCTTCTCGACCGCGGAGTCCAAGCGTTGGCCCACGGTAGGCTCGTCCTTCTTGCCGCATGCCGACAGGCCCAAGGCCAGGGCGCTCACAGCCAGGATACTGGCAATACGGTGTGCGGGACGCTGGGAAATCATCTGGGTATTCATGCGAAAACTCCTTGCGGTTGAAACATGGGCTCGACTCTAGGCAACCTTTCGCTGGCCCCGGGTCGGACGCCACCGAAGCGACTGTAGGACGGTGCCGCCAGGCGGCCGCGCAGATGCCAGGGCCACCTCAGGACAGGGGCGACAATGTATGCATGCTTGCTTTCCCCTCCTCGCTGACCCGCTGGCTTCCCTTTCTCTCCTGGCCCCGGCCCGACCGCGCCCTGCTCAAGGGGGAGTTCTGGGCCGGAATGACGGTGGGCCTGATGCTGGTGCCGCAGGGGGTCGCCTATGCGGCCCTGGCCGGCATGCCGCTCGTGACGGGCATCTATGCCTCGCTGATTCCCGCCCTGGTGGCGGTGCTGTTCAGTGCGTCCACCCGTCTGGGCGTGGGTCCCACGGCGCTCACCAGCCTGCTGATCGGCGCTTCGCTCACGGGCCTGGCCGAGCCGGGCAGCGCGCAATGGGTGGCCATGGCGGCATGGATCGCCCTGATGTCCGGACTGCTGCAGCTGGTGATGGGCATCGCGCGTTTTGGCTGGCTTCTGAACCTGGTGACATCCCCCGTGCTCAGTGGCTTCACGCAGGCGGCGGCCCTGTTGATCCTGGGCTCTCAGCTCGCGGCGCTCACGGGCCTGCGGTCGGACTGGGGCGCGCTGCTGTCCACGCCCTCGCCCGGCCTGTTTGACCTCGCCGCGGCCGCTTTTGGCCTGGGAAGCCTGGCATTGCTGACCCTCGCACGCCGCTGGCGGCCCAATTTCCCCGCCGCCATCGTCGTCGTGGGCGCTGCGGGCGCGCTGAGCTGGGCGCTGGGCTATGCGGACGCTGGTGGCGCCGTGGTGGGGGCGCTGCCTTCGGGGCTGCCCGCCCCCTACTGGCCCGGCGCCCTCCCCTGGTCGGGATTCGCCGCCCTGGTGATGCCGGTGCTGGTGGTCACGCTGGTGAGCTTTCTCGAAACCGCGTCCAGCGCCAAGGTGGAAAGCCAGCGCTCGGGCGAGCGCTGGAACGAAAACCAGGATCTGATTGGCCAGGGCCTGGCCAAGATCAGCAGCGGGCTGTGCGGCAGCTTTGCCACCAGCGCCTCGTTCTCGCGGTCGGCCATCAACCTGTACGCGGGCGCAAAAAGCGGCTGGGCCACCGTTTTTGCGATCGCGCTGGTGCTGGTGGTGCTGCTCTGGCTCACGCCGGCGCTCTACCACGTGCCGCAATCGGTGCTCGCGGCCGTGGTGGTGACCGCGGTGACCAGCCTCATCAAGCCTGGCACGCTGCTGCGGCTGTGGCGGGTATCGCGGGTGGAGGCGGTGATCGGCGGCGTCACCTTCGCACTGACGCTCGCCACGGCACCCAGGATGTACTGGGGAGTGCTGGTGGGATTGCTGATGAACCTGAGCCACTTCCTGTACCAGCGGCTGCATCCCCGCATCATCGAGGTGGGCCTGCACCCTGACGGCAGCCTGCGCGACCGGCACTTGTGGCATCTTCCCGCGCTCGCCCCCCGGCTGCTGGCGCTGCGCATGGATGCGGAACTCGATTTCGCCTCCGCCAGCGCGCTGGAGCGCCGCGTCACCGAACACCTGGCGGCCCACCCGGAGGTGGTGCACCTGTGCCTGCTGGCCCAGCCCATCAACCGCATCGACGTGACGGGCGTAGAGACCTTCGCCCACCTGCTGGCCCTGCTGCGGTCCCGCGGCGGCACGCTGCACCTGAGCGGCCTCAAGCTGCCCGTGGAGCGGGTGCTGCGCCAGGCGGGCCTGCTGGACGCCGGCGCCGGCTTGGCGATGTACCGCACCGATGCCGACGCCTTGATGGCGCTGCAGCTGCTGCCACCCTCGCCATTGCCCCCTTCTACGGCCCCCGCCCAGGGATAGCTTCGCGGGTTTCACCTAGACACAGGGCTGGCCCTCTTTTTGCTGACGCACTGGTACACTTCATAAACTCTCTTTGCTCCATTTGTGTCTGACTCTGCGGCCTCTTACCTTGTAGATCTGCGCGACCTTCGCCTGGATACTGCACACGCGCTGGTGGCTCAGGCCAGCGGCAGCGAAGCTGCATTGCACCGCGAGGTGCCTTCGCGCTACCTGCAGGGCCTGATCGACGGCCTGTGCGAGCTGTCCCTCAAGGACCCGCTCACCGGCCTGGCCAATCGCCGGCATTTCCGGGCGGTGCTCGAGCGCGAAATCGACCGCGTCACGCGCTCCGGCGAGGCGGCGCTGCTGCTCATGCTCGATATCGACCACTTCAAGAAGGTGAACGACACGCATGGCCATCTGGCCGGCGACATCGTGCTGCAGTCGGTGGCCCGCACGCTCAATGCCTGTGTGCGCCCCATGGACACGCTGGCACGCTATGGCGGCGAAGAGTTCGCGGTGGTGCTGCCCGCATGCCAGGCAGGGTTTGGCCGCGTGGTGGCCGAGCGCATCCGGCGCGCAGTGGCCAACACGCCCATCCGGGTTTCCAGCACGGTGGAGCTCAACGTGTCGGTGAGCATAGGCGGCGCCTTCGCCATGCAGTGGATCCGTTCGACCACGCTGCTGTGGACGGACCGTGCCGACCACCAGCTCTACCAGGCCAAGGCCGAAGGCCGCAACCGCGTCAGCATCGAGGAGCAACCCGACAGCACGGTCAGTGCCGAAGAGAAAAGCCTGTTGTTCGGACCGCTCTACACCCCCTCGGGCTGGGGCGATCTGCCCCCGCTGGACCCAACAGGCAGCGCCTACTGAAAGTTAGAAGATGAGCGACGCGCTGTCCCCCTCCCCACCCACATCGCCAGCAGTTCCTGCCGGCCCGGCCACGCCCCACGCTCCCGCCCCCGGGGGCGCCCGCATCATTGCGGTCACGAGCGGCAAGGGCGGGGTGGGCAAGACCTTTGTTTCTGCCAACCTGGCCGCCGCCCTGACCCGCCGCGGCCAGCGTGTGCTGGTGCTCGATGCCGACCTGGGCCTGGCCAACCTCGACGTGGTGCTGAACCTGCACCCGAAAATCACGCTGCACGATGTCTTCACCGGCAAGGCCACGCTGGACGAAGCCGTGATCCAGGCGCCCGGCGGCTTCAACGTTCTGCTGGCGGGATCGGGGATGGTCGAGTATTCGCGCCTGACGCCCGAGGTGCGCAACCAGTTCCTGAGCGTGATCCAGGCGCTCACGCCCCAGTACGACGTGGTGCTGCTCGACACCGGCGCCGGGATCTCCGACGTGGTGCTGTTCTCCATTTCGCTCGCCTCCGAGGTGCTGATCGTGGCAACGCCCGAACCCACCTCGCTGACCGACGCCTATGCGGCCATCAAGGTGCTGGCCATGCAGCAAAAGCGCCAGCACGTGCGCATGGTCATCAACCAGGCCGCGCGCCCGGGCGATGGCCGTGCCATCACCAGCCAGCTGCAACAGGTGCTGGACCGCTTTGTGAGCACCGAGTCGGGCCGCCCTATGCGCCTCATCCACATGGGCGACATCCCGGCCGACCCTTCCGTGCGCGACGCCGTGATGCGCCGCCAGCTGCTGTTGCTGCAGACCCCGGGCTGCCCCGCGGCCCTGGCCATTGCCCAGCTGGCCAACAAGATCGAAACCACGCTGCTGACGCCCGCCCCCTGAGCAGCCTGCGGGCTGCTGCGGGCCCCTGGCTGCACGGCGGCGGCCCGCGCGAGAGGTGAAGCGCAGCGGCCCCATTGCGCTGCCTTGCCGTGAATCCCATGGACAACATCCTCAATATCTCCTGCTACAAGTTCGTGCCCCTGCCCGACGCGGCGGCGCTGCGCGACCTGCTGCAAGCGCGCGCCACCGCGGCGGACCTCAAGGGCACCATCCTGCTGGCAGGCGAAGGCATCAACTTCTTCCTGGCGGGGCCCGCGGACGCGGTGCGCGGGTTCGTGGATGCGCTGCGCACCGATGCGCGCTTCGCCGACCTCGACCCCAAGGAAAGCTGGTCGGCCACGGTGCCGTTTCGCAAGATGCTGGTGAAGGTCAAGCGCGAGATCATCCGCATGGACCATCCCGCCATCCAGCCCGCGGAGGGCCGCGCGCCCTCCGTGGCCCCGGCCACGCTGCGCCGCTGGCTGGAGCAGGGACACGATGACGAGGGCCGCGAAGTGGTCACGCTCGACACGCGCAATGCCTTCGAGGTGGACCACGGCACCTTCGACAACGCGATTGACTGGCGCATCGGCAAGTTCACCGAATTCCCCCCCGCCCTGCGCGCGCACAAGGATGCGCTGCAGGACAAGACCGTGGTGAGCTTCTGCACGGGCGGCATCCGCTGCGAGAAGGCAGCCATCCTCATGCGCGAGGAAGGCCTCTCCCATGTCTATCAGCTCGAAGGCGGCATCCTCAAGTATTTCGAGTTGACCGATGGCGCCCACTACCGCGGTGGCTGCTTTGTGTTCGACGAACGCGCGGTGCTGGCCAGCGACCTGTCGGCGGCCGAAGAATCAAGAAAGTGAGCAACCAGCGCTTGCTGGACAAGCGCTGGCACCTTGTTTGGCTTGAAAATTCAGCAAGCAGCCATGCGGGGCCACCGGCTCGCATGAGCGGGCAGGGGCTTTCGCCAAGGTGGCTGCCTACTTGGTGAAGCGGCGCTCGGGCAGCGGTATCCACTCCACCTCGCCGGGCACCTGGCCCAGGGCCTGCGCATCCCAGTCGTCCGCCGCCTGCACGATGCGCTCCTTGCGGCTGGAGACGAAGTTCCACCACATGTGGCGCGGCGCATCGAGGGCATCGCCGCCGATCACCATGAGGCGCGCAGCGGCCTCGCCGGGCACGGACAGGCGCATGCCCTGGCCCGGCTCCACCACGGCGAGCAGTTGCGCACCCAGGGCTTCGCCATCGAGCTGCACGGGGTTGTCCACCGTGTACACCGCCATCTCCTGGGCCAGCGCCGGGATTTCCAGCGTGGCGCCCCCGGGCAGCTGCACGTCGAGATACAGCGTGGGGGAATAGGTCGCCACCGGGGAGGTCTGCCCAAACGCGGTGCCGATGAGCACGCGCACCGTCGCGTCCCCCACGCGCACCTCGGGGATGGTGGCCGCCGGCGTGTGCACGAACGACGGCTCCGCCTCCTCGTTCGCCGTGGGCAGGGCCGCCCACAGCTGGATGCCGTGGTTCACGTAGGCCGTGTCCGCCAGGCTTTCCGGGCGCCGCTCGGAATGCACGATGCCCCGGCCGGCCGTCATCCAGTTGATGGCGCCAGGCTCGATCTGCTGCACGTATCCCAGGCTGTCGCGGTGCATGATGGCGCCGGAAAACAGATAGGTCACGGTGGCCAGCCCGATGTGCGGATGGGGACGCACGTCGTGGCTGTCTCCCGGCACCACGGTCACGGGGCCGAAGTGGTCGAAGAACAGGAACGGCCCGACCGCCTGGCGCTGCACGGCGGGCAGCAGGCGGCGCACGGTGAAGCCGCCGCCCAGGTCCTTGGCGTGGCCCTTGAGTTGCAGGATCGGCCCGCTCATGGCATGCGCTCCGCCGAGGTGCTGATCTCCGTCGTCACGGTGGTCATGAGCTTGTGCACCGGGCATTTCTGCGCAACGGTTTCCAGCTCGCTGATCTGTGCGTCGGTCAGGTCGCCGCTGATCTGCAGCCGTGCCGAAAGGCGGTAGGTGCCGGCACGCTCGGCCGAGGCGTCGCGTTCGATCACGGTGTGCACGTCCTGCACCGGCAGGCCCTTGCGGCGCGCATACCACAGCACGGTGAGCGCCTTGCAGGCGCCCAGCGCCGCGTCGTACAGGTCATGCGGGTTCGGGCCGCTGTCGACGCCGCCCTCCTGCACGGTGCCGTCGGCCACGAATTCGTGGCCGCGGATGTGCACGGCCTGGGCCATCGGCGCACCGGGGATGCGCCGCAGTTCGATGGTCATGGGAGCTTCTCCTTTGTTCTCGTGCGGGCCACTGTAGCGTGAAGCGCGTGCTCAGCGGGCCCAGCGCAGGGCCGCGGCCGCCACGCGTTCGCCGAACTGGCGGCCGGTCGCCAGGTCGCCCGGGAACATCTCGGCGGCCGAGGCGTCCGATGGCGACTGCGCCATGGCGCCGCTGAAGGAGCCGATCCAGTTCACGTCCTGGCGCGTGGCGGCCTTGGAGTTGGCAGGCATCATGCCGTTGCCCACCCAAAGGCCCCCATGCTGCATGGCCAGGTGGAACAGGTAGTCCAGCGTGACCTGCTTGTCGCCGTTGGTGCTGGCGCTGTTGGTGAAGCCGGCGAAGAGCTTGTCCTTCCACGCCTGGCTGAACCAGGGCTTGGACGAGGCATCGGCGAATTTCTTGAACTGCCAGCTCGGCCCCGCCATGTAGGTGGGCGACCCGAAAATGATGGCGCTGGCGCCAGCCAGCGTGTCCCAGCCTCCCTCGGGCAGGTTGCCGTCCGCATCGATCGCGACAAGCTCGGCGCCCGCGCCTTCGGCCACGGCCTGGGCCAGGCGCTGGGTGTGGCCGTAGCCCGAATGGTAAACAACGGCGATGTGTGCCATGAAGAAACTCCTGATGGGGAAGCAAGCAGTGAATGAAAACAGGTGGAAGTCAGAAAAGCAGGCGCGGCGCAAGGGCGTGCATGGGCTGCGCTGCCCGCGCACGCCGCCGCCGTAGCGGCCCGGCCCCGTCAGCGCAGTTCAGCGCGCACCGCGCCGGGCGTCCAGGCTCCAGCCGCCCGCGCCAAACGCGACGAGGGCCAGCAGGCCGCCGCTGATGGCGACGTTCTTGAAGAACATAAGCTGCTGCATCATCTGCTTGTCGGCGGGCAGGCTCCAGTACGCGTGGAAGAAAAAGCTGGCCACCAGCGTGAAGAGCGCCAGCGCGAGGGCCGCAAAGCGCGTGCCAAGGCCGAAGATGAGCGCCAGGCTGCCCAGCACCTCGACGGCCGCGGCCACGGCGGCAGCGACGGTCGGCATGGGCAGCCCCACCGAACCGATGTAGCCCACGGTACCGGCAAAGCCGGTGATCTTGCCGATGCCCGCGGGCAGGAACAGGGCCGCCAGCAGCAGGCGGGACGCCAGGGCCAGGGGATTTTGCAGGGATGTGAACATGGTGAACTCCTGGAGAAGTGGTTGCTAAAAGAACGTCAGGTAACTATCAGGCGGCCAGATCAAACACCAGCACCTCGGCATCGTGGCCATGGGTCAACGACAAGGCGGTTTCGTTCTCGATCAGCGCGGCGTCGCCGCCCGACAGAGCATTTCCATTCACCGTGAGCCCGCCACGCACAAGGTGCACGTAGGCCTTGCGCGCCGGGTTCAGGGCCAGTGTGACGGCCTCGCCGGCATTGAGCAAGCCGGCGTACAGGGACGCGTCGGCGTGGATCGTGACCGAGCCGTGCGCGCCGTCGGGAGAGGCCACCAGGCACAGGGCGCCCCGCTTGCTCGCCTCGGCAACGGTCTTTTGCTCATAGCTTGGCGGGATGCCGCGCACGTTCGGCTCGATCCATATCTGCAGGAAGTGCGTCGTCTGTCCCGGCGCATGGTTGAACTCGCTGTGCATCACGCCCGAACCCGCGCTCATGCGCTGCACGTCGCCCGGCGGAATGCCCAGGATGTTGCCCATGCTGTCCTTGTGGGCCAGCTCGCCCGACAGCACGTAGCTGATGATTTCCATGTCCCGGTGGCCGTGCGTGCCAAACCCCGTGCCCGGCGCAATGCGGTCTTCGTTGAAGACACGCAGGTTGCCAAAGCCCATGTGGGCCGGATCGTAGTAGCCGGCGAACGAGAAGCTGTGGAACGAATGGAGCCACCCATGGTCGGCATGGCCCCGGTCTTGTGATTTGCGAACAGTCAGCATGGCGCGTGCTCCTTTCAAGCCCCCACTGTAGAACCCGGGTCCAGCACGCAGGAGCTGCCAGATTGATGGAACCGTTCAAATAATCTGAATTAACATGGCGCCACCATGCAAAATGCCCGTGATGTCCTGACCCCTGATGCATTGACCATGCTGCAGGTGATCGCCGAGGCGGGCAGTTTCGCCGCCGCAGCCCGGCAGCTCGGCCTGGTGCCCAGCGCCCTCACCTACCGCGTGCGCCAGATCGAGGACGCGCTGGATGTGCTGCTGTTCGACCGCAGCGCCCGGCAGGCCAAGCCCACAGAGGCGGGCGTCGAACTGCTGCGCGAAGGCGCGCGCCTGCTGCAGGACATCGATGCCGTGGCCCACCGGGTGCGCCGCGTGGCCACCGGCTGGGAGCCGCAGCTCACCATTTCGGTCGATGGCGCGATCTCGCCGCACACCATGCTGGAGCTGGTGGACGCGTTCTACGCCATGGCCCCGCCCACCCGGCTGAAACTGCGCGACGGCATCATGACCGGCACCCTGGAGGCCCTGACCTCGGGCCGGGCCGACCTGGCCATCGGCGTGTCGGTCGCCGGCGCCAACGTGGCCGGCCTGCAGCAGGCGCCCCTGGGGGACCTGCTGTTCATCTACGTGGTGGCGCCGCACCACCCGCTGGCCTCCGCGCCCGAGCCCATCACCGACGCCATGCTGCTGCAGCACCGCGCCGTGGCGGTGGCCGATTCGGCCACGCGCGGCGGCGCCACCATGGGCCTGCTGGGCGGACAGGACGTGCTCACCGTGGACACCATGCAGGCCAAGGTGCGCGTGCAGCTGCGCGGCCTGGGCGGCGGCTTCCTGCCCGAACCCATGGTGCGCCCGTACCTCGAGGCCGGCAGGCTGGTGGCGCGCCGCGTGGCGCGCCCCGAACGCAACGTCCGCGTGCACTACGCCTGGGGCGGCCCGGGCTTCACGGCCCCCGGCCGCGCGCTGCAATGGTGGCTCCATCAGCTGCAAAGCCCCGCCACCCGCCGCGCTCTGCTGGAAAACCACCATCATTTCTGATCCGGCGCACACGCCCACGCGCCGCAGCGCGTGTAGAGTGGTTCCTGTTGCATGGCATTTGCGCTCACGCGCGCAGGGCCGTGTATTTCACCTGCCGACCGTCATCGAAAGGCCTTCCATGAGCAACCCCGTTCCACGCCCCGCCAAACGGCACCGACGCACCGCAGCCTCCGGGCCATCCGCCTCCGTGCCGGCCACGGACGCGGCGCCCACCACGTATTCGGGGGCCGCGCAGCGGCACTTCGCCATCATCGGCGCCGGCATGGCGGGCATTGCCTGCGCCCGCACGCTGGTGCAGGCAGGGCACCGCGTGACGGTGTTCGAGAAATCGGCGCAGGCCGGTGGCCGCACCGCCACCATCGACAGCCCGTTCGGCAACTTTGACGCGGGCGCGCAGTACTTCACCGTGCGCGATCCGCGCTTCGCGCGCGCCATCGACACCGTGCCCGGCATCTGCAAGCGCTGGAGCGCCAATTCCGTGCAGGTGCTCGACGCCACCGGCCGCGTGGCCGCCGCCGGCCTGCCCCATCGCGAGGCGCACTGGGTGGCCAGCCCGGGCATGCAGTCGCTGGTGGCCACCTGGGCCGAGCCGCTGCGCCAGGCAGGCCAGCTGGTCACCGGCACGCGCGTGGTCCGCATCGAACGCGACTCCGTGAATGCCCCCGGCTGGCAGCTTCGCACCGAAGGCCCGGGCGGCACCCAGCGCGTCTACGCGGGTTTTGACGCCGTGCTGCTCGCGCAGCCGTCGGTGCCCGCCCAGGCGCTCCTGGCCAACTCGGCGCTGGACACGCCGCTCACCGAAGCGCTTTCCACCGTCGCCATCGCTCCCTGCTGGACGCTCATGCTGGCCTACCCCCAGGCCGTGCGCCCCGGGCTCACCACGCTGGGCCCGCAATGGAACGCAGCGCGCAGCACCCACCACCGGATTGCCTGGCTGGCGCGCGAATCGTCCAAGCCCGGCCGCAACGTGATCGAGCGCTGGACGGTCCAGGCCAGCCCGGCCTGGTCCGCCGAGCATCTGGAAGACGACGAAGGCCGCGTGCAGGCCAAGCTCATCAAGGCGTTCGCCGAGGTCACCGGCATCCGGGCCGAACCCGCCCATGCCGACACGCGCCGCTGGCGCTACGCGCAAACCACGCACCCGCTGGGCCGCAGCCACCTGTGGGACGCGGGCATGGGCCTGGGCGCCTGCGGCGACTGGTGCCTGGGCCACCGGGTGGAGGATGCCTTCGTGTCGGGCCTGGAGCTGGCACTCGCGGTGGCATGACGGCGGGCGTGGCCGCGGGGCCCCGCTACACCGGCCGGTTCGCGCCCTCTCCCACGGGCCCGCTGCACGCGGGCTCGCTGGTGGCCGCCCTGGCCAGCTGGCTCGACGCCCAGGCCCACCAGGGGCGCTGGCTGGTGCGCATCGAGGACGTGGACACGCCACGCTGCGTGGAAGGCGCCGGTGAGTTCATCCTGCGGCAGCTGGCCACCTGCGGCCTGGTGCCCGATGCGCCGCCAGTCTGGCAATCCACCCGCGGCGCGCTGTACCAGCGGGCGCTGGACCAGTTGATCGCGCAGCACCATGCCTACCCCTGCGCCTGCTCGCGCAAGGACATCGAAGAAGCCCAGGCGGCCCTGGGCCATGCGCGCGAGCGGCATGCGGCACTCCCCTACCCCGGCACCTGCCGCCACGGCCTGCACGGGCGCACCGGCCGCTCCTGGCGCTTCAATGCCACAGAGTTTCAGCCAGATCAGGCCCTGGCGCATACGGATCAAGCGCGGGCAGCTACATATTCGATAGCATCGGGCATCCTCGACTGGCAGGACCGCCGCCTGGGCACACAGCGGCAGGACGTTGCCCATGCCGTGGGCGACTTCGTGCTGCGCCGGGCCGACGGGCTCTGGGCCTACCAGCTCGCGGTCGTCGTGGACGATGCGGACCAGGGCATGACCCATGTCGTGCGCGGCGAGGACCTGGCCGACAACACGCCCCGGCAGATCCTGCTGCAGCAGGCCCTGGGCGTGCCCACGCCCCGCTACCTGCACACGCCGCTGGTGTGCGGCGAGAACGGCGAAAAGCTGTCCAAGCAGAACGGGGCCCGGGCGCTGGAGCTGGCCGCCCCCCTGCAGGCACTGGCCGGGGCCGCGCAGGTGCTGGGCCTGCCGCCGCTGACAGATCCGAACACCCGTTGCATCTCGGATGCGCTGACCCTCTGGGTGGCAGCGTGGCGACGAAACTACAATGTCGCACCGTGACCGAACTGACCCACAACGCCTCCACCCCCGCCGCCGCGCCTGCCGCGCCCTCTGCGGCCTCCACGACAACTGGTGGAGCCCCCGCCGGCGTGAGCCATCCCAAGACCATCAAGAGCTTCGTGCGCCGCGCCGGCCGCACCACGACGGGCCAGGCCAAGGCCTTTGAAGACCTGGGGCCCCGCTTCATCCTGCCCTATGCGCCCGCGCCGCTGGATGCCCCCGCGGCCTTTGGCCGCACGGCCCCGCTGGTGCTGGAGATCGGATTCGGCATGGGCGAGGCCACGGCCCATATCGCCGGGGTCCGCCCGGACGACAACTTCCTGTGCTGCGAAGTGCACGAACCCGGCGTGGGCGCCCTGCTCAAGCGCATCGGCGAGCAGGGGCTGACCAACATCCGCATCCTGCAGCACGATGCCGTGGAGGTGATCGACCACATGCTGCCCGAAGGCGGCCTGGATGGCGTGCATATCTTCTTCCCCGACCCCTGGCACAAGAAGAAACACAACAAGCGCCGCCTGATCCAGGCGCCCCTGGTGGCCAAGCTGGCCGCGCGGCTGAAGCCCGGCGGTTACCTGCATTGCGCCACGGACTGGCAGCCCTATGCCGAGCAGATGCTGCAGGTACTGGCCGCCGAGCCCCGGCTCCAGAACACCGCCACGGGCTTCGCCCCGCAACCCGGCTACCGGCCCCTCACCAAGTTCGAGAACCGCGGCCTGCGGCTGGGGCACGGTGTGTGGGATGTTGTGTTCGTGCGACGCCATTGACAACATGACCGCGCCGGCCCACCGTACACCACCCATGAAGCCCATTCTTCAGAACCTGGTTGAGATGACCGGCCACCGCGACCACCTGCGGCTGGAAGTGTCGGTGCTGTCCACGCTGCAAAAGCTCAGCGGCATCGTTGAAGTCAGGGCCCTGGAGCTGTTCACGCATGCCGGCGTGCCCCACGTGCGTCCACGCACCTGGGTGGAAGAGGGGCACCTGGTGTCCACCGACTCGGAAGCCGCCGCAGACCCCCGGCGGGAAACGCTGGACCAGTATCCCGCCCTGCGCGAATGCGTCGCGAGCCACGGCGACAGCGCGCTGGCCTCGCCGCGCAAGGGCCGCCATGTGCTCTGGCTGCCGGTGTGGATGCACGACAAGGTCAACACCTGCCTGGAAATCACGCACTCCCGCCCGTTCTCGGCGCACAAGCTCGAAGTGCTCAAGGGCGTGTTCCAGGTCTACCAGAACTACCAGAGCCTGCTCGACTACAGCGAACGCGACGCGCTCACGGGCCTGTTCAACCGCAAGACCTTCGACGAACAGTTCTCGCGCCACGCCGTGAGCGGGCTGGCCAGCAGCCGTTCGGGGCCCCTGACCGAATCGTTCCCGCCTGAAGAAGGCTCATTGCCCGGCGAACCGGTGCAGCAGTGGCTGGCCGTGGTGGACATCGACCATTTCAAGCTGGTGAACGACCGCTTCGGCCACCTGTATGGCGACGAGGTGCTGATCCTCATTGCCAACATCCTGCGCAGCTCGTTCCGCAGCCATGACCGCATCTTCCGTTTTGGTGGCGAAGAGTTCGTGGTGCTGCTGCGCTCCACCACATTGAGCACGGCCCACCGGGTCTTCAACCGCTTTCGCCTGGCGGTGCAGGAGTACCCTTTTCCGCAGGTGGGCCAGGTCACCGTGAGCCTGGGCTTCGTGAGCACGGCCCGGGGCTCGCCGGTGGAAATACTGGGCCAGGCCGACCAGGCGCTTTACTACGCCAAGGAACATGGCCGCAACCAGGTCTGCTTCTACGATGAACTGGTGGCCACCGGCCATCTGTCCGCCAAGGTCGCCAACGACGACGTCGAGCTGTTCTAGCAAGCGGCCGGCTGTCTCGCGCGGCGTTCCCCGGCGGCAGCCATCGCGCCGCAGCCGCTCGAAGGAGGCAGCGCCCGTACCCGGCGCACGCCGTCAGTCCAGCGACGCCACGAGGGCCGGCACATCCACCGCATCGCGCTGCGCGGCAGGCAGGAAGCGCTCGGCGTAGTCCAGCCACACCCCGCTGGACAGGAAGAAGCGGAACACCTCGGCATCGATATGGCGGTCACGCACCATGTGGGCCATGATCCGGAGCGACTCGGACAAGGTCTTGGGGGCCTTATAGGGACGGTCCGCCGCCGTCAGCGCCTCGAAGATGTCGGCCAGCGTCATCACGCGGTCCGCCAGTGTCAATTGCCCCGCCTTGAGGCGCCGCGGGTACCCGGTGCCATCGAGCTTTTCATGGTGCGAGCCCGCGATGGACGGCACACGCGCCAGGTGCGGCGGAAACGGCAGGCCGCTGAGCATGACGATGGTCTGCACGATATGGTCGTTGATCTTGAAGCGGTCTTCCGCGGTCAGGGTTCCGCGCCGTATCGACAGATTGTGCAACTCGCCCAGATGCGCCTCCTGGGACGGCAGCGCCATGTCGAAGCCCCATTTGTTGGCCGGGTTGCCCGCCTCCACCGGCGGGCGCCGGGAACCCCAGGGCACGATGTGCTCGGCCCGGTCGGCCAGCAGGGGCTCGTTGGCGGGCAGGGGGCGCACCGGCACGTCCGCCAGGCGCCCCATCTCCGCCATCGACAGGCCCAGCCGGTCGTCGAAATGCCGCTGCCACACCTGGCGGGCAATCCCGGCGAGCCGCTGCACGTCCGCATCGGCCATGAATTCGCCCCCTACGTTGCATCGCGCCACGAAGGCGAACTCTTCCTGCAGCCGGTCGCGCCGCTGCAGCAGCTCGCGCTGCAGGCGCACCGGGTCCACGCCGGAGACATGCTGCTTCCAGTAGTCCAGCTCGGCATCGCGCCACAGCACCTCGAAGCGCATGCGCACCTCGTGGATGCGGTTGTACAGCGCCTCCAGCTTGGTGGCCTTGTCGATGATGTGCTCGGGGCTAGTGACCTTGCCGCAGTCGTGCAGCCAGGCGCCCAGACGGAACTCGTAGCGTTCGGCATCGGTCATCGCCACCTGCGCGAAAGGCCCCTCCTTCGCCTCGCACATGCGCTGCATGAGGAATTCGGCCAATTGCGGCACACGCTCGCAGTGCCCCCCCGTGTAGGGGCTTTTCGCATCGATGGCATCGGCCAGCAGGCGGATGACGGCGTCGAACAGCTTCTTTTGCCCCTCGATCAGGCCGCGCGTTTCAATCGCCACCGACAAGGTGCCGGACAGCTTCTCGACAAACGCCCGGAAATGGACATCCTCCTGCCGCGGGTCCGACAGGTAGCGCAGCACCAGCAGGCCCAGGGGTTGCCCATCGCGCGTGCGCAACTGCACGCGCAGCACGCGCTGGGGCATGGCGTCCCCATCGCCCTCCTCCTGGTCGCCGGGCTGCGGCTCGGCATGGTTGATGAAATGCACCATGGGCAGGTGCTCCGGGTACCGTGGCTGGTGCTCGGGGTCTTCGCAGTACCGCGCCGTGCGCAGCAGCCCCGCCCGCTGCTCCTCCACCAGGTACACCGCCCCGCCCGTGCAGCTGGTGGCACGCACCAGTTCGTAGAGCACGCTGGACAGCATGAGCTCCATGCGCGACTCGGCACTGATGTGGTGGGTGATGTGCAGAAACTCCTGGATGGTGTCCGACATGCGGTCCATCACCTGGCCCAGTTCGCGCACCTCGCGCACGGGCGACAGGCGGTGCGCCGGCCGCCGGAAATCGAACCGCGCCAGCGCCTGCGCCTGGGTGGCCAGCCCCGAAAGGCTGCGCCCCACGCGCCGCCCGGCCATCCATCCCACGGGCAGCATCAGCACGATGAGCCCCAGGGACAGCCATACCTGGCGCCACAGGTTCTGATTCACATCCGCCAGCAGTTCGGCGGTGGGGATCGCCATCAGGAT
This sequence comes from Acidovorax sp. GW823-FHT01C06, assembly GCF_058798375.1. Lineage (NCBI taxonomy): Bacteria > Pseudomonadati > Pseudomonadota > Betaproteobacteria > Burkholderiales > Comamonadaceae > Acidovorax > Acidovorax sp. GW823-FHT01C06. The sequence continues at coordinate 91,880 of NZ_JBXAKN010000007.1, forward strand.
GTGCAGCCCCTGCCAACGCTGCGATTTCAGGGGCAGCACCGTGGCGAGCCACTCCTCGCCATCGGCCATGAAGCGGCGCGACGGCCCCTTCGCCGTCCCCCCGCCGCCCAGGGCCTGCAGGCTGGGCACACCCAGCTCCTTCAGCGTGCGCAGCTTGAGGCTGGTCTCCCCACCCTCGCGCAGCAGCACGCGCGACATGTCCGGATACGCCAGCACGCGCTGGGCCGGGTCCACCACGGCGATCTCGGTGCGGGGCATCAGCCGCAGGCTGCCAATCTCCCTCCCGAGGTCGGTGAGCGCCACGTCCAGGCCGATCACGGCGCGCCCGTCCTCGCTGGGCTGGCTCAGCGTGACCCCCACCTCCTGCGTGGTGAAGAACACATAGGGCGCGGTCAGTATCTGCGTGTTCTTGTCTGCCGCTTCGGCGTACCAGGGGCGCGAGCGGGGATCGTAGAGGTAGCCAGGGCGCACGGAGGATTCGAGCAGGCGCAGCTGCGCGTCGTAGTAGCTCCAGCGCCCCACCAGGCCTGTGGTGCCGCGCTCGCGGGCCATCGACTGGAGCAAGAACGCGGCCTGCGCTGGCGCGTCCAGCCGCGTGCGCAGTTGCGCATCGCGCAGCGGCCGCACCAGCAGGAACTGCCCGTCGGCATATCCGATGAAAACCGCCGACAGCAAGGGATTTTGCTCCAGCAGGCGTGCAAACACCGGCAGGCGGCGCAGCCGGGCCTGCAGGCTGGTCGCCGAGGCAATGGGATCGAACGCGAGCAGCCGGATCGTGGCATCGGCGGGGTCCACGATGTGGTGCACCCTTTCGCTGATCAGCTGGCTGATGTGCCGGGCGCTGTCGTCCGAGGCCGCGATGATCGCCTCCCGCGCGCTGGTACCCACCTGGTAGACCAGCACCACCGTGAGCAGCAGCATGGCGGACACCACCACCGAGGCGATCACCACCTCGAACGGAACGGTGATGCGCCGCCACCAGGGCAGTCCGTCAGCCCCCGGGGCTGAGGAGGGGCTGGAGCGGGCGCCATAGCCTGGCACGGGCTCTGGCGGGCTTTCGCGCAGGGTGTCCATGCGCACCAATGTAGGGGGAAAGGCGGTGGCCCGTCATCCCCTATTTCGCCGCTCGGCGGTGGCCGCCCGGACCACCGCTCCGCAGGGCGTCCAGGTCCTCAGATTTTCTGGGCCACCCAGCCGGCCACCGACGCGAGCGCCGCGGGCAGGCTGGAGGCATCGGTGCCGCCCGCCATGGCCATGTCGGGCTTGCCGCCGCCCTTGCCGCCCACTTGCTGGGCCACGAAGTTGACCAGCTCGCCCGCCTTCAGGCGGCCCACGCTGTCGGCCGTGACGCCGGCGGCGATCTGCACCTTGTCGCCATCGACGGCGGCCAGCACGATCGCGGCGGTCTTGAGCTTGTCCTTGAGCTTGTCCATGGTGTCGCGCAGGGTCTTGGCGTCGGCGCCGGGCAAGGCAGCGGCCAGTACCTTGAGGCCCTTCACATCGACGGCCTGGTTCACCAGCTCGTCGCCTTGGTTGGACGCCAGCTTGCCCTTGAGCGCCGCCACTTCCTTCTCCAGCGCGCGCGCGTTGTCGAGTGCCTGTGCGATCCGGCCATTGAGTTCGCTCACGGGGGCCTTCAGCGTACCGGCGGCCTGGGTCACGGTGTCTTCAAGCTGCTGCAGGTAGGCGAGCGCGTTGGCGCCGGTCACGGCTTCGATACGGCGCACGCCCGCGGCCACGCCGCCTTCGGCGACCACCTTGAACAGGCCGATGTCGCCGGTGCGCTGCACGTGCGTGCCGCCGCACAGTTCGCGGCTGGTGCCGATGTCCAGCACGCGCACGGTTTCACCGTATTTCTCGCCGAACAGCATCACGGCACCGGTCTTCTGGGCCGACTCGATGTCCATCACGCGGGCCTGCGTGGGCTGGTTGGCCAGGATTTCCTCGTTCACGCGGCGCTCCACCTCGCGGATTTCCGCTGCGGTGACGGCGCCGTTGTGCGTGAAGTCGAAGCGGGTGCGGTCGGCATTGACCAGGCTGCCCTTTTGCTGCACGTGGCCGCCCAGCACTTCGCGCAGGGCCTTGTGCATGATGTGCGTCACCGAGTGGTTGCGCACCGTGGCCGCACGCACGGCCGTGTTCACCTGGGCCTGCACGGTGTCGCCCACGTTCAGGGTGCCCTCTTCGAGCGTGCCGTGGTGGCCATACACGTCGGCCTTGATCTTGAGCGTGTCGCCCACCGCGAAGCGGGCCGAGCCACTGGTGATGACGCCTTCGTCGCCCACCTGGCCGCCGCTTTCGGCATAGAACGGGGTCGTGTCGAGCACCACCACGCCGTTTTGACCACTCTTCAGGGCGGCAGCGCTTGTCCCGTCCACGTAGATAGCTACGATCTTTGCAGTTTCCGCCAGGTGTTCGTAGCCGGTGAACTGGTTAGCCGCGCCGGTGTACTCCAGCGCCTTGTCCATCTTGAACTTGCCAGCGGCGCGGGCCTGGGCCTTCTGTTTTTCCATGGCGACCTTGAAGCCGGCCTCGTCCACCTCGACGTCGCGCTCGCGGCACACGTCGTTGGTCAGGTCCAGCGGGAAGCCGTAGGTGTCGTGCAGCTTGAAGGCCACGTCGCCGGGCAGCACCTTGGCGCCACCGCCCAGGGCTGCGTCCAGAATCTCCATGCCATTGGCCAGGGTCTCGAAGAAGCGCTCTTCCTCGGCCTTGAGCACGTCGGTGATGCGCTGCTCCTGCTCGCGCAGCTTGGGGTAGGCGTCGCCCATCAGGCGCACCAGCTCGCCCACCAGCTTGTGGAAAAACGGCGTCTTCTTGCCCAGCTTGTAGCCGTGGCGGATGGCGCGGCGCACGATGCGGCGCTGCACGTAGCCGCGGCCTTCGTTGCTGGGGATCACGCCGTCGCTCACCAGGAAGGCGGTGGCGCGGATGTGGTCGGCGATCACGCGCAGGCTCTTGTTGTTCAGGTCGGCCACGCCGGTCTCGCGGCCGGCGGCCTTGATCAGCGCGTCGAACAGGTCGATCTCGTAGTTGCTGTGCACGTGCTGCAGGATCGCGGCCAGGCGCTCCAGGCCCATGCCCGTGTCCACGCAGGGCGCGGGCAGCGGCGTGACCGAGCCGTCTTCGGCCATGTCGAACTGCATGAACACGTTGTTCCAGATCTCGATGAAGCGGTCGCCGTCTTCATCGGGGCTGCCGGGGGGGCCGCCGGGAATGTGGTCGCCGTGGTCGTAGAAGATCTCGCTGCAGGGGCCGCAGGGACCGGTGTCGGCCATCATCCAGAAGTTGTCGGACTTGTAGCGGCCGCCCTTGTTGTCGCCGATGCGGATCACGCGCTCTGGCGGCAGGCCGATTTCCTTGGTCCAGATGTCGTAGGCTTCGTCGTCCTCTTCGTACACGGTGGCCAGCAGGCGCTCGGGCGGCAGCTTGTACACGGTGGTGAGAAGTTCCCAGGCCCATTTCAGCGACTCGCGCTTGAAGTAGTCGCCAAAGCTCCAGTTGCCCAGCATCTCGAAGAAGGTGTGGTGGCGCGCGGTGTAGCCCACGTTCTCCAGGTCATTGTGCTTGCCGCCGGCGCGCAGGCAGGCCTGCACCGACACGGCGCGGTTGTAGGGGCGCTTGTCGGTGCCCAGGAACACGTCCTTGAACTGCACCATGCCGGAGTTGGTGAACATCAGCGTGGGGTCGTTGCCCGGCACCAGCGAGCTCGAGGCCACGATGGTGTGGCCCTTGGAGGCAAAGAAATCCAGGAAGGACTTGCGGATGTCGGCAACCGAGAACGAAGGCGTGGTGTTGTGGGTCATGTGCGAAAAGGGGCAACAGGCCTGGATCAGTGAGGGGCCTCGCGCACGCGGCGCGGCCACCCGGTTTATGGGGAGAACCACGGATTCTATCGAGACGGCGGCCTGAACCGGCCTCCGGCCCTGGAGGCCCCTTCATTCAATGCCGCCCGGGCACGGGCGGCCTGCCGATAGGTCAACCGGGCAACCGGGTGCGGGGACACCTCGGCCAGGCCCGGGCCCTGGGCGCACCTGCGCCGGGCATGCATCCACCCCGCGCACTGCGCTGGGGCCGCCCGCGCCCCGCTGCGGGGCATGCCGGCGCCCGGGACACCCGCTTTGGGACCATCCAAGCGCAAATCCGGCTGGCACGCAAGATGCTAAATACCCTGACAAGATATTTTAAATATCTTCTTAATATATTTACAGCAACGCTACTTCATCGTCACCACCCACCCCCGCCCTTTTCCCATCCTTCTTTTTCCTCAGGAGTCCATCCATGAACCATCCCCGCTGGCAAGGCATCTTCCCCGCCATCACCACCAAGTTCCACGCCGACGAGAGCATCGATGCCGAAGGCACGGCGCGCCACATCGACTTCCAGATCCGCAACGGCATCCACGGCCTGGTGACCTGCGGCTCGCTGGGTGAAGCCAGCACCCTCTCGCTGGAAGAAAAGCTGCAGGTCGCCAAGATCGCACTGGAAGCCGCCGACGGCCGCATCCCCGTGCTGGCGAATGTCTCGGAGACCAGCACCCGGGAAGCCCTGCGCTACATCGACGGCGGCAACAAGCTCGGAGTGGCTGGCTACATGGTCATGCCCTCGGTGATCTACGTCGCCGACGCGCGCGAAGCCATGCTGAACGTGCGCACCATGGCCGAGGCCGCGCAGAAGCCGGTGATGGTCTACAACAACCCGGTGGCCTACCGCGTGGACCTCAAGCCCGAGCACTTCGCCGAGCTGGCGGACTGCAAGTGGATCGAAGCCATCAAGGAAAGCACCGACAACATCCGCCGCGTGACCGACCTGCGCATCGCGCTGGGCGACCGCTACCAGATCTTCCTGGGCGTGGACGACCTGGCCTACGAGGGCCTGGCGCTGGGCTGCGACGGCCTGCTGGCCGGCGTGGGCTGCGCCTTCCCGCGCGAGACCGTGGCGCTGTACGACCTGATGAAGGCCGGCCGCTTTGCCGAGGCACTCAAGCTCTACCAATGGATGACGCCCATGCTGCACCTCGACGTCTCCACCAAGCTCGTGCAGAACCTCAAGCTGATCGACCTGCTGGTGGGTGTGGGCACCGAGCACATGCGCCGCCCGCGCCTGCCCCTGATTGGCGAGGAGCGCGCCTTCATCAAGCGCATCGTCAGGAAGGCGCTGGAAACACGCCCCGCCGAGTACCAGTCCGTGGCCTGAGACGGTACCGACCGACAGGCTGCCCCCCCGGGCCGCAGGAGACAACAGCGGCCCTTCCCCTTCGCACACACAAGAGGTTTCCCATGACACGTGCATCTTTCGGATTTCGGACCCTGACGCCCGCCGCCATCGCGGCGCTGATGCTGGCCACACATGCCGGCGCCCAGGAACAGCTGGTCAAGATCGGCCACAGCGGCCCGCTCTCCGGCCCCAATGCCTTCGCGGGCAAGGACAACGAGAACGGCGTGCGCCTGGCCGTCGAGGAGCTCAACGCGAAGAAGATCGTGGTGGGAGGCAAGACCCTGAAGTTCGACCTCGTGTCCGAGGACGACCAGTGCGACGCCCGCACCGGGGTGAGCGTGGCGCAGAAGCTGGTGGACAGCGGCGTGAAGTTCGTCATGGGGCCGTACTGCTCGGGCGTGGCCATTCCCGCCTCACGCGTCTACAGCGAAGGCGGGGCCATGGTCTCCACCGTGGGCACCAACCCCAAGGTCACCGAGAACGGCTACAAGAACCTGTTCCGCATCATCGCCAGCGACACCCAGATCGGCTCGAACATGGCCGTGTATGCCGCCCAGGTGCTCAAGGTCAAGCAGGTGGCGGTGATCGACGACCGCACCGCCTTCGGCCAGGGCGTGGCCGACCAGTTCACCAAGGAGGCGAAGAAGCAGGGCCTGACCGTGGTGGGCCAGGAGTTCACGACCGACAAGTCCACCGATTTCCTATCCATCCTCACCAGCCTCAAGGGCAAGCAGCCGCAGGCCATCTTCTTTGGCGGCTACGCCCCGCAGGCCGCGCCCATGGCGCGGCAGATGAAGCAGCTGGGCCTCACGGCCAAGCTCTTGGGTGGCGACACGCTGTGCAGCCCCGAGGTCGGCAAGCTCGGTGGCGAAGCGGTGAACGACACCGTGTTCTGCGCCCAGGGCGGCACCATGCTCGACAAGGCCGCGAACGGCCCGGCCTTCAAGGCGAAATACAAGGCGCGCTTCAAGCTGGATGCCGATGCCTATGCGGCGTCCTACTACGACCAGGTGATGTTCATGGCCGATGCCATGCAGAAGGCCCAGTCCGTGGAACCCGCCAAGGTCGGCGCGCAGATGCTCCAGGGCAGCCACCAGGGCGTGGCGGGCACCTATGCCTACGACGACAAGGGCAACCTCAAGCAAGCTCCCATCACGGTGCTCACGTTCAAGAACGCCGCCCCCGTGCCGCTGGCCAGCTATTGAAACTCCGCCGCGAAATCGTGGCGGCCCGCCGCTACGATGCCTGCACCTTTCTGCCATGTGACCGACCATGACCCACGACACCCGCATGCAACGCATACAGATCCTCGACTCCCACACCGGGGGTGAACCCACGCGGCTCGTGGTGGGCGGCTTTCCCGACCTGGGCACCGGCAGCATGGCCGAGCGCCGCGCCCTGCTGGCCAGCCAGCACGATGCCTGGCGCGCGGCCACGGTGCTCGAGCCGCGCGGCAACGACGTGATCGTGGGCGCGCTGCTGTGCGCGCCGCAGAACCCGGCCAATGCGGCGGGCGTGATCTTCTTCAACAACACCGGCTACCTCGGCATGTGCGGCCACGGCACCATCGGCCTGGTGGCCTCGCTGGCCTACCTGGGCCGCATCGAGCCCGGGGTGCACGGCATCGAGACGCCCGTGGGCACGGTGACCACCACGCTGCACGAGGATGGCTCGGTCAGCGTGCGCAACGTGCCGGCCTACCGGCTGCACCAGGGCCTGTCGCTCCAGGTGCCGGGCATCGGCACTGTCACGGGCGACGTGGCCTGGGGCGGCAACTGGTTCTTCCTGATGAGCGGGCACGGCCAGCGCGTGGCCAGCGACAACCTGCAGGCGCTGACCGACTACACCAGCGCCATCCAGCAGGCCCTGAAAGACCAGGGCGTCCGCGGCGACAACGGCGGCGAGATCGACCACATCGAGCTCTTTGCCGACGACGACGTGGCCGACAGCCGCAACTTCGTGCTCTGCCCGGGCGGTGCCTACGACCGCTCGCCCTGCGGCACCGGCACCAGCGCCAAGCTGGCCTGCCTGGCGGCCGACGGCACGCTGCAGCCCGGCCAGGCGTGGCGCCAGGCCAGCATCATCGGCAGCAGCTTCGAGGCACGCTACGAACCCGACACCCAGGCCGGCAGGATCATCCCCACGCTGCGCGGCACGGCCCACATGAGCGCCGAGGCCACGCTGCTGATCGAGGCCAGCGACCCCTTCGGCTGGGGCATCCGGCTCTAAGGCCCTCTTTTCAGGCACACCCACCCGGCAGGCACCATGCGACACGCGGACGTCATCGTCATCGGAGCAGGCATCGTCGGCGCGGCCTGCGCCCATGTCCTCGCAGGCCGTGGCCTGCATGTGCTGGTGCTGGACGCCCGGCTGGGCGGCGCCACGGCGGCCGGTATGGGCCACTTGGTGGTGATGGACGACAACCCCGCCGAGCTGGCGCTGAGCCAGGCATCCCTGGCGCTCTGGCATGCGTGGGGACCACGGATGACGGCCGACCAGCCCGGCTGCGCCTACACCAACTGCGGCACGCTCTGGCTGGCCGCCAACGACGCCGAGATGGCCGGTGCCGAAGAAAAAGCCCAGCGCCTGCAGCGCCACGGCCTGCCCTGTGACCTGCTGGACGCCGCCACCCTGCGGCGCCTGGAACCCGCCCTGCGCCCCGGACTGCGGGGCGCACTGAAGGTGCCCGGCGACAGCGTGGTGTATGCCCCCAATGCCGCCCAGTGGCTGCTGCAGCAGGCACCGCGCCAGATCCGCTTCGAGCAGGCCGAGGCATGCCGCATCGAGGGCGGCCGGGTGCAGCTGGTGGACGGCAGCTGGCGCGAAGCCCAGGCCGTGGTGCTGGCCGCCGGCATCCATGCCACGCGCTTGTGCCCCGAGCTCCCCATCCGCCCCAAGAAGGGCCACCTGCTCATCACCGACCGCTACCCCGGCGTGGTGCGGCACCAGCTGGTGGAGCTGGGCTACATCAGCAACGCCCACCAGACCGACGGCACCTCCGTGGCGTTCAACCTGCAGCCCCGGCCCACCGGGCAACTGCTGCTGGGCTCATCGCGCCAGTTCGACACCACCGACCCGGCCATCGACCAGGACGTGCTGGCCCGGATGCTGCGCCGCGCCTTGGACTACATGCCCGGCCTGGCCGGGCTGAACGCCATCCGCACCTGGACGGGATTTCGCGCCACCACGCCCGACAGCCTGCCCATCATCGGGCGCCACCCCACCCGCGACCAGCTCTGGCTGGCCGTGGGCCACGAAGGCCTGGGCGTGACCACCGCCCCCGCCACCGCCGAGTTGCTGGCGGCGCAGCTGACCGGTGGCCCCCTGCCCCTGGACCCCGCCCCCTTCGCGGCGCAGCGCTTCAGCCTGGAAGGCCTGGCGGCATGAGCACATCCACTCCCCTGGTACACGCCGTCATCGACGGCACCACCATCGAGCTGGCACCGGGCCACAGCGTCGCGGCGGCCCTGGCCCTGCTGCCTCCGGGCTGCGCCCGCACGTCGGTCACCGGCGAGCGCCGTGCGCCTTTCTGCGGCATGGGCATCTGCCACGAGTGCCGGGTGCTTGTGGACGGCCGCCAGCGCCTGGCCTGCCAGACCCTGTGCACCGACGGCATGGTGATCGACACACGCGGCCAGCCGCAGGCAGGTATGCCATGACCCCCCACCAGCGCTGCGATCTGCTGATCATCGGCGCCGGTCCCGCCGGCATGGCGGCCGCCCTGGCGGCGGCGCCCCGGGGCCTTGCCATCACCCTCGTGGACGACAACATCCATCCCGGCGGACAGATCTGGCGCGACGGCCCCGGCAGCACCCTGCCCCCGCTCGCTCGCCAGCACCGCGAGGCGCTGGAGCGCTACCCGAACATCCGCCTGCTGTGCGGCACGCGCGTGGTGGGGCTGGGTGGCCCCTCGGCGCCGCAAGATGCCCCCGCCTTGCTGCTGGAAGACGCCGAACAGGGCTGGATCCAGCACAGCCACCGCCTGGTGCTGTGCAACGGAGCACGGGAGCTGCTGCTGCCCTTTCCCGGCTGGACGCTACCCGGCGTGACCGGCGCCGGCGGACTGCAGGCGCTGATCAAGGCCGGCTTGCCGGTGCAGGGCCAGCGCATCGTGGTGGCCGGCACCGGTCCCCTGCTGCTGGCCTGCGCCGACACCGCCCGCAAGGCCGGCGCCCAGGTCATCCGCATTGCCGAACAGGCTTCCTGGCGGGCCCTGGCCGCCTTCGCGCTGCAGCTGCCGCGCTGGCCCGCCAAGGCGCTGCAGGCAACGACCCTGTTCAACCACCACTGGCGCGCCTCCAGCCACGTGCTGCATGCACAGGGCCAGGGCCGGCTGGAGGCCGTGCGGATCCAGCGCGGCACGCGCCAGGAAACCCTGGCCTGCGACCGGCTTGCCTGCGGCTTTGGGCTGGTGCCCAACACCCAGATGGGCCAACTGCTGGGCTGCACGCTCAACGATCGCCAAGGCCTGCAGGTGGACGGCCTCATGGCCACCAGCGTGCCCCATGTGTACGCCGCAGGGGAATGCACCGGCTTTGGCGGCAGCGAACGCGCGCTGGCACAGGGCGCCATCGCGGGGCATGCCGCCGCGGGCGACACGGCCCGGGCCCAGGCCCGCCAAGCCGCCCTGGCCCGCTGGCAAGGTTTCGCGGACCTGCTGCACACCCACTTCGAGCTCGGCGAGGCGGTGCGCCAGCTGGCCGCCCCGGACACCCTCGTCTGCCGCTGCGAAGACGTGCCCTTGCGCGAGCTGGCCTCCCGCAGCAGCTGGATCGACGCCAAGCTGCACACGCGCTGCGGCATGGGCGCCTGCCAGGGCCGCGTGTGTGGTGCCGCCACCCATGCGCTGTTCGGCTGGACGCCCGCCCCACCCCGCCATCTGCTGGCGCCCGCGCGCATCGGCACGCTGGCGCAATGCCCCACCCCGGTGGACGAATCCACCGGCATCCGCCCATGAACGACACCACTCCCCTTCCCGCCCCCGCCAGCTCCGCGATGGTGCACGTCCCCCTGGACGACCTGATGGCCCTGGCGCGTGCCGTGCTGCTGCGTCTGGGCCTGGGCGAAGCCCACGCGGGCGCCATGGCCCGCGTCATCGTGGCCGGGCAGCGTGATGCCTGCCAGTCGCACGGCGTCTACCGGCTCACCAGCTGTGCCCACACGGTGCGCACCGGCAAGGTGGAGCTGCAGGCCCTGCCAGTGCTGCAGGCGGGCGCCGGCCCGGTGGTGCGGGTGGACGCCCAGGGGGCGTTTTCACCCCTGGCTTTCGAACAAGGCCTGCCCGCGCTGGTGGAGGCCACCCGCCGCCACGGCATGGGTGCGCTGGTCATCAACCGCTGCGTGCACTTCTCGGCACTGTGGCCCGAGATCGAGGCCCTCACCGCCCACGGCCTGGCGGCCCTGGCACTCACGCCCAGCCACGCCTGGGTGGCGCCGGCCGGCGGGCACCAGCCCGTCTTCGGCACCAACCCCATCGCCTTCGGCTGGCCACGCCCGGGTCCCCACCCCTATGTGTTCGACTTCGCCACCAGCGCCATCGCGCGCGGCGACCTGGAGCTGCACCGCCGCGCGGGCCAGCCCCTGCCCGAGGGCTGCGGGGTGGACGGCCAGGGCCGGCCTTCCACCGATCCGGTGGCCGTGGCGCGGGGCGCCATGCGCACCTTTGGCGGGCACAAGGGCTCGGCCCTGGCCACCATGGTCGAGCTCATGGCCGGCACGCTGATCGGCGACTGGACCAGCCGCGAATCCATCGCCCACGACGCTGGCGCCGGCGCCACGCCCCTGCATGGCGAACTGGTGCTGGCCTTCGACCCCGCCCAGTTTGCGGGCGGCGATGCGGCCCCCCACCAGGCGCGTGCCGAGGCGATGTTCGATGCCATCACTGGCCAGGGCGCCCGGCTGCCCTCGCAGCGCCGCTTCGCCGCCCGGGCGCGCAGCCTGGCCGAGGGCGCGGCGGTGCCACGCGCCCTGTACGGAGAGATCCTCGCGATGGCAGGCTGAACCCGGCAGCGCGGGCGCGCCGACCGGTACGCGCGCCACCCGCGCGCATTCATCTTGCTTCTACATATATCAAGAAGATATTTAAACCGGCGCCCCATTCCCGACACCCAGACCACGGAGCCCACCCCATGTCCACCGCCACCGCTTCTCCCACCCCACCCGGCGGGCCCGCGCCCGCAGCGCCGGCCCGCGCGGTCCTCGCCCTGTCCAGCCTGGTGCTGCGCGCGGAGCGCAACTGCCTCACCGCCCTGATGACCTTGCTGGTGGCGCTGATCCTGCTGAACGTGGCCACCCGCTACACCGGCTTTCCCATTTACTGGATCGACGAAGCGGCGGTCTACACCGTGGTCTGGCTGACCTTCGTGGGGGCCTCCGTGATGACACGGCTGCGCATGGACTTCGCGGTGGGCATGCTGACCGAGAAGCTCTCCGAGAAATGGGCCAAGGCGGCCAAGGTCATCGCCACCACGGGGGTGCTGCTGTTTGGCATCGCCATGCTGGTGATGTGCTGGCTGTGGATGGACCCGGTGGGCATCGCCCGCTACGGCTTCGACGCCAAGGAATTCGGTGCCGAGACCTTCAACTTCCTCTATACCGAGCGCACCCAGACCCTGAACTGGCCCACCTGGGTGCTGCAGCTGATCCTGCCGCTGTTTTCCCTCACCTTCACGCTGCACGCGCTAGCCAACCTCATCGAGGACATGGGCCTGGCACCGCGCCGCAGCCACCCTGGTTTCGACGTCGTCAGCGCCGACGCCGTGAACTGACCCCGGAGCCCGCCCCATGTTCACTTCCCTCTTCTTCTGCGCGGCCCTCATGGTGGGCGTGCCCATCGGCGTGTGCCTGTGCATCTCGGGCATCGCGTACATCTTCAGCACCGGCAACACCGTGCTGTTCCAGTCCTTTCCCATGCAGATGTTCGCGGGGGTGGACAGCTATGGGCTCATCGCCATTCCGCTGTTCATCCTGATCGGCGAGATCATGAACAGCGGCGGCATCACGCGCCGCCTGGTGGACATGTCGATGGCCTTCGTCGGCTCCGTCAAGGGGGGCTTGGCCTACGTGAACATCCTGGCCAACATGCTGGTCTCGTCCATCATCGGCTCGGCCACGGCCCAGGTGGCCATCATGTCCCAGGTGATGGTGCCCGAGATGGAAAAGCAGGGCTACGACAAGACCTTCGCCGCCGGCCTCACGGTCTACGGCGGCATGCTGGGGCCGATCATTCCACCTTCGGTGATGTTCGTGGTCTACAGCGTGCTGGCACAGGTGGCCGTGGGCGACATGCTCATCGCGGGCATCCTGCCGGGCATCCTGCTCACCATCCTGTTCTTCATCATCATCGCGCTGATGGGTTTCATCTACGACTACCCGCGCAGCGAAAGGCGCACGCTGGCGCAGCGGGCCCGCACCGTGGTGACATCCAGCCCCACCCTGCTGATCCCGATCGTGATCGTGGGCTCCATCCTGGGCGGCTTGGCCAATCCGACCGAAGCGGCCGCCGTGGGCGCCCTGGCCGCGGCGCTGGTGGGGCGGTATGTGACCAAGGAATTCCGGCTCGGCTCCATGCCCGCCATCCTGTTGCGCTCGGCCATCTACTCGGCCATCGTGCTGTTCCTGGTGGCCGCCGCCGCGGTGTTTTCCTGGCTGCTGATCTACGGCAAGGTGCCGCAGATGGTGGCGGCCTGGATCCAGACCGTGGCGCACGACCCGATCACCTTCCTGCTGCTGGTCAACGTCATCCTGCTGGTCATCGGCACCGTGATCGACGGCATCCCCGGGCTGATCATGACCGTGCCCATCCTGCTGCCCATCGCCACCGACATCTACCACATCGACCCGCGCCACTTCGGCGTGGTGGTGGTGATCAACCTGGTGCTGGGCCTGATGTCCCCGCCCGTGGGGCTGAGCTTCTTCGTCGCGGCCGCCGTCACCGGCGCCAAGCCCGGCAAGATGTTCATCGTCACCCTGCCCTTCTTCCTCATCAGCTGCGTGGCGCTGGTGATGCTCTCCCTGTTCCCCAGCCTGTCGCTTGCCCTGATCAAGTAAGCGGCTCCATCCCTTCGCCCTCTTCGCATTGCCTCGCACAACTTCCAGGAGTTCACCATGACCGTTTCCCGCCGCCACTTCATCCAGTCCACCGCCGCGGCAGCCGCCGCAGCGGCCCCGCTGGGCTTTCCGTCCGTCGTGCTCGCCGCCGATGCCAAGGAATTCCGCCTGGGCCTGATCACCCCGGCGGGGCACTCATGGAACCGCGCCGCGCTGCAGTTCGGCGAAGCGCTGAAGAAAGAGACCGATGGCCGCCTGAGCGTGACCGTGTTCCACTCGGGCCAGTTGGGCAACGAGACGGCCATGATGCAGCAGCTGCAATCCGGCGCCCTGGACATGGGCTGGATCCAGGCCGCAGAGCTGGGCTCGCGGGTGGCGAGCGTGGCGGCCATCAACGCGCCCTACCTGGTGCGCTCGACCCCCGCGGTGGCCAAGCTGGTGCGCACCCCCGCCGCGCTGAAGCTGCTGGAGGTGCTGCCGCGCGAAACCGGCACCATCGGGCTGGGCTGGGGCATCACCGGCATGCGCGCGGTGTTCGCCACCAAGGACATCGCGGTGCCGACCGACCTCAAGGGCATGAAGCTGCGCATCAACCCCACCCCCGTGTACCGCGACTTCTACCAGTTGCTAGGCGCCGCCCCGACGCCCATTCCCACGCCCGCCGTGTTCGACGCCATGAGCAACGGCCAGGTGGATGGGCTGGAAGCCGACATCGAGTTCTCGTGGAACCAGCGCTTCGACAAGGTTTCCAAGACCCTGCTGCAGATGAACGCCCTCTTCATGCCCTTTGCCCCGCTGGTGTCGGGCCGCATCTGGCAGGGCCTGGATGCCAAGGACAAGGAGCTGATCCGCAAGCTGGTGGCCCAGACGCTGGACGCCCAGATCAACGACATCGTCACCACGGAAGCCGGCCTGATCGAGAAGTTCAAGGGCTCGGGCATCGCGTTCAAGAGCGCCTCCAGCTACAACCCCGACGGCATCATCCAGGAGTTCGACAAGCTGTGGCTGCCCAAGGCTCCTCAGATCGCCGAGCTGCGCAAGGCGGGCGCGGGCCTGTAGGAAGGGTGCGGGCGGGAGCGCTCCCCGTGCCACGGACCGCCAACAGGTTCTAAGATGCGGCACCGCGCCCCCGCGGCCAGGACAACGAACGCCATTCCCCCAGCATGAAACCGAGCAGCGCATCCCTCCCGCGAGACCCCGCCCCCAAACGGCGCGCGGCCGACGTGGCCTACGACGCCATCGAAGCCATGATCTCCACGCTGCAGCTGCAGCCCGGCAGTCCGGTGGTCGAGGCCGAGATCGCCGAAAGCACCGGCCTGGGCCGCACCCCGGTGCGCGAGGCGCTGCTGCGCATGGTCTCCATCGGACTCATCGCGCAGCAGCCCCGGCGCGGGCTGCTGGTATCGCACATCGACCTGGCCGACCACCTGGACGTGATCCAGACACGCCGCGTGCTGGAACGCCTGGTTGCCTCGTGCGCGGCACGCCGCGCCACCGCGCCGCAGCGCCAGGCCATCGTGCGCTGCGCGGAAAAGATGGTGGACGCCGCCGCGCGCGGCCATCTGGACGACTACATGCTGGCCGACCACGAGCTGGATGTGGTGACGCACCAGGCCAGCCAGAACCACTCGGCCGTCAAATGCGTGTCGCCGCTCATCGTGCAGTGCCGCCGGTTCTGGTACGCCTACCAGCACGAGGGCGAGGTGTCCGAGGGCGCGCGCGCCCACATGCACCTGGCCCAGGGCATCGCCACGGGCGACGAAGCGAGGGCCGTGGCCGGTGCGGAGCAGCTCATGGACTACCTGGAGCGGTTCGCGCGGCGCATCATCGACCAGTAGCGGGCCGAATGCCCGCCGGCACCACTCCGAAGTACATCTGCCATGGACCGCGCCGCCTCCGCTGTGACAAGCTCTTGCAGGCGCCCAGCCGCTGATCACCTCACGCGCATCGCATAGAGGCTGCCCATGCACCGGGCGTCCCAGCCCGACCCCGTCATCACCCGCCAGCAGTTGCTCACGGCCGTGCGGGGCTCCAGCCACGCCGAAGGCACGCACGACGTATGAGCGCACTTGGCCAACCCGCGCAAGAAGCTCAATGCCTCCATGCCCCGGCCTCTGGTGGCCGGAGCGGGATCGGCCATCGATGCCTGCCACAGCCCCCCAAGGGCTCATGCCGTGCAGCGCAACGCCCGCTCGCCCGCCACCCGCAGCCGCTCCTTCAGCGATGCCGGCGCAAGCACCTCGAATTCGACATCGAGCGCCATCAGCCAGTAGACCAGGGAGTCATTGGCCGCGCACTCCAGCTGGCACCGCAGCCCCTTGCCCAGGGTGGAGACCACGCCTGCGGACTTGGGAATGCGGCGCGACATCACCGCATACGGCGCATGCAGCACGACGCGCGCCTGCTCGGCGTGGTGCGGCGCCGAGATGGAGCGCGCAACGTAGCCCTTCAGATCGCCGCCGTCAGGCGAGGCCCGGGGCGCGAAATGCGCGCCCACCTGGGGGTCGCCCACGATGCGGTCGATGCGGAAGGTGCGCCAGTCGGTGCGCACCCGGTCCCAGGCGACCAGGTACCAGCGCTCGCCGGTGTGCACCACGCCTTGCGGCTCCACCTGGCGCTGTGCGCTGCGGCCCTTGCCGTCCTCGTAGCTGAACTCGATGCGCAGCTGGTCGCGGCAGGCGGACGCCAGCGTGGCCAGCAGCGATGCTTCCACCACCGGTCCGGTGCGGTCCAGCGGCAGGATGGCCGAACGCAGCGCGTCCACGCGTTTGCGCAGGCGCGCGGGCATGGCCTGCTCCAGCTTGACCAGCGCCCGGAGCGCGGGCTCCTCGATGCCGCCCACCGCGCCGGCCGTGGCGGTGCGCAGCGCGATCGACACGGCCAGGGCCTCGTCGTCGTCCAGCAGCAGGGGCGGCAGCGCCTGTCCGGCGCGAAAGGCATAGCCGCCGGCCACCCCGCTGCTGGCATGCACAGGGTAGCCCAGCTGGCGCAGGCGGTCGATGTCGCGCCGCAGGGTGCGCGGGTGCACCTCCAGGCGCTCGGCCAGTTCTGGCCCCATCCAGTGGTTGCGCGTCTGCAGCAGCGACAGCAGGCGCAAAAGGCGGGTCGATGACGTGAGCATGGTGCGACTGTACTTTTTATTGAGGACCGAAACTGTCCGCAATGGAATCTACAGTGGCACCACCTTTTCTTCCACCACCACCAAGGAGTTTTCCATGTCCATCGTCCTCTACTGGCACCCCATGTCCAGCGCCAGCCCCATTGCCTGCGCCCTTGCCGAACTGGGCGTGCCCCACGAGCGCGTGAAGATCGACATCCGCACTGGCGAGCAGCGCCGCCCGGAGTACCTGGCCCTCAACCCCAACGGCAAGGTGCCCACCCTGACCGTGGACGGCGCCCCCATGTTCGAGGCGCTGGCCATCCACCTGTGGCTGGGCCACCGCTACGGCATCGAGCGGGGGCTGTGGCCCGCCGCGGGCACGCCAGAGGCGCTGCAGGCCCTGTCGTGGTGCGTCTGGGCCTATGTCACCTACGGCACGGTCCTGGTGCGCCTGCAGGTGGCCACGCAAGGCGACGAGGCCCTGCGCAGCCCCGCGCACGCCGAGGCCGCCACCCGGGGGCTGAACGAACTGCTGGCGCTGCTGGATGCACGGCTGGCCGCGCAGCCCTGGATGCTGGGCGCGGACTACTCGCTGGTGGACCTGGTGGTGGGCTCGGTCCTGGGCTACAGCGTGTACCTGGGTGCGCCCGTCAACGCACACCCCCACGTGCAGGCCTGGCTGGCGCGCGTGCAGGCGCGTCCGGCGATGCAGATCGAAAGCTGAGCTGGCGGCGAAAAAGGCGGCCAGGGCTAGAGCAGCACGATGTCGTACTGCTCCTGCCCCATCGCGCTTTCGGACTGCAGCGAGATCGGCTTCTTGATGAAGTCCGAGAGACCGGCCAGGTGCTGGCTTTCCTCGTCCAGGAACAGCTCCACCACCCGCGGCGAGGCCACCACGCGGAACTCGCGCGGGTTGAACTGGCGGGCTTCGCGCAGGATCTCGCGCAGGATGTCGTAGCACACGCTGCGCGCGGTCTTCACGCTGCCCTTGCCCTGGCAGGCCTCGCAGGGTTCGCACAGCATGTGGGCCAGCGATTCGCGGGTGCGCTTGCGCGTCATCTCCACCAGGCCCAGCTGCGAGAAGCCGCCCGCCATGGTCTTCACGCGATCGCGGCCAAGCTGCTTTCGGAACTCCGCCAGCACGGCCTGCTGGTGGTCCTCGCGCACCATGTCGATGAAGTCCACGATGATGATGCCGCCCAGGTTGCGCAGGCGCAGCTGGCGCGCAATGGCCTGCGCGGCCTCCAGGTTGGTCTTGAAGATGGTGTCGTCGAAATTGCGCGCGCCCACGTAGCCACCGGTGTTCACGTCGATGGTGGTCAGCGCCTCGGTCTGGTCCACGATGAGGTAGCCGCCGGATTTCAGATCGACGCGCCGGCCCAGCGCCTTCGCCACTTCCTCGTCGATGGAGTACAGGTCGAAGATCGGGCGCTCGCCCTTGTAGTGCTGCAGCTTGCCGGCGGCGGCGGGCATGAACTCCACACCAAACGCCCGCAGCCGCTGGAACTGCTCCATCGAGTCGAGCCGGATGGTCTGCGTGTGGTCGCCCACCAGGTCGCGCAGCACGCGCTGCAGCAGGTCCAGGTCCTGGTGCAGCAGCGACATCGCGGGCAGCTTGAGCGATGCCTCCTTGATGCGCGCCCAGGTCTTGCGCAGGTAGGCGATGTCCTCCGCCAGCTCGGCGTCGGTCGAATCCTCTCCGTTGGTGCGCAGGATGAAGCCGCCGCCACCGCCCGTGGCCTTGTCGCCCACCAGCGCCTGCAGCCGCGCGCGCAGCGCATCGCGCTCCGCGCCGGGGATTTTTTGCGACACGCCCACATGGTCGTCCTGCGGCAGAAACACCAGCAGGCGCCCGGCCACGCTGATCTGCGTGGACAGGCGTGCGCCCTTGGTGCCGATCGGGTCCTTGATGACCTGCACCATCAGCGACTGGCCTTCGAACACCTGCTTTTCAATGGGTACCTGCGGCTCGTTCTTGCGGGCGAATGCCGGCGGCTCGCCATCGGGCTGGCGTTGCCACACATCGGCCACGTGCAAGAAGGCCGCGCGCTCCAGCCCGATGTCGATGAAGGCCGACTGCATGCCCGGCAGCACACGCGAGACTTTGCCCAGGTAGACGTTGCCCACCAGGCCGCGCTCCAGCGTGCGCTCGATGTGCAGCTCCTGCACGGCGCCATGCTCCACCACGGCCACGCGGGTTTCCTGGGGCGACCAGTTGATCAGGATGTCTTGTTGCATGGCTTCTTCTTTTCTGAAATCGGTCGCGTTCTTGCTGCTGTTGGAATCACCGAGGCGCTACGCCAGGGCCGCCGGGGAACTGGCTTTGCCAGGCCCCTGGCGGCGTCCCCCTGGGGGGAAGGCGCCGCAGGCGACTCAGGAGGGTCATATCTGAAACCCGGCGGCGCGCAGAAGTTGCGCTGTCTCGTACATCGGCAACCCCATGATGCCCGAATAGCTGCCAGCCAGGTGCTCCACATAGGCAGCAGCCCGGCCCTGAATACCGTAAGCCCCGGCCTTGCCCAGTGGCTCACCCGTGGCCACGTAGGCATCAATCTGCGCGGGCGTCATGGCGGCGAAGGTCACGCGCGACACCGACAGCGCAGAAAGGCGCCTGGGGCCCACCTGCAGCGCCACGGCGGTGAGCACGCGGTGCTCGTGCCCTGCCAGTTCGGCCAGCATGCGCGCAGCGTGTTGCGCGTCGTCGGGTTTTCCGTAAATCGTGCGGCCCAGGGCCACGGTGGTGTCGGAGCACAGGATGGGCGCATCCGGCAAACCCCGGCGCGCGCGCCGGGCCACGGCGGCATCCAGCTTGAGGCCGGTCACGCGCTCCACATAGGCCGTGGGCGCCTCGCCGGGCAGCACCGCCTCGATGGCCTCGGCGTCTTCGGGCTCGTCGCCGTCCATGTTGGGCAGCAGCAGTTCGTGGCGCACGCCCAGCTGTTCGATCAGCTGGCGCCGGCGGGGACTCTGGGAGGCAAGGTAGATGAAGTCGGGCATGAACGGATTTTGAGAAGAAAACCGGCTCTAGCGCTTATCCATCAAGCGCTAGCAGCTATAAAAAATATAGTATTTCACCCGCACGCCGATCCAGCCCTCATTCGCGGTGGTAAGGGTGCCCGGCGTTCACCGACCAGGCGCGGTACAGCTGCTCGATGAGCAGCACGCGCACCATGGCATGGGGCAGGGTCAGGTCCGAGAGGCGGATGCGCTCGTGCGCGCCCTGGCGAAACGCCGGATCGAGCCCGTCCGGGCCGCCGATGACCAGTGCCACGTCGTCGCCACCCAGCTGCCAGCCCTTGAGGCGTTCGGCCAGGGCCTTGGTGGTGAGGCTGGTGCCGCGCTCGTCCAGCGCCACCACGCGCGTGCCGCGCGGGATGGCCGCCTCGATGCGCTCGCGCTCGGCGGCGTACAGCGTCTCCAGGGTCTTGGAGCCCCGCGGTTCGGTCTTGACGGCCTTGAGTTCGACCTTGAGTTCGGGCGGAAAGCGTTTGGCGTAGTCGTCGTAAGCCGTTTGCGCCCAGTCAGGCACCCGCTGCCCGACCGCCACGATAAGCAGCTTCATGTGATGTGCACCTGGGGTTCAGAGGGGGGCGCCGTGCGCAGGCGTAGCGGCCAGCACACAGCCCCGCCCACGCATCAGCCCTTGCGGGCTGGAGCCTTCTTGGCCGCGGGCTTGGCCGCTGCGGCGGCGCCAGCGGTCCTGGACGCCGGCTTGGCGGCGGCGCGCGCAGGCGCCTTGCCCACGGGGGCCGATGATTTCTTGGCTGCGGGCTTTTTCGCGCCGCCTGGCTTCACGACCACGGTCTTGACGGGTGCCTTGGGCGCTGCAGGCTTCCTGGCGGCTGCCGTGCCGGCAACCTTGCCCGCGGTCTTGCTGGCGGGTTTGGCGGCGGGCTTGCCAACGTGGGTCTTCGCAGCCGGCTTGGCGGCAGCAGACTTGGCCGGCGCAGCCGCGGCAGTCTTGGCGGCGGTCCTGGCCACGGCCTTCACCGTGGCCTTGCCGGAACGGGCCGCCACGGTGGGCGCCGCCGTCTTTTTTGCAGGCGCCTTGCCAGCGGCCTTGGCGTCGGATTTCGCCGCCTTCTGGGCCGACTTCTTCTCGGCCAGCTCGGTGGCCGCGCTGGAGACCGGCTTGGCCGCGCCGAGCTTCAGGCGCACGGGCGTGTCGCCCCACAGCTCTTCCAGGCGGTAGTACTGGCGGATGGCGGGCTGCATGATGTGCGCCACGGCGGCGCCGCAGTCCACGATGATCCATTCGCCGTTGTCTTCGCCTTCGATACGCGGCTTGGTGAAACCGGCTTCCTTCACCGCGTCGCGCACGCTTGCGGCCAGGGCCTTGGTCTGGCGGTTGGAGGTGCCCGATGCCACGATCACCCGTTCAAACAGCGGCGAGAGATGCTCGGTGTTGAAGACCTGGATGTCTTGCGCCTTGACGTCCTCCAGGCCATCGACGATGGCGCGCTGGAGTTTGGTGACGTCTTTCTTGGCGGCGGTTTCCGATTTGGTGGAGGTGGTCATCAGGCGGTGAATAGAGAGGGAATGGAATCAATATAGCGTGCAACGCAGCGCACAGCCAGCGGGCTGAGCCTTGGGTGTTGCGCTGGTGTTGTGCTTTGGCGCTGCAGCAGTTTGAGGTGTTTTTGGCCTCTTGCGCTGGTGTGAAAAGCGCGGGCAGCTATTGAAATTATAGCTTTTGCGGTGTTCACACCCTTGGGACCGGCTTTCAGGCGGTGGGGGCGGCACCTTCGGCAAGCCAGTCGCGGCGTACCAGGAACCTCTGCAACAGCGCCGCCTCGGCCGAATCGGCGGCATCGGAGCGCTGGTACGACCACGACACCAGCGGCGGCATGGACAACAAAATGGACTCGGTGCGCCCCCCCGACTGCAGGCCAAAGTGGGTGCCCCGGTCCCACACCAGGTTGAACTCCACATAGCGGCCCCGGCGGTAGAGCTGGAAGTCGCGCTCGCGCTCGCCAAACGGCAGGTTCTGGCGCTTCTCCACGATGGGCAGGTAGGCCTTGAGGAAGGCGTCGCCCACCGACTGCGTCATGGCCAGGCTCTGGTCAAAGCCCAGCTCCGAGAAGTCGTCATAGAACACCCCGCCCACACCGCGCTGCTCGCCGCGGTGCTTGAGGTAGAAGTATTCGTCGCACCACTGCTTGAAGCGTGGGTACTTGTCGTCGCCAAAGGCGCTGAGCGCATCGCGGCAGGTGCGGTGAAAGTGCACCGCGTCTTCCTCGAAGCCGTAGTACGGCGTGAGGTCCATGCCACCGCCAAACCAGCAGGTCGGCGCCTGCCCCGGATGGCCCGCCGCGATCATGCGCACATTCATGTGCACGGTGGGCACATACGGGTTGCGCGGGTGGAAGACCAGCGACACGCCCATGGCCTCGAACGGCGCACCGGCCAGCTCGGGCCGGTGCTGCGTGGCCGAGGGTGGCAGCTGCGGGCCGCGCACATGGCTGAAGCCACAGCCCGCGCGTTCGAACACCCGGCCGCCTTCCAGGATCTTGGTGATGCCATCGCCCTGCAGCGGCTCGCCGGGCGGCTTGCTCCAGGCATCGGCCAGAAAGCGTGCACCGCCCTCTCCTTCCACGGCCTCGAGCGCATCGGTGATGCGCGCCTGCAGGCCCTGCAAGTAGCTGCGTACGGTCGCCACGGTCGTGGCCGGATTCAATCCAGGTTGTTGCATTTCAGTTGTCCATTGCCATCGGCGCCATGCACTGCCGGTAAAACTGGCGCGGCCCAGGCCAGGGACGCCCAGCAAGGGCCACCCCCGCGTGGGCGTCGTCCCTTGCGGGGGAAGGCGCCGCAGGGGACTCAGGAAGGGGTTATTTCACCGCGCGGAAACCAATGTCGCGGCGGTACTGCGCGCCATCGAACTGGATGCCACGCGCCACGTCGTAGGCACGCTGCTGCGCCTGCTTGACGCTGTCGGCCAGCACCGTCACGCACAGCACCCGGCCACCGGTCACGCTGACCACGCCGTCTTTCAGCTGCGTGCCGGCATGGAACACCACGGCATCGTCGGCCTCGGCGGGCAGGCCGGTGATGGGGTCGCCCTTGCGCGGGTTCTCCGGGTAGCCGTGGGCTGCCATGACCACGCCCAGCGCGGTGCGGCGGTCCCATTGCAGCTCCATCTGGTCGAGCTTGCCATCGGCCGCGGCGGCCATCACATCGCTGAAATCGCTTTTCAGGCGCATCAGGATGGGCTGGGTCTCGGGATCGCCCATGCGGCAGTTGAATTCGAGCGTCTTGGGGTGGCCCTTGGCGTCGATCATCAGCCCGGCATACAGAAAACCGGTGTAGGGAATGCCGTCCTTTTCCATGCCCCGGATGGTGGGCAGGATGATCTCGCGCATGGCGCGGGCGTGCACGTCGGCCGTGACCACGGGCGCGGGCGAGTAGGCCCCCATGCCGCCGGTGTTGGGGCCTTCGTCGCCGTCTTTGAGGCGCTTGTGGTCCTGGCTGGTGGCCAGCGCCAGCACGTTCTTGCCATCGCACAGCACGATGAAACTGGCTTCCTCGCCTTCGAGGAATTCCTCGATCACCACGCGCGCGCCACCTTCGTTGTGCGTCACGCCGTATTTGTTGTCCACGAGCATGAAGTCCACGGCATCGTGGGCCTCCTGCAGCGTCATGGCCACGACCACGCCCTTGCCAGCGGCCAGGCCGTCGGCCTTGATGACGATGGGGGCGCCCAGGCGGTCCACGAAGGCGTGGGCGGCGGCCGGGTCGGTGAAGGTGTCGTAGTCGGCCGTGGGAATGCCATGGCGGCGCATGAAGGCCTTGGAGAAGGCCTTGGAGCTTTCGAGCTGGGCAGCAGCCTTGGTGGGGCCGAAGATGCGCAGGCCATTGGCACGGAACTCATCGACCACACCCGCCGCCAGTGGCGCTTCGGGGCCCACCACCGTCAGTGCGATCTTTTCGGCCTGCGCCCACACACGCAGTTCGCGCACGTCGGTGATGGCCACGTTCTCGAGCTTGGAGTTCAGCGCGGTGCCACCGTTGCCGGGCGCCACATACACCTTGGTCACCTTGGGGGACTGGCTCAGTTTCCACGCCATCGCGTGTTCACGGCCGCCGCCACCAATCACAAGTACTTTCATAGGAGCCTTTGGTGAACCCGGCCCACAGCACCGGGCTGCGTGGCGGGGTTCGGGGAAATATCAGTCGGAAAACAGGTCAGCGCAAGAAAAAATCGGCGATCCAGCGGCGCCGAGGTCAGAGCGCGGCGTTGTGGTAGACCTCTTGCGTATCGTCCAGGTCTTCCAGCACGTCCAGCAGCTTTTGCATCCTGGCGGCGTCGTCGCCGGTCAGTTCAATGGTGTTCTCGGGCCGCATGGTCACGCCCGCCACCTCGGCAGTGAGGCCCGCCGCCTCCAGCGCGTTCTTCACGGCCTCGAAGTCGGCCGGAGCGGTCAGCACCTCCACGGCGCCATCGTCGTCGGTCACCACGTCTTCGGCGCCCGCCTCCAGCGCCACTTCCATCACCTTGTCCTCGCTGGTGCCAGGGGCAAAGATCAGCTGGCCGCAGTGCTTGAACTGGAACACCACCGAGCCTTCGGTCCCCATGTTGCCACCGTGTTTGCTGAACGCGTGTCGCACTTCGGCCACGGTGCGCACCCGGTTGTCGGTCATGGTGTCGATCATGATGGCCGCGCCGCCAATGCCATAGCCTTCGTAGCGGATTTCCTCGTAGGTCAGGCCTTCGGCGTTGCCCGTGGCCTTGTCGATGTTGTATTTGATGCGGTCGGCGGGCATGTTGGCCGCCTTGGCCTTGTCCACCGCCAGACGCAAGCGGGGGTTGGCAGACAGGTCGCCGCCGCCCGACCGGGCAGCCACGGTGATTTCGCGAATGATGCGGGTCCAGATCTTGCCGCGTTTTTCATCCTGCCGCCCCTTGCGGTGCTGGATATTCGCCCATTTGCTGTGTCCTGCCACGAGAGATCCTTTTGTATTGATTTAATCTACTGAGCGCGATTTTACTTTTTGCCGAACCTGTACCCCCGAGGAAACCCCAAATGGCCGAACCCCTGCTGATTGCCAAGCACGACACCATCGAATGCCACCTGCTTCCAGGGCTGGCCAACCGCCACGGGCTCATCACCGGCGCCACCGGCACGGGCAAGACAGTGACCTTGCAGACCCTGGCCGAGAACTTCTCGCGCATCGGCGTGCCGGTGTTCATGGCCGATGTGAAGGGCGACCTCACGGGCGCCAGCCAGCCCGGCAAGATCGGCGACAAGCTGGCCGCCGTGCTCAAGGAGCGCGGCCTTCCCCTGCCCGCCCCCCTGGCCTGCCCCACCACGCTGTGGGACGTGTTCGGCGAACAGGGCCACCCGGTGCGCGCCACCGTGTCCGACATGGGCCCGCTGCTGCTGGGCCGCATGCTCAACCTCAATGAAACCCAGCTGGGCGTGCTCAACCTGGTGTTCAAGATCGCCGACGACAACGGCATGCTGCTGCTGGACCTCAAGGACCTGCGCGCCATGCTGCAGTACGTGGGCGACAACGCCAAGGAGTTCACCACCGAATATGGCAACGTGAGCGCCGCCAGCGTGGGCGCCATCCAGCGCGGGCTGCTGCAGATCGAGCAGCAGGGCGGCAGCGAGTTCTTCGGCGAGCCCATGCTCAATATCCAGGACTTCATGCAAACCGTCGATGGCCACGGTGTCGTCAATATCCTGGCGGCCGACAAGCTCATGAATTCGCCGCGGCTGTATGCCACCTTCCTCTTGTGGATGCTGTCGGAACTGTTCGAGCAACTGCCCGAGATCGGCGACCCCGAGCAGCCCAAGCTGGTGTTCTTCTTCGACGAGGCCCACCTCCTGTTCAACGAGGCGCCCAAGGTGCTCATCGAGCGCATCGAACTCGTGGTGCGCCTGGTGCGCTCCAAGGGCGTGGGCGTGTACTTCGTGACGCAAAACCCGCTGGACATCCCCGACAGCGTGCTCGCCCAGCTGGGCAACCGCGTGCAGCATGCGCTGCGCGCCTTCACGCCCCGCGACCAGAAGGCCGTGAAGGCCACGGCCACCACCATGCGGCAAAAGCCGGGCCTCGACATCGAGACCGCCATCACCGAACTGGCCGTGGGCGAGGCGCTGGTGAGCTTTCTCGATGCCAAGGGCCGCCCGAGCATCACCGAACGGGTGTTCGTGCTGCCGCCCGGCAGCCAGCTCGGTCCCATCACGCCGCAGCAGCGCCAGATGCTGGTGGCCAACTCGCTGGTCGCGGGCGTGTATGAAAAGGTGGTGGACCGCGAGTCGGCCTACGAAAAACTCAAGGGCCGCGCGGCCGAAGCCAGTGCCCAGGCGCCAGCCAATGGCAGCAAAGGCACGCCCGCCAACACGGAAGACAGCGGCGGCGGCCTGATGGGCGGGCTCAACGACGTGCTGTTTGGCACCACCGGCCCGCGCGGCGGCAAACGCGATGGCCTGGCCCAGACCATGGCCAAGTCGGCCGTGCGCACCATGGGCACCTCGCTGGGCAAGGAGATCCTGCGCGGAGTGCTGGGCAGCATCTTCGGCGGCAGCAAGCGCCGTTGACCACGGGCGGGGCGCAGATTCCCGCCCCTGCCCTGCGTCCCCGGCGCGGCACTGTCGCCGCGGCTGCAGCAGGGTGGTGATGGTGCGGCGGGCACACCAGCCGTGCCCCCTGGCGACACCACCCGAAGTGTCATCAATCGGTCACAAAACCGCCGTGAAATCGCCACACAACAACAAAAAAGGAGGGACGATGAAACGCATCGACAACATGCTGCTGTGGTGGGCAAGCAAGGTCGTGCCGCTGGCGATTGCCGTGTGGGTGGTTGCCATCGCCGGGCTCCTGGGCGGCGCCTGGCGCCTGCGCTGGCCCTGGCTCCTGTATTTCCTTGCCACGGTCATCATCACGGCCCTGGCGATCCAGTGGACCCGCGCGGTGCGCCAGCGCACCATCCGCGAAGCCCCCCTGCCCCGCTTTCTGCAGCGCAAGCTGCGCGAAACCTACCCCCACCTGAGCACGCGCGACTGCGAGCTGGTGGAGCGGGGCCTGCGCCAGTTCTTCATGGCCTGCCTGCGCGGCAACAAGCAGTTCGTGGCCATGCCCTCCAAGGCGGTCGACGTGCTGTGGCATGAGTTCATCCTGCACACCCAGGCCTACAAGCACTGGTGCCACCATGCGCTGGGCTTCTTCCTGCACCACACGCCCGCCGAGGCGCTGGGCGCGAAGGCCCGGCACAACGACGGCCTGCGCCGCTGCTGGTACTGGGTGTGCAAGGAGGAATCCATCGACCCCAAGGCCCCCAGCCGCCTGCCCCTGCTGTTCGCGCTGGATGCCAAGTTCGCCATCCCGGGCGGCTTTGCCTACGTGCCTGACTGCTCCGACATCGCCCGCAAGAGCGATGCGGGCGGCAGCGGCGGCGACAGCTACTGCGGCACCAGCTTCTCGGACGGCGGCTACAGCGGCAGCTCGGGCGACTTCGGCGGCGCCGACAGCTCGGATGGAGGCGGGAGCGACGGCGCAGGGGATGGCGGCGGCTGCGGCGGCGGGGGCGGCGATTGACGGGCCATGCCACGGCCGTCTGCCACCCTCGTGCAAATGCTCCTCATTTGATAGCTATTGGCGCTTGATAGATAAGGGCTTGAAGCCAGAATCATCCAAAGTCACCCAGGCGACGACACTGCCGGGGCCTGCGGGTCTACAGTGGCACCCCATGAACAAGACCCTCACCTGCTTCAGCCTCGGCATCTCCCAGCATGTCGCCCACCTGGTGATGAACCGGCCCGAGGCCATGAACACCATGCACCCCACCTTCTGGCGCGAGCTGGACGAGGTGCTGGCCCACCTGCAACAGGCGGGCGAGGCGCGTGCGCTGGTCATCAGCAGCACGGGCAAGCATTTCAGCGCGGGCATGGCGCTGGAGACCTTCGGCGGCGCCATCACCATGGACGACCAGAGCCCCGAAGGCCGCGCCGCCATCTTCGACCTGCTCACCGACATGCAGGCCACCTTCACCCGCATCGAGAACCTGCGCATTCCCGTGATCATGGCCATCCACGGCGGCTGCATCGGCGGCGCGGTGGACATGGTGACGGCGGCCTGCGTGCGCTACGCCACGGCGGATGCGTTCTTCTGCATCCAGGAAATCAACATCGGCATGGTGGCCGACGTGGGCACGCTGCAGCGCCTGCCCAAGCTCATCCCGCTGGGCGTGGTGAAAGAACTGGCCTACACCGGCCGCCGCCTGGGCGCCGCCAGGGCCCTGGGCCACGGGCTGGTCAACGAGGTGTTCGACACGCAGGAGGCCATGCTGGCCGCCGCCCTGCAATGCGCCCAGGAGATCGCCGCCAAGCCCCCCGTCGCCATCTGGGGCACCAAGCAGGCCGTGAACTACGCGCGCGACCACAGCGTGGAAGACAGCCTGCGCCAGATGGGCTGGCTGCAGGGCGCCATCTGGAGCAACCAGCACGTGCGCGAGTCGGTCACGGCCATGAAGCAAAAGCGCGCGGGCGACTTCCCGGCCCTGGCGCCGCTGGTACGGTTCAGCGAACTGGGCTGAGAGCGCCGCGCCGCGAGACCGGCGCGAAAAGTCAAAATTGATAGCTGCCCGCGCTGACAGGACAACCGGCAGAGGCCTTTTCGGCGCGCGGCGATCGCGTCTGGGGCTATCATGTGGCGAACACGGGCAACCCCTTGCCCGCCCCTGCCCCGAGGACGCCGCCATGACATTGCCCAGTCTGACCCCGCCCACCTACGACGACGTGGCCGCCGCCGCGCACCGGCTCAAGGGCATCGCGCACCGCACGCCGGTGCTGCGCTCCACCACCGCCGACGAAATGCTGGGCGCCCAGCTCTTCTTCAAATGCGAGAACCTGCAGCGCACGGGCGCGTTCAAGTTCCGCGGCGCCTTCAACACGCTCGCCCAGTTCACCGACGAGCAGCGCGAACGCGGCGTGCTGGCTTTCTCGGCCGGCAACCATGCGCAGGCGATCGCGCTGTCGGCCCGCCTGCTGGACATGCCCGTCGCCATCGTCATGCCCGAAGACGCGCCCGCCTCCAAGATGGCGGCCACGCGCGCCTATGGAGCCCAGGTCGTCACCTACGACCGCTACACCGAGGACCGCGAGGCCATCAGCCGCCGCCTGGCGCTGGAGCGAGGCATGACGCTGGTGCCTCCGTTCGACCATCCCCACGTCATCGCGGGCCAGGGCACCGCGGCGCTGGAGCTTTTTGAAGAAGTGCCCGACCTCGACTACCTGTTCGTGTGCGTGGGCGGCGGGGGCCTGCTGGCAGGCAGCCTGCTGGCCGCGGGCGCCCTGGCACCGCGCTGCCGCGTGATCGGCGTGGAGCCCGAAAACGGCAACGACGGCCAGCAGTCGCTGCGGGCGGGGCAGATCGTGCGCATCCCGACGCCGCACACCATCGCCGATGGCGCGCAGACCCAGGCGCTGGGCGAGCTCACCTTTCCCATCATCCGCGAGCGGGTGGAAGACATCCTGAGCGTGAGCGACGCCCAGCTCATGCAGTCCCTGCGCTTCTTCGCGGAGCGCATGAAGATCGTGGTGGAGCCCACGGGCGCCCTTGCCTATGCGGGCGCGCACGCGTTCTCGGGTGTCGATGACGGCGGCAAGCTGCTGCAGGGCGAACGGGTGGGCGTCATCATCAGCGGCGGCAATGTGGACCTGGCGCGCTATGCGCGGTTCCTGTCGGATTAGACTCACCCATGCGCCGCGCCGCCGCCGCCAGCCCCAGAGGGCGACGCCAGCGGCCCGCCACGGCCGGCCGCACGGCAGCACGGCAGCACGGCAGCACGCAACCCTGACAGTGCCTGCCGCCAGCGCCTCTGTCAGGTAAAAATGCAGGCGCGCCTCTTTCCATCCCCCAAAACACAGGCCCAGCCATGAGCAACGTCACCGTCATCAACCACCCCCTCGTCCAGCACAAGCTCACGCTGATGCGCAAGAAGGACGCCAGCACCAACAGCTTTCGCCGCCTGCTGGGCGAGCTCAGCACGCTCATGGCGTACGAAGTCACGCGCGACATGCCCCTGCAGGACGTGCAGATCGAAACCCCGCTGGAGACCATGACCGGCCAGGTGATCGACGGCAAGAAGCTGGTACTGGTCTCCATCCTGCGCGCGGGCAACGGCTTCCTCGACGGCATGCTCAACGTGGTGCCCGGCGCCCGCGTGGGCCACATCGGGCTGTACCGCGACCCGGCCACGCTGCAGCCGGTGGAGTACTACTTCAAGATGCCGTCCGAAATGGACGAGCGCGACATCATCGTGGTGGACCCCATGCTGGCCACCGGCAACTCGGCCGCCGCCTGCGTGGACCGCCTGAAAAAGCTCAACCCCCGCTCCATCAAGTTCGTGTGCCTGCTGGCCGCCCCCGAAGGCGTGGCCACGCTGCAAAAGGCCCACCCCGACGTGCCGATCTTCACCGCCGCCATCGACCGCGAACTGAACGACCACGGCTACATCCTGCCGGGGCTGGGGGATGCGGGGGACCGGATCTTCGGCACCAAGTAGGCGCACGCCACACCATCGCGAACCAGCCACCGCGGGGCCAGGCCCTCCGGTGGTTTTTTTGGCGCGTCATTTTTTTACCAACTGGTGGCTTTCCTCTGGCAGACTTGCCTCCGGCCTCGTGCCTCCGGGCGGCTGCCCATTGGCGCGCTCCTTGCTTGGCTGCTGACACCCATTCCTCCTTGTTTGCCTGTCTGAAGGACTCCACCATGACCACTCGCCGCATCTTCACCGGACGCCTGCTCTGCACTTCCATGGCCCTTTCGGCCGCCATGGGCCTGGCACCCTCGCTGGCCCACGCGCAGTCCAAGCTCAAGGTCGCGGCGATCTACACGGTGCCCTACGAGCAGCAGTGGGTGAGCCGCATCCACAAGGCCCTGAAGGCCGCCGAAGCGCGCGGCGAGATCGAATACAAGGCCAGCGAGAACGTCTCCAACGCCGACTACGAGCGCGTGATGCGCGAGTACGCCACCGGCGGCAACCAGCTCATCGTGGGCGAGGCCTTCGCGGTGGAGACCGCCGCCCGCAAGGTGGCCAAGGACTTCCCCAAGACCTCGTTCCTGCTGGGCTCCTCGGGCAAGCCGCAGGCGCCCAATTTCAGCGTGTTCGACAACTACATCCAGGAGCCCGCCTACCTGTCCGGCATGGTCGCGGGCGGCATGACCAAGACGAACAAGATCGGCATGGTCGGCGGCTTCCCCATTCCCGAGGTCAACCGCCTGATGCACGCCTTCATGGCCGGCGCGAAGGAGACCAACCCCAAGGTCGAGTTCACCATCACCTTCATCAACAGCTGGTTCGACCCGCCCAAGGCCAAGGAAGCCACCTTCGCCATGATCGACAAGGGCGCCGACGTGCTCTATGCCGAGCGCTTTGGCGTGTCCGACGCGGCCAAGGAGAAGGGCAAGCTGGCCATCGGCAACGTGATCAACACCCAGGACAAGTACCCCGACACCGTGGTCGCCTCCGCGCTGTGGCACATGGAGCCCAGCATCGAACGCGCCCTCAAGCTGGTCAAGGACGGCAAGTTCACGGCCGAGGACTACGGCCCCTACTCGATGATGAAGCACAAGGGCTCTGAATTGGCGCCGCTGGGCACGTTCGAGAAGAAGGTGCCCGCCGACATCGTGGCCAAGGTCAAGGCCAAGGAGGCCGACATCCTGGCCGGCAAGTTCAGCGTGAAGGTGGACGACAGCCAGCCCAAGTCCACGGCCAGGTAGGCACCCCGGCGCGCGGGCACCGGCTGCGCTGTGGCCTGCGCCGCCGTGCGCTGCGCTGTACGATTTTTCCTTTTCTTCTTTTTCCCGACAAGGAACGCCATGCCCGCACCGCTTTCCCACCGCCCCGAGACAACCGCCCTGGCCGCGCGGTGCATGCGCCTGCTGGGCGCCCTGGCCCTGGCCACGCTGGTGGCGGGATGCGCCGCGGTCGTGCCGGGCCAGGCGGCACGGCTGGACAGCATGCCGCGCATCGCCGTCATCTCGGCCTTTGCACCCGAGCTGACGGTGCTGCTGCCCCAGGTGCAGCAGCCGGCCAGGCACAGCGTCAACGGCGTGGAATTCACCACCGGCATGCTCTCGGGCAAGCCCGTGGTGGTGTTCCTGTCGGGCATCAGCATGACCAACGCGGCCATGAACACACAATTGGTGCTGGACCGCTTCAACGTGAGCCACATCGTCTTTTCCGGCATCGCCGGTGGCGTGAACCCCGGCCTGCACATTGGCGACGTGACCGTGCCCGCGCAGTGGGGACAGTACATGGAATGGCTGATGGCGCGTGAAGACCAGCCCGGCCAGTACAGCGCCCCCGCGTGGATGAAAAGCGAGCTGACGATGCCCGCCTTCGGCATGATGCACCCGCGCCCGGTCGAGGTGAGGTCGGCGGCCAAGCCCGGCATCACCAGACAGTTCTGGTTTGAGGCGGACCCCCAAATGCTGGCCACCGCGCGCGGCCTGCAGGACGTGGGCCTGGCGCATTGCCTGGCCAGCACCTGCCTGAAACAGCGCCCGCAGCTCGTGGTGGGCGGCAACGGCGTGTCGGGCCAGGCCTTCGTGGACAACAGGGCTTTCCGCGAGTACGCGTTCAAGACCTTCGAGGCCAATGTGCTCGACATGGAGACCGCCGCCACCGCCATGGTGGCCCACAGCAACGGCGTGCCCTACATCGCCTTTCGCTCGCTGAGCGATCTGGCCGGTGGTGGCGAAGGCGAGAATGAAATGGGCACCTTCATGGGCCTGGCGGCGGCCAATTCCGCCAAGGTGCTGCTGGCCTTTCTCTCGAACTGGAAATGACGGACCCCTCCGGCCCCGTCCTGCGGCTGCAGGGCATCACCAAACGCTTCGGCAAGCTGGTGGCCAACGACGGCATCAGCCTTGCGCTGCAGCGCGGCGAGGTGCTGGCACTGCTGGGGGAGAACGGGGCGGGCAAGTCCACGCTGATGTCCATCCTGTTCGGCCACTACGTGGCCGACGCGGGCCACATCGAGGTCTTCGGCCAGCCGCTGCCGCCCGGCCAGCCACGCGCGGCGCTGGCGGCGGGCATCGGCATGGTGCACCAGCATTTCACCCTGGCCGACAACCTCACGGTGCTGGACAACGTGCTGCTGGGCACCGAACCCTTGTGGCAGCCCTTCTCACGGCGCGCGGGTGCGCGCGAGCGCCTGCTGGCGGTGTCCCGCCAGTTCGGCCTGCCCGTGCGGCCCGAGGCGCTGGTGGGCGGCCTCTCGGTCGGCGAGCGCCAGCGCGTGGAGATCCTTAAGGCGCTGTACCGGGGCGCGCGCATCCTCATCCTGGACGAACCCACCGCCGTGCTCACGCCGCAGGAAAGCGAAGCGCTGTTCGACACGCTCGCGCAGATGGTGGCGCAGGGCCTGTCCATCATCTTCATCAGCCACAAGCTGGCCGAGGTGCTGCGCGTATCGCACCGCGTGGCCGTGCTGCGCCAGGGCAAGCTCGTGGCCGAGGCGCCCGCGCAGGGCACCACGCAAGGCCAGCTCGCGCAGTGGATGGTGGGCCATGCCATCGAGGCCAGCGAACGCCGCCCCGCCCGGAGCGTGGGTGCGCCGGTGTGCACGCTGGCCAACGTATCCACGGCATCCACGGCTCGTGATCGGCTGCAGGGCGTATCGCTCACCCTGAACGCCGGCGAGATCGTCGCCATCGCCGGTGTCTCGGGCAATGGCCAGGTGGCGCTGGCCGACGTGCTGTGCGGCGTGCGCGCCGCCACCGCCGGCCAGGTGACGCTGCTCGGCACGCCGCTGCAGGCCCGCCCGGCTTGGGTGGTGGACCAGGGCGTGGCCCGCATCCCCGAGGACCGCCATGCCGTGGGCGTGGTGGGCGACCTGCCGGTGTGGGAGAACGCCGTGTCCGAACGCCTGCGCAGCCACTGGTTCGCCCACCCCTGGTTCCGGGCCTTCTGGGTCAAGCGCGGCGCCGCGCGCCAGCATGCCCAGCGCGTGGCCGAGACCTTCGACGTGCGCGGCGGCGGGCCCGACACCCCTGCCCGCGCGCTCTCGGGCGGCAACATGCAAAAGCTCATCCTGGGCCGCGCCCTGCTGCCGCCCTACGACGCCAGCCAGAGCGCCCCTGCGCCGCGCCTCATCGTGGCCCACCAGCCCACCTGGGGGCTCGATATCGGCGCCGTCACCTTCGTGCAGCAGCAGCTCATCAACGCGCGCGACGGCGGTGCCGCCGTGCTGCTGATCTCGGACGATCTCGACGAGGTGCTGGCCCTGGGCGACCGCGTGGCGGTGATGCACGAGGGGCACCTGAGCGCAGCGCGGCCCGCAGAGGGCTGGACGCGCGAGGCCATCGGGCTGGCGATGGCGGGCGCGGCCAGCAGCGCGGAGGAAACCCCGTGACTGCGCAGGCGCCGATTCAGCGCCCGGGCCCTTACCCGCCGCCCATGCCAGCCAGTGTCCTGAAGACAAGCCAGGTGAACACCAGGGCCGGCAGGTACAGCGCGGAGGCGATGGACAGCTCCCACCACGACAGGGCGCGCCGCCACCACACGCCGAGCATCACGGGCGCACACCCCATCACCATCAGGATGATGGATGGAAAGAACCACACCCCCGCCAACAGGAACAGGGGCGCCCACAGCAGCACGCGGCTGATCTTGAAGGCCATGGGCCGGCCGCTGCGCCAGGTATGCAGCAGCAGGCCGAGAAAGCCTGCCACCAGGGCCGACACCACGCCGATGGTGATGCGCCTGTGCCGCACCCGACCTTCTTCCTGCAGCCTGCGTGTGTGGTCCAGCCATTCGTTGATGTCGGCGGTGTATTCCGCTTCGTTCTTCAGCGGCAGGTCCGGCGGGGCGACCGGCGCAGCCGTTGCCGGGCCCTCGCCGGTCAATGCCTGTGCCATGGCACCTGCGCAGCCCAGCGCCAGCGCGCCGCACAGCAACATGCGCCCAAGCCATCCCCACACCAGGTTTTGCATGATCTCTCTCCCGTTATTGGCGGCCTGCGTGGAGCAAGCCGAACCTCTCCGCCGCGGATGGTAATCCGATGCCCTCCATTCCCCACGAAGCGCCGACCCATGCGGCTTGAAAAACGCAACCACATCTCCCCCGCCGCCTACGTGGCGGCGCCGGTGGGCGCCGTGGTGTTCACCCTGCTCATCAGCGGCCTGCTGGTGCTGTGGGCCGGCGCGCCCGTGGGCCAGACCTATGCACTGCTCGTCAAGGGCGCCTTCGGCTCGGTCTTCGCGCTGACCGAAACCCTCACGCGCGCCACGCCGCTGATCCTGACCGGGCTGGCCGCGGCCGTGGCCTTTCGCGCACGGCTGTTCAACATCGGTGCCGAGGGGCAGCTGTATGCCGGTGCGCTGGCCGCCGTGGCCGTGGGCGGCCTGCATGGCGGCACGGGGCTGGAATGGTCGCCCTGGCTGCTGTTCCCGGCGATGATGCTGGCGGCGGCCCTGGCCGGCGCCCTGCTGCTGCTGGGCCCGGCGCTCATGAAGTCGCGCCTGGGGGTGGACGAGGTGGTGACCACGCTGCTGCTCAACTTCATCACCCTGCTGCTGGTCTCGGCCCTGCTCGACGGTCCCATGAAAGACCCGCTGTCCATGGGCTGGCCGCAGAGCGTGGCGCTGCAGGGAGACCTGGAGCTGTCCAGGCTGGTGCCGCAGACGCGCCTGCACACGGGACTGCTGTGGGCCATCGGCCTGGCACTGATCCTCTGGGCCATCCTGCGGCGCACGGTGCCGGGCTTCGACATCCGCGCGGCCGGTGCCAATGCGCGGGCCGCCGCGTTTGCCGGCGTGCCCATCACCCGCACCGTGGTGCTGGTGGCCCTGCTCTCGGGCGGGCTGGCGGGGCTGGCCGGTGCCATCGAGGTGGCGGGCCGCACCGGCTACGTCACGCTCGACATGTCGCCGGGCTATGGCTACAGCGGCATCGTGATCGCCATGCTGGCCGGGCTGCACCCGCTGGGCGTGATCGCGGCGGGCACCTTCGTGGCCGGCGTGCTGGTGGGTGCCGACAGCATGAGCCGCGCGGTGGGCGTGCCCACCTACATCGCCGACGTGATCGTGGCCACCTCGCTCATCGCGGTGCTCGTCGCCACCCTGCTCACGCAGTACCGGGTGAGGTGGAAATGACCGAACTCCTCGACATCCTGGCCAATCCGGCCTTCTGGATCGCCACGCTGCGCGTGGCCACGCCGCTCATCCTGGGCACGCTCGGGGTGCTGCTGTGCGAGCGCGCCGGCGTGCTCCACCTGGGCATCGAGGGCATCATGGTGGCGGGCGCCTTCACGGGCTGGCTCACGGTGTACGCCGGGCACGGCCTGTGGACCGGGGTGCTGGTGGCGGCGCTCACGGGGGGCGTGTTCGGGCTGCTGCATGCCTGGCTCACGGTGGGGCTGGCGCTGTCGCAGCATGTCTCGGGCCTGGGCATCACGCTGCTGGCCACGGCGCTCAGCTACTACGGCTACCGCGTGAGCTTTCCGAAGGTGAACACGCCGCCCACCATCGAGCCTTTCGCCGCCATGGATTGGCTGGGCGTGCCCATTCTCTCAGCGCAGACGCCACTCACGCTGCTGGCGCTGGCCCTGGTGCCGATACTGGCCTGGGTGCTCATGCGCACGCCGCTGGGCCTGGCCGTGCGCATGGTGGGCGAGAACCCGCAGGCCGCCGAGGGCCAGGGCATCCCGGTGGCGGCCACGCGCACGGGGGCCATCGTGGCGGGCTCGGCGTTGATGGGTGTGGCGGGGGCCTTCCTCACGCTGTCGGCGTTCAACGCTTTCTTCTTCAACATGGTGAACGGGCGCGGCTGGATCTGCGTCGCGCTGGTGGTGTTCGCCTCGTGGCGCCCCGGCAAGGCACTGCTGGGCGCGCTGCTGTTCGCTTTTTTCGATGCGCTGCAGCTTCGGCTGCAGCAGGCGGGCGGCGCGTGGCTTCCGTACCAGGTGTATCTGATGCTGCCCTACCTGCTCTCCATACTGGCCCTGGTGCTGGTGGCGCGCAAGGCAGCGTACCCGCAGGCGCTGATGAAGCCCTACCGCAAGGGCGAGCGGTGAGGCGTGCGCCCAGCCCCATCGCGCCTTGGCTGGCGGCCGCGCTGCTGGCCTGTGCGGGGCATGCCCACGCGCTGGGGCAAGACATGCCGTATGAATCCTTCACCGCCGCGCCCGATGTGGACTGGGTCAAGGTTTGCGGTCAGTGGCCCGCCCCGGTGCAGCCGGGTGAAGGCGGCGGCACGTACCGCATCGTGCACGCCACGCGCTACGCGCAGTCTTTTCTCTACCTGCAGTGGATTGCGCGGGACCGCACCGACAGCGCCGCCGCGGTTCACACCGAGGGTTTTGCGCAGATCAACAACGACCATGCCGCCATCACCCTGAGCCAGATGAGCTGCCTGCCCACGCGCCGGGGTATTCGCTTCACAGCGCGGGCGCAGTCTGGCCATGACGACAGTGTGTTCCGTATCACCATCGACGCAGGACACAACCCGGGCGAGGTGCGCTTTCGCACCACACAAAAGCGCTGACGGCGGGCCTGCCATGCCAGACGTGCCGCCTTCTCTCAGCACCAGCCCCTTGCTGCCACTGACCGTGCTGGCGCGCTGGCAGTTCGACACCACCGATGCCAGTGCCACCACGGTGCTGCCCGATGGCTGCAGCGACCTCATCCTGCATGTGGAGGCTTGCGGGCACTCCGCCTGGCATATCTCACCACTGGCCGACGCTGCCATGGAGGTGCCCGGACGCGCTGGCGAGCAGTGGCTGGGCTACCGCCTGTGTCCCGGCACCACCATCGATGCAGCAGCATTGCTGCAGTCCGCACGGGCCATCTGGCACCAGCACAGGCGCCGCGCTGGGCCACGCTCCTGCGGCCTGGGCCACGACACCACGGCGCTGGAAGCCTTGCTGCTGGAGGCCATCGACCACCACACCGACAGGGATCCACGCGTCCAAGAGGCGCTACACGCGCTGGCGCATGCAGCCACGGTGGGCGCGGCAGCACACGGCCTAGGGGTGTCCGAACGCACGTTGGAGCGTCTGACCCAACGCTCCACCGGCCAATCGCCCCGCTTCTGGCGCGCGCTGGCCCGCGTGCGCCGTGCAGCGCAGGCGCTCGGCACGGCCAAACCGCTGGCAGAGATTGCAGCCGACAACGGCTACGCCGACCAAGCCCACTTCCACCGCGACTGTCTGCGCTGGCTCGGGCAGACGCCTGCAGCGCTGCGCCGCACACCACAACTGCTGGCCACGGTGGCGCAGGCGGGCTATGGCTGAATTTCATGTGAAACCCACGCCCCGGGGCCGGCACCACCGTCTACGCCTGCGCCACCACGACCGTTCAAACGGCTGGCGGCCCCATGGGCGTGCACAGCTCCACCAGCGCACCGTTGATGTCCGCGACATAGGCCACCGTCTGGCCCCAGGGCATCTGCCCGGGCGCCTGCACCAGCCGGGCACCGGCATCCACCGCGCGCTGCACGGCAGCAGCCACGTCGGTGGTGGTGAACGCGATCTCGAAACTGGGCGCCTCTGCCGACGCGCGCTGCGGGTTCTTGCCCAGCTCGGCCATCAGCCGCAGCGACGAGAAGGCCAGCGCGGTGGCGCCCGTGTCCAGCTCGCCGAAGTCGCCAGCCTCGTGCACGAAGCGGCGGGTGAGGCCGAAGGCGGCCTCATAAAAAGCGATGGTCCTGGGAACATCTTCGACGTAGAGAATGGTGTAGCCAAATTGCATGAAGACTGCCTTTGCAAAAATGCGCTGAAATAGATGCGCCCTGTGAGACACCCAGCTTAGGCACAAAGCCCGCCACGGTCTTGAAAAAACCCGACACCCCGACACCAGACGCCCCCACCATGCTCGACCTGCTCATCACCCACGCCACCCTGCCCGACGGCCGCCAGAAGATGTCGATTGCCGTGCAGGACGGCCGCATCGCCGAGGTGACCGAGGGCCTGCAAGCCCCCGCGCACGAAACAGTGGATGCGGGCGGCCTGCTCGTCAGCCCGCCGTTCGTGGACGCGCATTTCCACATGGATTCGACCCTGAGCTACGGCCAGCCGCGCGTGAACGAGAGCGGCACGCTGCTCGAAGGCATTGCGCTGTGGGGCGAGCTCAAGCCGACCCTCACGCACGATGCCATCGTGGAGCGCGCCCTGCGGTATTGCGACATGGCCGTGGCGCGCGGGCTGCTGGCCGTTCGCAGCCATGTGGACACCAGCCACGCCAGCCTG
This sequence comes from Acidovorax sp. GW823-FHT01C06, assembly GCF_058798375.1. Lineage (NCBI taxonomy): Bacteria > Pseudomonadati > Pseudomonadota > Betaproteobacteria > Burkholderiales > Comamonadaceae > Acidovorax > Acidovorax sp. GW823-FHT01C06. The sequence goes on from NZ_JBXAKN010000007.1 coordinate 130,448, forward strand.
CTGCCGGTGCAGGCCCTGCTGGAGGTGAAGCAGCGCGTGGCGCCGTACCTGGATTTGCAGCTGGTGGCCTTCCCCCAAGACGGCGTGCTGCGCGCGCGCGGCGGGCTCGACAACCTCAAACGTGCGCTGGACCTGGGCGTGGACGTGGTGGGCGGCATTCCGCATTTCGAGCGCACCATGGCCCAGGGCGCCGAGAGCGTGAAGGTCCTCTGCGAACTGGCGGCAAGCCAGGGCAAGCGCGTGGACATGCACTGCGACGAATCCGACGATCCGCTGTCACGCCACGTCGAAACCCTGGCCTTTGAGACCCAGCGCCTGGGCCTGCAGGGCCGCGTGACGGGTTCGCACCTCACCTCCATGCACAGCATGGACAACTACTACGTGAGCAAGCTCATCCCGCTGATGGCCGAGGCCGACCTGGGCGTGGTGGCCAACCCGCTCATCAACATCACGCTGCAAGGCCGCCACGACACCTACCCCAAGCGCCGTGGCATGACCCGTGTGCCCGAGCTGATGGCCGCGGGCCTGACCGTGGCGTTTGGCCACGACTGCGTGCTGGACCCCTGGTACAGCGGCGGCAGCGCCGACATGCTGGAAGCCGCGCACATGGGCCTGCACGTGGGGCAGATGACCAGCCAGGCCGCGATGCGGCAGTGTTTTGATGCAGTGACGGTGAATCCCGCCAGGTTGCTGGGGCTGGAGGGCTACGGCATCGAGCCGGGCGCATATGCCGACTTCGTGCTGCTGCACGCACGCAATCCCGTGGAAGCAATCCGCCTGCGCGCAGCGCGCCTGGGCGTGTGGCGGCGCGGCAAGCTACTGGCCAGCAGCCCGCCACCCGTGGCCCAACTGCACCTGCCGGGGCGGCCCGACAACGTGAATTTCACATCAAATTAGCCTCTCGCGCTTATGTATCAAACGCAGGCAGCTACACATTCAATAGCATTGCAAGCATCTACGCCATGCGCGCAATCGTCTTGCGAAACCGCGCCAGCGCCAGGCTGAACAGCACGGTCCCAATCCCCAGCAGCCACACCAGCGACGGCCACACCACCGCCCAGCCCGCGCCCCGGTAGAGGATGGCCTGGGCCAGCTCGGTGAAGTGCGTGGTGGGCGCCAGCGCCATGCCGTACTGCACCCACAGCGGCATGCTCTCGCGCGGGGTGACACCGCCCGACAGCATCTGCAGCGGCATCATCACCAGCACCATCAGCAAGCCAAACTGCGGCATGCTGCGCGCCACCGTGGCCATGAAGATGCCCATGGACGTGGTGGCGAACAGGTGCAGCGTGGCGCCCAGCAGAAACAGTGGCACCGAGCCTTCGATGGGCACGCCAATCGCCCAGCGGATCACCGCCGTGAGCGACACCCAGGTAGCCACCAGCACCACCAGCGCCATGGCCCAAACCTTGGCCAGCATGATCTCGCCCGGGGTGACAGGCATGACCAGCAGGTGCTCCACCGTGCCATGCTCGCGTTCGCGGATCAGCGCGGCGCCGGTGAGGATGATGGAGAGCATGGTCACGATGTTGATCAGTTCCATCAGCGACCCGAACCACGCAGGGTTGAGCGCCGGGTTGAAGCGCGAGCGCACCGTGAGCTCGATGGGCTGCTCGGCCACGGAGCGGTCGCGCTGCACGAACTCCGCCACCTCCAGCTGCACGATCTGCTGCACAGCCCCATTGGCCGCGAACGCCTGCCCCATGCGCGTGGCGTCGATGTTGAGCTGCACCTGCGGCACCCGGCCCGCCAGCACGTCGCGCTGGAAGTGGGCGGGGATGTGCAGCACCAGCGTGAAGCGGCCGGCGTCCAGGCCCGGGTCCACCTCGCGCATGCTGATCATGGCGGGGCGCGTGAACTGGGGGGCGTAGAACGCGGTGGCGATGCGCTGGGACAAGGCCGAGTCGTCCTCGTCCACGATGGCAATGGGCACGTGGTGTAGCGTCTCGGGCTGCGCCATGCCCGCCGAATACACCGCCAGCGTGGTGGTGTAGACGATGAGGAACAGCATGGCCGGGTCGCGCCACAGGCTCCAAAGCTCCTTGATGCCTAACCGAAAGATGTTGGACCACCGTCCACGCAGCGCCATGTCAGGTCTCCTGCTTCTTCAGCAAGGCAATGGCGGCACCGACGATGACCGGCACCGCCACCAGCATGGGCCAGAACTCGGCCTGCAGGTCCTGCAATCCCAGCGCCTTGTTGAACACGCCCCGGCTGATGGTGAACATGTGGCTGGCCGGGTAGACCTCGCCCACCCAGCGCGCAAACCCCGTCATGGACGACACCGGGTTGATGAGCCCCGCAAACTGCACGGCGGGAATGATGGTGCCCACCATCGCGAAGAACATCGCCGCGATCTGGCTGCGCGTGACGGTGGAGGCCAGGAGGCCCATGCCCGTGGAGCACAGGCTGAATACCACGGCGGCCAATGTCAATGTGGCAAAACTTCCCGTCATCGGCACACCAAACACCGTCACCGCTGCCAGGCACATCAAGCCAAAGTTGAACAGCGCCAGTAGCACATAGGGCAGCTGCTTGCCCAGCATGAATTCGGTGCGCGTGGTGGGCGTCACATACAGGTTGATGATGGAGCCCAGTTCCTTCTCGCGCACCACGGCCAGGGCGGTGAGCATGGCGGGCAGCATGAGCAACAGCAGCGGGATCACGGCAGGCACCATGGACGGCAGGCTGCGCACGTCGGGGTTGTAGCGGTAGCGCGGCTCCACCTCCAGCAGGCCCCGGGGCACCACGCCCGTGCGGCTGCGGCTTTGCTCCACCAGCCATTGCTGGTGCAGGCCCTGGGCGTAGCCGATGACGGTTTCGGCGCGCTGGGGCATGGCCCCGTCCACCCAGGCACCGATCTGCACCGGCTGGCCGCGTGCCACGTCGCGCGCAAAGCCGGGCGGGATCTCCAGCGCCAGCGATATCTCGGCGGAGCGCATGCGCGCGTCCAGCTCGGCGTAGGTGGCAATCGGCGGCTGCTCGGTGAAGTAGCGCGAGCCCGCGAGGTTCAGCGTGTAGGCGCGGCTCAGCGCGGTCTGGTCGCGGTCCAGCACGGCAAAGCGCAGGTTCTCCACGTCCATGCTGATGCCGTAGCCCATCACGAACATCAGGATCAGCGAGCCCAGCAGCGCCATGGCGCCCCGCACGGGGTCGCGGCGCAGCTCCAGAGATTCGCGCCACTGGGTGCTGTGGATGCGGGCCAGGCTCTGGCGCAGGCGGGTGCGCCAGGTGGGAGCGTTGGGGATGGGCGCCGGGGATGGCGCGGGGCGCTCGGAAGCGTCCACGGTGGCCTGGACCAGTGCATTGCCTGCAGCATCTTCCAGGTAGCCGATGAAGGCTTCCTCCAGCGTGGCGACGCCGCGCTTGGCCACGATGTCCTGCGGCGCGGCGCTCTCCAGCACACGCCCCGCGTGCATCAGCGAGATGCGATCGCAGCGCTCGGCCTCGTTCATGAAGTGGGTGGAGATGAAGATGGTGACCTTGTCGCGCCGGGCCAGCTCCACCATCAGGCGCCAGAAGTTGTCGCGCGCCATGGGGTCCACGCCCGAGGTGGGCTCGTCCAGGATCAGCAGCTCGGGCTGGTGCACCATGGCCACGGCCAGCGACAGGCGCTGGCGCATGCCCAGCGGCAGCTTCATGGGCAGTGCGCTGCGGGCGGCCTGCAGGTCAAAGCGCTCCAGCATGGCCGTCACGCGCGCCGGCACCTCGGCCTCGGGCACATGGAACAGCCGGGCGTGCAGCACCAGGTTCTGCTCCACCGACAGCTCGCTGTACAGCGAAAACGCCTGCGACATGTAGCCCACCCGCCGCCGCGTGGCCATGTCCTTGGGGTCCACCGGCTGGCCAAACAGCCAGGCCTGCCCGTCGCTGGCGGGCAGCAGGCCGGTGAGCATCTTCATGGTGGTGGACTTGCCGCAGCCGTTGCTGCCCAGAAAGCCAAAGATCTCGCCCCGCTGGATGCGAAAGCTCACATGGTCCACCGCCACAAAGTCGCCAAAGCGCATGGTGAGGTCGCGCGCCTCGATGGCGACGTTGGCAGCGTCGTCTGCCTGCGACCGGTCCAGCGGCGGAATCTGCACCGCCCGGTGGCCCCGGCGCTTGGCCTCGGGCAGCAGGGCCACAAAGGCCTGCTCCAGCGCATCGTGCCCGGTGCGGGCCATCAGCTCGGCGGGTGTGCCGGTGGCCAGGATGCGCCCTTCGTCCATCGCCACCAGCCATTCAAAACGCTGCGCCTCTTCCATGTAGGCCGTGGCCACGATCACGCTCATGCCCGGCCGCGCGGCGCGGATGCGGCCGATCAAATCCCAAAACTGCGCGCGCGCCAGCGGGTCCACGCCCGTGGTGGGTTCGTCCAGGATCAGCAGGTCCGGGTCGTGGATGAGCGCGCAGCACAGCGCCAGCTTTTGCTTCATGCCCCCCGAGAGCTTGCCCGCAGGCCGCGCCAGGAACGGGTGCAGGCCGGTGCTGCGCGTGAGTTCATCAATGCGGCGGCGCCGCTCGGCCGCGTCGTGCCCGAACAGGCGGCCAAAGAACTGCAGGTTTTCTTCCACCGACAGCGTGGGGTACAGGTTCTTGCCCAGGCCCTGCGGCATGTAGGCGATGCGGGGGCACACGCGGCTGCGGTGGCGGCTTTGGGCCATGTCGCCGCCCAGCACCTCCACGGTGCCCTGCTGCACCGCCCGCGCGCCCGCCACCAGGGCCAGCAGGCTGGACTTGCCCACGCCATCCGGCCCGATCAGGCCCACCATGCGGCCTGCGGCCACCTCCAGGTCGATGCCATCGAGCGCCACAGTCCGCCCGTAGCGCTGGCCCACGCCGCGCAGGCGGGCCACGGGTGCAGCGCCGGCCGCTGGGTTCACTGGCCAGCCTTGACGGCGAGTTCTGCGGGCCACTCCACCGCAGGGTCCACCCGCAGCCAGGCCACGCCGGGCAGTCCGGTCTTGACCTGTTCCTGGTGGCGCAGCAGCAGCGCCTTGTCGATCTGCGCGCGCACGCGGAACATGAGCTTCTGGCGCTCGCTCGCGGTCTCCACCGTCTTGGGGGTGAACTGCGCGGTGCTGGCCACGAACGACACGGTGGCCGGGATCACGAAGCCCGGCGCGGCATCGAGCACGATGCGCACCTCGCTGCCCAGCGCCACGCGGCCCGCCACGGTTTCGGGCAAAAAGAAGGTCATGTACACGTCGCTCAGGTCCACCAGCTGCAGCACGCGCGCACCCGTACCCACGACCTCGCCGGGCTGCACCACGCGGAACTGGACGCGACCATCGCGCGGCGCCTTGAGCTCGCTGTCGGCCAGCTCCACATCGATGCGGGCCAGCGTGGCCTGCAGCGCGCGCACATTGGCCTCGGCGCTGGTCACCTGCGTGCGCGACGCACCGATGCCCGCCTGCGCGGCCTTCGCCTGGGCTTTTGCAGCGGTCACAGCGGCTTGCTGGCTGCGCACCTTGGCGCGGTCGTCGTCGAGCAACTGGCTGGAGAAAAAGCCCTCGCGCGCCAGCTGCTCGGAGCGCGGCAGGCGGCGGCGGGCGGTGTCGAGGTCGCTCTCGCGCTGCGCGACCACGGCCAGCGCGGCCTGGTAGTCGCTATCACGCTGGGCCACCTGCACCTGGGCACTGCTGATGGCCAGCTGCGCCTGCTGCAGCCGGGCCACCGCCTCTTCACGCTGGGCCTGCAGGCTGTCGATCTGCATGCGGGCCAGGGGTTGCCCGGCTTTCACGAAATCGCCCTCGGCCACCAGCACATCGAGCACCTTGCCCGCGAGCTTGGTGGCCACGGCGATCTCGGTGGCCTCGATGCGGCCGTTGCCGCTCACGAAGCCGGGGCCTGGCCCTTTGGCCTGCCAGGGCGCCCAGCGCAGCAGCAGCCCTCCTCCCAGCAGCACCACGGCCAAAGCCGCAGCGATCTTCCATTGCTTGCTCATGGTCCATCCTTGTGGGCACCTGGGCCCGTCGGGGGATGGTAGCTTTGCACCCCGCGTTACCCCAAGCCGCAGCACGCCCTCCCTTGACCTGCATCAATCGCCACCCGAACATCCGGCCTGCACCTGCCGCGCGTGGCGGCCCCTTGAACCGAAACCCATGACTGCCCTCACCACCCCGCCCCTTTCAGACACCCTGGCCTGGCTGCTGGGCCGCCCTGTCAGCCCCGAAGACGGGCTGCCGGAAGATGAACTGGCCGCCGCAAGCCATCGCCTGGGTGGCCCAGTGCCCCCTGCCCTGCACGCTTATTACGCCGCCGTGGGCAGGCGTGCCGATTTGATGGCCGGTTTTCAGCGGTTTGCGCCGCCGCAAGACTGGGAGTGCCTGGGCGACAAGCTGCTGTTTCTGGAAGAGAACCAGGGCGTGTGCTGGTGGGCCACCGATTCCCGGCAGCGGGTGTGGCAAACCACCGACCTGGATTCCCCGGACTGGTTCGAGGAAGCCGTGGGCCTGGAGGCGTTTTTGCACACCGTCGCCTACTACCAGATGGCACAGGGCGGCTATCCGTTCTGCGGCATGCGCGCGTGCGGGGCGTTCTCAACGCCCGGCGAGTTGGCGTCGCTGCTGGACGCCCTGCGGGCGCGGCCCGTCGTGGACATGGCGGGGCTGCGCATCTTCACCGTGGGCCCGCAGGCGCTGGTGTGGTACCTGCACTCCGAGGGGGAGCTTGCGGAACCCGGTATGTTCCTGAGCGTGCTGGACGCCCTGCGCTTCGACGCCCTCAGCGCCCAATGGGATTTTGACGATCTGGGCTGAGAGAGAATGGGCACATTCGGGTGAAATATGCCTCTGACGCTTGCTGGACAAGCGCCAAAAGCTATAACTTCAATAGCATCCAGCCGGCATCCGCATGGCATGGAACTGCACAGGGCCGCGCAGCCCGCGCTCAGCCCCCTGCGTCAAACGCCGACAGATGATTGGCCAGGTGCATGGCGTGCGCCTGCTCGTACTGCGCCTTGTCCAGCGCCCCGTAGGCGAAGTGCGGGTGCAGCGGCCCCGCGTGCACGGAGAAGTCCTGCACGGCTTGGCGCAGCCGGGCCAGGGCCGCCGACGCCCCGGGCATGGACGCATCCAGCGCGGGCGCGCCCGGGATGGGCTCCGCCAGGTCGTGGCTCATGCGGCCGCGCAGGGCAAACACGTTGAAAGCAGCCGCACCCAGGGTGTTCTGGAACAGCGCCGACCTGGGCGCCGGGAAGCCCCGCAGCGAGAACTCGATGCTCTGTGCGCAGTGCTCCAGCGTCTGCGGCCAGTTCCAGGCCGTGGCGGGCGCCAGCGGCTGGACCGCAGCGCCCGCAAGGCGCTCGACCTCTTGCATGGCGCGCGCCAGGGTGCCAAAGACGAGTTGCCGGTCGTTGCCCGGCCGGTACAGCAGGTAGCCGGCCCCGGCGGCCGCCGCCACACCCAGGGCTGCCAGCCCCGTGCCGGATGCCAGGAACGCCCTGCGCTGCGCTGCGGGCGCCGACGGCGATGCACCAGGCACGGTGCCGGGGCCCGCGCCGCCGAGCGGGTTGCTGCCGTGGGGATTCAATGCCATGGGGGATGGTGGTGGTCTGGGAATGGACGGGACGAGGCAAGGCCACCATTGTGCGGCGGCGCGCTGCGCGGCGGCACGCCCGAAGGTCGGGCAGCCGACACAGGCAGCGTTTCAGGCCCATCAGGCAAGCGGCAGGGCCCGGCGGCGCGACCGCACGCGCGCCTGGTGGAAGCTGGCTACAGCACCGCCGCGCTGCGCGCAGTGCCTGGCCGCTCCGCGGGGCGCGGCCACTTCAACGGCACGGGATCGTCCGGCAGCGCCACGACCTCCACCCGGTTGCGCCCGCGCGCCTTGGCAAGGTACATCGCCTCGTCCGCCCGCTGCAGCACCGCCTCGGCCGAATCCCCGCTGGTGGACAGCGTGATGCCGATGCTCACGGTCAGGGCCACGCGCCGCCGTTCGGCATCCATGGGCTCGGACTCGACCAGCGCCCGCAGGCGTTCGGCCACGCCGGCGGCACCAGGGCCGTCCGCGTTGGGCAGGAAGATGGCGAACTCCTCCCCACCCAGGCGGCCCATCACATCCTCCCGGCGCAGGCAGCGGTGGGCCAGGTCCACGAAGTGGCGCAGCGCGTCGTCCCCGCACTGGTGGCCGCCGGTGTCGTTGATCTTCTTGAAGTGGTCGAGGTCCATCACCAGCACGGGCAGCGCGGCCCGGGTGCGCTGGGCATTGCTCAGGCCCTTGTCCAGCAGCGTGATGAAGGCGCGGCGGTTGAACACGCTGGTGAGCGGGTCGATCTCGGCGAGGTGGCGCAGCTCGCTCGTCACGAATTCATTGGTCAGCATCAGCACGCCAAACGCGATCATCACGAGGGCCACCGTGGCCTCCAGCACCACGAACTGCGACAGCTGCGTCAGCAGGCCGGCATCCGAAGGGGCGGCCAGCCGGAAGATCACGGGGCGCACCAGCACGCACACCCCATGGAAGGCCATGACGCCCGCGAGCAGGTAGCGCGCCGGCACACGGCGAAAGCCACCCTGCGCCAGCGTGCGCGCCGTGAGCAGGAAGCACACGCCCGCGAACCAGCCCGCCAGGGCGAACCGCGCGCCGGGATGGGGCTGCGCCATCGTGAAATACACCGACAGCGCCACCAGCGACACGATGGCGGCCGCGGCATACCGGTGGGCGATGGGCGGGCGCCCCATGTAGGCGCGGCTGCCCAGCCAGCACAGGTAGGCCGCCAGCGCATTGGCGCCCTGCGCCAGCACCACGGCCGGCACTTCGGGCATCCGCTCGCGCGCCAGCAGCGTGGCGCAGAACACCGACGCGCCCAGGAATGACAGCGTCCACAGCCGCAGGCCCGGGATGTTCTTGTTGAAATGCCACACGGCATACAGCACTGCGGTAACCAGCGCCGACAGGATGGCCGCGAGAATGACGAGTGTGGGGCTGTGCACGGAGACGGAACGGGGCAGCGGCGTAAGGGAGCCCCGCGGGGCTGGCATGAAGGGATTGCGGCAGGACAAGAAACGCGCTGAATGTTAACCGAGCCGTTGCGAAATGCAGGAACTATCGCGCGGGGCCACGCGGCGGCGCCACGGGCGCGGGCCGCCGGTGCCAGCGCCCATGCCCCAGGCCGCGGCCGGCCACCTCTTCCTTGGTGCTCAGTCGCCCACCACGTTGCACTCCCGGCGCAGCAGTGCCAGGGCGTCGTGCATCTGGTAGTCCATGTCGCTGAGCAGGGTCTTTTCCGCGTCCTGCACGAAGCCGGTCCACAGGGCGATGTAGTCCTGCTGGTGCACGCCGGGCGCATGGGCGCGGATGAAGTCGGCCGCCAGCGCGGGCTGCAGGCCCGATTTGCGGATCTTTCGGACGAGGCTCGCGGCGGTCTTCTCGGTCAGCAGCGTCTTCTTGGGGGCCCCGGCCGCCAGGCACAGGAACAGCGTGAGCAGCGAATGTTCGTCATCGTTGCCCTGCACCGTTCTCGTCCAGGTCTTGCTCGCGGGAAGCGGAGGTTCCTCACCCTCCTCCAGCGCATCCAGGCTGCGGTGGAAGTTGTCCACCTCGGCCAAGGGGTCGTCCAGCAGAAAGTAGCGCGCGCGGAAAGCGCCGGTGGGGCGCAGCAGCGTGCGCACCGGTGTGGCCGCGTCGAGCAGCTTGGGCAGGTCGGCCAGCACGCTGGCGCAATGCGCCTGCATCACCTCGCGCAGTTCGGCAGGCAAGCCGGCAGGCAGGCGCAGCTGCACGGGCGGCGCGAGCTTCTTCTTGCGCTGTGCCATCAGCACTTTTTCGAACGACACGGTGTTGGGCCACTCGCCGAGGTCCATGGCCTTGGGCGCCAGGGCCACCATGAGCAAGCCAGCGCGGATGACGGCTTCCGCGTCGGCGCCCGCGGCTTCCAGCTCGTCGGGGTCCAGGTCGAACTGCCCGGCCAGCCACTGGGCGGCCTGGATGGCCTGCGCAATCTGCGTGCGGCGCGCCAGCTCGGCCCGGTAGTCGGCGTGGCTGCGCAGCGACCACACGGCCAGCAGCGGGGTTTCGGCATCGGCATAGCCGGCCATGCCGAAATTGCTGCTCTCGGGCATGGCGATCAGGCGCTTGAGCATGTCCGAGCCCCCTTTGGAGCGCGACAGGAACGAATGGTCGCGCAGCGAGACGGCGGCCTCGTGCAGGTCGCCCCCGGTGGTGTCCAGCAGGTACAGACTGATGAGGTTGACCATGCGGTCGCGCGCCTTCTCCAGCTCGGGGCGCAGAAACTCGCTGCCAAAGTAGCGCGCAATCTGCACCATGCCCTTGGGCGCATCGGTGTTGATGGCCGCGAGCTTGTCGGCGCCAATCACGCCGTGCTGGACACCATACGCCAGCGCCTTTTCAAAGAACGGGCGGGCGTCGTGGAGCTGCAGCGCGTTGGCGGCTGCAATCTCGTCAGTCGTTGAAGAAGGCGTGTTGGGCACAGTCATATCAGTATCTATCGCGCTTCGCAGTGCTCATGGGCCATGAAACTGGCACGCTCCAGGCCAGAACCGCCGCGCAAGGGCCGCCCCGCCGCGCTGGCGGTGTCCCCCTTCCCGAATGGCGCAGCCATTCGAGAGAAGGGGGAAGGCGCGAAGCGCCACAGGGGGTTGTCATCTAAATCGCGGATTCTTCGTCGGACGTGCGGGCGGCGGGCGTGGCCTTGCCACGGTCGGTTTCGCTGGTTTCGAACTTGCCGTCGTCTTCCTCGGCGGGCGATTCGTCGCCCTCTTCCAGGCCCAGGTCAAAGGCGCGGGCCTTGGCGCGCAGCACCAGCAAGGTTTCGATGAACAGGTCGCGGCACTCGTAGCGCAGCAGCCAGGCCATCTGCATCCAGTCGCGGTCCGCCACCTCGTCCTGGTCGATGCGCGGCTGCACATAGCCCGAGGCGAGGAGTTCGTCGTCGGTCAGCGTGGGGCCGTAGTCTTCCACCGCGTCGAACGTGCCGGTGCGGGCAAAGGCCTCGATGCGGCTCCACTTTTCGGCGAAGTAGTTGGCCAGTGCCTCGGCGCCGCCTTCCAGGTCGCCGATGGCCGTGAGGAACTCGACGGGATCGGCGTCGTCGCGGAAGATGACGGCATTGACCATGTTGCGCAGGTGCGTGTGCGTGAGGTCCTTGTACTGCTTTTCCAGCACCATCGCGCGCGCGAACTGCTCGGGCGTGACCAGCAGGTTGACCACCGAGGCCTTGGAGTCGTCGTACTCGCGCATCACGGCCAGGATGTCCTTGGGCGCGAGCTGGTCCAGCACCACCATCAGCGCGCCGTCCCCGTCGGTATCGGCCAGCTCGGCCAGCGCCGACTCGGCGCCCACGATGTCGCCGGCCGCGATCAGGCTGGTGGTCCTGGTGATCAGGGCGAGGTGGGTGTTGTTGCTGCTCATGCGTATTCCTTGGTGTGTCGCTGCGCCGGGCGCAGACCGCTAAAAACTGGCGCGCCGCCGTCGCCAGCGCCGCCTTGCCTTGGTCCGGCTTTGCCGGTCCGCAGCAGGCGTCCCCCTCGCGGGGATGGCGCGCAGCGCCTCGGGAGGGCCTCAGTCCTTCCTGTCGAACCCCACATCGGCCAGCCAGTTGGAGCTGGCTTCCTCGCGGGTGCGGCTGTTTTGCGGGTCCACGGCGTCGTCGGCGCTCAGGGCGCTGAAATCGTCATCGTGTTCCGCCGCATCCGCAGCGTCTTCGCCCTGGTCGCCGTCGCCCTCGGCCGCGTGCGCCGCGGGGGCCATGCGGGCATGCAGGTGCAGGTACTCGAGCCCGGCCGCCACCGCCATGAACCGGGCGCCCTGCGGCTCGCGCAGCACGGTCTGCGCCAGGCTCTGGGCCCAGGGCTCGAGCGTGACGGCATGGGCCAGGCTGTGCCAGTCGGGCAGTTCGTCCACCGGCAGGCCCAGCAGGTGCTCCACCGCGCCGGGCTTGGTGAAGCGAAAGCCATGGTGAAAGACCACCGCGACCATCTCGGGGGCCAGCTCCATCATCTGCACCAGAAAGGCGATCTCGTTGCGCTTTTCCGCCAGGCGCTTGCGCAGGACGTCTTTGCCCTCGGAGTCGGAGACCAGGTCATCCAGCTCGGCCTGGTAGGCGGAGCGCAGATCGTAGAAGTAGGGAGATAGTTTCACGAAGCGGAAGAAGGAGAGGAAAGGATGCGCGAGGAGTAGGCCTGCCAGATCTCCTGCGCAGTCTGCAGCGGGTCGTCCAGCAGGTTGCGGCGGCGGTTGTCGTCGTAGGCCTGTCGGGCGGTGTCGTCCGACAGCACTTCGTAGGCCTTCTGCACGGCCTGGAACCGCTGGGCGGCGTCGGGCGCGCCGTTGCGGTCCGGGTGGTAGAACGACGCCTTCTGGCGAAAGGCCTTCTTGATGTCGGCGAGCGACGCGTTGGCCGCCAGCCCGAGGGCTGCGTAATGGTCTGCGGTCATGGACAAGTCAATTGCGAGGGCGATGCAGGGAGCGGGCCCGGCCGCGAAGCCGGCGCACCGGCATCAGCCGCCCAGGCTCACGAACACGTTCTGGACGTCGTCGTTGGAGTCGATGGCCGCCAGGAAGTTCTCGACCTCTTCGAGCTGCTCGGGCGAGAGGTTGGCGGGATTCACGGGGTTCTTGGGCTTGTAGCCCAGCTTGACCGACAGCACATTGAAGCCATGGGCGGGCAGCGCGCGGCTCACCAGGTCCAGGTCGGTGGGGTCGGTCCAGAAGGTGGTGGTGCCTTCCTCGTCGCCGGCCTCGAAATCCTGCGCGCCCGCCTCGATGGCGGCCAGTTCGGGATCGGCATCGGGCGTGGCGGGCTCGGCTTCGATCATGCCCACATGGTTGAAGTCCCAGGCCACCGATCCCGAAGTGCCCAGCTGGCCCTTGCGGAACAGCACGCGCATCTCGGGCGCGGTGCGGTTCACGTTGTCGGTCAGGCATTCGACCATCACCGCTACCTGGTGGGGCGCGAAGCCTTCATAGATCACGCGCTCGTAGTTGACCGCGTCGGCGCCCGTGCCCGAGCCTTTCTTGATGGCGCGCTCCAGCGTGTCCTTGGGCATCGAGGCCTTGCGGGCCTGCTCGACCACCAGGCGCAGGCGCGCATTGCTGGCCGGATCGGCGCCGCCGCGCGCGGCCACGGTGATTTCCTTGACCAGCTTGCCAAACAGCTTGCCCTTGGCATCCGCCACCTGTGCCTTGCCTTTTGCTTTCCACTGCGCGCCCATGTTGGATCTCTTTTCGTTGGTGTTGCGGCGCGCCAGGCGCCTGAGGATGTGTGGTGCGGACCCCGCAGGCGCGGGAAAAGCGCTTCCCAAAGCCCCCGCACGGCGGTAAACCGAACCCTATAGGGTACCACTGACCCATCCGTTGCCTGCCAGCCACGGTATCGGCGGGTGTTGCGCGGCAAGCCGGGTAACCTTGGCGGCATGCAGGCTGATCCCCCCACTCTTCCCGGTACCCCCTGATGCTCAACACCCTGTGGCTGGGCTTTTTCCTGACCGCCGCGGTGGCGGCGCTGGCGCAGTGGCTCGTGGCGGGCAACGCGCAGATCTTCGCCGCCATGGTCGAGGCGCTGTTCGCCATGGCCAGGCTCTCGGTCGAGGTGATGGTGCTGCTGTTCGGCACGCTCACGCTCTGGCTGGGCTTCCTGCGCATCGCCGAGAAGGCGGGCATCGTGGACGCCCTCGCGCGCTGGCTGGCGCCGCTGTTCCGCCGCCTCATGCCCGGCGTGCCCAGCGGCCACCCGGCCCTGGGCCTCATGACGCTGAACTTCGCGGCCAACGCGCTGGGGCTGGACAACGCGGCCACCCCCATGGGCCTGAAGGCCATGAAAGCCCTGCAGGAGCTGAACCCCGAGCCAGAGACCGCCACGAACGCGCAGATCCTGTTCCTGGTGCTCAATGCCTCCTCGCTCACGCTGCTGCCGGTGACGATCTTCATGTACCGCATGCAGCAGGGCGCGCCCGACCCGACACTCGTTTTCCTGCCCATCCTGCTGGCCACGTCCGCATCCACCCTCGTGGGCCTGCTCAGCGTGGCGGTGGTGCAGCGCCTGCCCTTGTGGAGCCCCGTGGTGCTGGCCTACCTGCTGCCCGTGGCGCTGGTGCTCGGCGGTTTCATGGCACTCCTGACCACGCTGAGCGCGGCGGCGCTGTCGCAGCTGTCTTCCCTGCTCGGCAACCTCACGCTGTTCATGCTGGTGGTGCTGTTCGTGGCCCTGGGCGCCTGGCGCAAGGTCGCCGTGTACGAGGCTTTCATCGAGGGTGCGCGCGAAGGCTTCGATGTGGCCAAGGGCCTGCTGCCGTACCTGGTGGCCATGCTGTGCGCCGTGGGGGTGTTCCGGGCATCGGGGGCGCTGGGCTATGTGCTCGACGGCATCCGCTGGTGCGTGCAGGTGCTGGGCGCGGACACCCGGTTCGTCGATGCGCTGCCCACCGCGCTGGTCAAGCCATTCTCCGGCAGCGCCGCGCGTGCCATGCTCATCGAGACCATGCAGGCCCAGGGCGTGGACAGCTTTGCCGCGCTGGCAGCGGCCACCATCCAGGGCAGCACCGAGACCACCTTCTACGTGCTGGCGGTGTACTTCGGCGCGGTGGGCATCCAGCGCACCCGCCACACCGTCAGCTGCGCGCTGCTGGCCGAGCTGGCGGGCGTGGTGGCGGCCATCGTGGTGTGCTACCGGTTCTTTGGGTAGGGAAAAAGGTCCCCCGGCATGTCTTGCCCCTCCCCCCGGCAAGCCGGCTTCGCGGTGGCACGGGTGCGGACCGCGCCGGGCGGAGGCAGCGGGGGCGGTGCCAGTCCTGCATTCCCTGCACTACGGATCAAATCGGCACCTCCCCCTTGACAGGAAAGCGCTGAAAGCTATTAATTCGATAGCAAAATTCACCCCAGCGCCGTATCCAGCAGCATCATGATCACGAAGCCCAGCATCAGGCCGCCGGTGGCCCAGGCCTCGTGGCCCTTGCGGTGCGACTCGGGGATGATTTCGTGGCTGATCACGAACAGCATGGCCCCGGCCGCGAAACCCAGCCCCCAGGGCAGCAGGCTTGCGGAGTAGCTGACCACGGCGGCTCCCAGCACGGCGCCCACGGGCTCCACCAGCCCGGAGGCCATCCCGAGCCCCACGGCCAGCAAGCGCCGGTAGCCCGCGGCGAGCAGCGCCACGGCCACCACCAGGCCCTCGGGCACGTCCTGGATCGCGATGCCGGTGGCCAGGGCGCTGGCGCGCAGGGCATCGCCGCCCGCGTAGGCCACCCCGATCGCCAGCCCCTCGGGCAGGTTGTGCAGCCCGATGGCGAAGACGAACAGCCACGTGCGCCGCAGCGTGCGCGAGGCCTGCCCGCCCTCCACGCCCTTGATGAAGTGCTCGTGCGGCAGCAGCCGCTCCATCATCAGCAGCACCAGCGCGCCCAGCAGGATGGCCGCCCCCACCGTGCCCCCGGCCGCCCAGGCACCGGCGCCGCCCGCGCGTGCCGCCTGGATGCCGGGGATGATGAGCGAGAACGAGCAGGCGGCGAGCATCACGCCCGCGCCGAAGCCGAACAGCGTGTCCTGCGTGCGCTCGGAAAGGCGCTGCGAGAGCAGCACCGGCGCGGTGCCCAGCGCCGTGGCCAGCGCTGCCGCCAGGCCGGCCCAGAGCGCACCCAGCACCACCGGCTGGCCGGCGATCCAGGCCCATGCCTGCGCCGAGCCCGCCACGATGCCAAGCAGCACGATGCCCAGCCCGAGCCACTGCCGCCCACGCAGGGTGGCGACGCGGCGGGCCGCCGAGGCGGAACGCGCCAGCGGTTCGAGAACCGTGGGGGTGGAAGCGGGCGGGGTCTGCATGGCGGCTCCTGGGGTTGTTGTCGAGGGGCGGTTTTCAGAATGCGGGTGGTGGAGCGGGCGCGATGGCCCGTCAGGCCCGGGCAAGCGCATGGCGGCGGGCCACCTCGGCCCAGTCGATGACGTTGTAGAACGCGGCGATGTATTCGGGACGCCGGTTCTGGTACTGCAGGTAATAGGCGTGTTCCCACACATCAAGCCCCAGCACGGGCGTGTGGCCCGACATCGGGCCCGCCATGAGCGGGCTGTCCTGGTTGCCCGTGCTTTCCACCACCAGCTGGCCCGCCTTGGTCACGCAAAGCCAGGCCCAGCCGCTGCCAAAGCGCGTGAGCGCGGCCTTGGTGAAGGCCTCCTTGAAGGCGCCGAACCCGCCCAGATCCGTATCGATGGCCCGCGCCAGCTCTCCCTGGGGCTGGCCGCCGCCCCGGGGCGACATCACGCTCCAGAAGAGGCTGTGGTTGGCATGGCCGCCGCCGTTGTTGCGGACCGGGCCCTGCAGGTTCTCGGGCAGCAGCACCAGCCGCGCCACCAGCTCATCGATGGGCAGGTGGGCGTGCGGCGTGCCTTCCAGCGCGGCGTTCAGGTTGTTGATGTAGGTCTGGTGGTGCCGGGTGTGGTGGATCTCCATCGTGCGGGCATCGATGTGGGGCTCGAGCGCGTCATAGGCATAGGGCAAGGCGGGCAAGGTATGGGGCATGGTGTCCTTGGATCGGAAACGGAGTGGATAAAAAGGCCGGAGCGCGTCGTCTTTCGGGCCATGGCACCCCACGGCCAGGAAGCGGCACGCCCTTCAGTGCGGCCCCGGGCCGTGGGCCAAATGGGCCGAGGCCAGGGCCTGCGTGACGGACGGGTGCGCGCCATGGGCCTGCACATGGCGCAGCAAGGCGGCATGGGTTTCGCGGCTGTGGCGCCACGCGGCCTGCTGCAGGCCCGCGCCGTGGCGCGCATCGGCCATCAGGCCCAGCAGCACGGCATGGGCGCGGCACAGGATCTGGGTGGCGTCGTCCACGGCGCCCGCCTGCACCTGCAGGTCGGCCACATTGAGGTGCGAGACCACGACCGCCGCCACGCAGTCGTCCTCGCGCCCCGGTGGCGGCGTGTGCTCCAGCAGCCGCAGCGACAACGCGAGGGCCTGGTGCTGATAGGCGGTCGCCATGCGCCATTGGCCCGTCTGCTGCGCTGCCCGTGCGCGCTGCACGGCATGCTGCCACCGCGCCAGCGTGGCGGGCGCGTGGTGCACGGCTGCGCTCTGGTGGGAGTTGGTGTGTACGCCGGTGTCCATGGCAATGCTCCTTGAAGAGGGACAAGCCTTTTGCGGTGGACGGGTGTGGCGTACTCAGGCATTTAAATGATACTGATTCTCATTCATATTGTCGAGATGGGACGCCATCCCGGAAACGCCGGGTCAAAGGCCGGCGGGATAGCCAGTCAATTCGCCGCCCGCACTCCGCCTACGCTCAACCCGTCACCGCCGTGGTGCCGTCAGAGACACCGCCCGGCCCCCTCCATCGTTCCACCACTGTTTGCCATGCATTTTTCGCCCCTGCTGCTTCGACCCCGGTCCCTTTTGCGCGCCTGCCGCTGGCGCGTGGCGGCAGCGGGCGCCGGGTGGAGCCGGCGCCGCGCGGCGCGGGAACCAGCGGTGCGATGAGCGGCGGCCTCACTCCGGCCCGCTCAGGCCCTGTTCCCACTCCGCCAGCTGCTCGCTGGTGGCGATCAGCCGCCCCACCAGCAGCTTGATGAACGCCTTGTCGAAGTGCGACTGCAGGTCTTCCGACGCTCCGCGCAGCGCCGGGTTGCGCACCTTGAGCACCAGCACCTCGGTCTCTGCCACGGCGGTGGCGGTGCGCTTCCTGTTCTCCGGGCGCAGGTAGGTCATCTCGCCCAGGGTGACGCCCGGGCCCAGGGTGCTGAGGGTCCAACCCTGGCGGCTCACGGCCACCTGCCCCTCGATGAGGATGCAGAAGGAGTCGCCAGGCGTGTTCTCGCGCATGAGCACGGTGCCCCGCTCCAGCCGGCGCCAGCTGCCCAGGCGCATCAGCTCCCACAGCGCCACGTCGTGGAAGTCGGCGAAGAACGGCAGTGCGCGCAGGCGCGCGAAGCGTTCGGCCTCGGTGTCCTGCGAGCGCTGGCGCGGCAGGCCCTGGTGGGCGGCGAGCAGGGCCTGGGCGAAATCCTGCCAGGTGGCAAAGCGGTCTGCGGGCTGCTTGGCCAGGGCGCGCAGCAGCACGTCGTCCACATGGCCGGGCAGCGAGGCGCGCAGCAGGCTGGGCGGCGTGGGGGCTTCGTTGCCGATCTTGTAGAGGGTCGCGAAATCCGTGTCGCCGTCGAAGGGGCGGCGGCCGGTGAGCAGTTCGTACACCACCACGGCCAGCGAGAACATGTCGCTGTGGTGGGTGAGGTCCTGCTCGCGCACCTGTTCGGGCGACATGTACGACGGCGAGCCCACCAGGCCCGACAGCTGCGTGGCATCGCTGCGCAGCGACAGCGCCGCGCCGAAGTCGGTGAGCTTGACGTCGCCGCCCTGGGCCAGCATCAGGTTGGCGGGCTTGATGTCGCGGTGCACCAGGCCCTCGCGGTAGGCGTATTCGAGCGCGTTGCAGCACTTGAACGCGATGTCCAGCACCTGGGGCACGGGCAGCAGCGCGTCGGGCGTCGCAAACGCCGACAGGGGCTGTCCGTCGACGTATTCGAGCACCAGGTACGGCGGCAGCGCCTCTTCGTCCGCATCGAGCAGGCGCACGATGTTGGGGTGGCGCAGGCGGCCGGACAAGGCGGCCTCGTTGCGCAGCAGCTTGCGGTAGCGCTCGGCCTGCTCGGGCTGCCTGAGCAGGTGCGCGTGGGTCTGCTTGATGGCCACCTTGCGGCCCCGAAAACCGTCCAGCCCCAGGAACACGATGCCGCTGGCGCCCCGGCCCAGCTCGCGCTCGATGCGGTACTTGCCAATGCTGGCGGGCGGGGCCGAGGTGGTGGTGGCCATGGCGCGCTGACAGGTTGCGGGGTGCCGCCTCAGCAGCCGGCCAGGGCCTGCTCGAAGTCCGCGAGCAGGTCTTCCACCTCTTCCAGCCCGACCGACAGCCGGATCATGCTGTCGGCGATGTCCATGGCGGCGCGCACGGCCGGGCCGGCCTCCCAAAAGATGGTGTGGGCCACCGGGATGATGAGCGTGCGCGTGTCCGCCAGGCCCGTGGCCTTGATCGGCAGCTGCAGCCGGTTGCACACGGGCAGGCACTGCCCGGGGTCGCGCAGCTCGAACGACAGCAGCCACGAACCGGCCTTGAGGTGCTTCTGGGCAAACGCGTACTGGGGGTGCGACGGCAGGCCGGGGTACAGCACGCGCGAGACCGCCGGGTGCTGCTCCAGCCATTGCGCCAGGGCCAGGGCCGTGGCGCTGGTGCGGTCCATGCGCAGCGACAGGGTTTCAGCGCCCAGCGCGATCTGGTGCGCGGCGTGGGAAGACAGCGTGGCCCCCATGTCGCGCAGGCCCTTCTTGCGCAGTTGCTGAAGGCCCCAGCCCTTGGCGTCGCCCTTGCGGTAGGGGGCGAAGATGTTGGGGTACGTGCTCCAGTCGAACAGGCCGGTGTCGGTCACCGCGCCGCCCAGCGCCGCACCCTGCCCGCCGATGCTCTTGGTGAGCGAGTTGAGCACCAGCCCCGCGCCCACCGTGGACGCGCGAAACAGGTAGGGCGACGCCACGGTGTTGTCCACCACGTACAGCAGGCCGCGCTCGCGGCAGACCGTGCCCACGCCGTCCAGGTCGGGGACCTGCGTGCCGGGGTTGGCGATGGTCTCGACAAACACCATGCGGGTGTTGGGCCGCACCGCGGCGGCCACGTGGGCTGCGTCCGTCACGTCCACCAGGGTCACCTCGATGCCCAGGTCGGCCAGCGTGCCGAACACGCTGTTGGTGTTGCCAAACACGAACTGGCTGGCCACCAGGTGGTCGCCCGCCTTGAGCAGCGTGAGAAAGATCGCGCAGATGCCCGCCATGCCCGTGGCGAACACGATGGTGCCCTGCCCTTTTTCCATCTGGGTGATCTTGGCCTCCAGCGCCGCCGTGGTGGGCGTGCCCTGCCGCGCGTAGTTGAAGCCGCCCTTGGCGGTGCCCTGGAACACGGCGATCAGGTCCTCGACCTTGTCGTAGCCGTACTGCACGGAGGTGTGGATCGCCTTGTGGATGGCCCCATGCTCCGCGCCGCCCTGGCGGTCGGCGTGCAGGATCTCGGTCGTGAAATGGTTGGTCTGCGGTGTCGTCATAACAAGAAGCGATGTCTATGTGAAAGGCACTGGCGCCCAAAAACCGGCGCGCCCCCATACCAGCGCACCCGTGGAACTGGCTCCGCCAGGCCACCGGGTGCGTCCCCCTCAGGGGGAAGGCGCGCAGCGCCTCAGGGGGAGTCACCGCTCCGGCGCGATGTGCTCCGCGTAATCGTACAGGGCCCCCAGGATGTCCTGCGTGCGGTCGTCTTCGGCGGTCTCCGACAGCGTGTCGATTTCGGTGAACAGCTGCTCCACCGTGCGTGCCCCGCCCTGCCCGTCGAACAAGCAGGCTGCGCGGTGCGCCTCCCACTGCTGCGCTTCTTCAGGCGACAGCGTAGCGGGGAAGTTGCGCGCCCGGTAGCGCCACAGCAGCTCGGCCAGGCGCGGGTCGTCGAACGCGGCGCGGGAGCGGGCCAGCTTCTCGCCGCTCATAGTGCGCAGGTCGTTGAGCAGCCGGCGGTCGTTGTTGCCGACGAAGCCGCCGTACAGGTCCTGGTCCACATCGGGCGCAGCCTCGGGCGGGCGGGCGAACACGGCGGGCCAGATGCCGCTCATGTCGGGCAGGCCGCGTGCCACCTCGGCATGCTGGGCGGCCTGGGCCAGGTCGATGCCCCAGCGCTGGGCCAGCGCGGGCGTGAGCGTGTTCACGTTGCCCACCACCATGGGCGACTTGTTGAGGTGGATGGTCTTGACCGGCAGGCGCGTCACGCCGTCGGGTAGCGCGTCGGCCTTGCTGAACATGCGCAGGCGGATCTCGTCGGCCCCCATGGTGGCGAGGGCCGCCGGATCCTGGGAGAGATCCCAGGCGATGAGTTCGTTCTTGTTGGTGGGATGGCTGGCCAGCGGCCACATCACGGCCAGGCACCCGCGCTCGGCCGGGAACATGCCCGAGACGTGCAGGAACGGCCGGGCCGTGATGGCGGTGGCGGGCAGGCGAAGCTCGGTGGCCACGCGGTCCTTCTTGTGCAGCGAGAGCGCGAAGTCGAAGAGCTTGGCGTTGCGCTCGCGGATGAGCCGCGCCAGCGCAATGGTGGCGCGCACGTCCGACAGCGCATCGTGCGCCGCCTCGTGCACCAGGCCGTTGGCCTTCGAGAGATGCTCGAGCTTGAAACTCGGCGAGCCGTCCTCCTTCCGGGGCCACTGGATGCCGTCGGGCCGCAGCGCGTACGTCATGCGCACCACGTCCAGCAGGTCCCACCGCCCGCACTGGTTCTGCCATTCGCGCGCGTACGGATCGATGAGGTTGCGCCAGAACATGAAGCGCGTGATCTCGTCGTCGAAGCGGATGGTGTTGTAGCCCACGCCGATGGTGCCGGGCTGCGCGAATTCGGCCTCGATGCGGGCAGCGAACTGGTGCTCGGGCACGCCTCTTTCCAGGCACAGCTGCGGCGTGATGCCGGTGATGAGGCAGGACTGCGGATCCGGCAGGTAGTCGCTGGCCGGCTGGCAATAGAACATCAGCGGCTCGCCGATTTCATTGAGCTCGGCATCGGTGCGGATGGCCGCGAACTGCGCGGGCCGGTCGCGGCGCGTGTTGGCACCAAAGGTTTCGTAGTCGTGCCAGAGGAAGGTGTGGGGGGCCATGGTCGGTGGGCAAACAGGGGCGGGACGGGAACAAGGCAGGGGAAACAGCGAACTGTAACCTGATTTGCAGGCATTTTTAGCCCGCAGCGCATACCGTTCAAGCGCTGGCAGCTATCAAAATAGTAGTAATCGAAGGCCACAGCTTCCACGGCCGCTTCACGCCGTGATACACCTGTGGCCCGGCTCCCGCGCTGCGGCACGGGACAATGGCGCATGCACAGCACCCACCGAGCACCTTTCCCGTTCTTGCGGCACCCTATCTCCCTCGCGTCCCCACTCCGGCTCCCGCTGGCGGCCTGGGCGGCCGCCCTGGCGCTGGCGGGTTGCGCCGCCGCCCCGTCCCCCTCCCACCGCCCTAGCACAGGGACGGCGCCGCAGGCGGCAGCCGCCCGCGTGGCGCCCCCCGCTGCAACCGGCCCGGACACCCCCGCATCCTCCCCCGGCGGCCCCGCCGCCGACATGGTGGACCACGCAGCGGGCTTCGCCGCCTGGCGCGCCGCCTTTTCCGCGCAGGCCCTGGAGGCCGGCATCCAGCCCGGCACGGTGCGCAGCGTGCTGGGCCAGGCGCAATGGCAGCCCCGCGTGGTGGAACTGGACCGCGCGCAGCCCGAATTCACCCGCACGCCGTGGTCCTACCTCGACAACGCGGTCTCCCCGCAGCGCATCGCCCAGGGCCAGGTCAAGCTGGCCGAACACAGCGCCGCGCTCGAGGCGGCCGCCGCCCGCTACGGCGTGCCGGCCACCCTCATCACGGCGATCTGGGGCATGGAGAGCAACTACGGCAGCAATTTCGGCACGTTTCGCACCGTGGACGCGCTGTCCACGCTGGCCTACGAAGGGCGCCGGCGCACCTGGGCCCAGGCGGAGCTGCTCGCGGCGCTGCGCATCGCGGACCAGGGCGACATCCCGGCGGAGCGCATGCTGGGTTCCTGGGCCGGCGCCATGGGGCACACGCAGTTCCTTCCTTCCGTCTTCCTGGCCTATGCCGTGGATGCCGACGGCGACGGACACCGCGACATCTGGGGCAGCATCCCGGACGTGGTGGCATCCACCGCCCACTTCCTGTCCCGCTCGGGCTGGCAACCCGGCGAGCCCTGGGGCGCCGAGGTCCAGTTGCCGGCGGCCTTCGACCACACGCGCGCGGACCCGGCGGTGCGCCAGACCAGCGCGCAATGGGAGGCCGAGGGCGTGCGCGCGCCAGGGGGCCAGCCGCTGCCCCCCCTGGGTGCGGCCTCCATCGCGACCCCTGCCGGAGCGCGCGGGCCCGCCTTTCTGGTGGGGGCGAACTTCCGGGCGATTCTTCGCTACAACAACTCCGTCAACTACGCCCTGGCGGTCGCACTGTTGTCCCGGCAGATCGGCGGGGGCGGCCCCATCGCCGCGCCCTGGCCACGCGACCTGGAGCCCCTGTCGCGCACCCAGCTGCAGGCCCTGCAGGAGGCACTGAACCGCAAGGGCTTCGCGGCCGGCACCCCGGACGGCGTGATGGGCCCCGCCACCCGCGCAGGGCTGCGCGCCTTCCAGCGCAGCACCGGCAGCGTGGCGGACGGCTATCCCACCCTGGAAATGCTGCAGCGCCTGCAGGCGCCCTGACCCCGCAGGGCCCCGCCCGGCTGCACGCCCCCACGGACAGCGCGAAAAGCGCAAGCTTCCGCGAATCCGGCCAAAAAAAAGCCCACGGCATACACCGTGGGCTTTTACCTGGCCGGCACGCACGCGGCCAGGGCGGCCGCGCCGCCGCGTGTCAGTCCGCCGTGGCCTCTTCCGGCTCGGCAGGTTCGGACTTGGCCGAGCGCTCCTTCTTGGGCAAGGGCTGGATGTCCAGCAGCACCTCGGACGTTTCCACGCCCTTGTCGTCGGTCTTGAGCTCGATGTCGACCGTCAGGCGACCCCCTTCCGTCAGGCGGCCGAAGAGCAGCTCGTCGGCCAGCGCACGGCGGATGGTGTCCTGGATCAGGCGCTGCATCGGCCGCGCACCCATGAGCGGATCGAAACCCTTCTTGGCCAGGTGCTTGCGCAGGGCGTCGGTGAAAGTGACTTCCACCTTCTTCTCCGCCAGCTGCGTTTCCAGTTGCAGCAGGAACTTGTCCACCACGCGCAGGATGATCTGCTCGTCGAGCGCCTTGAAGTTGACGATGGCATCCAGCCGGTTGCGGAACTCGGGCGTGAACAGGCGCTTGATGTCGCCCATCTCGTCGCCCGCCTGGCGCGGGTTGGTGAAGCCGATCGTCGCCTTGTTCATGGTCTCGGCGCCGGCGTTCGTGGTCATGATGATGAGCACGTTGCGGAAGTCGGCCTTGCGGCCGTTGTTGTCCGTCAGCGTGCCATGGTCCATGACCTGCAGCAGCACGTTGAAGATGTCCGGGTGCGCCTTCTCGATCTCGTCGAGCAGCAGCACCGCGTGCGGCTTCTTCGTGATGGCTTCCGTCAGCAGACCACCTTGGTCGAAACCGACATAACCTGGAGGCGCGCCGATCAGGCGGCTCACGGCATGGCGCTCCATGTACTCCGACATGTCGAAGCGGATCAGCTCGATGCCCATGATGTAGGCCAGCTGCTTGGCCGCCTCGGTCTTGCCCACGCCCGTGGGGCCGCTGAACAGGAACGAGCCGATGGGCTTGTCGCCCTTGCCCAGGCCCGAACGCGCCATCTTGACCGCGCTGGCCAGCACTTCCAGGGCCTTGTCCTGGCCGAACACCACGCTCTTCAAGTCACGCTCCAGCGTCTGCAGCTTGCCGCGGTCGTCGTTGGAGACGTTGGCCGGCGGAATGCGCGCGATCTTGGCGACGATCTCCTCGATCTCGGCCTTGCCGATGGTCTTCTTGCGCTTGCTCGGCACCATGATGCGCTGCGCGGCGCCCGCCTCGTCGATCACGTCGATGGCCTTGTCGGGCAGGTGGCGGTCGTTGATGTACTTGGCGCTCAGCTCGGCGGCGGCCTGCAACGCTGCAGCGGCGTACTTCACGCTGTGGTGCTCTTCGAAGCGCGACTTCAGGCCCTTCAGGATGTCGATGGTTTCGGCCACGCTGGGCTCCACCACGTCCACCTTCTGGAAGCGGCGCGACAGCGCGGCGTCTTTTTCAAAGATGCCGCGGTATTCCGTGAAGGTCGTCGCGCCGATGCACTTGAGCTGGCCGCTCGAAAGCGCCGGCTTGAGCAGGTTCGAGGCATCCAGCGTGCCACCCGACGCGGCGCCCGCACCGATCAGCGTGTGGATCTCGTCAATGAACAAGATTGCATTGGGCTTGTCCTTGAGCGACTTGAGCACGCCCTTGAGGCGCTGTTCGAAGTCACCCCGGTACTTGGTGCCCGCCAGCAACGCGCCCATGTCGAGCGAGTACACGGTGGCCTCCGCCAGGATCTCCGGCACGTCGTTCTGCGTGATGCGCCAGGCCAGGCCCTCGGCGATCGCGGTCTTGCCCACGCCGGCTTCGCCCACCAGCAGCGGGTTGTTCTTGCGGCGGCGGCACAGGATCTGGATCGTGCGCTCCACCTCGTAGTGGCGCCCGATCAGCGGATCGATCTTGCCTTCCTTGGCGGCCTGGTTCAGGTTCTGGGTGAACTGCTCCAGCGGCGAGGCCTTCTCGTTGCGCTCGGAGCCACCGCCCTCTTCGCCTTCGGCCTGGTTTTCCGCCTTGGCGGGCTCTGGCGGCTCGCCCTTCTTGATGCCGTGGGCGATGAAATTGACCACGTCCAGCCGCGTCACGCCCTGCTGGTGCAGGTAGTACACGGCATGGGAATCCTTCTCGCCGAAGATGGCCACGAGCACGTTGGCGCCCGTGACTTCCTTCTTGCCATTGCCCGTGGACTGCACGTGCATGATGGCGCGCTGGATCACACGCTGGAAGCCCAGCGTGGGTTGCGTGTCCACCTCGTCGGTGCCAGCCACCTGGGGCGTGTTGTCTTTGATGAAGTTCGCCAGCGATGAACGCAGATCATCGACGTTGGCAGAACAAGCGCGCAGCACCTCCGCTGCGCTGGGGTTATCGAGCAATGCAAGCAACAGATGCTCCACGGTGATGAACTCGTGGCGCTGCTGACGGGCCTCAACAAAGGCCATGTGCAAGCTGACTTCCAGTTCCTGGGCAATCATGTGAACTCCTTTGTGCTTGCGTGGAAGGGATAACTGTAGATCGGGATCAAAAACCTGTTATTCAACAGGCTCACTGACACATTGCAGTGGGTGGCCCGCCTTGAGGGCGGCGTCAAGCACTTGTTCCACCTTGGTGGCAGCCACATCGCGGGAGTAAACGCCGCAGACGCCTTTGCCATCGAGGTGGATCTTCAACATGATCTGGGTGGCTTGCTCGCGGTCCTTGCTGAAAAACTCCTGCAGCACCACGATGACGAACTCCATGGGGGTGTAGTCGTCATTGAGCATGACCACCTGGTACATCTGGGGCGGCTGGGTCTTTTGTGTGCGTCTTTCGAGCACGACCGAACCGCCATCATCCCGCGCTGGCCGGGTCACGGGCGGCGCGGTGGGGGGTGAAGGTGGTTTTGTTGCCATGAAAATCATTCTAGCGATCCGCGCGGGGTGATGCCGTGAGAGAAATCTGACGTTGATCCTGTTTTTTTCAAGCTATGGCGCGCCGGATATTCACTCTTTGGTGTCGCGGGCCCGCCCTATTCGTAGACCACGGTGGCGGACCCGCTGCCAGCCTGGGCCGTCCAGGCCGCGAGCGCCGCGTCGGTGGGATAGAAACGGGCGCTTTCTCCCAGTTGCAGCTCCGCGACCGCCGCCGCGTCGCCCGCCACGCAGCGCACGCCCATGCGCACCCGCAGGCCATGGACCAGTTCGCCCTCCGCGATCTCCTCGCGGCGGGCGGGAAATTCCCGCACCAGCCGGGGCACATCCGGCCCCTTGTCGCCCACCAGCACATGCAGATACTTGCCGAAGCGGCAGCGCGCCCCGGCCAGATCCCAGACCTGCTGCACCTTCACGCGCAGCCCGCCACTGAAATGGTCCAGCTGCAGGCGGCCCATCATCACCACGAACTCGTCTTCCTTGAGCTGGTTGCGGTAGGTGTTGAGCAGTGCCTCGTCCGCGGAGGCTTCGATGACACCGGATTTGTCGTCCAGGCGGAAGAGGCCCAGCCTGCCGCGCTGGCCATTGATCACCCGGAAGTCGCTGATGATCCCGGCGAGGACCTGGGGTTCTCGGCTGTCCAGCAGCTCGTCGATGGAGGTGCGCACGAAGCGCCGCACCTCGGTGGCGACTTCGTCGAACAGATGGCCGGAGAGGTAGAAGCCGACCGCCGTTTTCTCCTGCGTCAACCGCTCCTTGATGCCCCAGGGCATGGCATCCACCAGATCCGGCTCCTGCGTGCTCGAGCCATGGGCGTCGTCGCCCATCATGTCGAAAAGCCCCCCCTGGTTCACATTGGCCAGCGTGGCCGCCGAAAAATCGAACGCGCGGTCGATGGAAGCCACCAGGGAGGCACGGTTGAGGTGGAGCGAGTCAAACGCACCCGCCTTGATCAGCGCCTCCACCGTGCGCTTGTTCAGGCGCGCCCGGTCCACCCGCACGCAGAAGTCGAACAGGCTCTTGAAGGGGCCGGTGGTCGAGCCTTGCGGCCCCTCGCCCCGCCCCTCGCGCGCGGCCACGATGGCTTCGATGGCCTGCTGCCCCGTGCCTTTGACGGCCCCCAGGCCGTAGCGGATGATCTTGTCGGTCACCGGCTCGAAGCGGTAGAAGCCCCGGTTGACATCCGGCGGCTCGAACGAGAGCCCCATCTTCTGCGCGTCCTCGAACAGCACCTTGAGCTTGTCGGTGTCGTCCATTTCCACGGTCATGTTGGCGCAGAAGAACTCGGCCGTGAAGTGCACCTTGAGCCAGCCGGTGTGGTACGCCAGCAGCGAGTACGCGGCAGCGTGCGACTTGTTGAAGCCGTAGCCGGCGAACTTCTCCATCAGGTCGAACACTTCGTCGGCCTTCTCCTGGCCAATGCCCTTCTCGGCGGCCCCCTTGCGGAAGATCTCGCGGTGCTCGGCCATCTCCTCGGCCTTCTTCTTGCCCATGGCGCGGCGCAGCATGTCGGCGCCGCCCAGGCTGTAGCCCCCCAGCACCTGGGCGGTCTGCATCACCTGCTCCTGGTACACCATGATCCCGTA
This sequence comes from Acidovorax sp. GW823-FHT01C06, assembly GCF_058798375.1. Lineage (NCBI taxonomy): Bacteria > Pseudomonadati > Pseudomonadota > Betaproteobacteria > Burkholderiales > Comamonadaceae > Acidovorax > Acidovorax sp. GW823-FHT01C06. Next base: position 158,159 of record NZ_JBXAKN010000007.1, read on the forward strand.
GGTCTCGGCGAGCACCTTTTCCACCAGCGGGTGCGGGTATTCCACGACCTCCTTGCCGTGCTTGCGGTTCACGAAGCTGGGGATCAGGTCCATGGGGCCCGGGCGGTACAGCGCGTTGAGCGCGATCAGATCCTCCAGCCGGCTGGGGCGCGCCTCCTTGAGCATGCCCTGCATGCCCCGGCTTTCAAACTGGAACACCGCCTCGGTCTTGCCTTCCGAGAACAGGCGGTAGGTGGGCCCGTCGTCCAGCGGGACGGCTTCATACGTGAAGTTCTCCTGCCCCTTGTGGCGCTTCATGATGAATTCGCGCGCGATCTCCAGGATGGTCAGCGTGGCCAGACCCAAGAAGTCGAACTTCACCAGGCCGATGGCCTCCACGTCGTCCTTGTCGTACTGGCTCACGGCCGATTCGCTGCCCGGCTGCTGGTATAGCGGGCAAAAGTCGGTGAGCTTGCCCGGCGCGATCAGCACCCCGCCCGCATGCATGCCTATGTTGCGCGTCATGCCCTCGAGCTTCTGGGCCATCTCGATGATGGTCTTGACGTCCTCTTCCTTCTGCACGCGCTCGTACAGCTGCGGCTCCAGTTCCAGCGCGTAGTTGTTCTTGTCGCCTTCCTTCTTCACCTCGGGCGGGTAGGCCAGCGTGTACGACATGCCGGGCTTGCCCGGCACCAGCTTGGAGATGCCGTCGCAGAACATGTAGCTCATGTCCATCACCCGGCCCACGTCGCGGATGGCCGCCTTGGCGGCCATGGTTCCGAAGGTGGCGATCTGGCTCACCGCGTTCTTGCCGTACTTGTCCTTCACGTAGTCGATCACCCGGTCGCGGTTGGACTGGCAGAAGTCGATGTCGAAGTCGGGCATGGACACCCGTTCGGGGTTCAGGAAGCGCTCGAACAGCAGGTTGTACTGCAGCGGGTCCAGGTCGGTGATCTTGAGCGCATAGGCCACCAGCGAGCCGGCGCCCGAGCCCCGGCCCGGCCCCACGGGACAGCCGTTGGCCTTGGCCCACTGGATGAAGTCCCCCACGATGAGGAAGTAACCCGGAAAGCCCATCTTGAGGATGGTGCCGATCTCGAACTCCAGCCGCTCCACGTAACGCGGGCGCTGCTGGTCGCGCTCGGCCTCCTTGGGAAACAGCAGTTTCAGCCGCGCCTCCAGGCCATCGAACGATGCAAGCCCGAAATACTCGTCGATCGGCATGCCGTTGGGTGTGGGAAAGTCCGGCAGCTGCGGCTTGCCCAGCACCAGGGTGAGGTTGCAGCGCTGCGCGATTTCCACCGTGTTCGCGATGGCCGAGGGCACGTCCGCAAACAGCGCCTCCATCTCCGCGGAGGATTTGAAGTACTGGTCGCGCGTGAACTTGCGCACGCGGCGCGGATTGGCCAGGATCTCGCCCTCAGCGATGCAGATGCGCGCTTCGTGCGCCTCGTAGTCGTCCGCCGTGGCGAACTGCACCGGATGCGTCGCCACCACGGGCAAGCTCAGGCGCGCCGCCAGCTGCGCCGCGGCCACCACGTGGCTTTCATCGTCCACGCGGCCCGCCCGCTGCAACTCGATGTAAAACCGGTGTGGAAACAGCCCCGCCAGGCGCAAGGCCACCTGGGCGGCGCCCGACTCATCCCCCTTCAGGAGGGCCTGCCCCACGGGCCCTGCCTGTGCCCCGGCCAGGGCGATCAGCCCCTCCGAAAGCTCCTGCAGCCAGTCCCAGGTGCACAGCGCCAGGTTCTTGACGACATTGCGCGTCCAGGCGCGCGCCAGCAGTTCGGACAGATTGAGGTAGCCCTGGCGGTTCTGCACCAGCACGATGAGGCGCGAGGGCGCTGCGCCCGCCTCGCCCTCCAGAAAGATCTCGGCCCCCAGGACGGGCTTGACGCCCTTGCCCCGCGCCTCCTTGTAGAACTTGATCGCGCCAAAAAGGTTGTTGAGATCGGTGATGGCCAGCGCGGGCTGGCCGTCCTTGGCGGCGGCCTTGGCCACCTCATCGATTCGATTGGTACCGTCGACGACGGAAAACTCGGTGTGCAGGCGCAGGTGAACAAACATGGGAGCATTGTAGAAAGCCCCACGCGCCTCGCCACGAAAGCCAGCCGCACGGCGCCTCTTGACAGGGACGGCCGCCGGTACAATGCCTTTCCGTGCCCCGGATGCCAACGGCGCCCGGCCCGCTGGACCGGCGCAGATATCCTGCACCCCCTGTCTCCTCTTTTGCTGAAAGCTGCTTGCGATGCTGCGTGCCCCACTGCCCCTCGTTTCCGCCCTGCTGCTTGCCGGTCTGCTGGCGGGTTGCTCCAGCACGACCGAAGACAAAACGGCCAACTGGAGCCCCAACCGCATCCATTCGGAAGCGCAGGACGAGATGAACAGCGGCGCCTATGACAAGGCCGTTCCCCTGCTGGAAAAGCTGGAGGGCCGCGCGGCAGGCACTCCGCTGGCGCAGCAGGCCCAGATCGACAAGGCGTACGCGCACTACAAGGCCGGCGAGAAGGCCCAGGCCATCGCGACGCTGGACCGTTTCATGAAGCTGCACCCCGCCAGTCCGGCGTTCGACTACGCGCTGTACCTCAAGGGCCTGGTGAACTTCAATGACAACCTGGGCCTGTTCTCGTTCATCTCGCGCCAGGACCTCTCCGAGCGCGACCAGAAAGCCGCCAAGGATTCGTTCGAAGCCTTCAGCGAGCTGGTCACCCGCTTTCCGGAATCGCGCTACGCGCAGGACTCGCGCCAGCGCATGACCTACATCGTCAATTCGCTCGCGCAATACGAAGTGCATGTGGCGCGCTACTACTTCCAGCGCGGTGCCTATGTGGCGGCCATCAGCCGCGCGCAGGTGGCGCTGGCCGACTACCAGGGCGTGCCCGCGCTGGAAGAAGCGCTGTACATCCTCATCCAGTCCTATGACGCGCTGGGCATGACGCAGCTGCGCGACGATGCGCGTCGGGTGATGGACACCTCGTACCCCCAGAGCGAGTACGTGCGCGGCGGCCTCAGGGCCAAGGCCGATCCGTGGTGGAAGTTCTGGTAAGCGCCTGAACCGCGGCCTCGAATTCCTGCTGTGATTCCAGGCGCCGCATCGGCGGCAGCGCCGCCAGCAGGCGCTTGCCATAGCCCATGGTGACCAGGCGGGTGTCGCCCACCACGAGAATGCCGTGGTCGGACTCGCGGCGTATCAGGCGCCCCGCCCCCTGCTTGAGCGCGACGGCCGCCTCCGGCAGCGCGTAGGATTTGAACGCCTTCCCGCCCGATTCTTCGATGCGCTGCGTGCGCGCTTCCACCAGGGGGTCGCCCGGAGGCGGAAAAGGCAGCTTGTCGATGACAACAAGCTGCAATGCGTCGCCGGGCACATCAAATCCTTCCCAGAACGTGGCCGACGCCACCAGCACACAGCCCCGCTGTCCGTGCTCGCTACCTTCCCGAAAACGCTCCATCAGCCGCCGCTTGGGCCACTCGCCCTGCACCAGGACCTCCAGGCTGCCCGATGCCGCAAACCGGTCTCCGAGCGCATCCCCGATCGTGCGCAGGGCCTTGAGCGTGGTGGTCAATACCAGCGTGCGGCCGCCGAGCTGCTCCGCCGCCTGGGCCACCCATTGCGCCAGCATGCCGCTGTGCGCGGGGTCGGCCGGCGACGGCAGGTGGCGCGGGACGTACAGTGCCGCCTGCGACGCATAGTCGAAGGGGCTCGCGACCCGCAGGATCTCGGCATCCTGCAAGCCGGCCCGCTCCGTGAACCAGCTCAGCCGCTCGTCATCGCCCAGCGTGGCCGACGTGAAGATCCATGTCCTGCCGGGGCCCGCCGCGGACTCCTCGGGCCAGCCATCTTCGCCCGCCGGTTCGGCCGGCGCGGCCAGCAGGCGGGTGCGCATGGCCTCGGCGATGTCCAGGGGCGACTCCATCAGGCGCAATTGCGCGCCCGCATCGATCCAGCGCACGGCGTCAGGGTTGCCAGGGCCGGCGAAATGCGCCAGCCGCGCCAGCAGTTCGGTCCCGCGCTCGTACAGCCGCACAAAGTCGGGCGCCATTTCGCTGACCGTGTCGAGCGCCTCCTGGGCCTGTGCGCAGGCGACCGCCACGCTGCGGATGGCCGCATGCCACGCATCACCCGCCACGCCCTGCGGCGCCTCATCCGTCCAGCGCAGCTTCGCCCCGCCCCGCCGCTCTCCCACCGTCAGGCGCAAGTCCCGGGCCGAAAGATCCACCAGGCTGGCCAGCCCCGTCCAGTCCGCCAGGCCGCGCGCATGCTGCAGCCCCACGGCCAGGAGGTCCCTGCCGAAGTCCATCAGCTGGCCCGTGGACAGCGCAAGCCCCAAAAACTGCACGCCGGTCTCGTTGATCTGGTGCGCCTCGTCGAACACCACCACGCGCACCGACGGCAAGAGCTCGGCCATGCCGGATTCGCGGACCGCCAGGTCGGCAAAGAAGAGGTGGTGGTTGATGACCACGATGTCCGCCGCCAACGCCTCCCGCCGTGCCAGATGCACGTGGCATTCGCGGAAACGCGGGCACGGGGAGCCCAGGCAGTTCTCCCGGGTGGATGTGACCAGCGGGATCACGGGCGACCGCTCGTCCAGCCCTGTCAGCTCCGCCAGATCGCCCGAGCGGGTGCCGTGCGACCAGCTCTCCACCTTGGCCAGCACGCGCGCCACGCCGGGCTCACGGGCAGACACGTCCTGGCGCGCCAGCTCCATGCGGTACAGGCACAGATAGCTCGCCCGGCCCTTGAGAAGCGCCATGCGCACCGGCAGGCCCAGCGTCTGGGCCAGGCGCGGAAGATCGCGCGCGAACAGCTGGTCCTGCAGGGCCTTGGTGGCGGTGGACAGCAGCACGCGCTCGCCGCTGAGCAGCGCCGGCACGAGGTAGGAGAAGGTCTTGCCCACCCCCGTGCCCGCCTCCACGACCAGGGCGCCACCGGCCTCGATGGTGCGCGCCACGGCCACCGCCATGTCCGTCTGTCCCGCACGGGGCTGGAAATGCACGTCCGCCCGCGCCAGCACGCCATCGGCGGCGAACACCTCCTGAACCATTTCCGCCAGCGCCATCAGGCGGGCTCTTGGGGTTGAAGGGCCCGCTCCAAGCGATGCATGGCATCGCGCAGCGCAAGGCGGCGCTTCTTGAGGCGGCGCAGTGTGAATTCGTCAGGTGCCCCGTCTGGAGCACACAGGTCGATCAGGGCATCGAGATCGGCATGTTCGATGCGCAGTGCAATGAGCTGCCGGTGCGGAGAATGGAGGCTGAGGTTCAAGGCGTGGGGGCCGCAGGATGGCAAAAATGCCACAGGCGGGCGGATAATACGCGCTTGGCCCGCATTCCGCGACGGCCGTTTGCGTACGCGCCCCCACAATCACCAGCATGACCAAAGCGTTTCGCCTCATCGCGTCCACCGGTATCCACAAGGGTGACCGGGAGTACCAGCAAGACCAGGTGACCTTGATCTCGCACGAGCGGCACAACGGCTGCGTGCTGGGCGTGATTGCCGACGGGATGGGCGGCCGCAGCGGCGGGCGCAAGGCATCCGACCAGGTCATGATGACGGCGCGCCAGCTGTTCGAACGCTATTCTCCGGACACCGACGACCCGGTGGCCATGCTCAAGAGCATGGTCGAGGAAGCCCACATCGTCATCCGCCTCACGGCCATCGCGGCCGAGCAGGAGCCGCACAGCACCATCGCGGCCTTCCTCATCAACCCGCGCGGCGACTGCCACTGGGTGCACGCGGGCGATTCGCGCATCTACCACTTTCAGGGCGCGCGCATGGTGTTTCGCACCAGCGACCATTCCTATGTCCAGGCACTGGTGGACCGGGGCGAGCTCACCGAGGCGGAGGCCAACAACCATCCGCATTCCAACATCCTGGTGGGCTGCCTGGGGACCGAAAGCGACCCGCCTATCACCACCCATGTGATTCCGCAGCTGCAGCCGGGCGACGTGCTCATGGCCTGCAGCGACGGCGTGTGGCACTACTTTTCGCCCACCGAACTGGGTTCCGTGGTGGACTCGCTGTCGCCACGGGAAGCCACGGAGTTCCTGATCGAGAAAGCCCGTTCCCGGGCGCGCGGCGGCGGTGACAACCTTTCCCTGGTCATCGTGAAGATGGAAGCGCTGGTGGAAGAAAAGAAGGTGGCGCGCCTGGTCCCCGCCGACGCAGGCCGGCCCTGATACGCCCCGGGGCCCGGCTGACGCTGGTTGGTGGGCTCACGCCTGCGCCAGCAGATCCAGGCCGCCCCGCCAGATCCCTGCGCGGCGCGCCTGCGCATGCCCTCCGCCAGAACCGTTCTCAGCGCGCCGCCGAAGCGGCGGGTAGCGGCGCGGCGGGTTTGCGCCCCTGGGCAGCGGCCTCTGCCTGCGACTTTTCTATCCGTGCGCGGCGTTCCTGCGCGGCCTTGAGCGCGGCCGCGTGGCGTTCGCGCGCCTGCGCGGCACGCTCGGCATTCGTGGCATTGTGGGCAGCCCGTTCCTCTGCCTGCTTCTGCACCCGGTCGCGCTGCTGCTGCGCCCGTTGCCCTGCCTCCTGGTCGCGCTGGGACTTCATGCCCTGCGGATCGTGCGGCTTGCGCAGCAAGGCATCCGGCGCGCTGGCACCCGCCGACGGCCCCTCCGGCACCACCGCCCGCTGCTTTTCCTCGATCGATTTCAGGCGCTCCGCCGCCTTTTCCTTGCGCTCCGCGTCGTTGAGTTCGATCTCCTGGGCACGCAGGCGGGATTCCGCGTCACGCGCTCCCGCACGGACACCGCGAAGGCAGTCCTCCACCGAGAAGCGCTGGTAGCAGGCCGCTTCGTCCTGCTGGCGCCGGGCCTTGATGGCATCGCGCTCGTGGCGAATACGGTCGTGCTCCGCCTTGCGCTGGGCGGCCGCGGCCTGTGGGCTGCCCTGCGGCACACCCGCTGGCGCACCGGATTGCGCCGGTGCAGGGGCCGCGAAAACACAGGCAAAGCCTGCGAGGACAACAAGGGCCAGGCGCTTCAGCATGATCATGTCAGCCCCGTATCGACAGTGCGGCGCTCCAGCGCCAGGAATTCCTTGGACTGCATCTCGTTGAGCCGCGAAATCGTGCGCGGGAACTCGTGCGCCAGGGGGCCTTCGGTGTACAGCTGTTCGGGCGGCACCGCCGCGGACAGGATGAGCTTGACCCGCCGGTCGTAGAGAACGTCCACGAGCCAGGTGAAACGCCGCGCGGGCGACGCCATGCTCACGGGCATGTGGGGCACGTCGGACAGCAGCACGGTATGGAACTGCGTCGCGATCTCCAGGTAGTCGTTCTGCGAACGGGGACCGCCGCACAGCGTCTTGAAGTCGAACCACACCACCCCGCCGGCCTTGCGGCGGGCGCGGATCTCGCGGGCCTCGATGTGCAGCACCGGGTCTTCGTCGTGCACTTCGGCCAGCTGGTCGAAGGCCTGGCCCATCTCGGCGTCCGCCTCGGGCCCCAGTGGCGTGTGGTACAGCTTCACATGCTCCAGGGTGCGCCGGCGGTAGTCGGTGCCGTTGTCGACATTGACGACTTCCAGCCGCTCGTTGAGCAGGGCGATCGCGGGCAGGATGCGGTCGCGGTGCAGGCCGCCGGGGTACAAGTCGTCGGGCTTGAAATTGGAGGTGGTGACAAAACCCACGCCGTTGTCGAACAGTGCCGCCAGCAGGCGGTGCAGGATCATCGCGTCGGTGATGTCGGCAACGTGGAACTCATCGAAGCAGATGAGCTTGTAGCGCCGCGCAATGCGTTCGCCCAGCACGTCCAGCGGGTTCACCGTGCCCTGCAGCGCCGCCAGCTCGCGGTGGACCTCGCGCATGAATTCATGGAAATGCAGGCGCACCTTGCGCTTCAGGGGCACGGCGTCGAAGAAGCACTCCATGAGGAAGCTCTTGCCGCGCCCCACCCCGCCATACATGTACACGCCGCGCGGAATGTCCGGCCGGTTGATCAGCTTCTTGAGCGCGTTGGAGCGGCGGGCCTTGTAGGCCGCCCATTCATCGGCGCAGCGCTGGAGGGCATCCACGGCACGCAGCTGGGCAGGGTCGCTTTGAAAGCCTTTGGCGGCCAGCTCGGCCAGGTAAGCCTGTTTGACGGTCACGTGGTGGTTGTCCTGATACTATGAATTTAATAGCTGCCAGCGCTTGATGGTCAAGCGCTGGAGCCGGTTTTTATTCAAATATCAGAAGTTCAGCGTGCGCTTGTCCACGGCCAGGGCCGCTTCCTTCGTGGCTTCGCTCAGGGACGGATGCGCGTGGCAGATGCGCGCGATGTCTTCGCTGCTGGCCTTGAACTCCATGGCCACCACGGCTTCGGAGATCAGCTCGCTGGCCTGCGGGCCCACGATGTGCACGCCCAGGATCTCATCGGTGTCGGCATCGGCCAGCATCTTGACCATGCCGGTGGTGTCGCCCAGCGCGCGCGCGCGGCCGTTGGCCAGGAACGGGAAGGTACCGGCCTTGTACTTCACGCCGTCGGCCTTGAGCTGCTGCTCGGTGCGGCCCACCCAGGCGATCTCGGGGCTGGTGTAGATGACCCAGGGCACGGTGTTGAAGTTCACGTGGCCGTGCTGGCCGGCAATGCGCTCGGCCACGGCAACGCCCTCTTCTTCCGCCTTGTGCGCCAGCATCGGGCCACGCACCACGTCGCCCACCGCCCACACGCCGGGCAGGTTGGTCTTGCAGTCTGCATCGACGACGATGGCGCCGCGCTCGTCCAGGGCCAGGCCCACGGCTTCGGTGTTCAGGCCGATGGTGTTGGGCACGCGGCCGATGGAGACGATGAGCTTGTCCACCTCCAGCGCCTGGGCTTCGCCCTTGGCGTTGGTGTAGGCGATGGAGACGCCCTTCTTGCCGGTCTTGATCTCGCCGACCTTCACGCCCAGCTCGATCTTCAGGCCCTGCTTGTCGAACGCCTTCTTGGCTTCCTTGGCGATCTGCTCGTCCACGGCCCCCAGGAAAGTGGGCAGACCTTCGAGGATGGTGACTTCAGCGCCCAGGCGGCGCCACACCGAGCCCATTTCCAGGCCGATCACGCCCGAGCCGATGAGGCCGAGCTTCTTGGGCACCGCGCCCACGCGCAGCGCGCCGTCGTTGGACAGCACGAACTCTTCGTCGAACGGCGTGCCGGGCAGCGCGCGCGCGTTGGAGCCCGTGGCGATGATGATCTGCTTGCCCGTGATCGCCTCTTCGGCGGCGCCGGCCACCTTGATCTCGTAGCCGCCTTCGGCGGCCTTCACGAACGAGCCGCGGCCGTGGAAGAAGCTGACCTTGTTCTTCTTGAACAGGTACAGGATGCCGTCGTTGTTCTGCTTCACGACGGTGTCCTTGCGGGCGATCATCTTGGCCACGTCCATCTTCACGCCGGTGGCCGTGATGCCGTGTTCGGCGAAGTGCTTGTTGGCGTGCTCGAAGTGCTCGGACGATTGCAGCAGCGCCTTGGACGGAATGCAGCCCACGTTGGTGCAGGTGCCGCCGGGCGCGGGGCCACCCTTCTCGTTCTTCCACTCGTCGATACAGGCCACGTTGAAGCCCAGCTGGGCAGCGCGGATGGCGGCGATGTAGCCGCCGGGGCCACCACCGATGACGATCACATCAAATTGTTTGCTCATGGGAAATCTCGTTCAGTCAGTTGGAGAAAGACCCACCGGCGGGCAGGACCAGAGGCCGGGCCACGCGGGTGGGTCGATACAGTCAGGGGATCAGATGTCGAACAGCAGGCGCGATGGGTCTTCCAGCGCGTCCTTCATGGCCACCAGGCCCAGCACGGCTTCGCGGCCGTCGATGATGCGGTGGTCATACGACATGGCCAGGTAGTTCATCGGGCGGATGACGATCTGGCCGTTTTCCACCACGGCGCGGTCCTTGGTGGCGTGCACGCCCAAAATGGCCGACTGGGGCGGGTTGATGATGGGGGTGGACAGCATGGAGCCGAACGTGCCACCATTGGAGATGGAGAACGTGCCGCCGGTCATTTCTTCGATGCCCAGCTTGCCTTCCGACGCCTTCTTGCCGAACTCGGCGATCTTCTTCTCGATGTCGGCGAAGCTCATCTGGTCCGCATTGCGCAGGATGGGCACCACCAGGCCACGGGGCGAACCCACGGCGATACCGATGTCGAAGTAGCCGTGGTAGACGATGTCGTTGCCGTCCACCGAGGCGTTCAGCACGGGGTACTTCTTGAGGGCGTGCACGGCGGCCTTCACGAAGAAGGACATGAAGCCCAGCTTGGTGCCGTGTTCCTTGGTGAAGGAGTCCTGGAACTTCTTGCGCAGATCCATCACGGGGGCCATGTTCACTTCGTTGAACGTGGTCAGGATGGCGTTGGTCGACTGCGACTGCAGCAGGCGCTCGGCCACGCGGGCGCGCAGGCGGCTCATGGGCACGCGCTGCTCGGGACGGCCGCTCAGGTCTTCCTTGGCGGCAGGCGCGGACACCTGGGGCAGCGTCTTGGTCGGCACGCCCGTGGGAATCACGCTCGGAGCCACAGCAGCCTTGGCGCCGCCGGCCACGGCGGACAGCACGTCGCCCTTGGTCACGCGGCCATCCTTGCCCGTGCCGGCCACGGCCGACACCGACAGGTTGTTGTCGGCCAGCAGCTTGGCGGCTGCGGGCATGGCCACATCGCCCTTCGAACCGCCAGCCGCTGGTGCGGCGGCGGGCGCTGCGGCCGCGGGAGCCGGCGCAGCGGCAGCCGGTGCGGGGGCGGCTGCGCCAGCCTTGCCTTCGGTGTCGATCTTGGCGATGAGCTGTTCGGCCACCACGGTGGCGCCGTCGCCCTGAATGATTTCGGACAACACGCCAGCCGACGGCGCGGGCACTTCGAGCACGACCTTGTCGGTTTCGATCTCGATCAGGATTTCGTCCACGGCCACGGCCTCACCGGCCTTCTTCTTCCAGGTCAGCATGGTGGCTTCCGCCACGGATTCGGACAGCTGGGGGACTTTGACTTCTACGATAGCCATTTTGAATTCTTTCAGTAGGGTTCTGTTTGTTCTGTGTTCGTTCGGGTAGCTGGCCTTACTTGGTCAGGACAAACCCCTTGAGCTTGGCAAACGCGCCGTCCACCAGCGCCTTTTGCTGTTCCTGGTGCAGGTGCGAGTAACCCACGGCAGGCGACGCCGATGCCGCGCGGCCGGAGTAGCCCAGCTTCTGGCCTTCGAGCATGTTCTCGTGGATGTTGTGCTGGATGAAGAACCAGGCGCCCTGGTTCTGCGGCTCGTCCTGGCACCACACCACGTCGGTGGCATGGGGGTAGCGCTTGAGTTCGGCGGCAAAAGCCTTGTGCGGGAAGGGATAGAGCTGTTCCACGCGGATGATGGCCACGTCATCGTCTTCGCGCTCGGTGCGCTTCTTCACGAGGTCGTAGTACACCTTGCCGGAGCAGGCGATCACGCGCTTGACCTTGGCGGCCTTCTTCACGATGGCTTCGTCCTGCTCCGGGATCACCGTCTGGAAGCTGCCCTTGGTGAACTCGGACAGCGGCGAGGTGGCATCCTTGTTGCGCAGCAGCGACTTGGGCGTCATGATGATCAGCGGCTTGCGAAGATCACGCACCATCTGGCGGCGCAGCACGTGGAAGATCTGGCTGGCCGTGGTTGGCTGCACCACCTGCATGTTGGCGTCGGCCGACAGCTGCATGAAACGCTCCAGGCGTGCCGAGCTGTGCTCGGGGCCCTGGCCTTCGTAGCCGTGCGGCAGCATCAGCGTGATGCCGTTCACGCGGCCCCACTTCACTTCGCCGGAGGCGATGAACTGGTCGATCACGACCTGCGCACCGTTGGCGAAGTCGCCGAACTGGGCTTCCCAGATCACGAGCGTGTTGGGGTCGTTGGACGCGTAGCCGTACTCGAAGCCCAGCACCGCCTCTTCGGACAGGATGGAGTCGATCACGACGAACGGAGCCTGGTTCTCGGCCACGTTCTGCAGGGGCGTATAGGTGCCGATGTCCCACTTCTCGCGCTTCTGGTCATGGATGACCGAGTGGCGGTGCGTGAAGGTGCCGCGGCCGCAGTCCTCGCCCGACAGGCGCACGGGATAGCCGCTGGCCACGAGCGAGGCGAACGCCATGTGCTCGCCCATGCCCCAGTCCACGGGGATCTCGCCACGGCCCATGGCGGCGCGGTCGTCGTACACCTTCTTGACCAGCTGGTGCGGCGTCACGCTTTCAGGGATGGTGGTGATCTTCTCGGCCAGGCGCTTCCACTCGGCCAGGGGAATGGCGGTGTCGCCAGCGTCCGTCCACTTCTTGCCCAGGAACGGGCTCCAGTCCACGGCGTACTTGCTCTTGAAATTGGTCAGCACCGGGTCGACCGTGTGCTTGCCCGCATCCATGGCGGCACGGTAGGCCTTGACCATGTCGTCGCCCAGCGTTTCGCCCAGGCCCTGCGTGGCCAGCTTGTCGGCGTACAGCTTGCGCGTGCCGGGGTGCTGGCCGATCTTCTTGTACATGAGCGGCTGGGTCAGCGCAGGCGTGTCCTGCTCGTTGTGGCCCAGCTTGCGGAAGCAGATGATGTCCACGACCACGTCCTTCTGGAACTCCATGCGGAATTCGAGGGCGAGCTGAGTGGCCAGCACCACGGCTTCGGGATCGTCGCCGTTCACGTGCAGCACGGGCGACTCGACCATCTTCACGATGTCGGTGCAGTACAGCGTGGAGCGTGCGTCGCGCGGGTCGGAGGTGGTGAACCCGATCTGGTTGTTGATGATGATGTGCACCGTGCCGCCCGTGGAATAACCACGGGTCTGCGCCAGCGCCAGCGTTTCCTGGTTCACGCCCTGGCCGGCAAAGGCCGCGTCGCCGTGCACCAGCACGGGCAGCACCTGCTTGCCATGGGGGTCGGCGCGGCGGTCCATGCGGGCACGCACGGAGCCTTCGACCACGGGGTTCACGATTTCCAGGTGCGACGGATTGAACGCCAGCGACAGGTGGACCGGGCCGCCGGGGGTGGTCACGTCGGAGCTGAAGCCCTGGTGGTATTTCACGTCGCCCGATGGCAGGTCTTCGGGGGCGGTGTGGTCGAATTCGGCGAACAGGTCCGCAGGCATCTTGCCCAGGGAGTTGACCAGCACGTTCAGGCGGCCGCGGTGGGCCATGCCGATCACGATTTCCTGCACGCCCTTGGCGCCAGCGGACTGGATCAGTTCGTCCATGGCGGCAATGAAGCTTTCGCCCCCTTCGAGGGAGAAACGCTTCTGGCCGACGTATTTGGTGTGGAGAAAGCGCTCCAGGCCTTCGGCCGCGGTCAGGCGGTCGAGGATGTGCTTTTTCTTGTCCGCGCCAAAGCTGGGCTTGCTGCGGATGGTTTCGAGCTTTTCCTGCCACCAGCGCTTCTGGTTCTGGTCGGTGGCGTACATGTACTCGGCACCGATGGAGCTGCAGTAGGTTTCACGCAGGGCGTTGATCAGCTCGCGCAGCGGCATCGACTCCTTGCCGAAGAACGTGTTGCTGGTGTTGAACACCACTTCCTGGTCGGAATCGCTGAAACCATAGAAGGAGGGTTCGAGCTCGGGGATGGCGGGGCGCTCGGTGCGCTTCAGGGGGTCCAGATCGGCCCAGCGCTGGCCCACGTTGCGGTAAGCGGCGATCAGCTGCTGGACGGCGGTGCGCTTGCGGCCCAGTTCCGAATCCGCGCCGGTGGCGACGACGACCTTGGTTCCACCCTGCTTGGCGCGCTCGGCAAAGGCATTGACCACGGGGAGATGGGGAACGTCCTTGGCATTGCTGCCGTCCACCGCGGGCACGTTTTGCAGTGCGTCAAAGTATTCGCGCCAGTTGTCTGGCACGCTGCCTGGATTGGCGAGGTAGTTCTCATACATCTCTTCGACATAGGGCGCATTGCCGCCGAAGAGGTAGGTGTTGCCTTGGTAGGCTTGATAGACGGACGTCGTATCGCTCATATTCCGCTGACCTCCGCTTTCCTTGGGAAAGCATTAGCTGGTTGAGAAACCTTCCGCGACACGGCTGAACCGATTGGCGGATGCGACTGTGGCTGGGGAAGGGCCTTGGTACGGGCGCCATTGTGCCACCGAACAGCGTGCCGCCCAACGGGAAAGGTTTTCACGAGCGGGCCGGCCAGCAGCGGGAACCCGCGCTCGCGTACATTCCGGGTATCCCATTGCCACGCACCAACATGACACCACCCCCCCCCCAGAACAAGGCCTTCTTGCTGTTGCTGGCCCTTGTCACCATCGCCTTCGGGGCGATCCTGTGGCAGTTTCACGGGGCCGTCTTCTGGGGTGTCATCCTGGCGATTCTCTTTGCCCCCCTGCACCGCAAGCTGCTGCGGCGCATGCCCAGGCGGCGCAATCTCGCCGCACTGTGCACCCTGGGGCTGTGCCTCATCGTGGTCATCCTGCCCATGACCGCCATCACGGTGTCGCTGGTGCAAGAGGCCACGGTGATCTATGAGCGGATGCGCTCCGGCCAGCTCAATTTCGGGCTCTATCTGCAACAGGTGATCGCCGCCCTGCCCGCCTGGGCGGCCAACCTGCTGGACCGGCTGAACCTCACAACCGTTGGCGAACTGCAACAGAAGTTCTCGTCGGTCGCCGTCCAGGCGAGCCAGTTCGTGGCCGCGCAAGCATTGAGCATCGGGCAGAACACGCTGCAGTTCCTGGTGAGCTTCGGCATCATGCTGTACCTGCTGTTTTTCCTGCTGCGCGATGGATCAAGCCTCGCGCTGCGCATCGGCCAGGCCACACCGCTGGATGACACGCACAAGCGGCAGCTGGTCAGCAAATTCACCACCGTGATCCGCGCAACGGTCAAGGGCAACATCGTCGTGGCCGCGTCGCAGGGCGCCTTGGGCGGATTGATCTTCTGGATCCTGGGCATCCAGGGACCCGTGCTGTGGGGCGTTTCGATGGCATTCCTGTCGCTGCTGCCCGCCGTGGGCGCGGGACTGATCTGGGTGCCCGTGGCGATCTACTTCCTGGCCACCGGCGCTGTATGGCAAGGGGTGGTGCTGACCGCGTTCGGCATCGGGGTCATCGGCCTGGTGGACAACGTCCTTCGGCCGATTCTGGTGGGCAAGGACACCAAGATGCCTGACTACGTCGTGCTCATTTCGACCCTGGGCGGCATGGCGCTTTTTGGCCTGACAGGCTTCGTGATCGGCCCTGTCATCGCCGCCCTGTTCATCGCCAGCTGGGATCTCTTCTCCCCCAGCACGACGGGATCAGCGTCGACAGAATGACATGGCGCTTGCCTGAATAGCCAGGGCGACGGCGTGCGTGACCACACCATCGCCGCCTGGCGGGGTCTCCATCGGCCGACATCGTCGGGGCCCTTGTCGCAGGGGGTCGCACGGAGAGGTCCAAACCGCGGGCACAGAGCTGCCCACCCCATACCCTGTCACAGGATTTCACGCGCCTCGCCCTGGGCCAGCATCGTTCGCCCCTTGTCCGTGAGCGAGAGCACCCGTGCAAATGGCACCGGGCTTTCATCATTGGACACCAGCACCGCGACAAGATCGGCCGCCCGAAGTACCCTGAGTTTGTCAATGCAGGCAGGGTCGTGGACAGTCAATGGAAGCTCGCAAGCGGCGAGTTCTTGCAGGTACTCAAATGGCATGACCAACCTCCGGTGGCGTGTGGAGGAAAAATTGTCAACGCTATGTGAACCAGTGCCTTGTAAGAAAACATCGCAAGCTGGCCACTATCGTTCGCCCAGTCCCCGCGCAGCGGGTACGGCGCTCGTACGGCGCCCGGTGTTTCGAGGGGCTTCTCACTCTCTTGGCAGCGTGCCTTTGTGAAAGCGCCTCGAGGGCTAGGTCAGCCCCATCGGCTCCCTACCAAACGCAATCGTTCACGCCTGTTTGCGCACAAGGGAGTGCATTGGGCAACCCCTCGACGGGAAAAAGAAAACCCCGCTACCAAATAGATAGCAGGGTTTCCATGTAGAGCTTGGTAGGACGTACAAGATTCGAACTTGTGACCAACGGATTAAAAGTCCGCTGCTCTACCAACTGAGCTAACGTCCCGACCTGTTGCAGCAATCGTGGCCGATGGCTGCAAAGCCTTGGATTATAGCGTTGTTTTTACGGCCTTCCTGGAAGTTGCGGCAAGTTTGTCCAGCACCCAGCCCGCGGCACACTGGCCGAAGGTGGCCGTCACGGCGACCACCGAACCATACCCATGGCAATTCAGGGAGCCATCCCCATCGATTTGGCATGACGCATCCGGCGGAGCCACAGCCTCTCGGCTGAAGACACAGGCCACGCCGATCTTCTTGCCCTCGCGTGCGGCGCGGTGGTGCTTGCGCATGCGATAGCGCAGTTGCGCCAGCAAAGGATCGTGGGTCGTCCGCGCGAGGTCGTCCACATCCACCTTGTGCGCATGCCGCTTGCCACCCGCCGCACCCACGGTGATGTGCAGCACCCCGCTGGCCTGGGCCCATGCCGCAATGGCCGTCTTGGCCTTGACTTGATCGCAGGCATCGATCACCGCATCAACGGGCACGGGAAGCAACCCAGGCCAGTTTTCCGGCTCCACGAAGTCCTCGATGCAATGGACCGTGCACTCCGGGTGAATCTGTGCGATCCGGTCCCGCATCGCCAGAACCTTGGCTTGTCCAATGGTCCCGGTGAGCGCATGAATCTGGCGGTTGATATTTGACTCGGACACATGGTCGAGATCGATCAGGGTGATCTGCCCCACCCCGCTGCGCGCCAAGGCCTCGGCGGCCCATGAGCCTACGCCACCAATCCCCACCACCGCGATGTGTGCCTGGCGGATCCGGGCGGCGCCCTGCACGCCGTACAGCCGCTCCAGTCCGCCGAAACGGCGATCCGGGGCGGCGGACTCAGGCACGACAATGGGGTACGGCGCCGCTTGAACAGACGGTACGCCGGGCATCACTTCAAGCGGGAAAGGCGTTCTTTGGCCGCCATCGCAGCTTCAGATTGCGGGTAGGCGCGCAGAAGATCTTCCAGCGTCTTGCGCGCGGCCCGCGTGTCCTTGAGTTCGATCTGGCAGTTGGCGATGGACAGGGCCGCTTCCGGGGCACGGGCATGGGAGGGGGCATCAGCCAGCATCAGCTTGAAGTTGTTGATGGCCTCCTTGTACTCGCGGGTGGCATATTGGGCGTTCCCCAGCCAGAAGCGGGCGGAAGGCACGAAGCCACTGCGCGGGTACTGCCGCACAAACGCCGCAAATGCCGAACTCGCATCGGAAAACTTGCCCGAACGGAACACGGACAGGGCCGCTTCGAAGTCCTTCTTTTCGGCGGGGTCGGCCTGGAACTCCTGGCCGTCCACCGTCACCTTCACCGGCTCAAACTGCTTCAGGCGCTCATCCACTCCCTGGGCAATGTCCTTCTGGCGCCGCTGCAGGTCCGCAGCATCCCGCAGCAACTGCTCGTTCTGGCCCCGAAGCTTGGACTGCTCCATGCGCAGCGTCTCGATCTGCCCCTGCAGATCAAGCAGGCTGCGCCGGAGCTGGCCGTTCTCTTCGCCAAGCCTGCGCATTTCTTCGGCTGCGCGTTGCTGGGACATTTGCAGCCCGTCAACACGCTGGCGCATTTCGATGATGGCGCGGCGGGCCTCGTCGTCCTCAAAAAGGGCTGCATGCGCCGCGGGCAGCAAGGCCGCCGACAGCGCCCCGGCCGCCAGTGCCTTGAACAGGTAGGACACAGGAAAAGACAACGTGCGCATCAACGATAGGACAGTTCTGCCCGGCGATTCTGTGCGTGCACGTCTTCGCTATTGCCTTGGGCGGCGGGCTTTTCCTTGCCAAAGCTCACGGCTTCCATCTGGTTGTCTGGCACACCCAGCAGCGCCAGCGAACGGCGCACGGCTTCGGCGCGCTTCTGGCCCAGGGCCAGGTTGTACTCGCGGCCACCACGGTCGTCGGTATGGCCTTCGATCATGACCTTGCGGCCGTTGCCAGACTTGATGAAGCGGGAATGCGCTTCGATCAGGGACTGGAATTCAGGCTTGATCACGTAGCTGTCGTAGTCGAAATAGACGATGCGGCTCACACCCACGGGGCCGGCTGCATCGCGGCCCGACTGGCCAAGGTCCACGCCGGCCACGCCGCTCTGGGCAGTGTTGCCGGAGTTGGCCCCACTGTTGGTGCCCATGGTGGACGTGGCGTTCTTGTCTTCGACAGGCACGTCATCCAGCTTCACGCCGGAACTGCATCCGGCCATCAATGCGACAACGGTAAGGGCAAGGGTAATGCGTTTGATCATCCAAAATTCTCCTGAAAGCTTGGTAACTGAAAGTGCGGATAAGTTCATTGCTTTTGAAATGGGCCCCAGTCGGGCTCGCGGATATCTCCCGCCTGCCCCGCGAGCCGGGCCTTGATCTTGCCGTCCAGCGTGGTGGTCATGAGCGCTTCGCGCCCTTGCTGCTGGGTGGCATAGACGATGAGGCGGCTATTGGGAGCAAAACTGGGGTTCTCGTCCGCCGTGGTGTCCGTGACTGCATTCACGGTGCCGGAGGACAGGTCCATGACGTGCAGCTTGAAAGCCCCGCCAACGCGGGAAATATAGGCCAGCCAGCGGCCATCCGGGCTGATGCTGGGGGAAATGTTGTAGCTGCCCGTGAAAGTGACACGCTCCGCATTGCCGCCAGAGGCAGGGACCTTGTAGATCTGCGGTGCGCCACCCCGGTCGCTCACGAAGTAGATGCTGCGGCCGTCGCCGGAGAACACGGGTTCGGTATCGATGCCCGAGCTCTGCATGAGGCGGCGCGGTTCGCCGCCATTGGCGTCGATGGTGTAGAGCTGGGAGCCGCCATCACGGCTCAGCGTCACGGCCAGGGAGCGTCCGTCCGGAGCCCAGGCGGGCGCGCTGTTGGAGCCCCGGAAATTGGCGATCAGGCGCCTGCGGCCGGAGGCCACGTCGTGCACGTAGACAACGGGTTTGCGTGATTCGAACGAGACGTAGGCGAGCTGGCCGCCATTGGGCGACCAAGCGGGCGAGATGATGGGCTCGGGGCTCGACAGGGCCGACTGCGCATTCTCGCCGTCGGCGTCCGCCACCCACAGGCTGTAGCGGGGGCCGGTCTTGGTGACGTAGGCAATGCGGGTCGAGAAAATTCCGCGTTCACCCGTCAGCTTTTCATAGATGAAATCGGCGATGCGGTGGGCCACCAGGCGCAGATCGCCCTGCGTGACCACAAAGCTCTGCCCGCCCAGGTCCTGCCCCTTCACCACATCCCAAAGGCGAAAGCGGATGTCGAAGCGGCCATCCGCCAGGCGCGTGATGCTGCCGGTTGCCAGGGAATCCGCGCTTTTCTGGCGCCACAGGGCCACATCGGGGCGCGCGGTTTCGTCCAGCACCGCGCCCGACGCATCCACCGCACGGAACTGGCCACTGCGCTCCAGGTCGGCCTGGACAATGGACGACATCTTCTGGGGCGCCTGCGCCTCGCCCCGGAACGGAGCGATCGCAATGGGCAGCTGGGTCAGGCCAACGCCCGTCACCTCGACGCGAAATTGCGCCAGTGCTGGCAGGGCGGGAGTGGCAATGAGCGCGGCCAGTATCTGGCGGCGCAAGGGATGCGGCAAAGCCGCAGGAGATGGGTGTGTAGAGATTCGATCTGTGGTCATTGGCATCCAGCGGTAGCCGAACAAATGCCGAAGGGCAAACCCGAATGTTACACACAGCGGGAAAACCCCTGTGACAAACTGTGCGGCCACCAGGGCCATCGGCCTTGATTTCGAGCCAACCGTGCGCATGGCCTTCGGTGCTGGCTTTTTCCTGCCGCGCCGGCCCGCATCCGATCAATCTGGCACCGCTCAGAGGAGCGTGCAGGCCCTGGCAGCCCGCGACCGTAGAATCCGGGCCACATGCAAGCCACAGATTCAGGCCCGGGCGCCACGCCCGCCCCCCCTCCTCCTCCTGCCGCAAGCCTGACCACGCGCCTTCAGCGGCTATCGGTCTACTTCGGCAACCAGCGGATGGCCTGGAGCCTTGCCGTTGTCGCCACCCTCGTGGGCGCCGTGACCGAGCCCCTGATTCCCGCGCTGCTGCAGCCTTTGCTGGACCGCGGCTTCACCCAGGGAACCCTGCAGCTGTGGATGGTGCCCCTGGCCATCCTGGGCGTTTTCTTCGTGCGCGGCGTCGCGCAGTTCGTCGGCCAGTACGCGCTGGCACGCATAGCCAACGAGGGCATGCTGACGCTGCGGCAATCGCTGTTCGACAGGGTCCTGGCGGCGGAAATGGGCCTGTTCTCGCGGCAGTCTGCCAGCACCTTGTCCAACACCGTGGTGTACGAAGTGCAGACCGGCGCAACCTTGCTCGTGCAGGCACTGCTGGGCGTATCGCGTGACGGGTTCACGCTGGTGGCGCTGCTGGCCTACCTGCTGTACCTCAATTGGCAGCTCACGCTGATCGTGGCGGTGGTGGTGCCGGGCGTGGCCTGGATCATGAAGACACTTTCCCGGCGTCTCTACCACCTGACAAAAAGCAGCCAGCAGGCGACCGACGAGCTGGCCTACGTGGTGGAGGAAAACGTGCTGGCGCACCGCATGGTGCGGCTGCACGGCGCGCAGGCCGGCCAGGCCGGGCGCTTCGCCGGGCTGAGCCAGAGCCTGCGCCGCCTGGCCATCAAGTCGACGATTGCGTCCGCGGCCATGACACCGCTCACGCAGTTGCTGGCCGCCGCGGCGCTCTCCGTGGTGATCTGCATCGCCCTGTGGCAAAGCCGTGGCGCGGTGGACGCGAAGGACGTCACGGTGGGAGGCTTCGTGTCGTTCATCACGGCCATGCTGATGCTCATAGCTCCCATCCGCCGCCTGGCCGATGTCGCCAGCCCGATCACCCGGGGGGTGGCGGCCCTTGAACGGGGACTCGCGCTGCTGGGCGACACCGGCGCCGAAACAGGCGGCCAGTACCGCACGGACCGCGTGCGGGGCGCGCTGGAGCTGTCCCGGGTGACGGTGTCGTACGGCCCCGACCATGCCCCGGCACTGGACCAGGTCAGCCTGCGCGTGGAGCCCGGTGAAATCGTCGCCCTGGTCGGCCCCTCCGGCGCCGGAAAGACGACGCTGGTCAACCTGCTGCCACGGTTCGTGATGCCCGCGTCGGGCGACATCCTGGTGGATGGCCGCCCCCTGCCCGAGTGGGACCTGGGATCGCTGCGGTCGCAGTTCGCGATGGTGAGCCAGGACGTGGTGATGTTCAACGACACCATCGCCGCCAACGTGGCGCTGGGGCGCGAGGTGGACGACCTGCGCGTGCAGGAATGCCTGGCGGCCGCGAACCTGGCGGAACACGTGGCGGCGCTTCCACGGGGCATTCACACCGTGGTGGGCCACAACGCCACCCAATTGTCAGGCGGGCAGCGGCAGCGGCTGGCGATTGCCCGGGCGCTGTACAAGGATGCCCCCATCCTGATTCTGGACGAGGCCACCTCGGCGCTGGACACCGAATCGGAGCGGCTGGTGCAGGACGCCCTCCAGCGCCTGATGCAGGGGCGCACCACGCTGGTCATTGCCCACCGCCTGTCCACCATCGAACATGCGGACCGGGTCATCGTCATGGAGCGTGGACGCATTGCCGAGCAAGGAACCCATGGCGAACTGATGGCGCGGGGCGGGCTGTACGCGCGCCTGCAGGCGCGGCCGGCCTCGGGCGAAACCGCCGCACTCCACTGAACCCGCGCCACCCCGCGCGGGAAACCCTCGCAGGAGCCCTACCACCTGCCCCGGTTGGGCTGGCGCTTGCGTATGGCAGCGGCAATCCGTTCCGCAGAATCGGTGCGGCTCACGCGCATGGCGAAGTCCGTGGCGGTCAGGCCCAGCTGGTTCTTGAGCGTGGGGTCGGCGCCCTCGTCC
The DNA here is from genome assembly GCF_058798375.1 of Acidovorax sp. GW823-FHT01C06. NCBI lineage: Bacteria > Pseudomonadati > Pseudomonadota > Betaproteobacteria > Burkholderiales > Comamonadaceae > Acidovorax > Acidovorax sp. GW823-FHT01C06. The sequence goes on from NZ_JBXAKN010000007.1 coordinate 179,907, forward strand.
AGCAAAAGCTGCACGGACTCGATGGAGCCGTAGTGCGCCGCCATCATGAGGGGGGTCGTGCCGTTGGGCGAAGCGGCATCGATGTACGCATGGTTTTCCAGCAGCAGCGCGATGATCGCCGCATGCTGGGGCGAGCCGGCGGACGCCGCGTAGTGCAGGGGCGTCCAGCCCGTCTTGTTCACATCCGCATCGCGTGCAAGAAGCGCCTTCACGGCCTCCACGTTGCCCTTGAGCGCGGCCATCATCAAGGGGCTCTCGTCCTGTGCGTTCCGTGCATCCACATTCACCTGCCGTGCGGCCAGCAGCGCAAAGAAGGCCTTGGAAGCGCCGTTTTGCAAGGCGATGGTGAGGCCCACCTGGCCTTTCGGGTCGCGCGTATCAGGATCGAACCCCCTGCGCAGCAGCGCGGTGATGGCGCCACCGTCATCGCGCAGGATGGCGACAAAAAAATCCTCGTAGGCTCCTGCCCAGATAGCGGGAGCAGCCAGCCCCAGCGCCAGGGTCGCCAACACGTTGCGGCGATGGTGGATCATTCGGTCACTCCCTTGAACAAGGCGTCGAAGTTGCGGTTCGTGGCCTCGGCCACCTCCTCGATCGCCAGCCCCTTGGTTTCGGCCACCTGCCTGGCCACGTAGGGTACATACGACGGGTTGTTGGTCTTGCCACGGTACGGCACGGGCGCCAGGTAGGGGCTGTCGGTTTCGATCAGGGTGCGGTCCAGCGGCACGAAGGCCACCACGTCGCGCAGTTCCTGGGCGCTCTTGAATGTGACGATGCCCGAAAAGGAGATGTAGTAGCCCAGATCGAGCGCCGCGCGCGCCACCTGCATCGATTCGGTGAAGCAATGGAACACGCCGCCCGCGCGGTTGCCGGGGCCGTCCTCCCCCTCCTCGCGCAAGATGGAGAGCGTGTCGTCCGACGCGCTGCGGGTGTGGATGACCAGCGGCTTGCCGCACGCCCGCGCCGCGCGGATGTGGTTGCGAAAGCGCTCGCGCTGCCACTCCAGGTCGGCGATGCTGCGCCCTCCCTTGCGGTCCTCCATGCCGTAGTAGTCGAGCCCCGTCTCGCCAATGGCCACCACGCGCGGCAAGGCGGCGCGCTCCAGCAGGTCCTGCACCGTGGGCTCGGCGATGCCTTCGTTGTCCGGGTGCACGCCCACCGTGCTCCAGAAGTTGTCGTGCGCCATGGCCAGGGCATGCACGCCCTCGAACTCTTCCAGGGTGGTGCAGATGCACAATGCCCGGTCCACCCGCGCGTCGGCCATGGCCTGGCGGATGGCGGGCAGCTGGCTCGCCAGTTCGGGAAAATTGAGATGACAGTGCGAATCAGTGAACATGCGGTTTCAAAATAATCGTGTTTGCGCGCCAGGCGGGCCACCGGTGGCCACCGCAGTCCTCCGGGGTGGGCGGCAACCCCGCACGCCCGCCGCAGCCAGCAAACAAAAATGCCGACCCGCCTGGCACGGGTCGGCACGGTGGGCGGGTGCCGGCTCAGATGGTCTGTGTCGGCCGGTCGGACCCCAGCGCAGTGCCGAGCAGTTCCTCGATCTTGGCCTTGAGCTGGCGCGACTTCTCGTCCTTGGGAAACTGGATGCCCACGCCCTGCGTCCGGTTGCCCGCAGCCCGCGCCGGGGTGACCCAGGCCACGCGGCCGGCCACCGGGTAGCGCTGCGTGTCGTCCGGCAGCGTCAGCAGCACATAGACATCATCGCCCAGCTTGTAGTCCCGCTGGGTGGGGACAAAAATGCCCCCTTCGGCGAAAAAGGGAATGTAGGCCGCGTACAGGGCCGCCTTTTCCTTGATGGCCAGCTGCATGACGCTGGGGCGGGGGGCGGTGGATGGACTGCTCATGGATGGGTGGGTACGGCTCAGTGCTTGGAGTGTAGGGTGTTTCGCGCCTGGGCGACAAGCGCCTCCAGCATGAGGCCGGCATTGAAAGGATGGTCCGCCGTGCGTGCGGCCTTGGCCAGCGCGCGCGACCAGCGTGTCAGCGCGCCCAGCGGCGGCAGCGCCTTCGGGAGGTCCGCCGCCGCGAAGTAGCGCGGAGCGGCGCCCACGCTCGCCGCCAGCAGGTCATGGCAGAGCTTTTGCAGCGCATCGATGGCCTGCGCAGGCGCCCAGTCCCCGAGCGCGGTCACATCCCCCTTGGCGACGGCCTGGGGCAGCGCGGACCAGGCCTGCGGGCTGCGCCCCGACTGGGCCAGCGCCAGCGCATCGTCGGGCCGCCCGCCGGCGGCGCGCAGGAACGCCGTCGCGGCGGCGCCGGCAACGCCCTGCCCTTGCAGCCACTGCAGCATCTGGTCCTCGGCGGGCCAGACCATCGTGTGGCCCAGGCAGCGGCTGCGGATGGTGGGCAGCAACTGGTGCGCGGCCTCGCTGGCCAGGACGAAGCGCACATCCCCCGGCGGCTCCTCCAGGGTCTTGAGCAAGGCATTGGCCGTGATGTGGTTCATCTGCTCGGCGGGATACACCAGCACGGCCTTGCCCCGGCCTCGGGCCGAGGTACGCTGCGAGAACTCCACCGCGTCGCGCATCGCTTCCACGCGGATCTCGCGGCTGGGCTTGCGCTTCTTGTCGTCGATGTCCGCCTGGGCCTTCTCCGATAGGGGCCAGCCCAGCGCCATCATCTGCACCTCGGGCATTAGCACGCACAGGTCGGCATGGGTGCGCACGTTGACCGCATGGCAGCTGCCGCACTGGCCGCAGGCACCCTGCGCGGTCGGTGCATCGCACAGCCAGGCGCGCACCAGCTCCATGCCCAGCGCGTACTGGCCCATGCCCGACGGGCCCTGCAGCAGCCAGGCATGCCCGCGCTGGGCCAGCAGGCTGGCACGCTGCGCGGCGATCCAGGGCGCGAGGGCCGTCGCAGGGGCGTTGGCGGGCTCGCTCATGCCGCTCCTCCCTGGGTGGCCACCATGATGGCCAGCCAGCCCTTGCGCACAAAGACGCTGGTGAGCTGCTGCCACACGCGGTGGCGGTCCTGCGCGGCGTCCAGCCGTGCAAACCGCTGGGGTGCGGCGGCCGCGCGGTCGGCATAGCCCTGGGCCACCCGGCGGAAGAACTCGGCGGGCTGGGCCTCGAAACGGTCGGGCACGCGGGCGCCGGCCAGGCGCTGGGCAGCCACTTCCGGCGCCAGGTCGAACCACACGGTCAGATCGGGCTCACGCATCAGATCGGCCTCTGGCGAAAGACCCGTCTGCGCAAGCCGCTCCAATATCGATAGCACGCCAAGATCGAAGCCCCGGCCGGCCCCCTGGTAGGCGAAGGTGGCATCGGTGAAACGGTCGCACAGCACCACGTCGCCACGCGCGAGGGCGGGCTCGATCACATTGCGCAGGTGGTCCCGGCGCGCGGCGAAGATGAGCAGCGATTCGGTGAGCGGGTCCATCGGGTCGTTGAGGACCATCTCGCGCAGTTTTTCGGCCAGCGGCGTGCCACCGGGCTCGCGGCTCACGGTGACCGCGCGGCCCTGCGCACGGAAAGCCGCCGCCAGGCCCTCGATGTGCGAGGACTTGCCCGCGCCGTCGATGCCTTCAAAGGTGATGAAAAGACCGGGTCGTGACATGAAAGCCTTGGGTTGAATCTGCAGGGGCGCATGGCTCGGGGCGCCGCGGCCGCCCGCGCACCAGGCCGCATGCGCTACTGGCCGCGCTGGTAGCGGTTGACCGCACGGTTGTGCTCTTCCAGCGAGGCACTGAAATGGCTGGTGCCGTCGCCCTTGGCCACGAAGTACAGCGCACGCGTGGGCTCGGGCTGCACCGCCGCGAGCAGGGCGGCCTTGCCGGGCATGGCGATGGGCGTGGGAGGCAGGCCGGCCCGGGTGTAGGTGTTCCACGGCGTGTCGGCCAGCAAATCGCGCCGGCGCAGGTTGCCGTCGAACCGCTCGCCCAGGCCGTAGATGACGGTGGGGTCGGTCTGCAGCAGCATCCCGGCGCGCAGGCGGTTGGCAAAAACCCCGGCAATCTGGGCGCGGTCGCCCGGACGGCCGGTTTCCTTCTCGACGATGCTGGCCAGTATCAATGCTTCATCGGCCGACTTGAGCGGCGTGTCGGCCGCGCGCTGGGCCCAGGCGGCCTCCAGGCGGCGGTCCATGGCGTGCAGCGCCCGGCGCAGCAGGGCGATGTCGCTGGAGCCCTTGGCATAGGCGTAGGTGTCCGGAAAGAACCGCCCCTCGGGAGGCACGCCCGGGCGGCCCAGCTGGGCCATCAGCGCCTCGTCGCTCAGGTTCGCCGCGTCGGGCTTGAGCTGGTCTTCCCTGGCGAGGGCCTGGCGCACCTGGCGCCAGTTCCAGCCTTCCACCAGGGTCAGCGCGCGCAGGGTTTCCTCGCCGCGCACCAGTTTCTGCAGCAGGCCCCGTGGGGTGGTTCCGGGCGGGATTTCATAGTTGCCGGCCTTGATGGCGCGGTCCTGGCCCGAGAAGCGGAACCATGCGTAGAGCATGCGCGCATCGACCCGCGCCCCCGCGGCCACCACGTCGCGCGCAATGCCCCGGGGCGTGGTGCCGGGCTCGATGGCCAGCTCCAGGGGTTCGCTGCCCGTCACCAACGGCTGGTGCAGCCACCAGAAGGCCGCACCGCCCGAGGCGATCAGAACCAACGCAATCAAAGCCAATAGACGTCGCACAACCCTGATGAATGTGTGTGTAGAACCGGGCATCATAATTCAGCGATGACTACCCCCTTGAACGGCATAGCCCCCCTGTCCCACCTGGGCGTGATTCGCGTGGAAGGCGAAGACGCCGCCAAGTTCCTGCACGGCCAGCTCACCCAGGATTTCGCCCTGCTGGGCATGGACCAGGCCCGCCTGGCAGCGTTCCTGTCCGCCAAGGGCCGCATGCAGGCCACCTTCATCGGCTTCAAGCGCAGCGCCAGCGAGATCCTGCTGGTCTGCAGCCGCGACCTGCTGCCGCCCACGCTCAAGCGCCTGTCGATGTTCGTGCTGCGCTCCAAGGCCAGGCTGACCGACGCCACCGCCGACTTCGCCCTGTACGGCCTGGCGGGCGATGTGGTGCCCGGCGGCGGCCAGCCCGCCTGGACCAAGGCCGACGTGGGTGCCGCCTCGGTGGTCCACCTGTATCCCGCCGACGGCCGGCCGCGCGCGCTCTGGGTGGCTCCCGCGGCAGAACCCGCGCCCGCCGGTCCCGCGATGGAACCCGCCCTGTGGCTCTGGAGCGAAGTGCGCAGCGGGGTGGCAACGCTGACCACCCCGGTTGTCGAGGCCTTCGTGCCCCAGATGCTCAACTACGAGTCCGTGGGCGGCGTGAACTTCAAGAAGGGCTGCTACCCCGGGCAGGAGGTGGTGGCGCGCAGCCAGTTCCGGGGCACGCTCAAGCGCCGCACCTACATTGCCCACGCCCCGGCCGATGTGGCGGTGGGGGCCGAAGTGTTCGCCGTGCCGGACCTGGAACAGCCTTGCGGCACCGTCGTGCAGGCCGCCCCGGCACCCGGTGGCGGCACCGACGCCCTCGTGTCGCTGCAGATCGCCGCCGCGCAGGGTGGTGCCCTGCAGGTGGGCAACGTGCAGGGCGTGCCGCTGGCGCTGGCGCCCCTGCCGTACGAGCTGCTCGCGGACATCTGACGCCCGCGGGCAGGACCGGGCCGCTGCGGGATCAGGCCACGCCGCTATGCATTCAGGAGCATCCCGCGCTTGATGCGGGGCGGATCCAGATACGAATCCCCCCAGGGCCGTTTGCAGGAAAGCGCGAGGCGCTTTCTTTTTGATAGCAAAATCTACCAGCGCCGCGCCATGGCGATGTGGGCGATGCCCGCCTCTTCCCAGGGCTCGCCCACCACGGCGAACCCCGCGCGGCGGTAGAAGCCTTCCGCGCTGCGCTGGGCGTGCAGGCGCACCTCGCCGTCGCCACGGGCCCGCGCGGCGGCCACCAAGGCTTCCAGCAATTGCTGGCCCCACTGCGCGCCGCGCACGGAGCGGTCCACCGCCATGCGCCCGATGCGGCCCACGCCGGCCGCCTCCTGCAGCAGCCGCCCCGTGGCCACGGGCATGCCCAGGCGGTTGTAGAGCACGGCGTGGCGCGCGCTGGCGTCCAGGGCATCGGCCTCGATGTCCGCGGGAATGCCCTGCTCGCGCACGAAGACCGCGGTGCGCAGGCGCCCGGCATCGCGGCCCAGCGTGTTCCAGTCGCCGGTCTTGACCTCGGCCATCGCGGCGCCGGCCTCGAAGCCCTCGAAGATGGAGCGCAGGCTGTCAGGCACCGGGCGCGAAGTCTGCGTGGCCGGGTCGGCGAACACATAGACCAGCTCGCCCGAGACGAGCAGCTGGTCGCCGCTGAAGATGCCCGCCTGGAACAGGCTGGACGAATTGCCCACCCTGGCGCAGCGCAGGCCCACGTCCAGCGTGTCGTCCAGACGCGCCGACGCATGGTATTCCAGCGTGGCCTTCTTCACGTACATCTCGCCGTCCAGGGCCAGCATGCCCGCTTCATACGGCAGCGCCAGCGCCCGCCAGTAGTCGGACATCGCCGTGTCGATGTACATGAGGTAGTGTGCGTTGAACACGATTTTTTGCATGTCCACCTCGGCCCAGCGCACGCGCAGGCGGTGAAAACAGCGGAAGTCACTGCGTTGCATGGATAGATTCACTCCGTGGTTTGAAAGAACGCCTGGCGCAGCGCCCGGGCCGCATCGGCATGGGCGGTGCGCGCCTCGGGAATGGCACGGCCCATCTTGATGAATTCATGGGTCACCCCGCGGTAGATCTCCAGGTCCACGGGCACGCCGGCGAGCCGCAGCTTGTCCGCATAGTCCACGCCCTCGTCCACCAGCGGGTCGCATTCGGCCAGGCCGATCCAGGCGGGGGCCACGCCGTCCACGTCGGGGGCGTGCAGCGGGGCGAAGCGCCAGTCCTCGCGCTCGGCGCGGCTGCGCACATAGTTGCCAAAGAACCAACTGATGGCAGGCTCTTCCAGCACCAGGCCACGCGCGAACGTGGCATGCGAGGGCGTGTCCTGGTGGGCCGCGCAGCCCGGGTAGAACAGCAGCTGCAGCGCCAGCGGCAGGCCCGCGTCGCGCGCCAGGATGGCGTTCACGGCGGCCAGTGTTCCGCCCGCGCTGTCTCCGCCCACGGCCATGCGCGCCGGGTCGGCGCCCAGTTCGCGGGCGTGGGCAGCAAGCCATGCGAGCGCATCCCAGGCATCGTTGCTCGCGGTGGGAAAACGGTGCTCGGGCGCGAGCCGGTAGTCCAGCGACACCACCATGCAGCGGCCCAGGCGCGCCAGCTCGCGGCACAGGATGTCGTGCGTGGCGATGTTGCCGATGGTGAAGCCGCCGCCGTGGGTGTACAGCAGCACTGGCAGGCCCGCCTCCGTGGTCGGTGCGTACAGCCGCGCGGGCAGCGCATGGCCGTCGCGCGCGGGGATGTGCAGGTCCTCCACCCGTGCCAGGGCCGCCTTGGGCACCTCCAGCACATCGGCGCCCGCCTGGTAAGCCGTGCGTGCGTCCTGGGGCGAGCGGGTGTGCAGCGGGGGGTGCCCCGCGCGCGCCATGCGCTCAAGCACGCTGCGCATCTGGGGGGTCAGGCGGGTGTGGTGGATGTGCAGTTCGGCCAACGGTCAGGATCTCGGCAACAGGAGGAAGCCCGCGCAGGCGGGCAGCCCGCGGGTCGTTTGTTTGTTTGTTTGTTGTTACTTGAAGGTCACGCGCACGGGCGCGGCGCCCGGCAGGCCGTCGTAGGTCGCTGTCACCGCCAGGCCCGCCTTGGGCGGCAGCAGCGGCGAGAACGAACCCAGGCTGATCAGGTCGCCCGGCTGCATCGCCAGCCCCTCCTGCGCGAGGGCGCCCGCGAGCCACACCACGGCATTGAGGGGATGGTCCAGGATGTCGCTGCCCTTGCCACCGCCCAGGCGCGCACCCGCGCCGTCGGCCAGCGACACATTCATGTCGGCCAGGGCCTGCAGCATCGCGAAGCGCTCGGCCCGGTAGGCCGGCACGGGCAGCGGCGCGCCCGCCACGCCCAGCCGCGCACCCACGTTGATGGCCGTCACGCCGGCGCCATTGAGCTTGGGCGGCGCCTGCACCATGAGGTCTGGCAGTTCGATGAAAGGGATGACCTGGTCCACTGCTTCCAGCACCTCCATCGGCGTCCTGGCATGGTTGATGGCGGTGCTCTTCACCCGCACCAGCATGTCGGCTTCGTACAGCGGCCGGGCGCCGAAGGCCGCGTCCACGGTGGCGCCACTGGGCAGGACCATGCCTTCATAGAGCTTGCCCCACACGGGCTTGTCGGTGTTGAAGCGCTTTTGCACCGCAGGATTGGTAAGGCCGGCCTTGTAGCCCACGACCTTGCCCAGACGCTGCGCCAGCAACTGGTTGACCTTGGCGCGGGTGCAGGCGCCATCGGCGTCCGACAGGTCCTCGGGGTTGGCGGCCGGGGTCTTCGCGGTGTAGTGGGCCACCAGCTCGGCGGCCTGGGCATCGGTCAGGCAGCCGGCCTGCGCGGATGTCGCAAACGCGACGAATGCACCGGCCAGTGCGAGCGGAATGAGGGTTTGCTTCGTGGTCATCGGTGCCTCCGGGTTGTAGAGTCTTTGCAGCAATCGTAAACGTAACTTCCACCTTCACCATGGCTTTCATCTACTACGTCACCCAGATCCAGTTCGAGTTCGGCGCGGTCAAGCTGCTGCGACAGGAATGCGAGCGCGTCGGCATCACACGCCCCCTGCTCGTGACGGACCCCGGCGTGAAGGCCGCTGGTGTCCTGCAAAAGGCGCTGGACGCCCTGCCTGGCATGACCGTGGCGGTGTTCGACCAGACGCCCTCCAACCCCACCGAGGCCGCCGTGCGCGCCGCCGTGGCGATCTACCAGGCCGAGGGCTGCGACGGCCTGATCGCCGTGGGCGGCGGCTCGGCCATCGACTGCGCCAAGGGCATCGCGATCGCCGCCACGCACGACGGGCCGCTCACGCACTACGCCACCATCGAAGGCGGCTCGCCCCGCATCACCGAGCGCGCCGCGCCGCTGATCGCGGTGCCCACCACCAGCGGCACCGGCAGCGAGGTGGCGCGCGGCGCCATCATCATCGTGGACGACCACCGCAAGCTCGGGTTCCACTCGTGGAACCTGGTGCCCAAGACCGCCATCTGCGACCCCGAGCTCACGCTGGGCCTGCCGCCCATGCTGACCGCCGCCACGGGCATGGACGCGATCGCCCACTGCATGGAAACCTTCATGTCGGCCGCCTTCAACCCGCCGGCCGACGGCATTGCCCTGGACGGCCTCACGCGTGGCTGGGCCCACATCGAGCCGGCCACGCGCAACGGCAGCGACCGCGAGGCGCGCCTGCACATGATGAGCGCGAGCATGCAGGGCGCCATGGCCTTCCAGAAGGGACTGGGCGCCGTGCACTCGCTCAGCCACAGCCTGGGCGGCGTGAACCCGCGCCTGCACCATGGCACGCTCAACGCCATGTTCCTGCCCGCCGTGGTCCGGTTCAATGCCGGCGCCGAATCGGTGCGCAACGAAAAACGCCTGGAGCGCATGGCCCACGCCATGGGGCTGGGCGCGGCGGGCGACATCCCCGAGGCCATCCGCGACATGAACGCCCGCCTGGGCCTGCCCACGGGCCTTGCCGCCATGGGCGTGACCGAAGGCATGTTCGACGACATCATCAGGGGCGCGCTGGCCGACCATTGCCACAAGACCAACCCCCGCATCGCCACGCCCGAGGAGTACCGCGAGATCCTGAGCCAGTCGCTGTAGGGCCCGCTCCCGTCCCCCCGGCTTTCGCCAGCCCCCCGCCGCGCCTGCCCCGCTGGCGCGCCGCGCGGCCAGCGGGCGGCGGCCCCCCCCTCGCCGCGCCCGCGCGCCCGCAACGCACCCCCAGCCTTCCCCCGGGCGAAGCCCGGCGGGATTGCGCTACCCCGGGTGCCGCACACCCCCTGCCCACACGCTAGACTCCGGTCGGTCAATAATTAATTAACAATTCATTACCCTGGGGTTTTGGGGGGAGGGCCACGACCGATGCGCACCGGAAATCTCAGTACCTGGCTCCTGCGGGGCACCTATCCCCGGCTGTACGTTCCGATTGTCCTGATCATCCTGCTGGTCAGCGCCGTGCGCTACCACTACCTGATGGCCGCGGAAACCGACGAAGTCCGCCGCCATGCCGCCACCGAGCTGCGCCGGGCGGGCGATGCGCTGCTGCCCGGGGTGGCGGCCCTGCCCGCTTCGGAGCACGAAGCCCAGGCCACGCTTTTGCATGAAGGGGTCGCCCGCTTCGGGCCGGGCGTCCAGTCGGTGAAATGGCAGGTGGGCGGCGGGCCCGTCATCGATGTCCAGGCGCCGCCCCTGCGCGCATCGGCCCCGGGATGGTTCGCAGAGTGGGTGCGCATCGCGCCGCCCACGCAGCAGTTCGGGCAGGCCGTGCCCGGCGGCCAGACCGGGCGGCTGACGGTGACGCTGCAATCCGCGCCCCTCGTAGGCCAGATCTGGAGCACCGTCGTGGTGCAGCTGCGCATCTCGGCGCTCAATATCTTCACGATCCTGTTCCTGCTCACGCTGCTGCTGCGGGCCAATGCGCGCATGCTGCGGCGGCTGGCCGAAGCCACGGACGCGTTCCGCCACGGCCATCTGGACACGCGCATGGAAGTGACCGGCACGCTCGAATCACGCGCCATGGCGGCCACCTTCAACGACATGGCCGGCAAGGTCCAGTCGCTCGTGCTGTCGCTGCGCGAAACCCAGCACCTGCAAAGCGAGCAGCTGCATTTCACGCGCCAGCTGATCGACGCGCTGCCCCTGCCCGTCTTCGTGCGGGACGCCAATGGCGCCTACCTGGAAGTCAACCGGGCCTGGCAACGGCTCTTTCACACGCCCGCCAGCGCGGGCACGGCCCCCGCATCCCCCCCGGCGTACCCCGAAGAGCTGGCGCCCGCGCGCTCCGCGCAGATCGCGCAGGCGCAGGACAACGAGATCCGCATCCACCCCGCCAACCACCAGCCGCCCCGGGACATGGCCTACTACGAAGCCCCGTTCACCACCACGCGGGGCACACTGGCCGGCACCATCGGCACGCTGGTCGACGTGACCGAACGCAAGCGCGCGCAGGAGGCCCTGCGCGCCGAGAAGGAGCGTGCCGAGGTCACGCTCGCCTCCATCGGCGACGGCGTGATCACCACCGACCTGGCCGGCTGCATCGAGACCATCAACGAAGCCGCGCAGCTCATGACCGGCTTCACGGCGGACCAGGCCCTGGGCCGTCAGCTGGACGACGTGTTCCGGCTGTACCAGGAGCTCGCGAGCCGCAATGCCAGCTCGGCCGCGGAGCGCGAGACCGTGCCGGGCGCCCTCCACCAGGTCGCGCACGAGGTGCTGATCCACCGCTCCGGCGAGCGCTACGCCATCGAGTACACCGCGTCGGCGATCCGCAAGGGCGACGGCACGGCCGTGGGCTGCGTGCTGGTGTTCCGCGACGTGACCGAGACGCGCAACCTGCGCCACCAGATCTCGTGGCATGCCCGCCACGATGCGCTCACAGGCCTGTACAACCGGACGGCGCTGGCCGAGCGCCTCACGCACGCGATCTTCGTCGCCCGACAGAAAGGCCTGCTGCTGGCCGTGTGCATGCTCGACCTGGACCATTTCCAGGCCGTGAACGACACCCACGGCAACCGCGTGGGCGACCGGCTGCTCAAGGAAACCGCGCGGCGCCTGGGCGCGTTCATCACGCCCCAGGACGCGGTGGCGCGCATGGGGGGCGACGAGTTCGTGCTGCTGCTGGGCGAGCTGCCGGACGTGCCCGCCATCGAGGCCCGCGTGGGCGTGCTCATGCAGCAGTTGGCCGCCCCCTACGCCATCGACGACCGCGTGCTGCACACCACCGTGAGCGTGGGCGTGGCCGTGTTCCCGCAGGACGACGCCAACCCCGACACCCTACTGCGCCACGCCGACCAGGCCATGTGCCAGGCCAAGGGCTTCGGCCGCAACCAGATGCACGTGTTCGACGTGCAGCTGGACCATGCCGTGCAGACGCAGCACACCCGCCAGACGCGCGTGGCCCAGGCCCTGCACGGGGGCGAGCTGGTGCTGCACTACCAGCCCAAGGTGCACCTGCGCACCGGCGAGATCCTGGGGCTGGAGGCCCTGCTGCGCTGGCAGCATCCCGACCACGGCCTGCTGGGCCCGCAGCATGTGCTGCCGCTGATCGAGGACGCAGAGCTGGAGGTGGAACTGGGCGAATGGGTGCTGCGCCAGGCCCTGGCGCAGATGCGGCAATGGACCGATGCCGGCATGCAGTGGGAGGTGAGCGTGAACATCTCCGCGCCGCACTTCCACCGGCCCAACTTCGTTGAGCGGCTCAAGGACATCCTGCACACCTGCCCGGAGGTCTCGCCCACCCGCCTGGAACTGGAAATCCTGGAATCCGCGGCCCTGCAGGACATGCAGTACATGCGCCAGATGATGCAGAACTGCCAGCTGCTGGGCGTGCGCTTCGCCCTGGACGACTTCGGCACCGGCTTCTCCTCGCTGTCCTACCTCAAGCGCCTGCCGGCCGAGACCATCAAGATCGACCAGTCGTTCGTGCGCGGCATCCTGGAAGACGGCGACGACCTCACGCTCGTGGGAGCCATCGTCGCGCTCGCCACGGCCTTTCAGCGGCACGTGGTCGCGGAAGGGGTGGAGACCGCCGAGCAGGCCGCACGGCTGCTGGAGCTGGGCTGCGAGCGTGCCCAGGGCTTTGGCATCGCCCGGCCCATGCCCGCGCACGAGGTACTGACCTGGGCACGGCAACACACGGCCCGCCACGCGGCCCGGGCCGTGCAGGATGCGGCACGGCGGCCTGCAGCGACCTGAGCGGCCCCTACAGCGGGTGCACGGCGTTCATGTCCGGCCGCGCCAGCCACGCCTGCCACTCGTCCACCAGCTGCTGGCTGGCCCGCGTGGCCGCCAGCCAGGCCTTGGCGCGCGCGGCGCTGTCGGCGCCGTAGTGCGTGAAGTCGTTGCGGTCGGGCAGCTTGGCGTTGGGCAAGCTGCGCACCCAGTCGGGGCTGGGCGACAGCACCACCATGTTGTCCAGCGCAGGCGTGGAGCGGTGGCGCCACTTGAGTCCCTTGTCCAGCCAGCCGGGCACCACGCGGTGCTGGAAATGCGGGTACAGCACCAGGCCGGGCGAGGCAGCGGGGTCAGAATTCAAGTCTTTTTGGCCTCCAGCGCTGGATGGAAAAGCGCTATCAGCTATTAATTCAATAGCATTCTGCTTTTGCCTGCCATAGGCCAGGTGCAGGTGGTAATCGGTGATGCCCCCGTCCCAATACGCCCCACGGGGCGCACCCGGAATGTTGTGCACCGCCTGCAGCACAAACGGGATCGAGCAGCTGGCCTGCAGCGCCTGCATGAAGTTGCCGTTGCTGAGCAGCACCTGCCGCGTGCGGTAGTCCGAGGTGCCAAAGGGCAATGCAGCACACGCAGCCCCCGCCCCCTCGGCGAAGGTACCGGACGCATCGGACGAGGAGAACACCACCCGTTCCAGCCACGCCCCCATCGCCTTGCGGTGCACCGTGTTCGTCAGAAAGGCTCCCAGATAGCCCAGCGGCGTGGCCACGCGGTGCTCGCGCCCCAGCAGGTGCCGCCCCCGCGAGGTGACGATGTGCAGGCGGTAGCGCGGGTGGTTCAGCACCTCGTCGATACGCCCGCCATAGAACGCCTGCAGGTTCTGGCCAAACCGCTCGCTCACGTGGGCCGCCGACGGGCGCTTCTTGCCGGGCGGCAGGTCGTAGTCCTGGTGGATGTAGTCGTGCTCCAGCCGCTCGAAGGCCGCCACCGGCTGCTGCAGGCAGGCCGTGGCCATGCGCCAGGCGCCAATCGACGCGCCCACCAGGTCCACCGGCTGGCGCGCCTGGGCCAGCCATTCGCCGAAGATGAAGCGGTCCAGGGGGCCCAGGATGAGCCCCTTGGGGCCACCGGCCGCTGCGGGGATCACGCCCACGTCGCCCGGCCGCAGGCCGTGGTTTTCAAGGTGCTGCCAGGCGCGGGGGCCGGCATGGATGCGCAGGGCTTTCATGGACGGCATTGTCGCAAAGCACCGCGCCCCGGCGTGTCGCGCAAGGTGCCCGGGCCGGGCGCAAGCACCCCGGTTCGCAAACCCGCTGTCAGACCACGTAGTCGGCGGCCTCGGGCCGGGCCGTCCAGTCGATGGGGTCCTGCTGCAGCACCATGTCGATGTCCAGCCCCAGGGTCAGGCCGACCTCGCCGGGGAACGATACGGCCATCTCCTTCTCGCCCAGCTCCGCCTCGCGGGCCCGCGCGCGCCAGGAGGCCAGGTGGATCACTCCCGCCAGGGGCTCGTAGGCGTTGTTGTCGAACGGCACGCTCTGGTGCTGCAGCGCATCGACCACCACCTCGGGAAGCTGCCAGCGGCGCGCCAGCCCGGCCGTCACATGGCCATAGCAGTAGCCGAAGATGCGCTGCTCGATCTTGCCGCGCCGCAGATCGAATGGCGCCACCAGCGTGTTGACCGACTGCGCCTTTTCCGGGTCGGCCAGGTGAATGACCAGCTCGCCCAGCGCGTGCAGCAAGCCCGCGGTGTATGCGGCGATCTGGTCCTGCTGCGCGATACCCGCCAGCGACCGCGCCAGCTTGGCCGTGTTGAGGCTGTAGCGCCAGAACTGCTGCATGTTCACTCCGGGCACCGAGCGGGAGGTGGTGCCCAGCGGTGCCGAATTGACCAGCGAGCGCACCTGGGCCGTGCCCAGCAGCGCCAGGGCCTCCGGGATGCCCGCGATCTGGCGCGGCAACTGGAAGGTGGGGGAATTGGCCAGCTCCAGCAGTCGCCCGGCCAGCGCCGGGTCCGTGCCAAAGAGCTGGTTCAGGCGCCGCAGGCTGGGCTCTTCATGGGCCAGTTCGCTCATCAGCAGCGCCACCGCCCGCGGAAGACTGGGCAGAGCCACTGGTTGTGCCAGCAATGCGTTCAACTCCATGGGGTCAGGCGCCAGAGTTTCGATTGCTGGCGATTATGGCCCCCATCACCCCCCAATCCGTCAACGGCCCTTCGCCTGTTGCAACTTGGCGAATGCCGACGCCATGGCCGACTGCTGCGCGGGCTCGGGGGCACGGCGCTGCGGCTGCGCGTAGCCCCGGCCAGCGCCCTCGAACCGGTTGTCGCGGGGCGCGCCCCGCTCCCCGCCCTGGCGCGGCGGCGCGGCATCGAGCTTCATCGACAGGCCGATGCGCTTGCGCTCCACATCCACCTCCATGACCTTGACCTTCACGATGTCGCCGGTCTTGACCACCTCGCGCGCGTCGTTCACGAACTTGTGCGCCAGCTGGCTCACGTGCACCAGGCCGTCCTGGTGCACCCCCAGGTCGATGAAGGCGCCGAACTGGGCCACGTTGCTCACCGTGCCCTCCAGGACCATGCCTTCCTTGAGGTCCTTGATGTCCTCCACGCCGTCGTTGAAGCGCGCCACCTTGAAGTCCGGGCGCGGGTCGCGGCCGGGTTTCTCCAGCTCGGCCAGGATGTCCTTGACGGTGATCACACCAAATTTCTCGTTGGCGAACAGCTCGGGCTTCAGGGTCTTGAGCATGTCGGCACGGCCCATGATCTCGGCCACCGGCTTGCCGGTCTTTTCCATGATCTGCTCGACCACCGGGTAGGTCTCGGGGTGCACCCCCGTCACGTCCAGCGGGTTGTCGCCGCCGCGGATGCGCAGGAAGCCCGCGCTCTGCTCGAAGGTCTTGGCGCCCAGGCCCGCCACGTCCATGAGCTGCTTGCGGCTCTTGAACGCGCCGTTGGCCTCGCGCCAGCGCACCACGGCCTTGGCCACGCTGCCCGACAGGCCCGACACGCGGCTCAATAGCGGCACGCTGGCCGTGTTCAGGTCCACGCCCACGGAGTTCACGCAGTCCTCGACCACGGTGCCCAGGGTACGGGCCAGCTCGCTCTGGTTCACGTCGTGCTGGTACTGGCCCACGCCGATGCTCTTGGGATCGATCTTCACCAGTTCGGCCAGCGGGTCCTGCAGGCGGCGGGCGATGGAGGCGGCACCGCGCAGGCTCACGTCCACATCGGGCATCTCTTGCGACGCGTATTCGCTGGCGGAATAGACGGATGCACCGGCTTCGCTCACCACCACCTTTTCAATCACACGGTCCACCTTGGCCGCCAGCTTGATGAGGTCGGCCGCCAGCTTGTCGGTCTCGCGGCTGGCCGTGCCGTTGCCGATGGCGATCAGGTTCACGCCGTGCTTCTCGGCCAGCTTGGCCAGGGTGTGCAAAGAACCTTCCCAGTCGCGGCGCGGCTCGTGCGGGAACACGGTGGCGGTCTCGACCAGCTTGCCCGTGGCATCGACCACGGCCACCTTCACGCCGGTGCGGATGCCGGGGTCCAGCCCCATCACCACGCGCGGGCCTGCAGGCGCCGCCAGCAGCAGGTCGCGCAGGTTGTCGGCAAACACCTTGATGGCGACCTTCTCGGCGTCGTCCCGCAGGCGGGCGAACAGGTCGCGCTCGGTCGACAGCGACAGCTTCACGCGCCAGGTCCAGGCCACGCTCTTGCGGATCAGGTCGTCGGCCGGGCGGCCTGCATGGCTCCAGCCCAGGTGCAGGGCGATCTTGCCTTCGGCCAGGCTGGGCTTGCCGGGCTCGGGCTCCACGGGCAGCACCAGCTTGGCTTCCAGGATCTCCAGCCCCCGGCCGCGGAACACGGCCAGCGCGCGGTGCGACGGCACGCGGCCAATGGGCTCGTCGTATTCGAAATAGTCGCGAAACTTGGAGACCTCGGGGTCGTTCTCGTTCTTGCCCTCCACCTTCTTGCTGCGCAGCAGGCCCTCGGCCCAGAGCCATTCGCGCAGGTTCTGCACCAGCACGGCGTCTTCGGCCCAGCGTTCGGACAGGATGTCGCGCACACCGTCCAGCACGGCCGGCACGGTCGAGAAATCGGCGCCCGTCTTGCCGTCGTCCAGCACTTCGGGCGGCCGCGTGAAGGCCGCGGCCTCGGTCGTCGGGTCCAGCGTGGGGTCGGCAAACAGCTTGTCCGCCAGCGGCTCGATGCCGAACTCGCGGGCCATCTGGCCCTTGGTGCGGCGCTTTTGCTTGAAGGGCAGGTAGATGTCCTCCAGCTCCTGCTTGGTGGGCGCCTGTGCAATGGCCAGGCGCAGGGCATCGGTCAGCTTGCCCTGCTCGTCGATGCTCTTGAGCACGGCGGCGCGGCGGTCTTCCAGTTCGCGCAGGTACGACAGGCGCGCTTCGAGTTCGCGCAGCTGGATGTCGTCCAGCCCGCCGGTCACTTCCTTGCGGTAGCGCGCGATGAACGGCACCGTGGCGCCGCCATCGAGCAGCTCCACCGCTGCGCGCACCTGGGATTCACTGACTTTGATTTCTGCGGCCAACTGCCGGACGATCTGCTGCATGGGGGGGCGAACTCTCTGAGACTCAATCAAACAAAACGCGAAGCGCGCGAGTTTGCCACAGGCACTTTTGGTAACAGGCCGATTCGCGGCGGACAGAGCCATCCCGCCGTCTGCCCAGGCCACGCCCGCAACCTCCCTAGAATGCCCAGGCTTGGCAACCCTTGCTGTCCATGAACTCTGCAGCCCCCTTCCCCATCCGCACCGAATGCCCTCCCGGCACCTGCGTGTGCGGCCGGGATGCACTGCTGGAGGCGCCGGGCGGCGATGTCCGCATCCTGCGCCTCACGCGCAACGAGGAAAAAAAACTGCTTGAGCGGCTGGAAAACCTCACCAGCCTGAGCGACCTGCGCCGCCTGCTGGGCCGCATGGAAGACCAGCTGGGCGTGCGCCTTTCCATCACCCCCAGCCCCCATGAGGTGCGCAGCCTGCGGGGCATTGCGATCCTGGTGCTGGAGCAGCCCGGCCTGTGCCGCAAGACCCGCCAGGCGATTCCCGCCGCGATCCGCAAGAGCATGGACCAGCACCCGGAAATCACCTACGAACTGCTGAACGAAGGTGGACTGTTCGCGGGCCTGTGACCTCCTCTGCGGCACCCCATTCCGGCTCGCGCCCGCCACACCATCCGCGTCCCTCACATGCAAGACGACCTTTTCGGCGGCCCGTCGGTGCCGCCCCCTCCCACCGACAAGGCCGCCGCCGCTGGCTTCGCGGCCGATGCAGATGAGCCCGCGGCGGCCAGGCCGCGCCGCACCGGGGTGCATCCGGCCCCCGGGCACGATGGTCTGCGCGCCCTGGCCGCCGCCCTCCCCCGCCAACTGCGGCTGGGCACGTCGTCATGGACATACCCCGGATGGAAGGGACTGGTGTGGGAAGGCGAGCATTCCGAGTCCATGCTCTCCAAGCAGGGGCTGGCCGTCTACGCCCAGCACCCGCTGCTGCGCACGGTGAGCATCGACCGCAGCTTCTACCGGCCGCTCACGGTGAGCCAGTACGAGCGCTATGCCTCGCAGGTGCCCGATGACTTCCGCTTCGTGGTGAAGGCACCCAGCCTGGTGACCGACGCCCTCGTGCGCAGCGAGGACGGGCGGGGGCGCCAGCCCAATCCGGCTTTCCTCAGCCCCGAACTCGCCCTCAGTGAATTCGTGGAACCCGCGCTGCAAGGGCTGGGGCACAAGCTGGGGGCGCTGGTGTTCCAGATCAGCCCCCTGCCCCTGGCGCAGCTGGACCGCATGCACGAGCTGCTGGAGCGCCTGCGCGCCATGCTGTGCGCGCAGCCTGCGTTGCACCCCACCGCGCCGGACGGCGTAATGGCCGTGGAGGTGCGCGATCCCCAATGGCTCACCCCGCGCTTCGCGGCGGTCCTGCGCGAGGCCGGGGCCACCTACTGCCTGGGCCTGCACGCAAAGATGCCGCCGCTGCAGGAACAGCTGCCCATGCTGCGCGCGCTCTGGCCCGGTCCGCTGGTGTGCCGCTGGAATCTCCACCCCATCCACGGCCCCTATGGCTATGAAGACGCGGAAAAGAACTATGCGCCCTATGACCGGCTCCACCACCCCGACCCTGGCACGCGTGCCGCGCTGGCGAGCCTGATCGCGGGCGTCACCGGGCGGGGGCACAACGCCTTCGTGGCCATCAGCAACCATGCGGAAGGCTGCGCGCCGCGCACCGTGCAGGCGCTGGCCGAATGCGTGGCGGCGCAGCTTGGAGGCCCGGCGCCCGCCGCAGCGCCCGGCCCCGTGGTGTAGGACGCGGAGCACCCGCGCCAAAACCGTGCGCTGACACCGGGCGGCCTTACCCTGCGCGACGATGGCGGCATGCTGTCAACGTCAGGGCCCGTCACATGAACCTTCTTCAAAAACTCCGCGGCGTGCGCCAATGGGACGCCGAACGTGCCGGTTTTCCGGGCGAGCACTGGCTGGTGCTGGGTGCGGGCCTGCTGGTGCTGCGCGGCGCCAGCCGCAGCCGTGGCCTGGTGCGCCGCGCAGCCGGCCGGGCCCTGGGCAGCGCCCTCATCGCGCGCGCCGCATCGGGGCGCGACGGGGTGGCCGGCAAGCTGGCACGGGCGGCGGAAAAGGCCCCGGCGGCTGGCGCCGTGGGCAGGGCCCGCCTTCGCGCCCCTCGGTAGCCCGAGGCCATGGAAACACGCTGGCCCGCGCGGCTGTGGGTGGTGCGGCATGGACAAAGCGCCGGCAATGTCGCGCGCGACGCGGCCGAGGCGACGGGGCTTCAGACCATCGACCTCGCATGGCGGGACATCGATGTGCCGCTGTCGGACCTGGGAACCGCGCAATCGGTGGCGCTGGGGGAATGGTTTGGACGCCAGCCCGTGGATGGGCAGCCGCAGGTCATCCTGTGCTCGCCCTACGTGCGCGCGCTGCAGACCGCCCGTCTGGTGGCGCGGTACAGCCGTCTGGAGCATGTCACCCTGCGGCTGGACGAGCGGCTGCGGGAAAAGGAGTTCGGCATCCTGGACCGGCTTACCAAGTTCGGCATCCAGCAGCAGCACGCCCAGCTGCATGAGCAACGCACCCACGTGGGCAAGTTCTACTTCAGGCCGCCCGGCGGTGAAAGCTGGTGCGACGTGATCCTGCGGCTGCGCAGCCTGCAGGAGATGGTCACGCGCGAATACGCGGGGCAACGGGTGCTGGTGGTCGCGCACCAGGTCATCGTCAACTGCATGCGCTACCTCATCGAGCAGATGGACGAGCAGCAGATCCTGGAGATCGACCGCCAGGGCGACGTGCCCAACTGCGCGGTGACGATCTACCGCGCCCATGGGGCGCACGAGGGGCGCACCGAGGAGGCCATGCAGCTGGTCCAGGCCAACTTCCTTGCCCCGCTGCGCGACGCGCGGACACCGGTGACGCGGGAGCCCGACGCCGCCACCGCCCCCAAGCCCTGACGGCACGCCATGCCCCGCAACCCTACCTGGCCCCGGCCCAGAGCCCTGACCGAGGCACTGCTTCGGCGCTGGCCCCTGCCCCATCCCGGCGACGATGCGGACAAGGAAGCGCGCGGGCACGTGCTGGTGGTCGCGGGCAGCCATGAAATGCCCGGCGCGGCGCTGCTGGCGGCCGTCGCCGCGCTGCGTGCGGGGGCCGGTAAACTCACCGTGGCCGCACCGGAGCGCGTGGCGCAGGGCCTGGCACTGGCCATCCCCGAGGCGCGCGTGATGGGGCTTGCCGAGACGCGGGCCGGGGGTTTTGCCGCGCGCGACTGCGACCGGCTCGGGCCCCTGTCCGACCAGGTGAGCGCCGTGGTGCTGGGCCCCGGCATGCTGGACGAAGCCCGCAGCGTGGCCTTCGTGCGCACGATGCTGCCGCTGTTTCGCCGCAGCACGGTGGTGCTGGACGCCTACGCCATGTCGGCCGCAGTCGGCGCAGCGTTCGACCAGCCCGTCGTCATGACGCCCCACGCCGGCGAGATGGCCCACCTGACCGGTGCATCCAAGGACGCCGTGCTGGCCGACCCACTGGCCGCCGCCCGGGCGGGCGCGCAACGCTGGGGCGCCTGCGTGGCGCTCAAGGGCAGCACCACCTGCATCGCGCAGCCCGACGGCTGTTCGTTGCGGTTTGCGGGCGGTACCCCGGGGCTGGCCACGTCGGGCTCGGGCGATACGCTGGCGGGCCTCATCGGCGGCCTGGCCGCGCGCGGCGCGCCGCCGCTGCATGCCACGGCCTGGGGCGTGCTCCTGCATGCACGCGCGGGCAGCGCGCTGGCGCGGGACCAGGGCACGCTGGGCTACCTGGCGCGCGAACTGTCGGCGCAGGTGCCTGCGCTGATCCATGCCCTGGGCCCGCGCGCCACCCCACGGCGCCATGCCGGGCCGAAGTGATCCACAGGGCTCGCCCGCATCACGCGGTTTGAACGAAAAAGGCCGCCTGCGCTGGATGCACAAGCGCAGAAAGCTATTAATTCAATAGCAATCAAGCTACGGCGCGTTGCCCTTGGCCAGCGGCCGTGCCGCGCGCTCGCCGCCCAGCGTGACCCAGGTCAGCACCAGGCCCAGGAGCGCGCCGCTGGCCATGCCCACCACCATGGGCAGCGGCTTGCCATTGGCGAACACACCGACCACGCCCATGGCGGCAGCGCCGATCAGCATCTGCAGCGTGCCCAGCAGCGCCGAGGCGGTGCCCGCGATGGCGCCGTGCTCCTCCAGGGCGAGCACCGAGGTGGTGGGAATCACCAGCCCCATCAGGCCGCTGGCGACGAAATACAGGCCCAGCAGCACTTCCAGCCGGTCGCCGCCCGCCAGGTAGTAAGCCAGCATCGCCACCATCACGGCGCCCGCACCGGTGACCGCCACCTTGACGGTGGGCACCAGTCCAAAGCGGCGCCCCAGCCGGGCGGTGAACTGCGCGGCGGCAAAGAATGCGGCGGCATTCACCGAGAACGCCAGGCTGTACTGCACGGGCGTGAGGCCGTAGTGGTTGATCAGCACGAAGGGCGAGCCCGCCAGGTAGACAAAGAACCCCGCCATCGAGCAGCCCCCGATGAACACGAGGCCGAGGTAGTGCCCGTCGCGCAGGAGGAGCCAGTAGCCCGAGAGCGCGCCCGCCAGGCTGCTTTCGAGGCGCTCGGCTGCCGGCCGCGTTTCGCGCAGCCCCCGGGATACCAGCAGGAGGCCGGCGACCGCCGCCACCGCCACGGCCCAGAACACCCCGCGCCACCCCGTCAGCGCAATGACGCCACTGCCCGCCAACGGCGCCAGCAGCGGGGAAATGCTGAACACCAGCATCAGCAGCGACATGAGGCGCGCGGCCTCGGTGCCGGTGTGCAGGTCGCGCACCACGGCGCGGGGAATCGCCATGCCGGCAGCGGCGCCCAGCCCCTGCACGAAACGCAGGACCACCAGGGTCTGGATGTCGGTGGCGAGCGCACAGCCCACGCTCGCCAGCGTGAAAAGCAGCAGACCCACGTACAGCGGCGGCTTGCGGCCCACCATGTCCGACACCGGACCATAGAACAGCTGGCCAACGCCCAGCGAAATGAAGAACGCCGTCAGGCTCCACTGCACGGCGCCCACCTCCGCGCCCAGGCTCGCGCCGATCTCGGGCAGCGCCGGCAGGTACATGTCGATGGCAAAGGGGCCGATGGCCGACAGCAGGCCCAGGATCAGGGCCATCTTGAAGAAACGGGAAGCATGCATAGCAGGCCATTGTCACCAGTTTGGTGCAAGCCTGCGGGTTAACCCTGCAAAAACCCGCAACAGCGCGGCCGCCCCCCGGTTGCGACGCAAGGCGCCGGGCCCGCGCGCGCTGCCTGTCAGCCCGCCCCGTCGGCCAGTTCGATCCGGTTGCGCCCGCCCTGCTTGGCGCGGTACATGGCGCGGTCGGCCAGGCGCACCAGCATCTCGGGCAACTCGTCGCGCTGCGGCTGCACGCTGGCCACCCCGAAGCTCACGGTGACGATGCCCAGCGGCGCCCCTTCGTGCGGCAGCGCCAGCTGATGGATCGCCTCCTGGATGTGGCGCGCCACATCGGCCGCGGCCTGCAGGTCGGAGCCGGGCAGCAGCACCACGAACTCCTCGCCGCCAAAACGCGCGGCCAGCTCGCCCTCGCGCCGCGCGCCCGTCTGCGCGAGCGTGAGGGCCAGCGCCTGCAGGCAGGCATCGCCCGCGAGGTGGCCATAGTGGTCGTTGAAGTGCTTGAACACATCCACGTCCAGCATGATGAGGGCCAGCGGCGTGCGGGCCCGCTGCGCGCGCGCCCATTCACGCGCCAGGGCATCGTCGAAGTGCCGGCGGTTGGCGATGCCCGTGAGACCGTCGGTATTGCTCAGCAGCTCCAGGCGCTGATTGGCCTGCGCCAGGGCCTGGGTGCGCTCCTGCACCAGCGCCTCGAGTTCGCGGTTGCGCTGGCGCAGCTCCTCGATGGGGTACACCTCGCTGCCACGGGCCTTGCCGAACGGGATGGAGACGCTCACGTGCGCGATCTTCCAGTCGCCTCCCGCCTCCTGGCCGCCCTCGCGCCGGAACAGCACCACCTTGCGCGCGGTCTCGCGGGCAAACAGCGCGTCGGGAATGGGCAGGTGGATGTGGAAGAAGGCGGTGGCGGCAAGCAGGTCGGCCCCCAGGTCCTGCACGAAAAGCTCGACCATCTCGATGCCGATGCGCGCTGGAACCTGCGCGAAATCCTGCTGCGTCACCTCGATCCATCCGGCACGGGTCTTGACCAACTGGTCGCTGCTGCCCGCGAAGCCGCTGAAATTCTCGCTGAAACGCGCCAGCAGCCGGGCATCGCGCGCGGCATACATCTCGATGTACTCATCGAAGAGCATGCGGGTCAGTCGCTCGCGTTCCGGTGACATGCGGTGGGTCCTTGTCGGGTGCTGGGGGGATGCGCCGCCGCGCGCGGCCCGCGCCAGCAGGCATGTTTTGAATGTAACACCCGCCCTGTCCCCGCGAAAACACGGAACTACCCTGCATCCTCCACGCCCCGCTTCAGCCGTGGAACCACTTCGCGGGCCAGGTCACCAGCCAGGGAAAGACCACCATGAGGAACATGATGGCGAACTCCGCGACCATGAACGGGACGACCCCCTTGGTCACATCGTCCATCGACATCCTGCCCACCCCGGCCACCACGTTGAGCACCGTGCCCACGGGCGGGGTGACGAGGCCGATGGAGTTGTTGATGATGAACATCACGCCGAAGTAGACCGGGTCGATCCCTGCCGCGTTGACCACCGGCATCAGCACGGGCGTGAGGATCAGGATGGTGGGCGTCATGTCCATGGCGGTACCCACGGCCATCACCAGCACCATGATGGCCGCCATCAGCAGGATCTTGTTGTCCATGAAGGGCTGCAGCAGGCCCACCACCTTGGACGGCAGGTCCGCCACGGTGATGAGCCAGGCGCTCACCATGGCGGCGGCGATCAGGAACATCACGATGGCGCTGGTCTTGGCGGCGGCCACGAAGATGCCGTACAGGTCGCGCCAGCTGATCTCGCGGTAGATGACGGCCGAGACGAAGAGTGCGTACACCGCCGCCACCACAGCCGCCTCGGTGGGCGTGAACACCCCCATGCGCAGGCCGACGAGGATGATCACCGGCAGCATCAGCGCCCACAGCGCCTTGCGCAGGGCCGTGAGGATCTCCGCGGCGGACTTGCGCGGTGGCGGCACGATCTTCTCGCGCCGCACCAGGAAGGCCCAGGTGAGCCACAGCGCGGCACCGATCAGGATGCCCGGCACGATGGCCGCGAGGAACAGCTTGGAGATCGACACATTGGCCGCCACCCCGAAGATCACGAGACCGATGCTGGGCGGGATCACCGGGCCGATGACGCCGGTGGCCGCGATCAGCCCGCCGGCACGCGACTTGTCGTGCCCGGCCTTGACCATCATGGGCAGCAGCAGCGCCGTGAGCGCCGCGGCATCGGCCACGGCCGAACCCGACAGGGCCGACAGCAGGCAGCCGGCCATGATGGTCACATAGCCCAGCCCGCCCTTCACATGGCCCACCAGCGCCAGCGCGAAGTCCACGATGCGGCGCGACAGGCCGCCCACGTTCATGATTTCGCCGGCCAGCATGAAGAAGGGCACGGCCAGCAGCGGAAAGCTGTCGGCCCCGCCGATCAGGTTCTGCGCCAGGATCTGCGCGTCGAACAGGTCCAGGTGCCACATCAGCGCCACGCCGCTGGCCAGCAGCGAGAAGGCGATCGGGATGCCCATGGCCATGGCCAGCAGCAGCGATCCGACAAAGACGAAGATGGTCATCGCGCGCCCTCCTTGCCGCGCGGCGCCTCGGTGCCTGCCGCGCCCAGGATCTGCTGCAGCTGCACCGCCTCTTCCGACTCCTGCACCATCACCAGGTCCTCGTCGGCGATCTGGCCGCTGAGCAGCTTGTACAGGTCGATGGCCAGGATCAGCGCCGCGCAGACGGCGAACACCAGGCCCGCGCTGTAGACAATGGCCATGGACGCGCCCGTGGTCGGCGCCGTCACGTCCCAGTTGATGCGCGCCTGCGCCAGGCTGCCCTGGAACAGCAGCCAGACGATGTAGAGCATCACCCCATGGCCCAGGGCCAGGCAGATCTTCTTGCCCACGGCCGGCAAGCGCTGCACCACCATGTCCACCCCCAGGTGGCCATGCTCGCGCAGCGCGACGATGGCGCCGAGGAAGGTCATCCAGATGAAGAGCCAGCGCGACACTTCTTCCGACACGGTGATGCCGGAATTGAAGCCGTAGCGCAGCACCACGTTGCCGAACACCAGCACCACCATCAGCGCCAGCAGGGCGGCGATCACCGCCTCCAGGCCGCGGCAGGCGCGGTCCATCCATCTATTCATGTTGTATGTCCTAAAAACACCCCCTGAGGCGCTTCGCGCCTTCCCCCTCTCTCGTCTCGCTGCGCGAGTCGGGAGGGGGACGCCCCCAGTGCGGCGGGGCGGCCCTTGCACGGGGGCCCTGGCTTGGGCTGCGCCAGCTTTGTGCGTTGCGCGCAACGCGCAGCGCAGTGAATCCTGGCGGAACGGCGCTCAGGCGGGCTGGGAGGCTTCGCGCAGGCTTTCCACCAGCGAGCGCAGCGCGGCCAGGTAGGAATGCGGACCGAAGCCCTGCACCGTGGCCTTGACGGCCGGCGAGATGATGGAGTGCGCGCGCCAGGCCTCGCGCGCGGCAATGTTGGACATGTGCACCTCGATCACCGGGAAGGGCATGGCCTTGATCGCGTCGTGCAGCGGCACGCCATGCTGCGTGAGGCCGGCGGGGTTCACCAGCGCGCCCTGCGCCGCGTCGATGTGCTCGTGCAGGAAGTCGATCAGCGCGCCTTCGTGGTTGGACTGCAGGATGCCGAGTTCCACGCCGAGCTCGGCAGCGAGCTTCTGCAGGCGCTCGTTGATCTGCGCCAGCGTGGTGGTGCCGTAGATATGGGGTTCGCGGCGCCCGAACAGGTTGAGGTTGGGGCCGTGGAGGACAAGGATTTTCATGGGGTTTCGGGCCGGATGGCTCATTTGCGGATGCGGGCGAGTTCGTCGTTGTAGAGCTTCACGATGGCCGGGTCGTAGGTGGCCGCGAACTTCTCGATCACCGGCTTGGCGATCTGCTGCATGCGTGCCAGCTCGGCGGGCGCGATCTCGTTGTAGGCCATGCCCTTGGCCTGCAGGTCGCCTACCGAGCGCTGCGCTGCGGCGCGGCTCACCTGGCGCTGGTAGCCACGCGCCTCGTTGGCGGCATCGTTCATCATCTTCTGTTCGGCGGGCGACAGCTGGTCCCAGAACTTCTTGCTCACGAGCACGATGTTGGCGGCGTACACGTGGTTGGTGGCGCTCACGTACTTCTGCACCTCGAACATCTTGTTCGACAGGATCACCGCGTACGGGTTCTCCTGGCCGTCCACCGCCTTGGCTTCCAGCGCGCCGTACAGCTCGGCGAACGGCATGGGCACGGGGTTGGCCTTGAAGGCCTTGAAGGTCTCAAGGAACACCGGGTTGGGGATTACGCGCAGCTTGAGGCCGTCGAAGTCGTCGGCCTTGGTGATCGCGCGCTTGCTGTTGGTCACGTTGCGGAAACCCAAGTCCCAGTAGCCCAGGGCCACCAGGCCCTTTTCAGGCAACTTGGCGATCAGCGCCTGGCCCAGCGGGCCGTCGAGCAGGGCATCGGCCTGCGCAAAATTGGCCACGGCGAACGGAAAGTCCACCAGCCCGAATTCCTTGACGATGCCGGCCAGCGAGGTGGTGGCCGGGGCCGACATCTGCTGCACGCCGCCTTGCAGGGCCGACTGCTGCTGCATCTCGTTGCCCAGCTGTGAGGCCGGGAACTCCATGACCTTCATCTTGCCGCCGCTCTTGGCCGCCAGCAGTTCGGCAAAGCGCTTGACGCCAAAGCTCACCGGATGGTCCGCATTGTTCAGGTGGCCGAAGCGGATCACGCGCTCTTGCTGCGCAGCGGCCGGCAGGGCCAGCAAAAGGGACAGGCCGGCGGTGGCCAGCAGGCAGGCAGTTTTCTTCACGGGGGATCTCCATCAAAAAGGGACCAAGGCTTGCCAAGGCACGACCGAAGTCGCCGCCGCAGCACTTGGGACGCATCGTAGAAAAAAGTGGAAAGCGTTTCCATAGTAGAAACCCTTTAACAATTTTTGGTACATTGCTGCCGAACCGGTGCGGACGCTCCCAGCGTGCGTCCGCACAAATCTTCGAAAGCCATTGCCCATGAGCAGCATCCTCGAGCGCAGCTTCAAAGTCCTGGAACACCTCGCGCCCCACCCTGAAGGCAAGGCGCTGTCGAACCTTGCGTCCGAACTGGACATGCCGCTGAGCGCCACGCACCGGCTGCTGGCCGAGCTGGTCCGCTGCGGCTATGTGCGCCAGGAACACAACCAGGGCAACTACATGCTGACGATCAAGCTGGTGTCGCTGGGCCTCGGGTTCCTGAGCGCCAGCGGCATCGTGGACATTGCGCAGCCGCTGCTGGACCGGCTGGCCGCCGAATCGGGCGAGCTGGTGCGCCTCGCGGTGGTGGATGGCGACGAACTGACCTTCGTGGCCAAGGCGCAGGGGGCGATGCGCGGTCTGCGCTACGACCCGGACATGGGCCTGTCGGTGAACCTGTCGTGCAGCTCGGCCGGCCACGCGTGGCTGTCCACGATGACCGACGAGGAAGCCCTGGCGCTGGTCGCCAGGCGTGGCTTTGGCAAGCCCGAGGACTACGGCCCCAACGCGCCCACCACCGTGAAGGCGCTGCTGGCCTACCTGCAGGCCGCGCGCGAGCGCGGCTTCAGCATGATCGTGGAAGTGTTCGCCCCCGCCATGACCGCCATGGCCGCGCCCGTCCGCAGCAGCCACAACGGCGCGGTGATCGGCGTGGTCACCATCGCGGGGCCTCTGGTGCGCCTGACCGAGGAGCGCATGCTGGCCCTGGGCCCCGCTCTGCTGGCCACCACGCAAGAACTCGCCATGGCCAGCAGCGGCTCGGCCCTGCTCAGAAAACGCGGGTAGGCCCTGAGGCCGGCATCAGTCCCGTGGCGCGAAGAGCGCCAGGGTCTCATGGGCGAACGCGCCCTCGATCTCCAGCATGCGCATCTTGGTGGCGGCCCCCCCACCGGCCGAGAAGCCGCCGGTCTTGCCGCCCGCCGCGAGGATGCGGTGGCAGGGCACCACGGGCGCGAAGGGGTTGTGGCCCAGCGCCTGCCCCACGGCGCGCGCGGCGCCGGGCTCGCCCAGGGCGGCGGCCATTTCGCCATAGGTCATGGTCTTGCCGGGCGGTATGCGCCGGGCCAGCTCGTAGACACGGGCATTGAAGGGCGGCACGCCCTCGGTGGCCAAGGGCACGTCGAGCAGGTCGTCGTGCGCGCCCGCGAGCAAGGCCACCACGCGGGCCGCCCAGGCGGCCACTTCGGGTGGCATGGGCGATTCAGGCGCACCCGGAAAGCGCCGCTGCATGCGCGCACGCGTGTGCGCCTCGCCCTCGTCCTCGGGCAGCTGCACACCGACCAGCAAGGGGCCATTCCAGGCCAGGCCACAGTGCCCCACCGCCGTCGAAAACAGCGCGAAGCCCTGGGCTGCTGCAGGCCCGCGTTTTTCAGTCAGCACGCAGGGCGGCCTTGAGCTGGGCGCCGATCTCGGGCTTGCCCGCGAAGGGGTCGGTGGGGTTGCGGCCCTGCAGCACGTCCTCCATGCGCGTCTGTACGGAAGCCAGCGCCTTGGGGTGGCTGTAGATGTAGAACTGGCCCTGCGAGGCCGCGTCGAACACTTTCTGCGCCACCTCGGCCGCCGTCACCTTGCCGCTGCCCACGGCCTTGTCGCTCATGGCCTGGCCGATGAGCTGGCTGCGCGTGGGCTTGCCGGCCTGCAGCTCGCCTGGGCGGTTGCGGTGGCTCTGGGCGATGCCGGTGGGCACGAAGTACGGGCACAACACGCTGGCGCAGATCTGGTCGGTGACGAGGGCCAGGTCCTGGTACAGCGTTTCGGACAGGCTCACCACCGCGTGCTTGCTGACGTTGTAGATGCCCATGTTGGGGGCATCGACCAAGCCGGCCATGCTGGCCGTGTTGACGATGTGGCCGCGCCAGGCGGGGTCCTTCTTGGCGGCGGCGAGCATCATGGGGGTGAACAGGCGCACGCCGTGGATCACGCCCCAGAGGTTCACGCCCAGCACCCACTCCCAGTCCTTGGCGGTGTTTTCCCACACCAGGCCGCCCGCGCCCACGCCGGCGTTGTTGAACACCAGGTGCGGCGCGCCAAAGCGCTGCTCCACGTCCGCCGCCAGCTGCTCCATCTGCGTTGCGTCGGACACGTCCACCTTGCGCGCCAGCACCTGGACACCGGCGGCCTGCGCCTCGGCGGCGGCCGCGTCGAGCGCGTCCTGCTGCACATCCACCAACACCAGGTTCATGTGGAGGCCCGCGCCGATGCGCGCGCATTCCAGGCCGAAGCCCGAACCCGCGCCGGTGAGAACGGCTGTCTTGCCTTTGAAATCGTCGATCATTTGGTGGCTTCGGCCTTTCGCAATGTGTAGCCAATCCGGGGAAAGTGCACGTGCACCGTGCCCGCACGCGGGTCGGTGCGGCGCAGGGTGTAGCGCGTGCGCGTGGCGGCGATCAGTTCGCCCTCCGTGGGTTCGGTGCCAAAGCTCTCGGCGGCGATCGTCACCGGGCTGCCCAGCGGGATGCCGTGCTCGTCCTGGAACACGTCGTCCGCCAGGGGCAGCGGGTCCAGCCCCGCCGCCACGGTGATGGCGTCCTCGGCGCTCAGCTTTTCCATGCGGCCATGGCCCAGGGCCGCCACGCGGTCCATCCATTCGAGCAGCGCGGGCGTGGCGTTGAAGATGTCGGCCATCACCGGCACGCACTGGCGCGTGAACCACAGCGGATGGTAGGCGGCAAAGTCGGCCAGGCAGGGCTCGGCGCCGAACAGGAAGTCATGCTCCTCGGCCATGTGCGCGATGCGGCGCAGGTAGGAGCGGTAGGCTGCCGTGGCATCGGCCGGGCGCAGGCGCTGCATGCCGGCGCTCATCTCGCGGCGGTCTTCGCCAAAGGCCTGGGCCGCGGCCGGCGGCAGGTTGGCGAACATGGCCGATGCGCCCTTGGGCTGCAGGTTGTAGGCCATGGCGGCCCAGAACAGCGTGGTGTCGGCCCACTGGGCGAAGACCCGCGCCACGCCCTTGAGGTGTGGCGGGTAGAGCACGGGCTCCGGCTGCACGTGCTCGAGCACGTCGCAGACCAGGGCCGAGTCGCAGTAGATGTCGGCACCGATCTGCAGGAACGGCGTCTTGCGGTAGCCGCCCGTGAGCGCCACCACATCGGGCTTGGGCGCGATGCTGGGGATGATCACCGACTTCCAGGCCAGTTGCTTGTAGCCCAGCGCCAGCCGGATCTTTTCCGAGAAAGGGGACGAGGGGTAGTGGTGCAGGATCAGGGAGGTGGTCATCGGGGGCTCTCCGGCAAGGCTGTGGTGGTGGGGGTGCCGCTCATGCAGGCAGCGCGCGGTCCAGCAGGGCGTCGAAATCCACGCCCGCGCCCAGCGTGCCGAAACTGTAGCCCCAGTCGCCACCCAGGCGCGCATCGCAGAAGGCGCCGAACACGCTGGCCGGCGCGCTCTTGTACAGCAGCGCCGCCTGCACGGCCAGGGCCACGTCCTGCGCCAGGCGCCGGGCCTCGGCCTCGGTGGTCATCGCGTCCACGCGCAGCGGCAGTGCGCTGGCCATGCGGTCGAGTGCCGGGTGGGCGCCGCGCGCCGGGGCCAGCTCGTCTGCCAGGGCCGCCGCCGTGTCAGCGCGGCGCACGGCGCGCAGCAGATCGAGCGCCATGATGTTGCCCGCGCCTTCCCAGATGGAGTTGAGCGGCATCTCGCGGTAGATGCGGGCCATGGTGCCTTCGCCGCCCTCCTCCACATAGCCGTTGCCGCCCAGGCACTCCATGGCCTCCTGGGCGAACGCGCTGCCGCGCTTGCACACCCAGAACTTGGCCACGGGCGTGAGCAGGCGGGCCATCACGGCCTCGTACCCACTGCTGTCTTTTTGATCAAAAGCGCTGGCAAGCCTTATGGATAGTGCGGTAGCCGCTTCACTTTCAAGAGCAAGATCGGCCAGCACATTGCGCATGAGCGGCTGGTCGATGAGCTTCTTGCCAAAGGCCGAGCGCTGGCGCGTGTGGTGCAGCGCGATGCTCAGCGCCTGGCGCATGAGGCCGCTGGTGCCCAGGGCGCAGTCCAGGCGCGTCATGGTGCCCATCTCCAGGATCTGGGCCACGCCACGCCCCTCCTCGCCCACGCGCCAGGCCAGCGCATCGATGAACTCGACCTCGGAACTCGCGTTGGCGTGGTTGCCCAGCTTGTCCTTCAGGCGCTGGATGCGGATGGTGTTGACGGACCCCTCCCCTTCACCGGGCAGCACGCGCGGCAGGAAGAAGCAGGTGAGCCCGCCGGGCGCCTGCGCCAGGATCAGGAAGGCATCACACATGGGCGCCGAGAAGAACCATTTGTGCCCGGTGATGCGGTAGCGTGGGCCCCAGGCGTCCTCGCCATCAGGCACCGCCTGCGTGGTGTTGGCGCGCACGTCCGAGCCGCCCTGCTTCTCCGTCATGCCCATGCCCATGGTGAGCGCGGTTTTTTGCGAGAACAGGGCCAGGCGCGGGTCGTACCGCCTGCTGGCCAGGCCCGCGCTCCAGTCGGCCCACACGGCGGGGTTGCCGCGCAGCGCGGGCGTGACGGCGTAGCTCATGGAGACCGGGCACAGCACCGAG
The DNA here is from genome assembly GCF_058798375.1 of Acidovorax sp. GW823-FHT01C06. Lineage (NCBI taxonomy): Bacteria > Pseudomonadati > Pseudomonadota > Betaproteobacteria > Burkholderiales > Comamonadaceae > Acidovorax > Acidovorax sp. GW823-FHT01C06. The sequence goes on from NZ_JBXAKN010000007.1 coordinate 211,950, forward strand.
GGCTCGGCCTCGGTGAACAGCATGAAGCCCGCCGCGCGCTCGATGTGGGCATGCGGCACCGGCGCGCCCGCCGCATCCTTGCGCGACCAGGGCGTGGCGTGCAGCCCGTGGCGCAGCGCCGCGCCGATGAGCGCGTGGTAGCTGGGGTGGAACTCCACCACATCGGTGCGGTGGCCGAAACGGTCGTGCGTGCGCAGCTGGGGCTGGCAGGTGTTGGCCAGGCGGGCATGGGCCTGCATCTCGGCGGAGCCCATCTCGGCGCCCAGCGCGGTCAGGCCTTCCAGCGGCAGCGCCGGGCTGTGCAGGCGCAGCGCATCCTGCAAGGGACGGTTGGTGGTGAACAGATTGACGTCGGCCCAGGGGGTGCTCTGGTTGAACACCTCATGGGTGCTGGCGGGGCGGGCAGCGGCAGTGGTCATGATGGGCTCCACAACATTTCGATATGGGGGATATCGTCTTCGAGGTATTCGTCCGACACGGCCGCGAAGCCCAGGCTGCCGTAAAAGCGCTGCAGGTGGGCCTGCGCACTGATGCGGATGGACTGGCCGGGCCACGCACCGCTGCAACGGGCGATGCCTTCCAGCATCAGCGCCCGGCCCGTGCCGTTGCCGCGCGCCTCCCGGGCCGTGACCACGCGGCCGATGGACGGCTCGGGGTAGTTCACGCCCGGGTCCACCACGCGCAGGCAGGCCTGCAGCGCACCCGCCTCGCCATAGCCCAGCAGGTGCCACGATTGCTTGTCCGCGCCGTCCGGGTCCTGGTACGGGCCCTGCTCCAGGATGAAGACCCTGCAGCGCAGGGCCAGGGCGTCATGCAGCGCGTGCACGCCCAGGTCATCGAAGCGGGCCCAGACCCAACGGAGCGTCATCAGATCAGCTTCACCAGTTGCTTGCCGAAGTTCTTGCCCTTGAGCAGGCCCAGGAAGGCCTCGGGCGCGGCGGCAATGCCCTGCGCCACCGTCTCGCGCGGGCGCAGCTTGCCGGTGCCCACCAGGGTGCCCAGCTCCTTGAGCGCCTCGGGCCACACTTCCATGTGTTCGCTCACGATGAAGCCCTCGATCTTCATGCGGTTGATCAGCATCAGCGCGGGGTTGGCCATGGGCAGGGGCTGGCCGTCATAGCCGGCGATCATGCCGCACAGCGCCACGCGGCTGAAGGCGTTCATGCGCAGCATCACGGCGTCCATGATCCAGCCGCCCACGTTCTCGAAGTAGCCGTCGATGCCGTTCGGGCAGGCTTCCTTCAAGGCCTTGGACAGGGCCTTCACATCGCTGTGTTCCTTGTAGTCGATGCAGGCGTCGAAGCCCAGTTCCTCGACCGCATAGCGGCACTTGTCGGCACCGCCGGCAATGCCCACCGCGCGGCAGCCGCGCGCCTTGGCCAGCGCGGCGAAGGCGCTGCCCACGGCGCCGGTGGCGGCGCTCACCACCACGGTGTCGCCTTCCTTGGGGGCGATGATCTTCACCAGGCCGTACCACGCCGTCACGCCGGGCATGCCCACGGCGCCCAGGTAGTGCGACAGCGGCACATGGGTGGTGTCCACCTTGCGCAGCGCGCCCACGGCATTGCCGTCCACCACGCTGTACTCCTGCCAGCCGCCCATGCCCACCACCTTGTCGCCCACGGCGTACTTGGGGTGGCGGCTCTCGGCCACCTCGCCCACGGTGCCGCCGATCATGACCTCGCCCAGGCCCTGGGACGCCGCATAGCTCTTGCTCTCGTTCATGCGGCCGCGCATGTAGGGGTCCAGGCTCAGGTAGTGGTGGCGCACCAGCACCTGGCCGTCCTGCAGCGCAGGCGTGTCCACCGCCACCAGCTTGAAGTTGCTGGCCACGGCCTCGCCCTGGGGGCGGTTGTCGAGAACGATCTGTTGGTTGCGTGGCATGGGAAACTCCTTGAAAATTTGCTACTATTTTGATAGCTGCCAGCGCTTATCCATCAAGCGCTAGTGGCCATTTTTACCCAAATTCCGAGCGGACTCAGTCGGTGGAAATCACCTTGAGGCCATTCGCGGTGCGGCTGTCCACCGGCAGGCGCTTCACGTACTTGAAGGTGCCGGTGGCGTGGCTGCACACCTTGCCTTGCGCGTCGTACACCGTGCCTTCGGTGAACGCCATGGTGGCGGTGCGGTGGATGAGCCGCCCCTTGGCCACCAGCGGGCCGCGGGCGGGCTGCATGAAGCTGGTCTTCATCTCGATGGTGACCACGCCCATGTCGGGCGTCTCGCTGCGCGCGGCCGTGGCCATGGTCACGTCCAGCAGCGTCATCGACGCGCCGCCGTGGGTCACGTCGAAGGAGTTCAGGTGCTCGGGCCTGGCTTCGTAGCGCAGTTCGGATTCGCCCTTTTCCATGCGGTGCAGGGTGAAGCCAAGGTGGCTGACAAAGGGGATTTCGACACCAAAACTTTTCACGGCATTTCCTCAGTACACAAACTCAAAAACTGGCGCGGCCCCAGCCAGCGACCGCCGCGCTGGCGGTGTTCCCCTTCCCGGCGAAGCCGAGAGAAAGGGGAAGGCGCGAAGCGCCTCGGGGGGTTGTACTCCAACTAGCCGCCCGTGACGATGCTCACGCCGCCATCGACCGCAAGCCACTGGCCCGTGATGTGCTTGCCGGCATCGGACGCATACAGCGCACACAGGCCCTTCAAATCCTCATCGTCGCCCAGGCGGCCCAGGGGAGCATGCGCCGCCAGTGCTTCCTCGCCCATGGCCTTCAGGGTACCCACCGTCATCTTGCTCGGGAAGAAGCCTGGGCAGATGGCGTTGACGCGGATGTTGTAGGCGCCCCATTCTGCCGCCAGCGCACGGGTGAAGTTGATCACCGCGCCCTTGGAGGTGTTATAGGCAATGGTATTCATGCCCTTGGGGTTGCCGCCCAGGCCGGCGATGGATGCCACATTGATGATGCTGCCGCCGCGGCGGCCGATCATGCTGTGCTTGGCGATGTGCTGGGAGAGGATGAAGTAGCCGCGCACGTTGAGGTTCATCACCTTGTCCCAGGCCTCCACGGGATGGTCCTCGGCCGGTGCGCCCCAGGCGGCGCCCGCGTTGTTCACGAGGATGTCCACGTGGCCCAGGCGCTCCAGCGTCTCGTCGGCCAGGCGGCGGATGTCGGCCTCGTTGGCGCAGTCGGCGGCGATCCAGCGGGCGTCGATGCCGGCGGCCTGCAGGTCGGCGGCGGCTTCTTCCAGGTCGGACGCCTTGCGCGAACTCAGCACGATCTTGGCGCCGGCCTCGCCCAGCGCGTGGGCCAGCTGCAGGCCCAGGCCGCGCGAGCCGCCGGTGACGAGCGCGGTCTTGCCAGTCAGGTCAAACAATTGTTGGATGGTGCGGGTCATGGGTTGTCTCCTTGGGTTGCTCTGGATGGGTCGTCTGCCCGGAACGGAGGCGCCACGCGCCGCGCTGTTCCGGCAGGGGAAATCAGTCAATGATTGTGCGGCGCAACGCGGGGCCATTGTGTCGCCCCCGCGTCGGCCGGCGGGGTCAGCCCGCCTTCAGGCGCGCGCGCACCGCGATCAGCGCCACGCCCACCACGGCCACCAGGGCGCCGCCCACCACCAGGCTCCAGCCCAGCGCACCATCGGTGCGCCCCGTGGCGATGCCCAGCACCAGCGTGAGCAGGCCGCCGTAGATGAGTGTCCAGATGAGCTTGTGCAGGCGTTGCAGCGTTCGGGGTGCCACCATCAGAATGCCTCTTCGGGAAAGGCGGCGCAGGTCGCATCGCGCGCGCTCACCACCTGCAGCCAGGCACCGATCTTGGGCAGCTCGTAGTGGAAGAAAAAGCGCATCGCGCCCATGCGGCCCACGCTGGCCGGCCGGGCCAACTGTGCATCGGCGGCCAGCGTGACCAGCGCCACGTCCAGCCACACCCAGGCCAGCACCATGTGGCCAAAGGCCTGCATGTAGGGCACGGCATTGGCCAGCGCGTCGGCGGGCTGGCCCGTGGCCCATGCGGCCTTGGTGGCGGCGCCCACCTGCTGCAGCGCCGCGCCCAGCGCGTTGGCATGCGCGGCCAGCGCGGGCACCTGGATCGCGCGTTCGATGGTGGCATTGATACGCCCGGCCAGCAGTTGCAGGCCACGCCCGCCCTCCATCAGCACCTTGCGGCCCAGCAGGTCCATGGCCTGGATGCCGTGCGTGCCCTCGTGGATCATGTTCAGGCGGTTGTCGCGCCAGTACTGCTCCACCGGGAAATCGCGCGTATAGCCGTAGCCGCCGTGGATCTGGATGGCCAGGCTGTTGGCCTCCAGGCACCACTCGCTGGGCCAGCTCTTGGCGATGGGAGTCAGCACCTCCAGCAGCAGACGCGCCTCGTCGGCGGCGGCCGAATCGCCCGTGGCCTGCTCGTCCACCAGGCGCGCGCAGAACAGGTTGAGCGCCAGTGCGCCCTCGCCGTACGATTTTTGCGCCAGCAGCATGCGCTTGACGTCGGCGTGCTCGATGATGCGCACCTGCGGCTGGGCCACGTCCTTCACCACGGCAGCGGCGCCATCCTTGGGTCCCTGCACCGGACGGCCCTGGGGGCGGTTCTTCGCGTAGTCGAGGCTCGCGTAGTAGCCCGCCAGGCCCAGCATGGTCGCGGCCATGCCGATGCCGATGCGCGCCTCGTTCATCATGTGGAACATGCAGTGCAGGCCCTTGCCGGGCTGGCCTACCAGGTAGCCCACGGCGCCGGCCTCGCCATCGACCGGGTACTTGCCCTCGCCGAAGTTGAGCAGCGTGTTGGTCGTGCCGCGCCAGCCGAGCTTGTGGTTCAGGCCCGCCAGCGCCACGTCGTTGCGCACGCCGGTGAGCTTGCCCTCGGTGTCCACCAGTTTCTTGGGCACGATGAAGAGCGAAATGCCCTTGGTGCCGGGCACGAGCTTGCCGTCGGGCCCGGGGATTTTGGCCAGCACCAGATGGATGATGTTCTCGGTGAGCTCGTGCTCGCCGGCCGAGATCCACATCTTGTTGCCCTTCAAGCGGTAGCGCGGGCCCAGCGGGTCGCTCTCGAAGCCCTCGCCATCGGGCACGGCGCGCGTGGCCACGTCGCTGAGCGACGAACCCGCCTGCGGCTCCGACAGGCACATGGTGCCCGAGAAGCGGCCCGAGAATTCGTTGAGCGCGAACACGGTTTTCTGCGCCTCGGTGCCATGCACCATCAACAGGTTGGCATTGCCCACCGTGAGCAGGCCCGAGCCCATGCTGATCGACGCCACGGCGAAGAAGCTGTTGGCCGCGGCCTCCACCGTGTAGGGCAGCTGCATGCCGCCAATGTCGTAGTCCTGCGCGGCACTGAGCATGCCCGAGGCCGCGTAGGCCTTCTGCGCATCGTGCGTGCACTGGGGCAGCGTGACCTTCTCGCCGTCGAAATGAGGCTCCTCGATGTCCACCGTGCGGTTGAAGGGCGCGTACTTCTCGCGCGCGATGCGCTCGCAGGTGTCGAGCACCGCGTCGAAGGTGTCGCGCGAATGGTCGGAAAAACGCGTGCGGGCCGTGAGGGCCTTGGCATCAAGCCAGTCGTACAGCAGGAAGTCGAGGGTGGAACGCAGGGTCATAAGGTCTCCTTGTCACTGCGTGCAATGCCCGGTCCGGCCCCTGCGTTCAGGGGCTCAGCGTGCGGGCAGCACAATATTCTTGAAACACCAGTAGTCCATGTCCGAATCGGGCCTGGGCTGGCAACTGGCCTCGCCCAGCTGCAGGCGCGATGCACCCGCGGGGAGCGGCGGGAAGGTGATCTTGAGGATCTTGGTGCGGCCGGGCTTCACCACATCCATCTTCACATTGCAGAACGTCAGGCCGCTGATCGCCTGCTGCTGCAGCACGGCGCCGCTGCCCAGGTCCTTGAGCGTGAACGCATCGGCCGAGCCGGTGGGCTGCGCGCAGGCCTCAAACGCCTCGTCGGTGGTGTTTTTCACCAGCAGCGTCACACGCGTCTGCCGCGCGTCGAGCACGATGTCCTGCAGCACCACGTCAGGATCGGACTCCAGCGGCAGCTGGAGCTTGAAGCTCTGGGCGTGGGCGCCACATGCCACGGCCAGGGCCGACAGGGCGACAAGAAGGGGGGCGGAAGGAAGCAAGCAACGCATGGAAGGTACCGGGTTGGGGTGGAGGACGGAGGCCAGGGCCACCAGCACATCGGTGGCCGCGGGGATTCTGCCCGTGCGGCCGGCACCGGACCTCCACGTCACGCCCCGACAAAGAAACAATTTGTAGTCCGCCCCTTCATCCCGTCAGTCTTCGCCCGCCGCGGCCCCTTCGCCCGGCACGCCCTGCCCCGCCGCAGCGGGCAATGCCGCAATCGTGCCCTGCGCCACGGCGCAGAGCTTTTCCTGCCCGCCTCGGACCGCAAATACCTCGCAGCGGCATACAGCCTGGCTCTTGCCATGGTGCACCGCCTCGGCACGGGCCAGCAGGCGTTCGCCCACCGCGGGCCGCAGGTAGTTGATCTTGAACTCGGACGTGACCACCGGCACCTGCATGGCCGTTCCACCGGCATAGGTGAGCGCGTTGTCCGCGAGATAGCTCACCACCCCGCCGTGCGCAAAACCATGCTGCTGGAGCAGTTGCGGCGTGAGCGCCAGGGACAGCTCGCACCGACCCGGCGCCAGCGCCGCCAGCTCCGCCCCCAGCAGCACGCTGAAGGGCTGGTTGGCCAGCACCTGCCGGCCCAGCGCCAGGAAGGCCTCGGGCGAGGCCATCCCGGACCGCATGTCGGTGGAGCGGTCCGAGGCCATGCCTCAGAACACCTCGAACACGCCTGCGGCACCCATGCCGCCGCCAATGCACATCGTCACGCACACGCGCTTGGCGGCGCGGCGCTTGCCTTCGATGAGCGCATGGCCCGTGAGGCGCTGGCCCGACACGCCGTAGGGATGGCCCACGGCAATGGCCCCCCCGTTCACGTTCAGGCGGTCCGCCGGAATGCCCAGCTTGTCGCGGCAATAGATCACCTGCACCGCGAAGGCTTCGTTGAGCTCCCACAGGTCGATGTCGTTGACCGTGAGACCCAGCTTCTTGAGCACCTTGGGCACGGCGAAGACCGGGCCGATGCCCATCTCGTCGGGTTCGCAGCCCGCCACCGCGAAGCCCAGGAAGCGGCCCAGGGGTTTCAGGCCCTTCTTGCTGGCGTACTCCTCGCTGGTCACCACGCAGGCGCCCGCGCCGTCGGAAAACTGGCTGGCATTGCCGGCCGAGATCAGGCCGCCGGGCAGCGCCGAGCGCAGGCCCTGGATCGCCTCGACAGTGGTGCCTTCACGCGTGCCTTCGTCCTTGCTCACCGTGACCTGCCTGGTGATCAGGCCCAGTGTCTTGTCGGCCACGCCGGCAGTGACGGTGATGGGGGCGATCTCGGCGTCGAAGAGGCCGGCGGCCTGCGCCGCGCAGGCCTTTTGCTGGCTGGCGGCACCGTATTCGTCCATGGCTTCACGGCCGATGTTGTAGCGCTTGGCCACCTGCTCGGCGGTCTGCAGCATGCTCCAGTAGATCTCGGGCTTCTGCTTGGCCAGGGCCAGGTCCTGGATCATGTGCAGGTTCATCTCCTGCTGCACGCAGGAGATGCTCTCCACGCCGCCGGCCACGAACACGTCGGCTTCGCCCGCGATGATGCGCTGGGCGGCCAGGGCGATGGTCTGCAGCCCGGAGGAGCAGAAACGGTTCACCGTCACGCCCGAGCTCGTGATGGGCAGGCCGGCCTTGAGCGCGATCTGGCGGGCGATGTTGCTGCCGGTGGCGCCTTCGGGCGTGGCGCAGCCCATGATGACGTCATCGACATCGGCGCCGTCGATGCCGGCGCGCGCCACGGCGTGCTGCACGGCATGGCCGCCCAGCGTGGCGCCGTGGGTCATGTTGAAGGAACCCTTCCAGCTCTTGGCGAGCGGGGTGCGGGCGGTGGAAACAATCACTGCGGAGGTCATGGGGAAATCCTTTCAGGGGGTGGAACGCACCCGTGGCGGCCTGCGGCCTGCGCACGCGGTGCGGCTTCGCATCGATGTCAGTTGAACGCCTTGCCTTCTGCGGCGAGTTTGGCCAGCAGCGGGGCGGGCTTCCAGAACGCCGCATCGTCGTTGGGGTTCTTGGCAAAGCGGTCCATGGCCTGCACCACGTTGAACAGGCCCACTTCGCTGGCGTAGTGCATGGGGCCGCCACGGTGGATGGGGAAGCCGTAGCCCGTGAGGTACACCATGTCGATGTCGCCCGACTTGCTGGCAATGCCGTCTTCCAGGATGTGCGCGCCTTCGTTGACCAGGGCGAACACCAGGCGCTGCACGATCTCTTCGTCCGAAATCTTGCGCGGCGTGATGCCCAGTTCCTTGCGGTGGTCTTCGATCATCTTGTTGACCAGGTCGCTCGGGATCGCATCGCGCTTGCCGGCCTGGTAGTCGTACCAGCCCGCGCCTGTCTTCTGGCCAAAGCGGCCCAGCTCGCAGAGTTTGTCAGCCGTGCGGCTGTACTTCATGTCGGCGCGCTCCACGGCGCGGCGCTTGCGGATGGCCCAGCCGATGTCGTTGCCGGCCAGGTCGCCCATGCGGAACGGACCCATGGCAAAGCCGAACTTCTCGACCGCCTTGTCCACCTGCTGCGGAGTGCAGCCTTCGTCCAGCAGAAATCCTGCCTGGCGGCTGTACTGCTCGATCATGCGGTTGCCGATGAAACCATCGCACACGCCCGAGACCACGGAAGTCTTCTTGATCTTCTTGCCGATGGCCATCACGGTGGCCAGCACATCCTTGGCGGTTTGCTTGCCGCGCACCACTTCCAGCAGCTTCATCACGTTGGCGGGGCTGAAGAAGTGCATGCCCACCACGTCCTGCGGGCGCTGGGTGAAGGCGGCGATCTTGTCCACGTCGAGCGTGGAGGTGTTGGAGGCCAGGATGGCACCGGGCTTGGCCACGGCGTCGAGCTGCTTGAACACGGCTTCCTTCACGCCCATCTCTTCGAACACGGCCTCGATGATGAGGTCGCAGTCCTTCAAGTCGTCGTAGCTCAGCGTGGTGCTCAGCAGGGCCATGCGCTGCTCGTACTTGTCCTGCTTGAGCTTGCCCTTCTTGACCTGGGCTTCGTAGTTCTTCTTGATAGTGGCCACGCCACGGTCCAGGGCTTCCTGCTTCATCTCCAGGATCTTGACGGGGACGCCCGCGTTCAGGAAATTCATGGAGATGCCGCCGCCCATGGTGCCCGCGCCGATCACGCCCACCAGCTTGATGTCGCGCTTGGGGGTGTCGGACGGCACGTCGGGAATCTTGCTGGCCGCACGCTCGGCCATGAACAGGTGGCGCAGCGCGCGCGACTCGGCCGTCCACATCAGGTTGATGAAGATCTCGCGCTCGACCAGCATGCCTTCGGCAAACTTCTTCTTCGTGGCGGCTTCGACCGCGTCCACGCACTTGGCGGGCGCCGGGAAGTTCTTGGCCATGCCCTTGACCATGTTGCGCGCGAACTGGAAGTACGCGTCGCCTTCGGGATGCTTGCAGGGGAAATTGCGCACCAGGGGCAGCGGACGGGCGTCAGCCACGCTCTGGGCGAAGGCCAGGGCTTCCTGCGCCAGGGACTCGGCGGACGCGGCCATCTTGTCGAACAGCTTCTGGCCTGGCACGCCACCAATCATTTCGCTCTTGACGGGCTCGCCGCTCACGATCATGTTGAGCGCCGCCTCCACGCCGATCACGCGCGGCAGGCGCTGCGTGCCACCCGCGCCGGGGATCAGGCCCAGCTTGACTTCCGGCAGCGCGATGGCGCAGCCAGGCGCGGCAATGCGGTAGTGGCAACCCAGAGCCAGCTCCAGGCCACCGCCCATGGCGACCGTGTGCATGGCGGCGACGACGGGCTTGGCCGAGTTCTCGATGGCGGCGATCACCGACAGCAGGTTGGGCTCCTGCAGCGACTTGTCGGTGCCGAACTCCTTGATGTCGGCCCCCCCGGAGAAGGCCCCGCCAGCGCCGGTGATGACGATGGAAGTGACCGCTGCATCGGCATTGGCACGGCCGAGGCCGTCCACGATGCCCTGGCGGGTCGCCAGACCGAGTCCGTTGACGGGGGGATTGGCCATGGTGATCACGGCAACGGAGCCGTGGACTTTGTATTCAGCGGTCATGGTGCTGTTGTTCCTTGGAGAGTGAAAAAGAACGATCGTGCGTTTTTATTGTAGAGACTTCGCGCGGCGCTGGCGTGTCAATTTGTCCCGGTGGGGACATGGCTCCTGGCCGCCAACCCGTCTCTTCGGGCAAAAAAAGAGGCGCCAGGTCAGTCCAGGCGCCTCTCTCGGCCAATCACAGGCTGTAGCAGGGCTCATGGCCTTTGAATCGGACGCGGCCAAGGCCAGCGCTCCCGCGCAAGGGCCGCCCCGCCGCGCTGGGAGCGCCCCCTCCGTGGGGGGATGGCGCGAAGCGACTCAGGGGGGCCTTCATACCTCCAGCCATTCCTTGCGGATGTAGTTGTCGGCCCGCAGGCTGTCCGGCGTGCCCTGGAAGACGATGGAGCCATGCCCCATCACCAGCGCGCGGTCCGAGATCTTCATGGCGATGGTCAGCTTCTGCTCGATCAGCAGCACCGAGATGCCGCGCGCCTTGATGGTCTGCAGGTACTGGCCCACCAGCTCGACGATCTTGGGCGCCAGGCCCTCGGTCGGCTCGTCGATGATGATCAGGTCCGGGTCGCCCATGAGCGTGCGGCACAGCGTGAGCATCTGCTGCTCGCCGCCGGACATCACCCCCGCCTCGGTGTGCTGGCGCTCCTTGAGGCGCGGGAACATCTCGTACATGTCGTCGAACGACCAGCGGCTGCCCTTGCCGTTGCCCTTCTGGCCGAGCAGCAGGTTCTGGTGCACGGTGAGGTTGGGGAACACGTCCCGGCTCTCGGGCACGTAGCCCAGGCCCAGGTGGGCGATCTCATAGGCCTTCTTGCCATTGAGGTCCTGGCCCTTGAACTGCAGCGTGCCCTCCCAGTCCACCAGTCCCATGATGGCCTTGGCGGTGGTGGAGCGGCCCGAGCCGTTGCGCCCGAGCAGCGCCACGATCTCGCCGGGCTGCACGTCGAAGCTCACGCCATGCAGCACATGGCTCTTGCCGTAGTAGGCGTGGAGATTGTCTATTTTCAGCATAAGTCAGTGTCCCGCGCCCTGCTCGTCGGCCACGGCCGATCCCAGGTAGGCCTCCTGCACGCGCGCATTCGCGCGCACCTTCTCGGGTGTATCGAAAGCGATCACCTCGCCATACACCACCACGGCGATTTTGTCGGCCAGGCCGAAGACCACGCCCATGTCGTGCTCCACCGTGAGCAGGGTGCGGCCCTCGGTCACCTCCTTGATCAGGTGGATGAAGCGCGTGGTCTCGCTCTTGCTCATGCCGGCCGTGGGTTCGTCCAGCAGGATCACGTTGGCGCCGCCCGCGATGGTGATGCCGATCTCGAGAGCGCGCTGCTCGGCATACGTGAGGTTCATGGCCAGCGTGTCGCGTTTCTTGTCGAGCTTGATCATCTCCATGAGCTGCTTGGCGCGCTCGTTGGCGTCGTGCAGGTTCGACAGGAAACGCAGGAAGGTGTAGCGGTAGCCCATGCTCCACAGCACGCCGCAGCGCAGGTTCTCGAACACCGAGAGCTTGGGAAAGATGTTCGTGATCTGGAAGCTGCGCGACAGCCCCTTGCGGTTGATCTCGTACGGTGCCAGGCCGTTGATGCGCTGGCCGTTGAGGATCACGTCCCCACTGGTGGGTGCGAAGCGCCCGCTGATGAGGTTGAACAGCGTGGACTTGCCCGCGCCGTTGGGGCCGATGATGGCCACGCGTTCGCCCGGAGCGACCGCCAGGTTCGCGCCACGGATGATTTCCGTCTTGCCAAAGCTCTTGCGCAGGTCGCGCAGTTCGAGCGCATAGGTATTGGTTGCGTTGTCAGCCGCCATGTTTACAGCGCCTCCCCACGCTTGATTTCATGTTCGATCTCTTCCTGGATCGTGCTCCACTGGCGCACGAACTGGCGACGGCAGAGTTCAAAGAGTCCAAAGCCCGTGACCATCACGAAAATGGCGCCGAACCAGCTCGTGAAGCCCTTGGCATTGAGTGTCGCGCCCAGGAACGTCAGCTCAGGCCCCAGCGCTGCGTTGAGCTGCAGGTGGTAGGTCATCTCGATCATGCAGGCCGCACCCATCACGCCCACCAGCGCCGTGCCGGCCAGGGCCAGGTAGGAGCTCCAGAGCGGGCGCAGCTTGCCGTACTTGGCCAGCCGCAGGTTCATCATGATCAGGCTGGCGATGCCGCCGGGCGCATACATCACCATGAACAGGAACACGAGGCCCAGGTACAGCAGCCAGGCCTTGGACAGCTCGGACAGCAGCACCGACGCCAGCACCAGCAGCACCGCGCCGATGATGGGCCCGAAGAAGAAGGTGGCACCGCCCAGGAACGTGAACAGCAGGTAGCCGCCGGAGCGGATCACGCTCAGGCTGTCGGCGCCCGTGATGATCTCGAAGTTGATGGTGGCCAGCCCCCCGCCAATGCCCGCGAAGAAGCCCGCGATGATGAACGCGAAGTAGCGCACGCGCTGCGTGTTGTAGCCGATGAACTCCACGCGCTCGGGGTTGTCGCGCACGGCGTTCAGGATGCGGCCCAGCGGCGTGCCGGTGAACGCGAACATGGCGGCGGTGCAGACGAAGCAATAGGCTGCGATCAGGTAGTACACCTGCATGCCCGAGCCGAAGTTCAGGCCGAAGAAGGCCTTGCCATACACGCGGTCGGTGGTAATGCCGCCCTCCCCGCCAAAGAACTCAGGGAACATCAGCGCCATGGAGGCGACCAGTTCGCCAATGCCCAGCGTGATCATGGCGAAGGTGGTGCCCGACTTCTTGGTCGTCACGAAACCGAGCAGGATGGCGAAGAACGCTCCGGCCAGGCCGCCGACCAGCGGGATGAACACCAGGGGAATGTTGACCGAGCCCTTGGTCGCCATGTTCATCGCGTGGATGGCGATGAACGAACCCAGCCCGGTGTACACCGCGTGGCCGAAACTCAGCATCCCCCCCTGCCCCAGCAGGATGTTGTAGGACAGGCAGATGATGATCAGGTAGCCGATCTGCGAGAGCATGGTCAGCGCCAGGCTGCTGCGAAACAGCATGGGCGCGACGATGAGCATGACCGCGAACAGGGTCCAGATCATGAACCGGCCCACGTTCCACGGCTTGAACCGGTAGTAGGAGGTGGCGCTGGAAACAGCGGGGGTGGTTGTCGTAGTGGAATTCATGGCATCAGTCCTCCCGCGTGCCCAGAAGGCCCTTGGGGCGGAAGATCAGGATCAGCACGAGGAACAGATAGGGCAGGATGGGCGCCACCTGGGAAATCGTGAGCTTGAGCAAGGGATAGCCGAAGGTCTGGTCGGTCACCGCCACGCCCACGGCCTGGAAGACATGGATCAGCGAATAGTCGAGCGCCACGGCGAAGGTCTGCACCAGGCCGATGAGCAGCGACGCGAGGAAGGCCCCCGCCAGCGAGCCCATGCCGCCGACCACCACCACCACGAAGATGATGGAGCCCACCGATGCCGCCATCGCGGGCTCGGTCACGTAGGTGTTGCCGCCGATCACGCCGGCCAGGCCGGCCAGCGCGGCGCCGCCGCCGAACACCAGCATGAAGACGCGCGGCACGTTGTGGCCCAGCGCTTCCACCATCTCGGGGTACTTGAGTGCCGCCTGGATCACCAGGCCGATGCGTGTGCGCGTGAGCAGCAGCCACACGGATACCAGCATCAGCAACGCCACCAGCATCACGAAAGAGCGCGACTTGGGAAACTGCGTGCCATACAGGGAGAACAGGGGTCCCTGCAGTTGCTCCGGAAGGCCATAGGGCACGGTGGAGCGTCCCCACACCAGCTGCACCACTTCAAGAATCAGGTACGAAAGGCCGAAGGTGACCAGCAGTTCGGGCACGTGCCCGAATTTGTGCACCCGGCGCAGGCAGTAGCGCTCGAAGGCGGCGCCCAGCGCGAACACGACGAGCGGGGCCAGCACCAGCGCCGGCCAGAAGCCCACCACCCCGGAGATGGTGAACGCGAAATAAGCCCCCAGCATGTAGAAGCTGGTGTGCGCAAAGTTGAGCACCCCCATCATGCTGAAGATCAGCGTGAGGCCCGAGCTCAGCATGAACAGCAGGAGCCCGTAGCTCACGCCGTTCAGCAGGGAAATCACGAAAAACTCAGGATTCATTGGAATTTTTCATTGCAAGGTAAAAAAAAGGCCCGAGTAGGTCGGGCCTCGAAGCGATGGAACCGGATTTATGGGCGCTTCATCTGGCACGACGTGGGCGTGCTGGCCACATAGGGCTCGTAGTACTTCACAGGGACGAAGGTGTAGCCGGTGTTCTCCGAGTCGATCGGGAACTTGGCGCCCGCCTTTTCCCACTTGGAGATGAACAGGCCCTGCTGCAGCTGGTGGTCGGTCTTGCGCATCTCGACCTCGCCGTTGAAGCTCTTGAACTTCATGCCTTCGAACACGGCGGCCACCTTGACCGGGTCGGTGGACTTGGCCTTGGCGAAGCCTTCGGACAGCATGGTGAACGCGTGGTACACGGCACCGGTGTACATGTCGTCGTTGAACTTCTTCTTGTAGTCCACCACGATCTTGTTGAGCTCGCCCGGCAGGTTCATGTGCGCATAGGCCACCATGTACACGCGGCCCGCCGCGGCGGCGCCCATGGCCGTGGGGCTGCCGGTGACGGAACCGTAGTAGGTGTAGAAGTTGACGTTGTTCAGGCCCGCGTCGTTGGCCGCCTTGATCAGCAGCGCCAGGTCGGAACCCCAGTTGCCGGTGATCACGCTGTCGGCACCCGACTGCTTGATCTTGGCGATGTAGGGCGAGAAGTCGCGCACCTGGGCCAGGGGGTGCAGGTCGTCGCCGACGAACTGCACGTCGGGGCGCTTGCGCTGCATCATTTCCTTGGCGAACTTCGCCACCTGGTGGCCGTGCGAGTAGTTCTGGTTGATCAGGTAGACCTTCTTGACTTCAGGCAAGTCCTTCATGTAGGTCGTCAGCGCTTCCATCTTCATGGAGGTGTCTGCATCGAGACGGAAGTGCCAGTAGCTGCACTTGCTGTTCGTCAGGTCGGGGTCCACGGCCGCGTAGTTCAGGAACAGCACTTCCTTGCCGGGATTGCGCGCGTTGTGCTTTTCCAGCGCGTCCATGATGGCAAGGGCCGGACCGGAACCGTTGCCCTGCACCACGTAGCGTGCGCCCTGGTCCATGGCCGAACGCAGGGCGCTCGTGGTCTCCTGGGGGCTGAGCTTGTTGTCGATGCCGATGATCTCGAATTTGACACCCGCCGGGTTCTTCTTGTTGAACTCTTCAGCGATGAACTGGAAGCTCTTGAGCTGGTTCGTTCCCACTGCCGCCATCAGGCCGGAGAGCGGGTCGAGCCAGGCGATCTTCACCGTCTCGCCCTTTTGAGCGAATGCCCCGCCAGCGCTTGCCAACAGTACCGAGGCTGCTACAGCCTTAATAGCAAATTTCATGGTCTTGTCTCCTTGTAAATCAACACAACGCAGCGTACCGCGTTGCAACAAAGCGATGCTCAGGGATTGCCCCTACCAGCGTCGCACACGTGACTGGAATCGGTGTCACCCCCTGTGGCGCTGCGCGCCTTCACCCTCTCTCGCTGCGCGGGAGGGGGACGCACCCGGTGGCCCGGCAAAGCCGGTTCCACGGGTGCACTGGCCTGGTCTGGTCTGCGCCGGATTCGACGGCCACGACGACGGCGATGCACTGAGGCCACCGCCGTCAAGCTTTCTTCAAAGGCCCGGAAGCTTGTAGTCCTTCAATTGCTCGCGCAATTTGGTCTTGAGCATCTTGCCGGTGGCGCCCAGTGGAATGGCCTCGACGAACACCACGTCGTCGGGGATCTGCCACTTGGCGGTCTTGCCTTCGTAGAAGGCCAGCAGCTCCTCGCGCGTGACCTCGGTGCCGGGGCGCTTGACCACGGCCACGATGGGGCGCTCATCCCACTTGGGATGCGGCATGCCCACGCAGGCCGCCATCGCAATCGCGGGGTGCGCCATGGCGATGTTCTCGATGTCGATGGAGCTGATCCATTCGCCGCCGGACTTGATCACGTCCTTGCTGCGGTCGGTGATCTGCATGAAGCCGTCGGCATCGATGGTGGCCACGTCGCCGGTGGGAAACCATCCCCGGCCCTGGGCATCCTGGATGAGCGGATGGCCGCCCTCGCCCTTGAAGTAGCTGTCCACGATCCACGGCCCCTTGACCAGCAGGTCGCCGTAGGTCTTGCCGTCCCAGGGCAGCTCGCTGCCGTCGCTGCCCACGATCTTCATGTCCACGCCGTAGATCGCGCGGCCCTGCTTCTGCAGGATCTTCATCTGGTCGTCCTTGGACATGGCCAGGTGCTTGTTCTTGAGCGTGCACAGCGTGCCCAGCGGGCTCATCTCGGTCATGCCCCAGGCGTGCAGAACTTCCACGCCGAAGTCTTCCTTGAACGCATGGATCATCGCGGGCGGGCAGGCCGAGCCGCCGATGACGGTGCGCCGGAGCGTGGAGAACTTCAGGCCGGCCGGCTTCATGTGGCCCAGCATCATCTGCCACACGGTGGGCACGCCGGCCGCGTAGGTGACCTTCTCGGATTCGATGAGTTCGTAGATCGACTTGCCATCCATGGCCGGGCCGGGGAACACCAGCTTGCAGCCCGTGAGCGCCGCCGAGTACGGGATGCCCCAGGCATTGACGTGGAACATGGGCACCACGGGCAGCACCGAGTCGCGGGCCGACAGGCACATCACGTCCGGCAGCGCGGCGGCATAGGCGTGCAGCGTGGTCGAGCGGTGGCTGTAGAGCGCGGCCTTGGGGTTGCCCGTGGTGCCGCTGGTGTAGCACATGCTCGATGCCGAGTTCTCGTCGAACGCGGGCCAGGCGTAGTCCGGCGGCTGCGCGCCGATCCAGGCTTCGTAGCTCGTGAGGCCGGGGATGCCGGAATCCGCGGGCAGCTTGTCCGCATCGCAAAGGGCCACCCATTTCTTCACCGTGGGGCACCGGGCATGCACGGCCTGCACCAGGGGCAGGAACGTCACGTCAAAGCACAGCACCTGGTCTTCGGCATGGTTCATGATCCAGGCGATCTGGTCGGGGTGCAGGCGCGGGTTCACGGTGTGCAGCACCCTGCCGGAGCCGCTCACGCCGAAATACATCTCCATGTGGCGGTAGCCATTCCAGGCCAGGGTGGCCACGCGGTCGCTGAACGCGAGCTTGAGCTCGTCCAGCGCATTGGCCAACCGGCGTGCACGCGCGCCCAGATCGCGGTACGTGTAGCGGTGGATGTCGCCCTCGACCCGCCGCGACACGATTTCGGCATCGCCATGGTGGCGCTCTGCGAACTCGATCAACGACGAAATCAGCAACGGTTGGCTCTGCATCAGGCCCAGCATGTGTGCTCCTTGGATGTTGTGGTGAATGGAATGGTCATCGTAGCGCGGCGTGTCTCATTGCGGTGTCGCCCAGGGCAAGCGGACTGGCCGGCCGGCGCACATGCAACAGGGCCGCAGTGTGCGCGCGGCGGCCGCGCCTGCCAACACCTGTCGTCCCATTGACAAAGGCCAAGGGAATACCCTGAACGCCTGGCGTGGGCGGTGACAATCACGCCCATGCTCAGTTCCGCCCCCTCCGCCCCACGGTTCATCGCGGCCCAGCCCTGGTTTGCCAGCGTGCCCGCAGCCCTGCAGGAGCGCCTGCGCGCCGAGGTATTCGCCACGCACGGCGACAAGGGCGCAGTGATGATGCCGGCCGGCAGTGCCGTGCAAGGCTGGCACGCGGTGCTGTCCGGCCTGGTGATGCTCCAAAGCCCCGCCAGCCAGGGGCGCTCCTCGGCCTTCATCGGCGTGCCCGATGGCGAATGGTTCGGCGAAGGATCGGCCATGAAGCCCGAGCCCCGTCGGTACCACGTGGTCGCCCTGCGCCCCACCACGCTGCTGTGCCTGCCGCTGCCGCTGTTCGCAACGCTGCGCGAGAGCAGCCTGGCGTTCAACCAGTTTCTGGTGCTGCACCTGAACATGCGGCTGGGCCAGGCCATGACGATCATCGAGGCCGGACGGACCCAGTCCACCGAGCACCGCGTCGCGCTGTACCTGAGCCGCCTGTTCTGGCGCAGCACGCGGCGGCTGAACCTCACGCAGGACGAGCTGGGCCAGCTGGTGGGCCTGTCGCGCCAGACGGTGAACAAGGTGCTGCGCGCGCTGGAAGGCATGGGCATCGTGTCGCTGGACTTCGGACGTGTGGCCATCGTGGACGACGAGGCGCTGAACGCGTACCTCGCCGCCACCGCGGCGCGCTGACACCCTGCAGATCGCACTGGCACCCTCACCTTATTGCACACTCAGGCGCACGGCCTTCTGGTCGGCGTCGAACAGGAGCCGGCTGGGCCACGGCTTCCAGTTCTGGTTCACCGTCGCGTTGTTCGGATCTCCCGTGTGCACGAAGGCGCGCACGCTGTCCATCATGGCCTTGGAGAGCGCCAGGCGCCCTGGCTGGTTGGCCGCGCTGTTGGTGGCCCTGGCAAAGACCGAAGGCCCGAAGTTGCCAAACAGGAACGGCAGGTCGAACGCATGCGCCGCGCCGTACACGTCGTTCCAGGGCGCGGGCTGCTGCGCCCAGTTGAACTGGTAGCTCCATACCGCGGATTGCTGGCTGCGCAGGGTGTTGAGCAGGTTGTCGCGGCTCGGGTCGATGAACACGCTGCCCAGCAGGCGGGTGCGCGCGTTGTAGCCCGTGCCGGGCGCCGTCACGGGCAGATAGGAGGCATCCAGGATGTCGCCGGCCGTGAGCGTGGTGGGCGCGTCGGGGTTGAACTTCTGCATCATCGCGAAGCGGTCCGCGTCGGAAATCTTCATCCCTGGCTTGCCCCCCAGCAATGCCAGGAACGGCGCGAACAGCTTGCCCTCGTCCGCCGTGTAGCCGGACAGGACAGGCACCTTGTGATAGCGCCCGGCTCCCAGTTCGGCGATCGGATCGGCGGGCACCACCACGCCGTCGGGGATGGGGCCGGACCCGGTGAGCCCGTTCTTGAGCAGCGTCTGCAGGATCACGCTCGCATCCTTGCCGCGCAGGTAGCCGGCCACCTGGGAGGCGGGCCAGCCCGCGACCAGCGCCTGGGCCGCGGGCAACGCGGGCGCCAGGCCGTCGGCCAGCGCCAGATGCGCCAGCAGCATGCCGGACTGGGTGGCATACCGGGATGCAGGATTGAGCGTGGGAATGGAGCCGGGCGGCAGATTCGCCGCCAGCGAAATCCCCCCGCTCACCGGCAGGAGCTTGTGGAACAGCCCAGCAGCCTGGGGCGCCGTCAGCAGCGCCAGCGCATTGATGGCGCCCGCCGACTGCCCCATCAGCGTGACATTGCCCGCGTTGCCGCCAAAACCGGCGATGTTGTTCTGGATGAAGCGCAGTGCCTGCACGTTGTCGAGCAGGGCGTAGTTGCCCGTATAGGGCTGGCCGCCGCCGTGCAGCTGGGGCAGCTGCATGAACCCCAGCACGTCCAGGCGGTAGTTGGCGGTCACCACCACGGCATTGGCCGCGCGGGCCAGCGCCGCGCCGTCGTACACGGGATCGGCGGTGTAGCCCGAGATGGCGCTGCCGCCATGCAGGAACAGCAGCACGGGGAGGTTGTCCTGCGACGTGGCCGGGCGCCAGATGTTGAGCGTCAGGCAATCCTCGTTCCCCACGGGCGTGTTGAGCGTCTGGCCGATGGTGTCGTCGAACCGGTTGTTGGCGCCGGGACCGTAGATGCGGCCCATCTGCAGGCAGGCATTGCCGAACTGGCTGGCATTGCGTTCGCCCGACCACGCCACGGGCTCCACCGGCGGCTGCCAGCGCAGCTCGCCCACCGGCGGCCTCGCGAAGGGAATGCCCTTCCAGGCATAGGTGCCGGTGGCGGCGCTGTCGTCCACGCCACGCACCATGCCGTAGCGGGTTTCCCGCAGCTCGGGGGGCTTGCCGTCCGAACCGCCACACGCCGTTGTCGCCAACACCGACAGCACGGCGGCACTCCACCGCAGACACCACTGAAAATCGGGCATGTTTTGTCTCCTTTGGGGTTTTCAGGAATGGGGCGGGCCTCTCTGAAGCGTCACACTTGCGGCAGGGCCCGTCCTCAGCGACGATTGTGTGAATGCTTCGCCTTCGGCCCACTATCGCAACCTCGCCAAAACAGTGACTTCAGAACACCACCCTAGCGTTAACCCTGAGGGGAAAAACCACCCATGACCCCACGCACCAGTTCGGCCGCCTGGGTGCGGGGCATCGCGGACATGTTCGCGGCCGAGGGCCTGCCGGCCGCGCAGCTGTGCACCGAGGCGGGCATCGACCTGGCCGCGCTGCACCTGCCCCAGACCCGCGTCGACGTGGACCGCGTGAGCCGCCTGTGGGAGCTGGCCGCGGCGCAGTATGGCAAGCCGGGGCTGGGGCTCGACCGCAACCTCACCGGGCGCTACGGCAACGTGGATCTGGTGGGCTATGCGCTGGCGTCGGGCCCCAATCTCCTTGTTGGGTTTCAGCACCTGCAGCGACACATGGCGGTGATCTCGGACGCCACCACCTTCGAGATGGAGCGCGGGCCGCGCGGGTACTGGCTCGTCCTGAGCCACATCGGCGCCACACGGCCCATTCCGCGCCAGCGGGTCGAGTTCGCCGTGCTGACCCTGCTGACCCTGTGCGGCTGGCTGACGCGCCGCGAGCTCACGCCGCTGGCGGTCGAACTCATCACCCCGCCGCCCGCGGACGAGGCGCGCTACCGCTCCGCCTTCGGCCTGCTGCCGCACTTCAGCCAGCCCGCCAACCGCTTCCTGCTGGCCGAGGCCGACCTTCTGGCCCCCATTCCCACCCACAACCCCAGCCTGTGGGCCCTGCACGAAAGACTGGTCGAGACCGAACTGGACCACCTGGGCCAGACGCTGGCCAGCACGCGCGTGCGCACCGAAGTGGCCCGCATCCTGCACCTGGGCGAACCCCGCCGCGAAGACGTGGCGGCGCGCCTGCACCTGACCGACCGCACGCTGCAGCGGCGCCTGCAGGCCGAATCCGTGAGCTACCAGCAACTGCTGGACGACACGCGGCGCGAGCTGGCCGGCCAGTACCTGAGCGATGAGCGCCGCAGCCTGGCGGAGGTGGCCGATCTGCTGGGGTTCGCCGACCAGAGCAACCTGTTTCGGGCGTGCAAGCGCTGGTTCGGCATGCCGCCCGGCCAGTACCGGGCCCACGTACTGCACGCGGAGCCCGAAAGCACGGCATCCGAACAGGGCGCCTGAGAACACCCGGCGAACCCACGCGGGCCGCGCGGCGGCCTGCGCGCGGCGCAACGGGTTCCACCCTCCCCCACCCATGGCCCTGCCGGGGCCGGGGCATCACCGGTGCGAGACAATCGACCCCATGAACCTGCCCGCCGACAGCGACACCACCGCCGACATCGGCCTGGCCTGGAACCATGGTTTCGCGGCCCTGGGACCGGACTTTTTCACCGAACTGCGCCCGACCCCGCTGCCCGCGCCGCACTGGGTGGGAACCAGCGCCGCCGTGGCGCGGCTGATCGGCCTGGACCCTGCATGGCTGGAGAGCGACGAAGCCCTGCAGGCCTTCACGGGCAACGTGCTGCTCGCTGGCTCGCGGCCCCTTGCAAGCGTCTACAGCGGGCACCAGTTCGGCGTCTGGGCCGGCCAGCTGGGCGACGGCCGGGCCATCCTGCTGGGGGAAACCGCCGGCGGGTTGGAAATCCAGCTCAAGGGCGCGGGGCGCACGCCCTACTCCCGCATGGGCGACGGGCGGGCCGTGCTGCGCTCCAGCATCCGCGAATTCCTGTGCAGCGAGGCCATGCATGGCCTGGGCATTCCGACATCGCGCGCGCTGTGCATCACCGGCTCGCCCGCGCCCGTGCGCCGCGAAGAGATCGAAACAGCCTCCGTGGTCACGCGCGTGGCCCCCAGTTTCGTGCGCTTTGGCCATTTCGAGCACTTCGCCGCCAACGACCTGCAGCCACAGCTTCGGGCCCTGGCCGACTATGTCATCGACCGCTACTACCCTGAATGCCGGGACACCACCGAGGTCGGCGGCAATGCCTACGCCGCGCTGCTGCAGGCCGTGAGCGAGCGCACGGCCAGGCTGATGGCGCAGTGGCAGGCCGTGGGGTTTTGCCACGGGGTGATGAACACCGACAACATGAGCATCCTGGGCCTGACCATCGACTACGGCCCTTTCCAGTTTCTGGATGCCTTCGTGCCCGGCCACGTGTGCAACCACAGCGATACCCAGGGCCGCTATGCCTACAACCGCCAGCCCAACGTGGCGTACTGGAACCTGTTTTGCCTGGCGCAGGCGCTGCTGCCCCTGATCGGCGACCAGGAACTGGCCAAGCAGGCCCTGGAGTCCTACAAGAGCGTGTTCCCCGAGGAATTCATGGCCCGCATGCGCGCCAAGCTGGGGCTTGCGGGCGCCAGCGAAGGCGATGGGCAACTGATCGACGGCATCCTGCTGCTGCTCGCCCGCAACGGTGTGGACTACACGATCTTCTGGCGCCGCCTGTCGCATGCAGTGGCCGGGCGCGATTTCGAGCCCGTGCGGGACCTGTTTGCCGACCGCGCCGCCCTGGACCAGTGGTTGCTATCCTATTCAGAGCTGCTGGCGCTTGATGAGCAAGCGCCAGCGGCCGATTTGATGCTAAAAACGAATCCCAAGTTCGTCTTGCGCAACCACCTGGGCGAGCAAGCCATCCGTGCGGCGAAACTTGGCGACTTCAGTGAACTCCAAACCCTTCAGCGGCTGCTGGAGTACCCCTTCGACGAGCACCCCGGGCACGACGCCTACGCAGCCTTCCCGCCCGACTGGGCGTCTTCCATCGAGATCAGCTGTTCATCATGACCTACCCCGTCCAGAAGACCGAAGCCGAGTGGCAAGCCATCCTGCAGGGCAAGGGCGCCGAACCCGCCGCCCTGCAGGTGACGCGCCATGCCGCCACCGAACGCCCCTTCACCGGCAAATACGAGGCCCACTGGGCCGATGGCAGCTACCACTGCATCTGCTGCGGCGCGAAATTGTTCGATTCGGTGACCAAGTTCGATGCCGGCTGCGGCTGGCCCAGTTTCTCCGAGGCCATCCCCGGGGCGATCACCGAGATCGTGGACCGCAGCCATGGCATGGTCCGCACCGAGACAGTGTGTGCACAATGCGGGGCCCACCTGGGCCATGTCTTCGAAGATGGCCCCACCCCCACCGGCCTGCGCTACTGCATGAACTCGGCCTCGCTGGATTTCGAATCCGGCAAGGACTGAGCCCCGAGACCCGCCCCTGACCCCATGAAAATCCTGATCGACTTCTTCCCCATCCTGCTGTTCTTCGGGGCCTACAAGCTGTACGGCATCTATGTGGGCACCGCGGTGCTCATGGGCGCCACCGTCGCGCAGATGGCCCTGATCTACGCCATCGACCGGCGCCTGCAGACCATGCACAAGGTGACCCTGGTGCTGATCCTGCTGTTCGGCACGCTCACGCTGGTGCTGCAGGACGACCGCTTCATCAAGTGGAAGCCCACCGTGCTGTACGGCGCCATGTCCGTCGCGCTCGCGGTGGCGGTGTGGATCATGAAGAAGAACTTCCTCAAGATGCTGCTGGGCAGCCAGCTGACCCTGCCAGAGGGTGTGTGGCACCGGCTGAACGTCGCCTGGATCGTGTACTGCGCGTTCATGTCGGCCATCAACGCGTATGTCGTCGTCAACTTCAGCACTGAGGCCTGGGTGGACTTCAAGCTCTGGGGGTATGCCTTCCCGCTGGTCTTCCTGGTGGGCCAGGGCATCTATGTGGCGCCCCACCTCAAGGGCGACGAAGGCGATGAGCCCGCAGCCTGAAGGACGACCTGCCATGACCATACTCGCGCAGCAGATGCACCAGGCCCTGGCGGACCGCCTCACGCCCACGGCCCTGGAAGTGCTCGACGAAAGCGCCGCCCATGCGGGACATGCGGGAGCCAACGGCACTGGTTTCGGCACCCATTTCCGGGTCCGCATTTCGTCACC
The DNA here is from genome assembly GCF_058798375.1 of Acidovorax sp. GW823-FHT01C06. NCBI lineage: Bacteria > Pseudomonadati > Pseudomonadota > Betaproteobacteria > Burkholderiales > Comamonadaceae > Acidovorax > Acidovorax sp. GW823-FHT01C06. Next base: position 235,954 of record NZ_JBXAKN010000007.1, read on the forward strand.
TTTGTTTACAGGCAAGGCCCGGGTCGCGCAGCACCGCCTTGTGTATGATGCGCTGCAAGAATTTATTGACCAAGGGGTTCACGCCCTTGCCATTGAAGTTCTCTGAACCGGCCCCCATGTCCCCAGTTGCCGGAACTCAGCTGGCAAACAACCTCTCATTTTTTGGATTCCGCATGAAGAAACAGCTCCTGTCCGGCCTCGTGGCCGCCGCCGTGCTGGGCACGATGGCCCTGCCCGTTTCCGCCCAGAATGTCGCCATCGTCAACGGCAAGGCCGTGCCGAAAGAGCGCGTCGAGGCACTCAAGCAGCAAGTGGAGCGCTCGGGCCGCCCCGTGACACCGGACATCGAAGGCCAGATCAAGGAAGAAGTCATCACCCGCGAAATCTTCATGCAGGAAGCGCAAAAGCGCGGCCTGGAAGGCTCGGCGGACTACAAGGCGCAAATGGATCTGGCCCGCCAGACCATCCTGATCCGCGAACTGTTCGCCGACTACCAGAAGAAGAACCCGGTGACCGATGCCGAGATCCAGGCTGAGTACGACAAGTTCGTCGCGGCCAACAGCGGCAAGGAATACAAGGCCAGCCACATCCTGGTGGAAAAGGAATCGGATGCCAAGGCCATCATCGCTTCCATCAAGAAGGGCGCCAAGTTTGAAGACATCGCCAAGAAGCAATCCAAGGACCCAGGGTCCGGTGCCAAGGGCGGCGACCTGGATTGGGCCAACCCTTCCAGCTATGTGAGTGAATTCACCGAAGCCCTGGTCAAGCTCGAAAAGGGCAAGATGACCGACGCCCCCGTGAAGAGCCAGTTCGGCTGGCACGTCATCCGCCTGGACGATGTGCGCCAGGCAGAACTGCCCAAGCTGGAAGAAGTGAAGCCCCAGGTGGCACAGCAGCTGCAACAGCAAAAGCTGGCGAAGTTCCAGGAAGACCTGCGCGCGAAGGCCAAGGTCGAGTAACGGGTCCCGCCGCATCGCATTGCTGCGATGCCCACCCGAAACGAACGCGGCCCAGGCCGCGTTTTTTCATGGTGGCATAGCGGTGTTTCTGTCGATGCCGCCGCATGCAACGCATGCATCAGCGCCCCCTGCTCCCCGCGCGCTAGCTAGCCCTTCGTCGTGATCCAGGCCACGGCCATCAGCAGTCCGATCATCACGGGCTGGTGCAGCATGTAGTAGCTCAGGCTCCACCGGCCCAGCAGTGCCAGGGGCTGAAAAGCCCCCGGAAGCCGCCCAAACGGCGCCCCTCCGGCCCGCGCCCTCGCCGCCATGGCCCATTGGCCAGCGGCCAACCCCCACCACAGCACGCCCAGCCAGGGCAGCACCGGCACGTAGTCCTCCGTGAACGGCTTGCGAGAAACCAGGCCCAGCCAGTTGAGGGCGCGTCCGTTGAACCACGGCGCGGCCTCGGACCATGCGCTGGCCAGAAGCTGCTGCGCCAGCGGCGGAAGCGCCACCGCCACCAGCCCTGCCAGCCACAGCCACCGCCCCCAGCCCGCCGTGCCTCGGGCGATGAGCAGCATCACCGCCATGCCGTGGAGCACGCCAAAATAGATAAAGCTGCGCGGGAACATCACGAACGACCCCGCGGACACCAGCAGCGCGCAGCCGGCGATCTGCAGCCATCGCCGCCCAAACCGTCGCCACCCCTGCCCCTGCTGAAGTGCGATGGCCTGCCCCAGGCCGGCACAGAACAGGAACAGGCTCACGATCGCCGTGCGCTGCAGGGTCCAGACCGGATCGCCCCGGAAATCCTGGGGCCAGAAACCCAGATGGCTCAGGTCAAAGCAAAAATGAAAAACCGTCATCCACACCATCGCCAGGCCGCGCAGGGCATCGACGCTGTCATAGCGCGGCGACGAATGGGAAAACGAAGCAGGCAAAGGGGAAGGCACGCGGTTCATTGCATTGCAGGCGAAGGGGCGGCGAGCGGTGATGGGGGTGCGGATGGCAGCTCGCCACGGCGAGCCCCGATGGTACGGAAATCCGATGCCGCCGCGGCAGCCGCGTGGAACCGCAACCAGGAACCGGGAAAACCAGCAGGCAAGAAAAAAGGCCCTGCAGCATGTGCTGCAAGGCCTTCAAACATTGGTCGGAGCGGCGGGATTCGAACTCGCGACCCTCTGCTCCCAAAGCAGATGCGCTACCAGGCTGCGCTACGCTCCGACAGCTCGTATTCTAACCCGGGAATTTGCCTGTTTTTTGCTCGATGCCCGCTTTTTGTGATTTTTCTGAAAGCAATTCATGGGGACCGGCACCGACAGGTATCACACCCCGTGCGAAGCAGCGCGCGGTCACGGGAACAGCAAGAAAACCAGCGGACCTCAAGCCCAGGGGATCAGCGGTTGCTGGAAGGGCCAGGGCCGCGGCCGGCCAGATGGCGGAAGGTGATGCGCCCCTTGGTCAGGTCATAGGGCGACATTTCCAGGGATACCTTGTCACCCGCCAGGATGCGGATGTGGTGCTTGCGCATCTTTCCGCCGGTGTATGCGATCAGTTGGTGACCGTTGTCCAGCGTGACGCGAAAGCGCGAGTCGGGCAAGACTTCCGTCACGGAGCCTTGCATTTCAATGAGTTCTTCTTTGGCCATGTTCTATCTCTTCAAAACAAATATTCTGTGATCGGCGCCTGATTCGTGCATCCACCACGGCAGCTACCGCGTGGGACGGTGCTCGACACACGGTGCATTGCGGGCGGTGGGAGTCGCTGCACCCGGGGCGCAGATCAGGCAGAGGGCCGGGGGAGACGGCGTCAATGGACAGGCAGAGCGCTGTGCAAAGCCTGTCGATTGTACCGCGATGTGCAGCAATCTGCCTACGGCCTTGCCTGGGCGGCCGGGGCCGCCTGCGCACGAGGCGCCCGGGGCGGTGCAGACATGCCATCTTCGGCGCGCCCCTGCACGGCCACGGCGAGGGTCCGCACCAGATCGGTCTGGGTGATGACGCCCGCCAGGCGGTCTTCTTCGTCCACGATGGGGATGTGGTGGTGGCCCCCCTGCGAAAACAGGGGAACGAGGTCCATGGCGTGCTGCCCGGTCCGGGCCACCTGAACCGGGTGGGACATGATCTGGTCCACCGCAGTGGGCTGGCCGCTGCGGCCCATGACCAGCGCACGCAGGCGCTGGCCCAGGCCTTCATGCAGGTCCAGGTTGGCGAGCCGCATGAAATCCGCCACGGTCACGATCCCGATGACCTGCCGCTGCATATCGACCACGGGCAGCGCCTTGATCTGCTCGCTGCGCATCAACGTCCATGCCTCCTTGAGCGAGACACCCGCCTCCACCGCGAACGGAGGCTTGGACATGATGTCCACACAGCGCACATCTCCCAGCGTGCGCTGGAACGCGGCACGCCCCGCCAGATGGAGCAGGCCCTCCAGGTCGGCCCGGCTGACATCGAGCACCTGGTTGTAGTGGGCCAGCGCCGTGTCCACGTCAGAGGCGGTGAACGCGCCTTTGGCGACGTGGGTTCTGGGCGCCACCCGCTGTGGATGAGGATACCGGCGCCCGGTGAGACCGTTGTAGACCATGGCCGCGATCAGCAGGATCACGACATTGAACAGAATGGGAAACACGGCCAGATGCAAGCCATCGCCCGCCGTCAGCACCACATACAGGGCCATGGCACCGCCCGGCGGGTGCAGGCAGCGCAGCGGCACCATGAGCGCAATGGCCAGTCCCACGGCCAGGGCGCCGGATATCACGGGGTCAGGCACTGCCGCCGAGCACAACGCCCCCACCAGCGCCGACAGCGTGCTGCCGCCCAGCACCGGCCACGGCTGCGCCAGGGGACTCGACGGCATGCCGAACACCAGCACGGCGCTGGCCCCCAGGGACGCCACCATCCAGGGGCCCGAGGCCGCATCGCCCGCCCACCACCGGCTGAGCAATGCCGTGATGAGAACCCCGATCACGGCACCGGCGATAAAGCGCAGGCGTTCACGCCCGTCGATGCCCAGCGGCGCAGGCCAGAAATTGCGAAGCCAACGCAGGGTCCGGACATACGCAGATGCGTCTGCCCCCTCCATGGCGGCAGAAGAAGACACGGAATGATCGGAGTCGGATGGGGGCATGGAGCAGCAGCAGCGGTTCGCGGCAACGCAACCGCTTCAGGGCGGAGTCCCTCGCCGTCACGAGGGGCATGAGGCGCGGGCGTTCGAAAGGAGGTTCTGGACAACCCCTATTTTGCCGCCTTCATGCCAGGCGATCCCGGGGCGCCCCACCAAGCCCCCATCGCTGTGCCCCCGGTACGGGTAAGCCATAGGTTTCCTGCAGGGGACGTTGGGGTAAATTGCTTTAAGCCTAAACAAAGGAGCTCCATTCCATGACCACCCGCCGCCTCGTCATCAGCCGCAGCGCCGCCCTCGTTGGCGCCGCATCCACGGGCCTGTTGCTGCCCTCCATCGTGCGTGCGCAAAGCGGCAAGGTACGGGTGGGTTTCATGCTGCCCTACACGGGCACCTTCGCCCAATTGGGGGTGGCCATCGAGAACGGCGTGCGCCTGGCCATCGACCAGCAAGGCGGCAAGCTCGGCGGGCGCGAGATTGAGTGGTTCAAGGTGGATGATGAGTCCGAGCCCAGCAAGGGCGTCGAAAACGCCAGCAAGCTGGTGCAGCGCGACAAGGTGGACGTGCTGATCGGCACCGTGCACTCGGGCGTGCAGATGGGCATCCAGAAGGTGGCGCGCGACACCGGCGTGCTCAACCTCATCCCCAACGCGGGCGTGCATGCCGCCACGCGCGCCCTGTGCGCCCCCAACGTGTTCCGAACCTCCTTCAGCAATTCCCAGCCCACGCTGGCCCTGGGCAAGGCCATGGTCGAGAAGGGCCACAAGAAGGCCGTCTGGATCACCTGGAAGTACGCGGCCGGCGACGAGGCCTTCGAAGGCTTCAAGCAAAGCTACACCGCCGCGGGCGGCACCATCGTCAAGGAGCTGGGCCTGCCCTTCCCCAATGTGGAGTTCCAGGCGCTGCTGACCGAGATCGCCGCGCTCAAGCCCGATGCCGTGGCCTGTTTCTTCGCCGGCGGGGGCGCCGCCAAGTTCATCCGGGACTACGCGGCGGCAGGCCTCAAGGACAAGATTCCGCTGTACGGGTCGGGCTTCCTGACCGAAGGCGTGCTGGACGCCGCGGGCCCTGCGGCCGACGGCATCATCACCACCATGCACTACAGCGATTCGCTGGACACGCCGCGCAACAAGCAGTTCCGCCTGGAGTACGCCAAGGCGTTCCGCAGCCAGCCCGACGTCTACGCGGTGCAGGGCTACGACACGGGCCTGCTGCTGGTGCAGGGCGCCAATGCCGTGAAGGGTGATCTGTCTGCCAAGCCCGCCGTCATCAAGGCCATGGAAAACGCCACCATCGACAGCCCGCGCGGCAAGTGGACGATGAGCAAGTCGCACAACCCGGTGCAGGACATCTACCTGCGCCGCGTGGAGAACAAGGAAAACAAGGTGATCGGCGTGGCCGCCAAGGCCCTGGCCGACAGCGGCGCAGGATGCCGAATGGGCTGAAGCCCCCGCGCGCCGCGGACGGCCCGCCCAAGGCGCGCCCCGCCTTCCGTGGCGGCAACCCGCGACTTTGACACAATGCACCAAGGGGCTGCCCGGGGGCAGGCCCGTCTGCCGTGCGCCCGGACTTTGCGGCCACCTTCCTCGAACCTCCTTCCATGTCGCTCAGTACCTACCTGCTTTACCTCGCCGCAGTGGCCCTGCTGGTCCTGTCCCCCGGACCGACGATGCTCATGTGCATGACCAGTTCCCTGCAGCACGGCCCGCGCAAGGCCCTGGCCGCGGCGGCAGGCAGCGTGACAGCGGTTCTGGGCACGATGCTGCTGTCCGCCCTGGGGCTGGGGGCGCTGCTGGCGGCCTCCGAAACCGCATTCTGGGTGCTCAAGGCCGCGGGCGCGGCCTACCTGATCTGGCTTGGCATCAAGACGTTCCGCAGCCAGACCACGGTGTTCGACCACATGCCCGCGAAGGGCGACCAGTCCAAGGCCACGGCCTTTGCGCGCAAGCTCTACGTCCAGGGGTTGATCGTGGGCGGCAGCAATCCCAAGGCGTTGCTGTTCTTCACCGCGTTCTTTCCCCAGTTTCTGGATCCGGCAGCGGCGTGGGCGCCACAGTTTGCCGTGCTGGCAAGCACCTTTGTCGCCTTTGAATTCACGGTGCTCACGCTGTGCGCCCTGGGCGTGGCGCGCCTGGCACCGGTGCTGCGTTCAGGCACCCGCATGCGCTGGTTCAACCGCGTCTCGGGCGGCCTGTTCACGTTGATGGGCACGCTCCTGCTGGCCACGCGCCGCGCCGCCTGACCCTTGCGCCAGCACGCCATGGACTTCGCCACTTTCCTGATCCAGCTGCTCAACAGCGTGCAGTACGGGCTGCTGCTGTTCATGCTGGCGGCGGGCCTCACCTTGATCTTCGGGATCATGGGCGTGGTGAACCTCGCGCACGGAAGCTTCTACATGCTGGGGGCCTACCTGGGCTATTCGCTGTCGGGCTACTTCGGCAGCCTCACGCTCGCCATCCTTGGCGGCACGGTGCTGGCCGTGGTCTTTGGCCTGGCCCTGGAGTGGCTGCTGTTTCGCCACTTCTACCACCGCGACCACCTGGACCAGGTGCTGCTCACCTTCGGCCTCATCTACATCTTCGAGGAACTGCGCTCCATCCTCTGGGGCGACGACGTGCATGGCGTGGCGATTCCGCCGGTGCTGGAATGGTCCATCCCGCTCACCGACACCCTTTCCTACCCCGTGTACCGGCTCTTCATTTCCGGGGTCTGCATCGCGCTGGCGCTGGCCCTGTACCTGCTGATCTCCAGGACCCGGCTGGGCATGAAGATCCGCGCCGGCGCGTTCAACCGCGACATGGCCGAATCGCTGGGCGTGAACATCAAGCTCATCCATGCCATCGTGTTTGCCCTCGGCGTGGGGCTGGCCGCCGTCGCGGGCATGGTGGCCGCGCCGGTGTCCAGCGTCTATCCCAACATGGGCTCCTCGGTGCTCATCATGTGTTTCGTGGTGGTGGTGATCGGCGGCATCGGTTCCGTGCGCGGCGCACTCATCGCGGCGCTGCTGGTGGGCTTTGTCGATACATTCGGCAAGGTGCTCTTGCCCTCCATGGCCGGGATGCTGGTCTATATGCTGATGGCGGCTGTGCTGCTGTGGAAACCTGAAGGTCTTTTCAAGCAATGATGCCCCCCACGTTCATCACTTCGTGTATTTCGCTGCCCGCCCCGGGGCGGCCCGGCGGCAGCGCATGAGCACGCCCCGCGCCAACATCGAGGTGCTGCCGCACAGCGTGCAACTCGCCCTGGCACTGGGGCTGGCTGCGCTGCTGCTGTTCCCGGTCGTCGGCAGCGACTTCTACGTGCAGATGGTCACGCGCATGATGATCATGGCAATCTTCGCCATGAGCCTGGACCTGCTGCAGGGCGTGACCGGCCTGGTCTCGCTGGGCCATGCCGCCTACTTTGGCGTGGCGGGCTACGCGCTCGCGTTCCTCACGCCCGCCGACATGCCGGTGAGCCTGTGGTGGTCGCTGCCGCTGGCCGTGGCCGGCGCGGGGCTGGTGGCGCTGTTCATCGGCTTTTTCGTGGTGCGCACGCACGGCATCTACTTCATCATGGTCACCATGGCGTTCGCGCAGATGGTGTTCTATCTGTTCTTCGACAACAAGGTCCTGGGCGGCTCGGATGGCCTGTACATCAACTTCCGGCCCGACGCCTCCATCTTCGGCTGGCTGCCGTTCGACCTGGAAGGCCGCAAGACCTTCTACTACTTCACCCTCGCCCTGGTGGTCATCGTCTATGTGCTGCTGCGCCGCCTGCTCTGGAGTCCGCTGGGCCGCGCGCTTTCGGGCATCCGCATCAACGAGCACCGCATGCGCGCCATGGGCTTTGGCACGCGCGGCTACAAGCTCACCGCCTTCACCGTGGCGGGTGCGCTCGCGGGGCTGGCGGGCTACCTGTGGGGCGCGCAGACGGGCTATGTGAACCCGGAGCTGATGGGCTTTCACATGAGTGCCCACGCCATCATGATGATCATCCTGGGCGGCATGGGCAACTTCGCGGGCGCCATCGTGGGCGCCTTCGCTTTCGAGTACCTGCTGCACGTGTTCAAGGACATCACCAAGCACTGGCAGCTGCTGATGGGCAGCTTCATCGTGCTGGTGGTGGTGGCCGCGCCGCGCGGGCTGCTGGGCATGCTGGGGCAGCGCCGGGCCGCCAAGGCGCAGGAGGAGGGTCCGCACCATGGCTGATGAAACCCTGCTCTCGGCCCGCCAGCTCACCAAGCGGTTCGGCGGCCTGGCCGCCGTCAACGGAGTGTCGCTGGACCTGTGGCGTGGCCGCATCCATGCCGTGATCGGCCCCAACGGCGCGGGCAAGTCCACGCTGACCAATCTGCTCTCGGGCGACCTGGCGCCCACCTCCGGGATGGTGCAGCTTGGCGGCACCGAGGTGACCGGGTGGGCCCCCGAGCGCATCTCGCGCCAGGGCCTGGGCCGCAGCTACCAGAAGACCAACATCTTCTTGCCGCTCACGGTGCACGAAAACGTGCGCCTGGCCGCCCAGTCGCGCGATGCGCAGCAGCCCTGGAATCCGCTGCGCTGGTGGCAGGACACGCGCGCCAACACTATCAAAAACAAAGCTATCCACGCCCGCCTGGAAAGCGCCATCGAGCTTTCTGGCTTGAAGGACAGGCGCATGGCGATTGCAGGCGCCATGAGCCACGGCGAGCAGCGCCAGCTCGAAATCGCGATGACCCTGGCCACCGAACCGCGGGTGCTGCTGCTCGACGAGCCCCTGGCCGGCATGGGCGTGGCCGAGGCCGAACGCATGGTCGAGCTGCTGCAACGCCTCAAGCCCGCCCACGCCATCATGCTGGTGGAGCACGACATGGATGCCGTGTTCGCGCTGGCCGACCACCTTACCGTGATGGTCAACGGCGAAGTCATCGCCCACGGAACGCCCCCCGAGGTGCGCGCCGATGCCACGGTGCAAGCCGCCTACCTGGGGGAGGATCACTGACATGGCGACTCCCTGGATTGATGCGCGCGGCATCCACACCTTCTATGGTCCCAGCCACATCCTGCACGGCGTGGACTTCACCGTCGGCCAGGGCGAGACCATCGGCCTCATGGGCCGCAACGGCATGGGCAAGAGCACGCTGCTCAAGTCGCTGATGGGCCTGGTCAAGCCCCGCTCCGGCTCGGTGACCGTCGCGGGCCGCGACATGACCGGCCGCCCGCCCTTCGAAGTGTCGCGCCTGGGCGTGGCCTACGTGCCCGAGGGGCGCGGCATCTTCGGCAACCTCAGCGTGGTCGAGAACCTGCAGATGGCCGCGCGCGCGGGAACCCGGGGCCAGCGGGACTGGACCTACGAACGCGTGCTGGAGACCTTCCCCCGCCTGAAGGAGCGCCTGGGCCACGGCGGCCAGCAGCTCAGCGGCGGCGAGCAGCAGATGCTGACCATCGGCCGGGCGCTCATGACCAACCCCGACGTGCTCATTCTCGACGAGGCCACGGAAGGCCTGGCGCCGCTCATCGCACGCGAGATCTGGCGCATCTGCAGCCTCATCAAGGACAGCGGCATCAGCAGCGTGATCGTGGACAAGAACTGGAAACACGTCACGCAGATCACCGACCGCAACGTCATCCTGGTCAAGGGCCAGGTGGTGTTCGAGGGCAGCTCCGACGCCCTGCATGCGCAGCCGCAGCTGCTGGAGCAGTACCTGGGGGTATGAAGCCCCGGTGGCGGCAGCCCGCGCCGATAGAATCATCCGCTTTCCTCCTGAAGGGCCCCACCCGTGTCTGATCGCCTGGCAGTCCTGCCGCAATACCTCATGCCCAAGCAGGCCCTGACCACCCTGGCCGGCAAATTTGCGTCGGCCCGGCTGGGTGGCCTCACGACCTCGGTGATCCGCCGCTTCGTGGCCCGCTACAACGTCAACATGGCCGAGGCGGCCAACCCTGACATCGCCAGCTACGCATCGTTCAACGACTTCTTCACGCGTGCGTTGAAGCCTGGTGCCCGCCCGCTGGCGCAGGCCGATCTGGTCTGCCCCGTGGACGGCGCCATCAGCCAGTTCGGCCCCATCGCCAAGGACCAGATCTTCCAGGCCAAGGGCCACACCTACTCCACCACCGCGCTGGTGGGCGGCGATGCCGCCGCCGCGGCGCGGTTTGACAACGGCCACTTCGCCACGCTGTACCTGAGCCCGCGCGACTACCACCGCATCCACATGCCCTGCGCGGGCGAGCTCACGCGCATGGTGCATGTGCCTGGCGACCTGTTTTCGGTGAACCCCACCACGGCGCGCGGCGTGCCCGGGCTGTTTGCCCGCAACGAGCGTGTGGTGTGCTTCTTTGAATCGGCACAGGGGCCGTTCGTGCTGGTGCTGGTGGGGGCCACCATCGTCGGCAGCATGGCCACGGTATGGCATGGGCAGGTGAATCCACCGCGTCCGGGCACGCCGCGCCAATGGGACTATGCCCAGGGACAGGTGAGCCTGCGGCAGGGCGAGGAAATGGGGCGCTTCCTGCTGGGTTCGACCGTGGTGATGCTGTTTCCCCAGGGCCCGCTGCAGTTCAACCCGCAGTGGGCGCCCGCCCGGCCCATCCAGCTGGGCGAGGCGATGGCGCAGTTCGGCGCACGCTGAGGTTCGTCAGCCCACGGTGGCGGCGCGCCGGGCGCCGCGTCAGAACCGGTCGGGAACGCGCGTGAGGTGGAAGGCCGTGGGCTCCACCCGAAGGGCATCGGGGTGCACCGGCGCATCGTGCCCCACCAGGTAGATCATCATCGCGTTGCGGCGCACCACCACGTGGCTGACCGTCTCGCGCTGCTGTCCCCATTGCACGGAGGCTCCGGGCTTGAAAAGGGGCATGTAGTAGTAGGCCGCTGGATCCATGAGGGGGTGCGGCTCCTTCCGCATTGGCTGACCGGGCACAGGGTGGTGAAAACAGGGGGCGCCCGCCGGGCGATTCCGAACCATCGCTGCAGCCATACTAGCACCGAACCCCCGCCACCCTGGCCCATGCCGCTACAAGAATTCGAGCAGAGGGGCACACCGCCGCACCGTTGGGGCCCCTGCGGACCCGTGGATCAGCGCGGAGCCTGGCGCGCGTGCGCGAATGCCAGCGCGGCCCGCAGCATGCGTTCGAGGTGCGGCTGCACGCGCTGCGCCACGTCGGGCAGGTAGTCGAACGGCAAGGCCTCCTGCATGTAGCTGCACTGCGTCATCTCCAGCTGCACGGCATGCACGCCCTGCCCCGGCTGGCCATAGTGGCGCGTGATGTGCCCCCCCTTGAAGCGGCCGTTGAGCACCGCCGTGTAGCCGCCCGCAGCCTCCGCGATGGCCAGCAGCTCCCGGGCCAGTGCGGGATCGCAGCTTTCGCCGTTGGCCGTGCCCAGGTTCAGGTCCGGCAGCTTGCCTTCGAAGAAGCGCGGGAGCACCGAGCGGATCGAATGCGCGTCCCACAGCACGGCCACGCCATGCCGGGCGTGGATGCGATCGAGCTCGGCGCGCAGTTGCGCGTGGTACGGCGCCCAGACGGCATCGCGGCGCGCGGCGACTTCGGCTTCGCCCGGCACGTCGCCCTGGGCGTAGATGGGCGTGTCGTCAAAGGTATCGACCGGGCACAGGCCGGTGACGCTCTGGCCGGGGTAGAGGCTCGCGCCGTCGGGCGGACGGTTCAGGTCCACCACGTAGCGCGAGTGCGTGGCCACCAGGATGGAAGCGCCCATGTCGCGCGCAAAACCGTACAGCCGGTCCATGTGCCAGTCGGTATCGGGCACCTGGCGGGCCTCTTCGGTAAACCGCGCGGCCAGCGCGGGCGGCACGTAGGTTCCCGCGTGGGGCATGGAGATCAGCAGCGGCTGGGTGCCTTGGTGAAAGACAAACGGAGATGGTGCGGTGTCGGTCATGGTGGGTTCAGAAATAAAACAAAGACAGCCTCAATCCGGCGCGATGGTGGCCGACCGGGCTGCCACAAAGGCCCGGGCCGCCGATTCGTGGAGTACATGCCGGCCTCCGGACACGCGGCGCACGCCCGCCACCCAGAGGCTGCCGATGGCCGAGGTCCGGTGGCTGCCAAACACATGGGCCGAGAGCATGCTGTGCGCAGGCAGATCGCGCAGCGCCACATGCTGCGCGTCCAGCGCCACCATGTCGGCCTGCTGGCCCACCGCGATGCCGCCAACGGCCCGCCCCGCAGCCTGCGCCCCGCCAGCCACGGCCTGCAAGGTCATGGCGGTTGCGACCTCGGGCTGCGCGGCGGAGGCCAGCACATTGCGCTGCCGGCGTGACAGGCGCTGGCTGTACTCCAGCATCAACAGCTCTTCGGCCGCATTCACACAGGCATGGCTGTCCGAGCCCACGCCCCAGCGCCCACCCTGCTGCAGCCACAGCGGCATGTCGAAGATGCCGTCGCCCAGGTTGGCTTCGGTGGTGGGGCAGATGCCAGCGACGGCGCGGCTGCGCGCGGCGCCGGCGTATTCATCGGGCGTCATGTGGGTGGCGTGCACCAGGCACCAGCGTTCGTCCACCGGGGCGTGGTCGAGCAGCCACCGCACGGGGCGCTGGCCGCTCCAGGCGATGCAGTCGTCCACCTCCTGCGTCTGCTCGGCGATGTGGATGTGGATGCGTGCGTGGGGATCGAGGGCGGCGAGGCCCTGCACGGCGGCGGTCAGGCTCTCGGGCGGCACGGCACGCAGCGAGTGAGGGGCCAGGCCCAGAACGGCCCCCTGCACCCGTGCAGCGGGCGCCAGGCGCTCCAATAAAGAGAGCATATTGCCGGTGCTGCGGATGAAGCGCGCCTGGTCGGCCCGTGGTGGCTTGGCGCCAAAGCCGCTGGTCTGGTAGAGCACCGGCAGCAGCGTGATGCCCATGCCCGCGTTGCGGGCGGCGCGCAGCAGGGCCAGCGACAGCGTGGCGTCGTCGGCATAGGGTGTGCCACCCTGGTCGTGGTGCACGTAGTGGAACTCGCACACCGAGGTGTAGCCCGCCTCCAGCATCTCCACATACAGCCAGGTGGCGATGGCCTCCAGCGATTCGGGCGTGATGCGGGCGGCAAAGCGGTACATGAGGTTGCGCCAGCTCCAGAAGCTGTCCTGGCTTTCTGCCCGGTACTCGGTGAGCCCGGCAAACGCGCGCTGGAAGGCGTGCGAATGCAGGTTGGGCATGCCGGGGATCACCGGGCCAGCAGCCACCGGCGTGCCTGCTGGCACCGCAGCATCGGAGGCCACGCCGGTGATGCGCCCTGCCCCATCCCACTGCACCAGCACATTGCGCGCCCAGCCGGTGGGCAGCAGCGCATCGGCCGCAAAAAGGCTGTGTGAAGCGTCAAGCGCCATGGCGGGCCCCCTGCTGTGTTTGGATGCCCATGCCATCGGCCACCACCTGCCCCTGCCGCACGACGGTGCAAGCGGGCTTGTGGCCGTACCAATAGGCCAGCTCGGCCGCCTCGCCCAGCGGCCACAGCACAAAATTGGCGGGCCTGCCTGATGCGATCAGGCCGTGGGAATCTTGCAAGCCCAGCGCGCGCGCGGCGTGTGTGGTGATGCCGGCCAGGGCCTCGGGCACCGTCAGGCGGAACAGCGTGCACGCCATGTTGGCCATGAGCAGCAGGCTGAGCGCGGGCGAGGTGCCGGGGTTGTGGTCGGTGGACACCGCCATGGGCACCCCGGCCTCGCGCAGCTGCGCAATGGGCGGCAGGTGCGTGTCGCGCAGCGTGTAGTAGGCACCCGGCAGCAGCACGGCCACGGTGCCCGCGGCCTTCATGGCGGCGATGCCGTCCTGCGACAGGTGTTCGATGTGGTCGCACGACAGCGCGCCGTAGCGCGCGGCCAGGGCCGCGCCGCCCATGTCCGAGAGCTGCTCGGCATGCAGCTTGACCGGGATGCCCAGCCTTTGCGCGGCCTGGAACACCTGCTCGGTCTCGGCCAGCGTGAAGGCGATGCGTTCGCAGAACACATCCACCGCATCCACCAGGCCTTCTGCCGCCAGCGCGGGCAGCATCTCGTTGCAGACGAGGTCGGTGTAGTCCTGGCTGCGCCCTGCGTATTCGGGCGGCAGCGCGTGCGCGCCCAGAAAGGTGGTGCGCACCGTCACGCCGAATGCCTCGCCCAGGCGGCGGGCCACGCGCAGCTGCTTGCGCTCGTGAGCGAGGGCCAGCCCATAGCCGGACTTGATCTCGATGGCACACACGCCCTCGTCCAGCAGGGCCGAGAGGCGCGGAGCGGCCAGGGCAAAGAGCTCGTCTTCCGACGCCCCGCGCGTGGCCTTCACCGACGACACGATGCCGCCACCCGCCCTGGCCACTTCTTCGTACGTGGCACCCGCCAGCCGCATCGCGAACTCGTTGGCGCGCTGGCCGCCGTAGACCAGGTGGGTGTGGCAGTCCACGAAGCCGGGCGTGGCCAGCGCGCCCTGCCCATCCCAGCGGCGCAGGGGATGGAAGGCCGGCGGCAGGTGCGCCTCGGGCCCGATCCAGGCCATGCGGCCGTCCTGCACCACCACGCAGGTGGGTTCGCCCTCGGGCACGGGCACATCGGCCGCCACGAGTCCGGCCACGGGCTTCAGATTCACCCACACGCCCTCGGCGCTCTCGCCGGCCGGGCCACCGGGCCGCGCCTGCTGCATCTGCTTGTCTGCCGGAAGGTTCATGGTATCGATTGCTATGCAAACAATAGCTTCCAGCGCTTATTCAGCAAGCGCCAGAGGCCATTTTTATCAAAATTCTGTGCTGGAACCACGCTCCAGCGCGATCCAGGCCAGCGCCGGCGCATCCGCCGCACTGCCGCCATGGGCGGGCTCCAGGCGCCCCTGCAAGGCAGCACCCTCCTGCACCCACCAGAAGCCCTGCCCTGCGTGCAGCACGCGGGGCTCGCCGCCCTGCTCTCCCGGCACCCATCGCCAGCCACCCTGCAGCACCATGCACAGGCCGGCGTGCACGCCCGCGGGCGCCCGCGCCTCGCCTGCCACCTGCAGGGCGCCGTGCCAGGCGCCCCGGCGC
Organism: Acidovorax sp. GW823-FHT01C06; assembly: GCF_058798375.1. Lineage (NCBI taxonomy): Bacteria > Pseudomonadati > Pseudomonadota > Betaproteobacteria > Burkholderiales > Comamonadaceae > Acidovorax > Acidovorax sp. GW823-FHT01C06. The sequence goes on from NZ_JBXAKN010000007.1 coordinate 250,961, forward strand.
AGCATGAGGTTGAAGTCCTTCGAGGTGCCGCCCAGCATGGCGCCGTCCACGGCGTCGTCCCCCGGGAAGGCGAACGGCTGCCAGCGCTGGTCCAGCCCGTGCTCCCAGCCCGGGCCGCGCAGGTGCAGGCCGTCGCCTCCCAGCAGCATGATCTGGCGGTCGATGCCCGGAAAGACCGAGAACGGGCCGGGCCGGTCGACCGTGGCCAGGCTGACCCGCCACTCGAAGGCGTTCATGTCCGCTCCCGGCGGCCAGCAGGCGAGTTCCTGCGTGCTGCCGCCGCCATTCTTCCAGGGCGTGGCGGGGGTGGCGGCAAGGTCAAAGAAGACTGGCATCCCCATCGGTGCCCCGCTCATCGCGCACCCTCCCCGGCCTGCACCGCTTCGGCCACCAGCAGCGGAAACAGCGGGTGGTCCATCTCGGCTCCGGCGGGCAGCACGTCGGTCAGGCCCGCAAACTCGGGCGAGGTCTTCCAGGGCCGGGGGGCGTGGCGGATGTCGTCGCCCAGAAAGCGCACCGAAAACACGCGCCGGCGGTTCACGCCCTCCACCCCGCCCGCGGCGTGCAGGGTGAGCATGTGAAAGCACACCACATCGCCGGGCTCGATCTCCCAGCCGACGATGGGGAAAGCCTCGCGGCGGGCCTCGACATCGGGCAGGTCCTGCAGGCTGCCTTCAGGGAACCACTTGGCCTGGTTGTCCATGAAGGTGCGCGGCATGAGCCAGGGCCCCTTGTGCGAACCGGCCACGAATTCAAGCGTGGCCGCGCGCGACACCGGATCGACCGGAATCCACATGCTGATGTTCTGCAGGCCTTCGATGTTGTAGTACGGCTGGTCCTGATGCCACGGAGTGCGCTGACGCGTGCCGGGCTCCTTCACCAGCACATGGTCGTGGTACAGCCGCACGGTGCGCGACCGCATGAGGCGCTGCGCGGCCAGGGCCAGCGGCGTCTCGCGCACGAAGCGGCCGAACTGCGGGATGTCCTGCCAGTTGCAGAAGTCCTCGAAGAAACGGCCCGGGTCGTCGGGGCGGCTGGCCACCTTGGCGCGCGGGCTGGGCGCGGCCAGGTTGGCGTCGATGCCTTCGCGCAGCAACGCCACCTCCCCGGGCGTGAGCAACTGCTTGATGCACAGCGCGCCGTCGCGGTCGAAGCGGGCAATGTCGTCCTGGGTCAGGCGCTCTTGCAGGCGCTGCTGCATCACGGGTGAAAGCGGGGACATCGGGGGTTTCCTCCTCTGGGGTTGACGGCAACCGTGCACAGCGCCGCGCAGCGCCTCAGGCGCGGGTGAGCACGGCCTGCAGGAAGGAGCGCGTGCGCTCCTGCGTGGGGTTGGTGAAGATGGTGGCGGGGGCGCCGGCCTCGATGATGCCACCGCCGTCCATGACGACGACCACGTCGCCCACCTCGCGCGCGAAGTCCATCTCGTGGGTGACGACCATCATGGTCATGCCTTCGCTGGCCAGCAGCTTCATGACCTGCAGCACCTCGCCCACCAGCTCCGGATCGAGCGCCGAGGTGGGTTCGTCGAACAGCATCACGCGCGGCTCCATGGCCAGTGCACGGGCAATGGCCACACGCTGCTTTTGCCCGCCGGACAGGCTGGCGGGCATGGCCGACGCCTTGTGCGCCAGCCCCACCTTGGCCAGCAGGGCCTGGGCACGCTCGTCGGCCTCCTTGCGCGAGAGGCCGCGCAGCTTGCGTGGGCCCAGCGTCACGTTGTCGAGCACCGACAGGTGCGGGAACAGGTTGAACGACTGGAACACCATGCCGACCTCCTCGCGCAGCGCGTTGAGGTCATGGTCGGGCAGCATGCGGCCTTCCTGCACCAGCGTGCGGCCGCAGATCTCGACCGTGCCGCCCTCGGGCTGCTCCAAGCCGTTGCAGCAGCGCAGGAAGGTGCTCTTGCCCGAGCCGCTGGGCCCGATGACCACCACCACCTGCGATGGGAACACGTCGAAGTCGATGCCACTGAGCACCACATGGCTGCCAAACGACTTGCGCAGGCTGCGAATGCGCACGATGGGCTCGGAAGCCGGGTTCGCGCCGGTCACTGCAGACGTTGTCTTCATTGCACCATCCCTCCGGCGCGCAGGCGCAGTTCCATGCGGCGCAGCACCAGCGTGGTGGCCCCGGTCAGAATGAAATACACCACCGCGATCGCCAGGTACACCTCCAGCGAACGGTACGACACGCTGATGATCTTCTGCCCCTCGTGCATCAGGTCGTGGATGGTGAGCAGCGACACCAGCGCCGAGTTCTTAATGAGTGCGATGAACTCATTGCCCAGCGGAGGAATCATGCGCACCACCGCCTGCGGCAGCACCACGGTGCGCATGGCCAGGCCCGAGGACATGCCGATGGAGCGCGCCGCCTCCATCTGCCCCTTGTCGATGGACTGGATGGCGCCGCGCACCACCTCGGACACATAGGCGCCCGAGTAGATGCCCAGGCCGATCACGCCACACACGAAAGCAGGCAGCAGGATGCCGAACTGCGGCAGGCCAAAGAACAGGATGAACAGCTGCACCAGCAGCGGCGTGCCGCGGATCGCGGCCACGTAGGCGGTGCACAGGGCGTAGACCACGCGGCGCCTGGGGTTCAGGCGGCCAATGCCCACCAGCAGGCCCATGACGCAGCCCAGCAGCAGCGAGGCGGCCGTGATTTCCACGGTGACCAGCGCGCCCGCCAGCAACTGGGGCAGCCCGGCCCAGACAGGAGAAAAATCGAGTTCCATGGTTCAGTCCGGCAACGGTCCGTGGCTTACTTGGCAGCGCTGTTGCTGAACCACTTCTTGACGATGGCCGCATAGGTACCGTCGGCCTTGAGCCTGGTGATGGCGCCGTTGACGGCCTTCGTCAGCTCTGGCGTGTCCTTGCGCAGGGCCATGCCGTATTCCTCGGTGGTGAGCTGCTCGTCGAGCACACGCAGGCCCGTGCGGGTGCGCACGTACTGGAACGCGGCGGGCTTGCCGGTCACGGCGGCATCGGCCCGGCCGATGTCCACCAGGTTGAACATCTCCTGGTTCTTCTCGACCTCGACGCGCTGCACCTTGGGGAATTTTTCGGTCAGGTATGCCACCGACTTGGTGCCCACCTGCACGCTGACCTTTTTGCCGTCCAGGTCGGCGAGCTTGTTGATGGCCTTGTTGTCGGCCTTCACCATCACCACCAGGCCGCCGGCATAGTAGGAGTCGGTGAAGTCCACCACCTTCTTGCGCTCGTCGGTGATGTAGATGGCCGATACCGCCATGTCGAAGCGCTTGGAGATCAGGCCGGGAATCAGGCCCTTGAAGTCGATGTCCACCCATTCGACCTGCTTGCCCATGGCCTTGGCGATCGCTTCCACCAGCTCGACGTCAAAGCCCGTGCGTTTGCCATTCTCGACGAACTCCATGGGCGGGAACGTGGCATCGGTGCCCACACGCAGGACGTTGTCCTGGGCCTGCGCACCCGTGGTGCAAAAGGCGGCGGCGGCCAGGCTGGCCAGAAGAAGGTTGCGACGAAGGTTCATGGGGAAAGCTCCTGGGGAGGGGTGAGGGAAATCAGGGAGAAGTGAGCTGGCGGGAGATGCGCGCGGCGGCGATGACGGCCATGCCGGTGAGCGCGGCCTCCTGCCCCTGGGCTCGCAAGATCGGGGCCATCAGGGTGATGGCCCCCGCGGCCTGCCGGGGAGAGCCGAACACGGGCACGCTGACACCCCAGACACCGGCATCCACCTCGCCGGAGCTGACGGCGTAGCCCGCCTTGGCAATGCCTTCCAGCTCGGCCAGCGCCGCCTGGCGCTCGGGGGTGCCCGCGCCGTAGTGCAGGTCCAGAATGGCATTGCGCGTGGCCGGGGCCACATGGGCCAGCAGGCACTTGGCGGAGGCGCCGGCGCGCAGCGGCACGCTGCGCCCCTTTTCGAACGAGCAGCGCAGGGCCTGCGTGCTGTCCACCATGTCCAGGCATACCACGCTGTCGTTGACGGCCACCACCAGCCCCACGCTTTCATGGGACTGCCGGGCCAGGGCCTGCATGTCCGGCCGTGCGTGGTGCACCAGGTGCGACGCCATGTCAAAGCCCAGGGCCAGTTGCAGGCTCAGCGGCCCGGGCGCGTAGTGCCCGCTGCTCTCCAGCACGAAGCCCCACAGCTTGAGCCGCGCGAGCTGCCGGTACAGCGTGCTGCGCGCCAGGCCCGTGGCCTCCATCAGCTCGGCGGCCGACATGGGCTGGCCATGCTGCGCCAGCACCGCCAGCACGTGCAGAACACGGTCGGCGGCGGCAACGGAGGTCGGTCCACGGGTGGGCATGGACTCAGTATCAAAGGATTGCAGCGGCATTCAAACCCAGCATTCCCACCGAATGGGAATGCCGTTCCCTTTTTTCACATCCCTGTCACACCTCCTTGCCGACGCTGTTTCACTTCACCATGGGCAGGTTCAGGCCCTGCTTCTTCGCCGTTTCCACGGCCAGTTCGTAGCCTGCGTCGGCATGGCGCATCACGCCGCTGCCGCAGTCATTGACCAGCACGCGCGCCAGGCGCTCGGCCGCCGCATCGGTGCCATCGGCCACGATGACCATGCCCGAGTGCTGCGAGTAGCCCATGCCCACGCCGCCGCCGTGGTGCAGGCTGACCCAGGTGGCGCCGCCCGAGGTATTGAGCAAGGCGTTAAGCAGCGGCCAGTCGCTCACGGCGTCGGTGCCATCCTTCATGCCTTCGGTCTCGCGGTTGGGACTGGCCACGCTGCCGGTATCGAGGTGGTCGCGGCCGATCACGATGGGCGCCTTCAGCTCACCGCTCTTCACCATCTCGTTGAAGGCCAGGCCCGCGATGTGGCGCTCGCCCAGGCCCAGCCAGCAGATGCGCGCGGGCAGGCCCTGGAAGGCGATGCGCTCGCCTGCCATGTCGAGCCAGCGGTGCACGTGCTTGTTCTCCGGGAACAGCTCCTTGATCTTGGCGTCGGTCTTGCGGATGTCTTCCGGGTCACCCGACAGCGCCACCCAGCGGAACGGGCCCTTGCCTTCGCAGAACAGCGGGCGGATGTACGCGGGTACGAAGCCGGGGAAGTCGAACGCGTTTTTCACGCCCTCGTCGAACGCCACCTGGCGGATGTTGTTGCCATAGTCCACCGTGGGAATGCCCATGGCCTGGAAGTCGAGCATGGCCTGCACATGCACCGCGCAGGAGCGGGCCGCGGCCTTCTTCAGGACTTCGTGCTGCGCCACATCCTGCTGCGCCGCGCGCCATTGCTCCACCGTCCAGCCGCTGGGCAGGTAGCCGTTGACGAGGTCGTGGGCGGAGGTCTGGTCGGTGACGAGGTCGGGCTTCAACCCACCCGCCTGGGCGCGCTTCACCAGTTCAGGCAGCACGTCGGCCGCATTGCCCAGCAGAGCGATGGAGATGGCCTCCCCGGCCGCCGTGTGCTGCTGAATGAGCTCGATGGCGTGGTCGATGTCGCGCGCCTGCTTGTCCACATAGCGCGTGCGCAGGCGAAAGTCGATGCTGCTTTGCTGGCATTCGATGTTGAGCGACACCGCGCCCGCGAAGGTGGCGGCCAGCGGCTGCGCGCCGCCCATGCCGCCCAGGCCCGCGGTCAGGATCCACTTGCCCTCGAGCGAGCCGCCATAGTGCTTGCGGCCGGCTTCGGCAAAGGTCTCGTACGTGCCCTGCACGATGCCTTGCGTGCCGATGTAGATCCAGCTGCCGGCGGTCATCTGGCCGTACATGAACAGGCCCTTCTGGTCCAGCTCGCTGAAGTGCTCCCAGTTGGCCCACTTGGGGACCAGGTTGGAGTTGGCCAGCAGCACGCGGGGTGCGTTGGCATGGGTCTTGAACACGCCCACCGGCTTGCCGGACTGGATGAGCAGGGTTTCGTCGTCGTTCAGGTCCTTGAGCGAGGCGAGGATCTGGTCATAGCACTCCCAGTTGCGCGCGGCGCGGCCGATGCCGCCGTACACCACCAGGTCCTGTGGGCGCTCGGCGACTTCGGCGTCCAGGTTGTTCTGGATCATGCGGTAGGCGGCTTCGGTGAGCCAGCTCTTGCAGGTGAGCTGGCTGCCGCGCGGCGCACGGATCACGCGGCTGGCGTCGTGGCGGGGATCGGTGTTGGAAGCGGCTGCAATGATGGCGTCGTTGGCGTTCATGGTGGGCTCCTGTGAATGGGTGGCGTGGCAAAGAGAGAAAGAAAGGAAAAAATCAGGAATGGCTGGGCAGGCACTGCAGCAGCGGCGCGGGCCATGGCGTCTCCGAGGCCCATTCGCGCATGGATTCGATGTCGGTGGCCAGGAAGCGGTCTTGCTCCAGGTAGGCCACGCGCTGGCGGATGGCAGCGAACTGGTCTTCGATGAGCACAGAAGATTTCAGGCTGCGGTCGAACTCCATGCCCTGCGCGGCGGCCATGGCCTCGATGCCCACCATCACCGCCGCATTGCGCACCATGTCGCCCAGGCGGCGTGCGCCGTAGGTGGCCATGGAAACGTGGTCTTCCTGGTTGGCCGACGTGGGCAGGCTGGTCACGCTGCTGGGGTTGGCCAGGCACTGGTTCTCGGCCGCCAGCGCGGCGGCGGTGACCTGGGCGATCATGAAGCCCGAGTTCACGCCGCTGTCGCGGATCAGGAAGGCCGGCAGGCCCGACAGGCCGGGGTCGAGCAGCAGCGACAGTCGGCGCTCGGAGATGGCCCCGATCTCGGCCACGGCCAGCGCGATGATGTCCGCCACGAAGGCCACGGGCTCGGCGTGGAAGTTGCCGCCCGAGATCACGTCGCCGTTGTCGAATACCAGGGGGTTGTCGGACGCGGCGTTCGCCTCGATGGCCAGCACCCGCGCGGCGTGGTGCAGGTTATCGAGGCACGCGCCCATCACCTGCGGCACGCAGCGGATGGAGTACGGGTCCTGCACGCGGCCGCAGTGGGGATGCGAAGGGTCGATGGCGCTGCCATCCAGCAATGCGCGCACGGCGGCCGCCACGGCGATCTGCCCCGCCTGGCCGCGCGCCTCGTGGATGCGTGCGTCAAACGGCTTGACCGAGCCCTTGATGGCCTCGAGCGACAGGCAGCCTGCGACCAGCGCGGCGGCGAAAACGCTCTCCGCGCCGAACAGCCCCGCCAGCGCGAGCGAGGTGGATACCTGCGTGCCGTTGAGCAGCGCCAGCCCTTCCTTGGGGCCCAGCACGAACGGCGCAAGGCCGATGGAGCGCATGGCCTCGGCCCCAGACACCACCGTGCCATCGACCTTGGCCTGCCCTTCGCCGATCAACACGCAGGCCAGGTGGGCCAGCGGCGCCAGGTCGCCCGACGCGCCCACCGAACCCTTGGCCGGAATCACGGGCAGCACGTTGGCGTTGGCCATGGCCAGCAGCGCATCCACGATCTCGGGACGGATGCCCGAATGCCCACGCGCCAGGCTGATGGCCTTGGTGGCCAGGATGAGGCGCACCACGGGATCGGGCAGCGCATCGCCCGTGCCCACGCTGTGGGACAGCACCAGGTTGCGCTGCAGCTCGGCGAGGCGCTCGTGGGCGATCTTGGTGCTGGCGAGCTTGCCGAAGCCGGTGTTGATGCCGTAGACCACCTGGTCCTCATCCACGATGCGCTGCACCGTGGCCAGCGACGCCTGCATGAGGGCACGCGCGGACGGGTCCAGCGACAGCTGCACGGGCGCGGCGTGGATGCTGCGCAATTCAGCCAGCGTGACCCGGCCGGGGTGCAAGATCAGAGAGGAAGCGGTGGTTTTTGTCATGGCGTTGATCCTGTATATACAAGTAGGTACAAGCGTAAAAAAATCGGGCCCTTCAGGCAAGCGTTCAACCAGCGACCGGGTTGCCGTCGGCTCTAAAGCGGCTGCCCAGGCGGTAGCGGGTCGCGGGGTGCAAACAACGCACCACGGTGATGGGAATCCCGCGCGACCAGGTGCGGCGGGTGAGCAGCAGGCAGGGCTCCTGCGGCGACATCTCCAGCAGCGTGGCCTGCTCGGCGGTGGGCATGACGGCATCGACCACGTGCTCGATCTGGTCGAACGGCACGTTGCGCACCAGGTATTCGGAGGGCTGCAGCAGCGTGAAGTCCTGCGCGGCGAACTGGGGCACCTGGCGCGGATTCACGTGGCGGTCTTCCAGCTGCACGGGCAGGCCGTCCTCGCGGTGGACGCACAGCGAGTGGAACACCGACTCCCCCGTGCGCAGGTCCAGCGCTGCCGCCACTTCGAGCGTGGCCGAGATGCGCTCCACGGCCAGCACGTCGCAGCGGTAGTCGTGCCCCCGCTGGCGGATTTCGCTCGCGAGGTTGGCGATCTGCAGCAACGTGGACTGTGGCTTGTCTTCCGCCACGAAGCTGCCCACGCCGGCCACGCGCACGATGCGGCCCTGCTCCACCAGTTCGCGCAGCGCGCGGTTCACCGTCATGCGCGAGATGCCGAACTGGGTGACCAGCTCATTCTCGGACGGCAGTCGGTCGCCCGCGCGCCAGATGCCTTCCTGGATCTTGCGCGAGATATGGTCCTTGATCTGCTCGTACAGCGCCATCGCCTGTGCGGGCGCCGCCACGGCCGCCACCACCCTGGCCGGAGCGGCAAGCGGCGCGCTGCGCGGGGCAGCTGCTGCGGGACGGCGGGAAGGACGGGCGCTCATGGGACGAAGGCGTTCAGTGCAGATCGGCCGCCATGGATTCGGCGCGGATCTCTTCCGTCAGGCGCGCCTTGAGGTCCATGAACTCGGGGCTGGTCTTGATCGTGTAATGGCGCGGGTGCGGCAGGTCCACCGCCAGCTCGGTCTTGATGCGGCCGGGCCGCGCGCTGAACACGGCCACGCGGTTGGCCATGAAGATGGCCTCGTCGATGTCGTGGGTGACGAAAAGCACGGTCTTGCGCTCGGCCTCCCAGATGCTCAGCAGCAGCTCCTGCATGAGCACGCGGGTCTGGTTGTCCAGCGCGCCGAAGGGCTCGTCCATCAGCAGGATCTTGGGGTCGTTGGCCAGCGCGCGCGCAATCGCGGTGCGCTGCTGCATGCCGCCCGACAGCTGCTTGGGAAAGTGCTGCTCGAAGCCGCGCAGGCCCACCTTGGCGATGAAGTACGCGGCGCGTTCCTTCTGCTGGGCTTCGGGCATGCCGCGCTCGCGCAGGCCGAAGCGGATGTTCTGCTCGATGGTGAGCCAGGGGAACAGCGTGTAGCTCTGGAACACCATGCCGCGCTCGGCGCCCGGGCCTTCCACGGGCGCGCCGTCGAGCAGCACGCGGCCGCTGGTGGCGTGGTCCAGCCCCGCGACGATGCGCAGCAGCGTGGACTTGCCGCAGCCCGAGGGGCCCAGGATGGTGACGAAATCGTTGTCCCGCACTTCGAAGTCGACCGGCTGCAGCGCCTGCGTGCGCTGGCCCTTGGCGGTCTCGAAGACGCGCGAAACGGCTTGGATGGATACGCGGCTCATCGCACAAAACTCCAGGCAAACAGACGGTGGTTGAGCGCCTTGAAGGCGAAGTCGGACACCAGCCCGATGAGGCCGATGATGATGATGCCGAAGATGATCTGGCCGGTATTGAGCAGCGACTGGCTGTCGGTGATCATGTGGCCGATACCGCTCGAAGAACCGATCAGCTCGGCCACGATCACGTAGGTCCAGGCCCAGCCCAGCACCAGGCGCAGGGTCTCGGCGATCTCGGGCGCGGCGCCCGGGATGAGCACGCGCGTCACGATGCCCTTGTGGCCGGCGCCCAGCGTGTAGGCGGCCTCCACGAGGTCGCGCCGGGCGCCCCCCACGGTCACGGCCACCATCAGCGTGATCTGGAAGACCGAGCCGATGAAGATGACCAGGATTTTCTGCGTCTCGCCAATGCCGGCCCACAGGATGAGCAGCGGAATGAAGGCCGACGCGGGCAGGTAGCGGCAGAACGAGACGAAGGGCTCGAAGAACGCCTCGATGCCCTTGTAGGCGCCCATGGCGATGCCCAGGGGCACGGCGATCACTGCGGCCAGCACAAAGCCACCGACCACGCGCCAGATGGTCATGCCGATGTCCTTGATGAAGCCGTATTCGGTGAACAGCAGCCAGCCTTCCTTGGCCATGGTGATGGGGCTGGCCAGGAAGGTGGGCGACACGAAGCCGCCCAGCGTGAAGAACGCCCACACCGCCACGAACACGACGAAGAAGGCCAGCCCCAGCATCCAGCGGGCACGGCTGCTCACGGGCTCCAGGGGAGCCAGCGAGCGCCGGCGCACGGGAGCGTGGGACTCGGTAACGGACAGGGGTTGCACTGCAGACATGGCGCGCTCTTCTTTGGCTCGGGAAAACTCAGTTGTTACTTGATGAAGCTCGCGTCGAAGGTGGCGGCCAGATCTTCAGGCGCCTTGCGGATGATGCCGGCCTCCAGCAGGATGCCGGTGGCATCCTTCATGAACGTGGTCAGCTCGCCCGCGAAGAACTTCTGGTTGGCGGCCTTGTCCTGCCAGCGCAGGAAGGACGACGACTTGGCGAACTGCTCGCCCGTCTGCTTGACGGCCGCGCCCATGATCTCGTTGGACTTGGTGGGGTCGGCCTTGATCATGTCGAGCGCCTGGAAGTACGAATTGGCCAGGGCCTGCGCGGCCTTGCCATTGGCCTTGAGCCAGGTGGGGTCGCAGCCCACGGTGTCCATCACCATGGGGTAGTCGAGCGTGGTGGCCAGGATCTTGCCGGCGGCAGGGTTGTCGCGCACGGTGGAAAGATAGGGCTCGTACGTCATGGCGGCATCGTTCTGGCCGGCCACGAAGGCCTGCGCGGCCGCCTGGGGCGACAGCGTGGTGGTCTTCACGTCCTTGAGGCTCATGCCGTTCTTGCTGAGCATCCAGGCCAGGCCAAAGTACGGGGCGGTGCCGGGGGCATCCACGCCGATGGTCTTGCCCTTCAAGTCGGCAAAGCCCTTGATGTCGCCCCGCACCGCAATGCCGTCGGCGCCGTAGGACTTGTCCATCTGGAAGATCTGCACGATGGGCACGCCGTTGGCGTTCCAGGCCACATGCGTCTCGACGGTGGTGGCAGCGCACTGGATGGACTTGGAGGCCAGGGCCAGGTGGCGGTCCTTCTGCGGGATCATCTTGATCTCCACATCCAGGCCGTTCTTCTTGAAGATGCCCGCCTTGTCGGCCAGGGTGAGCGGCGCGAAACCCGTCCAGCCGGACATGCCCAGCACAATCTTGGTTTCCTGCGCCTGGGCCGGGGCGGCCAGGGCCATCACGCATGCCGTTGCCGCTGCCAGCGACGTCCATTTCACAACCGATCGAGTCATCATCTGCTCCTGTTTGAAGAAAGTACCTTAGCCCATCCCGGCCGGGTCGCACCCGCATTCCAGCCGCCATGATGACAGCCGCAGCATACCTGTATATACAGGGTAAACGCTAAAGAGTCCCCCAAAGGGGCCGGTAGCCAGTCTGAGCAAGAATGAGGCCAACGTAAGTACCCCATGCCGGCGACCGCAGGGGAAAATCAGAAATTGATAGCAAACCATCCATGGCAGGTATATGTCCACGCCGGTCTGGCATCCATTTCGCGCTTCGCGAAATCGTACGAAGAAAAACACCGCGCCACGCCAACGCACCATCGCGGTGCAGTGCGGCGCCCTCGGCAGGCCGGGGGGCCGCGGGGGCACCCAGCTCAGGCGACGATCGGCAGGCGCACCGTGACCGAAAGGCCGGGCCCGGCGTTGCGCATCTGCAGCGTGCCGCCGTGCGCCTGTGCCACCAGCCGGCACAGGTACAGGCCCAGGCCCACGCCGCCGGTGGTGCGCTGCCGCGCCGTGTCGGGCCGGTAGAACGCCTGCGCCAGGTGCGGCAGGTGCTCTGGGGGAACACCCGGTCCGTGGTCGCGCACCTCCAGTTCGAGCGTCTGCGCCGCGAGGCGCAGATGCAACTCGGGCGGCGGCGCGGCCGGATCGCTGCTGTGGCGCAGGCTGTTGTCCAGCAGGTTGCGCAGCAGCAGGCGCATGCGGGAGCGGTCAAGCGACAGCGGCGGCATGCCCTGCTGTGCATGGAGGGTGATCCCCGCCGCGCCGGCATGGCGGCCGCCGAGCTCGGCCACCACCTCCCGCGCCAGCGCAGCCAGGTCCACGGGCTCGCGGTGCAGGGCGGCGTGGCGTCCAGCCAGGCGCTCGCTTTCGAGCAGGTCGGTGATGAGTCCGGCCATTTCACTCAGGTCGCGCATCAGGGCCTGCCGCTGGGCCTGCACGTCGGCGGTCTCGGGCAGCAGCTCGGTGTTCAGGCGGGCGCGGGTCAGGGGGCTGCGCAATTCATGGCTCATGGCCAGCAGCAGGGCCCGCTTGGCCTCCAGCATCTGGTGGATGTCATCCCCCATGGTATTGATGGTGGCCGCCAGTTGCCCCAGCTCGTCGGGCCGGTGGGCATGCCGCACGGGGATCGCCTGGGCGAAATTGCCTTCGCCAAACCGCTGCGCGCCCCGGCGGATGTCGTCGAGCGGGCGCAGCAGATGCCGCACGTACACATAGGCCAGCGCGGTGAGCAGCAACAGCACCGTGAGCGTGCCCCACGCAATGCGCGGGCGCTTTTCCCAGGACAGCGCATTGAGCCCGAACTCGATGCTGTGTCCGTCCGCCGTGGTGCGCTGCAGGAGCCGGCGGCCCTGGTCGTCGCTGCCATGGCCGTTCCAGTGCTCCTCGCGCTGGAACTTGTCGCTCATCCAGTCGCTGCGCGGCTGATCGGGGTGGGATTCCCAGTGGACCACCGGCCCGTCAATGCGCAGCGTGACCGGCAACCGGCTGGCGATGGCCTTCGCCCGCTCGATGCTGGGCGGGCTGCCGATCTCGTCCGCGAGGCGGTCCACGTAGTCCATCAGCAGGGGCCTGGCCGCCTCGCGCCAGCCCACGGACACCGCCTTTTGCACTCCGCCCATGAAGGTGACGGCCACCGTCACCGCGAGCGCCATGAACACCAGCACCAGCCGGATGCGCAGCGAATACCCGACCGCACGCCGCGCGCGGCGGTGCCAGGGGCAATCGTGCCCGTCTTCGGCCCCCTCGCCAGGGCGCGAACGCCGCCAGAACCTCATGGCGCCGCCCGCCGCAGGGCCAGCGAGTAGCCCGCGTTGCGCAAGGTCTTGATGCAGTCGAGCGGTTCCAGCTTCTTGCGCAGGCGACTCACCACGATATCGACGGCGCGGGTGTACAGCTCGGCCTCGTGCCCGCGCAACTGGTTCAGGATGTCATCGCGGCTGAACACCTTGCCCGGTTCGCGTGCCAGCAGATGCAGCAGGTCGAATTCGGTGCCGGTCAGCTCGACGATGCCCCCTTGTCGCAGCACGCTGCGGCGCGCGGCATCAATGCTGAGGCCTTCAAACTCCAGCGTCCCCGAATCGCCGCCCTGCCCCGGCGCGCGGCTGCGGCGCAGCACGGTCTGCAGCCGTGCCACCAGCTCGCGCGGCTCGAAAGGCTTGGGCAGGTAGTCGTCGGCACCCAGCTCCAGGCCCACCACGCGGTCCATCACCTCACCCCTGGCCGTGAGCATCACGATGGGCAGGTCCCCCTGCTTGCGGATGGTGCGGCACAGTTCAAAGCCGTCCATCTCGGGCAGCATGACATCAAGGATGGCGGCATCAAAGCCGCCCGCCCCGAGCCGGGCCAGGCCTTCGCTGGGCTTGAGCGCATGGACCAGTTCCAGCTCGAAACGCTGGAAATAGATGGCAAGCGGCGGACCCAGTTGGGCGTCGTCGTCAATGAGCAGGATGCGGTGCATGCGCGATTCTTACATTGGCAGGCCGCTGCCGGCCACCGGCGGAGCAAGCAATGCGCGGTGCCGCCGGATGAGCTCCCGCAGGCGGTGCTGCGCAGGCAGGTGCAGCGCATCGAAGGCGTCCGCGGCCGCGAGCAGCGCAGGCAGGGCGGGCGCGGCGGCAGCGGGCTGGCGCGCCACGAGCCCGAGCGCATGCTCCCTGTCAAAGCGCGGCCCCCATACCAGCGACATCAACTCGTCATGGGGCTCGGGCATGCCTGCCAGCAGCACAGGGCCGTGCATGCGCACTTCCTGCGTCAAGTGGTGGATGGGATCCAGCATCGGTGACATGGAAAATGCTCCTGCCTCAGCCGCGCGCCATCCAGCCCCTGCGCCGCTGCATCAGCTCGCGCACCTTCTGCTGCTGGTCCGGATTCAGGCTGTCGTAGAAGTCCGCCAGCGCATTGATCACTTCAGGGCTGTTCGCCTGTACCGCGCGGGTCTTCTCCTCCAGCAGGCTCTGCGCGCGTGCACGGTCGAACTTGTCGCCCGCGACGATGGCCTGCACTTCCGCGCGCGGATCGGCTGTCTTGCCCAGGAAGGCCGTGCGCTGTGCCTCCATCCTGTCCGCCAGCACATTGAGCTTTTGCTTCTGCGCATCGTTCAGGTCCAGCTTGCCGCTGACCCGGTCGACCACCTTGGCGCGCACCTCCGCCATTTTCTCCGGGCTCATGGGCCCGTGGCGGTGGGCTCCACTGGAACAGGCCGTCAGACCACCCACCATGATGGATGCGCCAAAGATTCCTACCAGCGTTCTCTTGATCCAGGGTTTCATGATCAGTCCTTTCGGGACGGTGTTGAACATGGCCCTGATGGTGCCGGCAGGTGCTTCGGGAGTGGTCTCGACGGAGTTTCGGTTTATTTCATTTTGTTTCGCGGGATAAGGCGCTGGCAAAGGCCCAGGTCCTTTGGAGCGCTTCAAGCCGCGCCCGCAGGTGGGGTGCAGCAGCCAGATCGAGACAGGCGGAATCTCAGCGCAGGACGGCGGACAACACCACCAGCCGGTTCGACAGCTCCACGGCGTCGGTGCGCATCTGGATGAGCGGAACCGTGCCCACGCTGCCCCCGCCATACCAGATGTTGAAGGCGGTTACGCCGGGGAACCCGTCGGCGTGGCCATAGGCCTCGATGGCCTCGTCAATTTCGGCATGCAGGGTGGGGGTGCCGACCAGGACCTTTCCGTCAAACACCCGGGCCAGGTATTGCGCGGCGCCCTCGGGCCGAATGTGCAGTGTCAACACCCGCATGGTTTCTCGCTGCACGCACCCGGGGCGCACCCAGTCCCGTCGTCAACCCATCGCCTGGGGTTCGCGGTATTCCAGGTCTGCAAACTGTAATTCCCGCTCCATGCCATGGCTGTCTCCCCGCCAAGGCGCGAGATCGTCGGTTTGCTGGCGCTGGAAAACCCGCTCCATCGGCTGCCCCATTTGCAAGGCAGGCGCTTCTGGCCACGCTTCTAGATGATGGGATGGGGGATCGAAAGAAAACATGCTGAACTCCTCGCACGGGCGCCGCACTGGCCCCGTGGTGATTGAGGCATGGGCCCGAACACACGCATGTCGGAACCCCGTGAAGACAGGTGTAGGACAACACTGACGTGGATGCGGGCGCCGCCCCGCCGGCAGGATCGCAAAGCCCTGGGCGCCGTCAGGCGGCCTTTGCCAGCAGCGGGGATTCCCCGATCCCCAGGGCATCGCCCTCGCCCGCTAGAAGGCCGATGCAGTCCAGGGCCGTCGGCGGATCGCAGGGCTCGGCATAGACGCGCAAGGCTATGTCTTGGGCGGCGGGAGAGAAATAGAGCCAGAGATTGTCCTTTTCCTTGTCATAGCAGGAAAAGAGCGCCCTGCCGGACCCCGGGGGGCACATCAGGAACTTCGACATGAACATCTGCTGAATGCGCAGCGTGGGCTCAAAGGCCTGATCATCATTGCCGAGTGCCAATTTGTACCAACTGCTCATATGCGCCTTTCACCTGGCCGTGCCAGTAAATACGGATGGCCCATCGTATTTACGCAGCGCGGCCGCGGCACTTCTGGTGCGGCGCATCAATTTGTAGGACAGTGACTCCGAGCGGGGTTTACGGGCATGAGGCCGGATACGTGGCACGGCCCATCAGTCGTATGAAGCCTCCAGATCGGTGTGCGCCTGCGGGCGGGGCGCCCTCACGCGGGATCGATAGGCTCTGAGCGTCGCGCAACCCAGGCCGGTGATGTACAGCACCTGCGCCTTCTGCTGTGGCGAATCGACGGGCGGGAGCTGCACTTCCACCATACCGGCCGCACGCAACACGCGCAGCTTGTCGATGTTGACCACGTCCGATTCAATCAGGGGAAGCGCATCGCGCTCCAGCTCCCTTAGATACTCCATTGGCATGGCGGCCTCCGGCGTGAATGAAGGAATATTGTGCGGCGCGAGCCCCCGGGGTTCAAGGATTGATACACGAAGCTACAACCTTGCGGGCCGGGCAGCCAGGGGCCCCAAATGAAGCACCAGCGCGGCTGGGCGCCCCACTGGCAGCCGCGTAAACCCCTGCCGATATTGTTGCCATTCGGATTTTTGTAACAAATCCCGCGCCATCCATACCGGTCTTACCGTAGGAAACCGCCTACGCGGTCCTTCGCTGTTGTCGCACTCCGGCCTGGAGTACGCACACCTAGCATCCTTGCTTCATCAAAGGGGATGGCCATGCCAATCGTCGTGATTTTCTTCGGGATCCAGCTGATCGCCGTGGCGCTGGCCGCCGCGATCGTGGGCATCTGAAATCTGATCTTCGTACGGGATATGGACGGAAGCGCCGGGAGCATCGGATTCCACGACCACATGCCTGTGAGTCCCCGCGGACAAAAGCCACAGCCCTTGATTGACAATCATCAACCAACGATCTGGCAGCATGCGGCAAAATAGATTCATAAAACATGAATCTTTAAGCACCATGCCAGACCAAGCAACCACCGCAGCCACCATCGACGTGCGCGCAATCGCCCCCCGCGAGCGCCATCCGTCCATTTTTCTCGCCTTTGGCAAGCTGGCTGCCGGGCAGGCCATGGACCTGGTCAACGACCACGATCCCCGGCCGCTGTACTACCAGTTCCAGGAAGAACTGCCGGGCCAGTTCACCTGGAGCTACCTGGAGAACGGGCCCGCGCAATGGCGCGTGCGCATCCAGAAACAACGCGCCCCAGGCCACGGCAGCGGGCAATGCTGCGGCGCCTGCGGCGGTGCGTAGCCCGGGCCGGGGCCCTACCGCCATGGCACTCCCTATCGGCATGGAAGAACCGCGCCCCGCCCCGTCCCGGCGGTTGGCCCTGTTCGCGCTCGGTTTCCGGCCGTTCTACCTGCTGGCAAGCGTGTTCGCAGCGCTGTCCGTTCCCTTGTGGGCGCTGCAGTTCTCCGGCGCGCTGGGCCGCCCCTATCTGGCGGGCCCGCTCTGGCATGCCCACGAGATGCTGTTCGGCTTCGCGCTGGCGGTCATCGTGGGCTTTCTCTTCACCGCCGGCCGCAACTGGACCAACCTTCCCACCCCGACGGGATGGCGCCTGGGTGCGCTGGCCGCCCTGTGGGTGGCGGGACGGATTCTGGTGCTCACACCCTTCGCAGCCACGGCCGCCGTGGTGAACGTGGCATTTCCGCTGGCAGCGGCGGCGAGCCTGGGCATTGCGTTCTGGAAGGCGCGGAACCAGCGCAACTATTTCTTTGTGGCGCTGCTCCTGCTGCTGGGCGCCGCCACGCTGCTTTTCCATCTGTCGCAGCTGGGCGTCTTTCCCGTCCCCGCAGGGCTCGGCATCCGGATCGCGCTGGACGTGGTTCTTTTCATCCTGGCCGTCATGGGCGGGCGCGTGATCCCGATGTTCACCAACAACGGCGTGGCGGGCGCGCAAGCAACCCGGCGGCCTGCCGTGGAAAAGGCCGCGCTGGGATCGGTGCTGGCCCTGCTCGCCGCGGACGCCACGGGCCTGGGCGGATGGCCACTGGCCACCATCGCGGCATTCGCCTGTCTGGCTCATACCTGGCGCTGGGCGCTGTGGCAGCCCTGGACGGCGCTGCGCGTGCCGCTGGTCTGGGTGCTGCACATGGCCTATCTCTGGATTCCCGTGCACCTGCTGCTTCGCTGCCTGGGCGACCTGGGCCTGGCGGCCTCCTCCCTGGCCACCCACGCCCTGACGGTGGGCGCGGTGGGTGGGCTCATCATCGGAATGATGACGCGCACCGCGCGCGGCCACACAGGGCGGCCCCTGCGCGCGGACCGCTGCGACACCGCCTGCTACCTGCTGGTGCTGCTGGCCGCCGCCGTGCGTGTGGCGGTGCCGCTCGCCAGCCCCGCGCAGACGGTGCACGCCAGCCTGCTGTCCGCCGCCCTCTGGTCGGCAGGCTTTGCGCTGTACGCCGTGCGCTACTGGCCGGTGCTGTCCCGCCCACGGGCCGACGGCCATCCGGGGTAGCGGCCGTGCGCCGCGCCGCCGTCAAGGCCATCTCCACTCCGGCGCCAGCCCACCGGGTCCGTGGTGCGTGCGTGGGCGCGTGCGCGCGGCTGGCCGTGCCCT
Source organism: Acidovorax sp. GW823-FHT01C06 (assembly GCF_058798375.1). NCBI lineage: Bacteria > Pseudomonadati > Pseudomonadota > Betaproteobacteria > Burkholderiales > Comamonadaceae > Acidovorax > Acidovorax sp. GW823-FHT01C06. The sequence continues at coordinate 269,225 of NZ_JBXAKN010000007.1, forward strand.
CCCTCATGCCGGTGCGAAGAGGTAGTCCTGCAGCTCCAGCCGGCTTTGCACGCCCAGCCGTGTGTAGATCTGGCGGCGGTGGTAGGTGGTGGTGTTCTCGCTGATGCCCATCCGCGTGGCGATCTGCGCCTCGGGCAGGCCGCGCGCGAGCCAGTACGCAAGCTCGTGCTGGCGCTGCGGCAGGCCCAGCGCGCGCAACGCGGGCAGCAGCTGCGCCACGCGCGAGACCCGCTGGGTGATGTGGATGCCCGCCGCCCGGCCTTCGCCGGCCGCGGCGGCCATCAGCGTTGCGCGCAGCGAAAACGCGCCGCTGGCGTTGCGCAGGTCCAGCTGCGGCGGCGCGCGGACGCTGCCCCCCTGGCGGGCATGTTCCAGGCGCTGCAGCAGCGCCTGGAGCGCGGGCGGCAGTTCGGCACGCCGGTACCAGCGCGGCCCGAACGCCAGCGCCATCAGCCGGTCGGCCTGGGGCGATGTCCACAGCAGCTGCCCTTGCGGCGAGGCCACCAGCATGGCGCTTTCATGCACCACGCTGTCGTGCGCATCCACTTCGCCGGGCTGCAGGATGCGCGCCAGCCACGGCTCCAGCCGGGCCAGCAGGGCTGCGTCTTCGGCCCCGAAGCGCGGCGCCTGCGGCCTGCGATACAGCTTGAGCGCGCCCACGCCCGCCCCCTGTGGCGTGCGCAGCACCAGGCTCAGGCAGTCCAGCAGTTCCGCGGGGCGCAGCGCCAGGTTGTAGAAGTCGCTGCGCAGCAGCTCGCCCATCGGCACGGTGATCAACTGCTCCATCACCTGCGGCCCATGGTCGTCGCGCACGGCGGCGGCGAAATCGTGGGCGCTGCGGCGGATCACCTTGTGCTCGCTCGCCCTCACCTGCGGCTCGAAGTACAGGTGCATCAAGTCACGCGCCAGCGATGGCTCGATGTACACATCCAGCGCGCCGTCGCTGCCAGGGTGGAAGTAGCCGCTCGTGTCGAAGGCGATCAGGTGGTGCAGCTCATGCAGCAGGGGTTCGATGAGCTGCGGACCGTTGACGTCCAGACAGGCCAGCTGTTGCAGGCGCGCCAGGGCGCGCCGCTGAATACGGGAAAAAGGCATGGAGTAGTTGAGTTATGTGCCACAGCGCATCCAGGCAATGCGTGGAGGCAAAGCTAGCACACCGGCCCCCCACAGCAACCCACCCCCAGGGGTGGGGCGCGGCGCCCCGGGGACGCATGGCCTCTGCTTTTTGGCGCCGGGCCCGTGGTGGCGCGGCGCCCCGGCCGGGCCGCCATGCAAGGTTTCAGCGCGGCCACGAACCGCCGCGTGTCTCTTTGGGGGTACCCGCCCCCCCCGCAAGCCGCGCAGCATCCTCGCGGTTTCTTTAGAACAGGGATGAGGGTGACTGGCGTTCCCACTGGGGGGAAGGCTGCAGCTCGCCAAAATGGCTTGTCTCGGATTCAATCGCATCCTCGACCAGATGCAGCAGGTGCGCTGCCCGCAACTCGTCGTGCGGGTCGCGCACACCGGTGAAGTCGTGCCGCTCCACGCGGATGGACAGGCCTTCGAAGTTGGGATCGGTTTCTGGCAACCCCTGGGCCAGGGCCTCTATTCGCTCGAAGGCCTCGCGGGCGACCGTCGGCGCGACGGTGATGGTGATGGACATACCGCACCTTCCATTCTGGGCGCTGCGGTACTTACGGCGAACTGCCCAGCTCCGGTCGCAACCAAGGTTTGTCCCCATCATGCGCGGACAGGGCGAACAATGGTTTCCCCCATACCCCTGCGGACAGCGTGGTCGGCCTTCCAGAGGCAAGGCATCCACCGTCCGCTGCAAGCGGTCCCGCCCTGCGGACAGGCCCCGCTTGCTCTCGCTGATTGCGCGCGCAACCAAACCCGCTCCCGCCAGGCCTTCCCTTCGCGCCGCTGCGGTACATGTCCAGCCAAATACTGTATATTTACACAGTATTCGTATTTCCCTGGAGCGAAAACATGAAAACCGCCGCGCTCAGCCACGCCCTCCCCTGCTGGCTTTTTGCCGGAGCCACGACGCCCCTGCTCGTGGGCCTGTTCGCCGTTGCCCTCGTGCTGCGCAGGATTTGGAAATGGGCATGACCTCCGCACGCCCTGCCCTCCCAGGTCATGGCTTGTTGTCGGGCGCCTTGGGGTCGTCCTGAGCCTGGTGGACCGGGTTCACGCCCCGACGGACCGCTGAGCCCTGCTGCCGGCTCTGGCCGCCAGCCTGCTGTTGCTGGCATGGCTGGCTGGCTACCGCATGGCCAGAATGCTCCCAATTTGATAGCTTATAGCGCTTGATGCACAAGCGCCAGCGGGCCAAAACACCTCAGACAATATCGCCGACCGCCAGGCACTCGAGCAGCTCCGCCCGGCTCGCCACGCCCAGCGCCGCATAGAGCTGCCGCCGGTGGTAGACCACCGTGTTCGCGCTGATGCCCATGCACCCGGCGATGCGCGATTCGGGCAGGCCGCGCGCAAGCCAGTAGGCCAGTTCGCGCTGGCGCGGAGGCAGGCCGGTGCGGCCGAGCGCCTCCAGCAGGCGGGCCGCGGGGGCCACGCGCTGGGTGATGTGCAGGGCCACGGCCTCGCCGGGGCCGGTGGCCGCGGCCAGGGGCGCGGCGCGCAGGTGGAACGCGCCGTGGGCGTTGCGCAGCGCCATGTCCGGCGCGGGCGCACCGGGCAGGCGCAGGCGCTGGATGAGCAGCTGCAGCGCATGCGGCAGCGGCGCGCGGCCCGCGCCGCGCCAGCGCCAGCCCAGCGCCTGGGCCATGAGCGCCTCGGCCTCGGGCGAGGCCCACAGTGGCTGGCCCAGGGGCGTGGCGACGAGCACGCCCTCGCGCAGCACCTCGCCGCCCGCGTTCACGCCGCCGGGCCACAGCGTGCGCGCCAGCCACGCCTGCAGCCGCGCCAGCATGGCCAGGTCCTCGTCGGCAAAGGGCCGCGCCCCGGGAGGGCGGAACAGGAACAGCATGCCCACACCCTGGCCCATGCCCTGGCCTTGCGGCGCGCGCAGCGGCAGGCTGAGCCAGTCGGCCACGCCGGCGGGGCGCATCACCACGTTGTAGTAGTCGCTGCGCAGCAGCTCGGCGGGGGGCACGCGCAGCATCTGCGCCAGCGACTGCGGGCCGCGCGGGTGGCGGGCGATGTCGTCGCCGTGCTGCAGCACGTTGTGAAAGACCCGCGCCTCGCTCGCCAGGATGCGCGGGTCGAAGTGGTCGGGCACGGCGGCCTGCACGGCGGGGTGTTCCATGTGCACGTCCAGCTCGCCGCCCGCACCGGGGTAGAAGTAGCCGCTGGAGTCGAAGCCGATGAGCGCGTGCAGCGAGGCGAGCACGGGCGCGATCAGCTCCGGACCGCTCGCATCCAGGCGGGCGAGGTGGCGCAGGTGCGCAATGGCGTTCGTCGCCTGGTGGTGCGTGGGCATGGAGGGCCGAATCTATCGGCCCCGCGCGCCGCGCGGCCTACCCCAGGGGGGTAGTTGTCGATGGGGGTGGCAGCAGCCGCTCGGCCAGCCCCTGGCGGCCCTGCACGCCCAAAGCGTCGTAGAGCTGGCGGCGGTGGTAGGCCACGGTGTTGATGCTCACGCCCATGCGCTCGGCGATCTGCGACTCCTGCGCACCGCGCACGAGCCAGTAGGCCAGCTCGGCCTGGCGCCGGGGCAGGTCCTGCGCGCGCAGGTGGGCGAGCAGCCGGGTGCCGCGCGGCACCCGGCGGGTGATGTGGATGGCGGCCGCCTCGCCCGCCCCCGCCACGCCCGCCAGGCGCGTGGCGCGCAGCGAGAACGCGCCGTGGGCATTGCGCACCGCCACGTCGGGCAGCGGCGCCTCGCCGTCCGTGGCGGGCCAGAACAGGCGCTGCACCAGCAGGCGCACCACGTCCGGCAGATCACTGCCGCCGCCCGCGCGCCAGCGCGTGCCCAGGGCCAGCGCCAGCAGCGCCTGCGCCTCGGGCGACATCCATTGCAGCCGCCCATCGGGCGACACGACGAGCAGGCCCTGGCCGCAGACCTCGCTGTCGCCACCGGCCTCGCCCGGATCCAGCGGCTGCAGCGCGCGCGCCAACACGGGTTCGAGGCGGCCCAGCGCGGCGGCGTCCTCGGGCGTGAAGCGCCGGTCCGCCTCGCGGCGGTACAGCCACAACATGCCGACACCCTGGCCCGCGCGCGTGTGCAGCGGCAGCTTCAGGCCATCGCCCACGTCGCCGGGGCGCAGCACCGCGTTGAAGAAGTCGCTGCGCACCAGCTCGGACAGGGGCACCTTGGCCATCTGCGGCAGCATCAGCGCGCCGCGTTCCACGCGCAGCGCCTCCTGAAACAAGCGCGCACCCCGGTGCATCACCCGCGCCTCGCTCGCCAGGATGCGCGGGTCGAAATAGTCGGGCATCGCGGCCTGCAACACGGGGCTCTCCACGAACACCTCCATCTCGCCGCCCGCGCCGGGGTGGATGAGGCAGCCCGCGTCGAACCCGATCAGGTGGTGCAGCTCGCCCAGCACGGGCGCGATGGCGTGCGGCCCGGTGGCATCCAGGCAGGCCAGTTGCCGCAGATGGGCGGCGGCTTGGGTGGCGCGGCGGGGCGTGGGCATGGTTTTTTTCACGAAAGCGCGAATGTAGCGCGCCGCGCCGCCGCACGACTACCCCGCCGGGGTGGGGCCGCACGGGCGGTGCGCCCCTAGCCTTGCGCGCATCCCCACGGCGGGCCGGCCCGGCTGCCTGGATACATCGACAGGACGTGCGCAAACAAGGATGCCACAGCGGCCTTGCCATGGTGCAAACGTCTTTCCGGAACCCGTTCTTGCGTAAATCCTCATCGAATTTGATAGCTGCCAGCGCTTGTACAGCAAGCGCTTTCGGCCATTTTTACTTCAAACCAAAACCTTGTCCTCGTGAACACTGCCATGCCCCTTGCCATCACCCACACCCTCGCCGCGCTGGCGCTGGTCGCCACCACCGCCAGCGCCTGGGCGGCGGGCGCCGCCGACCCGGCGCACTTTCGCCTCACGCCCGCGCTGCTGGACCGCATGGAAGCGGCGGCGGCCGAGCTGCGCAAGCTGCCGCAGGCGCCCGGGAGCAGCGGCGATGAGGACGACGACGCCGACGCCGAGTCGGTCGAGGACCTCGCCCGCAAGCTCGACGCCCACCCCCAGGTGCGCGCCGCGCTGGCGCGCCAGGGCCTGACCAGCCGCGAATACGCCACCGCCACGCTGGCCGCCCTGCACGCGGGCATGGCGCTGGCCGTGGAGAAGGCGCCCGGCGCCCAGCCCGCGCCAGGCTTCACGCCCGAGCAGCGCGCCAACGTGGAAGTGATGCGCGCGCGCCGCAAGGGGCGGCCTTGAGCGCTCTTTTTCACGTCCTTTTCCCAACGACAGCACATCCAGAGGAATGCTTCTTTCCATGCCCGGCCACAGCCAGCCCTGGTGGCGCGCTCCCGACGCCCCCGTCACCTACCTCGGCGACGAGGACGAATGCTCCATCGCCGCCAAGGACCAGCGGGCGCGATTGGAATCACTCCTGATTCGATAGCTTCCAACGCTTGACAAATAAGCGCCGGTGGCACTTTTTAACCACAACCCATGACACACGCCATGCACCACCCCCTGCGCCACTGGCTCGCAGCCGTGCTGGCCACTGCCGCGGCCTGCGCGGCGCAGGCCGCGCCGTTCGCCATCACCAGCACCGGCACCATCGACCAGTCCACCTTCGCCGAAATCCGCGATGGCGAGCGCTACGCCGTCACAATGGTCTACGACAACGGGGGCAATACCGCCCAAAGCCAGACATGGCGGCCCGCCGACCTCAGGTGCGTCATCTGGCGCATGAACAATGCCGCCAACGTGGTCTACACGCAGGCCAGCTTCAACGGGGCGCAGTTCTCGGGCCCCTTTACCGCCACGGATGCCAGCGGAGCGCTGCTGCCCAACGGCTTGAACATCACCAGCCTGGCCAGCAACAACAACCCCTACACCGTCGATGGCTTGGTGCTCGCCACCGCCCCGAGCTGGAATGCCGAGTTCAGTGGGAGCATCAATACTTTCAGCGAGGGCATATCGGGCGGTCGGAGCTTCCGGCAGCTCAATCTGGGCCTGCGCATAGGCACCGCCAACCCCGTCGCCGTCGCCAGCGACTGCGAGGCACCGCCGCTGCCGCCGGGCGTGCCCACCCAGGCCGCCGCCACGCCCGGCGATGGCGAAGTGGCCGTGCGCTGGCAAGCACCCGCGGGCGGCGCGGTGAGCGCCACGCCGGTGAGCTACACCGTCACCGCCCTGAACCTGAGCGCCGTCAGCGGCACCTGCACCGCGCCGCACCCCGCCACCAATTGCATCGTGAGCGGTCTGAGCAACGGCACCAGCTACCGCTTCCTCGTGAGGGCGGCCGCAGCGGACGGGTCCATCTCCCCTCCTTCATTGGCCTTCGCGACACCCAGCGCCAATCCCGCCCCTGGCGCCCCCACGGGCGTGACGGCCCAGCCCGGCAACGGCCAGATCACACTGAACTGGCTGGCACCCGTGGGCGGCACGCCGCCCGTGAGCTACACCGTCACGGCCAGCCAAGGCGGCGCCAGCTGCACCGTGCCAGCGCCCACCACCCGCTGCACCGTGCCGGGCCTGACCAATGGCACGGCCTACACCCTCTGGGTGACGGCCACCGGAGCCAATGGCAGCGTGTCCGCCAACTCGTTCCCGCTGGTCATCGCCACGCCCCGCGCGATGCCTCCAGGCCCCGGTGGTGTGCAACCCGTGCCCACGCTGTCGCAGTGGGGCGTGCTGCTGCTGAGCGTGCTGGTACTGCTGGCAGTCGTTCGCCGCCGTGCCATCAACTCCTGATTCGATAGCTGCCAGCGCCTTTCCATAAAAGCGCTGGAGCCACTTTTAACCACAAAAAAGAGGATCTCACCCCCATGCACTCACCCACCACCCACCACCGCAGAGCCCTGCGGCGCCTGCTGCACGCCAGCGCGCTGTACCTGGGCATGGCCGCCGCCCATGCGGGCTGGACCCCCATCGCGCCCATGGACGAGGCCCGCACGCTGCACACCGCAACCCGGCTGGCCGATTCCACCGTGCTGGTGGCGGGCGGCGACACCGGCAACGTGGATGGCGGAAACAACCCCATCGCCCTCGCCACCACCCGCCTGTACAACCCCGCGGCCAACACCTGGAGCAGCGGCCCCGACCTGCCCAGCCCCCGTTTCGGCCACACCGCCACCCCGCTGCCCGGCGGCAATGTGCTGCTGGTCGGCGGGCGGGAGGCCGGCCCGGTGAACAGCGCCAACGCCAACAGCCTCCTCTACAGCGCCCTGACCAACACCTTCGCCGCCAGCACGGGCCAGCTGACGCTGCGCCGCTCCCACCACACCGCCACGCTGCTGCCCAATGGCACCGTGCTCGTGGTGGGCGGCCGGGGCATCGCGGGGCAGGAGGCGCTGTCCTCCGTGGAAATCTTCGACCCCGTCACCGGCACCTGGTCCAGCGGCATCGACCTGCCCGCCCGCAGGCGCGAGCACACCGCCACGCTGCTGCCCGATGGCCGCGTGCTGGTGGTGGGCGGCTACGACAACGGCAACATCGCCGCCCAAAGCGCCTACCTGCGCGACCCCGCCACGGGCGCATGGACGGAGGTGCCCGTGCCCGCCCTGAACACCTTCTACCGTGCGCGGCACACCGCCACGCTGTTGCCCGATGGCCGGGTGCTGGTGGCAGGCGGCAACAGCCACGTCACGACCACCCTGGTGTTCAACCCCGCCGACAGCACCTGGGCGGCGGGCCCGAATCTCCCCGCTGTCGAGTTCGGCGGCAACAGCGCCACCCTGCTGCCTGGTGTCCCTGGCAACGTGCTGGTGGCAGGGGGCGACAGCGCGGGTGGCGCCAGCGTCATCGCCTCGACAGTCTCCTTTGCCTCCGGCCCGGGTCAAGCCACCCGGCAGCCCGACTTGGTCACCGCCCGCCGGGGCCACACCGCGACCCTGCTTGCTGGCGGCCAGGTGCTGGTGCTGGGCGGCGAAACCACTGGCAACGCCGTCACGAACACCGGCGAGCTGTACACCCACACCGCCCCCCTGCCCCCCGCCAACGTCACCGCCCAGCCCGGCAACACCCAGGTCACCGTGCGCTGGCAACCCCCCGCAGGCACCGGAACCACGCCCGCCCACTACACCGTCACCGCCCAGCCCGGCGGCCGCACCTGCACCGCCAACTACCCCGCGACCAGCTGCACCGTGACGGGGCTGACCAACGGCACGCCCTACACCTTCACCGTTGTCGCTTCCGCCCTGGGCGGCATCGACTCGGCCCCCTCGGCGCCGCCCGCCGCCGCCACGCCCAGCGCGGCGGCCCCCGGCGGGCCGGGCAACGCACAGGCCGTGCCCACGCTGTCGCAGTGGGGCGTGCTGCTGCTCAGCGCGCTGATGCTGGCAGGCCGCGTCCTAGGACGCTGGCTCAAGGGAGGGTCCAAATGACCTCTTTCCCCAAGGAGCGCCATAGCAACCCACTCCCAACGAATATCCCGCCCACGAGGTTCCCGAGACCTGCCATCTACCACCGGGCAACCTGCTCCCCATATGGAAACATCAATACTTCCGCCGCAGCCTCCGTTCCCGAAGTGGACAACATTGGCGAAGTTAAAGATGACTACAACACTTTGCCACCAGCCCGCCTAGAGACTGCAAGGCACAAACAACAGCCAGACTGGCGAACTGGACAACGGCGCGTGAATCAACACACAATTTGAAACCAAATTTATCCGAATGATTAAAGTTGACTCTGCCAAGCGTAAAATTAAAGATAAACCATTCTCAATAGGCAATCAATTCAATGATACGCCATACTATTTTATTTTTTTATCTTATTTTTCCAACATTCGCAATCGCCGATCACAGCGATACCAATAGAATTTTGTATGCTGTGGGTGGAACTGGCGGCTTTGACTGGTATGCTGCACCGGAATTCAAAAAATCGACTTCTTCAATTGCGAGCGGCTCAGTGAAGTTACAAGCACGCTTTGTCTGGAATGGGCCTGCGGGGACGGTATGGGAGGGAGGCGATCACGCCATAGTAATGTTTGGCCAAGGCTCTAATCCCGGCACATTGAACTCACCTCTTCAGCCTCAACCTCCGCAACAAGAACCTCAAGATCGAACATTCTGGACGTATGGTGTTGGTGCATTTGTTGGCTCTGCGGGTCTGAGTCTTGAACTCTGGTTCGGCCCAAGTTCTGCCTATTTCTGGAATAAAGATGCAATGTGTGGAAAAGGAGTCAAGACTCCAGATCCGACTAATTTATGCCTAACTTCATTTGTCAACATTTCCAACACTAACTATATTACACCGCCCCCCGCCGGTTGGAAAATTAAACTAGGCGTTCCATATTGGGTTCGAATCAGCCTCACTCAAGATGCCAACCCTACATATGCATTGCTGCATGCAGAGTTGCTCGAAGAGACGCAACCGGGTTACGCCATGTCTCAGCAAACTGCCTCTATTCGCTTGATCCAATCTGCATTCCTGCCTTTTAGCGAAAACATGCGTGGTGTTGTTGCGCGGGCTCCTGGTACCGGGCAGAATATTTCGTATGATGCTTTCGACTATGGTTTCTGACTAATCTATACGCGGCCTTTGAATCGCCCCGGTTTCCCTAGAAATTTTTGAGCCGTTGGAAATAGCGTTGCTCGAACTGTACGGGTGACATGCCGCCAGCGGTATTGTGACGACGGGTCGGGTTGTAGAATATCTCGATGTAGTTGAAGACGTCGGATCTGGTTTGCTGGCGCGTGGGGTAGATCTGGCGCCAAATGCGCTCGTGCTTGAGCAACTGGAAGAAGCTCTTGGCGACCGCGTTGTCGTGGCAGTTGCCGCGGCGGCTCGCGCTGCAAATCAGGTTGTGGTCCCGCACAAAGGCCTGCCACTCATGGCCAGTGAATTGGCTTCCCTGCTCGGAGTGAATCAGAACCTGCTGCTTCGGCTGGCGCCGCCACAGCGCCATCATCAGCGCATCCAGCACAAGCGCAGTGTCGATGCGATGCCCCATCGACCAGCCGACGACTTGGCGCGAGAACAGATCCAGCACCACAGCCAGACATAGCCAGCCTTCGTGCGTGCGGATGTAGGTGATGTCGGTGACCCAGGACTGGTTGGGTGCATCGACCGTGAATTGCCGCTGCAGATGATTGAGCGCGACGACAGCGGGCTTACCACCCCGGCTGCCTGGCCTGCGCCGGTAGCCGGTCTGTGAACGTAGCCCTTCGCTCTTGAGCAACCTTGCCACGCGGTGCTTGCCGCAGTTCTCGCCCAACTCTCCCATGTCCAGCGTGAGCTTGCGATAGCCGTACATGCCGCCGCTCTCCAGTCAGGCCTGCTTGAGCAGGCATCAGCATGCGACTGCGCCACGGGGCGGGCCAAGCGCGTGAAGTCCACAGCCGAACGCAGGTTCGTCATGGTGTCGCCCAGCTTTACCGGGATACGCGCCTGATCCACGCGGGTGTCCACCGTCACCACCAGCGGCAGCCAGCAGCAGCTCGCCGTGGCCCACCTCACAACGCTGCGCAAGCACAGCGTCGGCCGCGATGCGCGGGATCCGGTGCCTGTCGTCTCCGCCGGCGGCGAGCACCACGCCCTGGTGCGGTACGAGCTGAGCAAGGAAGACGAGGCAGGGGCGCTGCGCTGCGTTCCTAATGCGCTACCACGCCAGCGGCGGCCAGTGGGCCGACCTGCGCGACCCCATGACCACCATCACGACGCACGACCGCCTGGCGCTGGTGACCGTGTGGTACCGGGGCGAGCCCTGGGTGATCGTGGACATCACGCTGCGCATGCTGGTGCCGCGCGAACTCTACAACGCCCAGGACTTCCCACCCGACTACGTGATCGACCGCACCTCCAGCGGGAAGGCCCTCACGAAGACCGCCCAGGTGCGCATGGCGGGCAACAGCGTCAGCCCGCTGCCCATGCGCCTCATCGTGGCCGCCAACTACGCGGAGGTGGCAAACAGCGAACAACGCCGCGCGGCATGACCGCTCCTCCCGACTCGCACGCCGCAGACAAGGCCTACCAGCTCCACCACACCACATGCCCACAGTGCCGGGCCGCCGGGCTCAACCTGCGCGGCCTAGACCGCTGCCCCGACGGGGCCGAGCTGTGGGCCACCTATCAACAGGCGGGAGATCCGCCGCACTTCACCTGGCTGCGCAAGCGCCGGGGAGGAACGAAGCCATGACCAGCACCCAAAAGCAGGCAAACAACGAAACACATTTTGTTACATAACCCGCGCAGGGTGGCAGCACAGTCCCGCCCCAACCCGAATGGATTCTGGCCTCCAAGTACCAGGACCTGACGAGCGTCACCCGTGAAACGGTGAAGCAGCGCAAGAAGAGCGGGGTCTGGAAAGAGGGGCAACAGGTTGCTGTTGTCGCCAGGCGCCTTTACGTCAACATCAAAGCAGCCGACCAGTGGATAAACGACCAACTCCCCCAACCCCGCCGGGCGTAAAAATTCGGCCATCCGTGGCCGGCGACCGCCTGCAGATCGCATTCACGCTTGATGGAGTGCAGTGCCGCGAGCTGCTCCCACCCTGCCCCATCAACAAGTCGAGCATCCAGCGCGCAGCGTCATTGCGCGAAGAGATCAGGCGCAAGATCGATGAAGGGGCATTCGTCTATGCCGACTACTTCCCCGACAGTCCACGCGCCGCGGCCCCCAAGAGGGACAGCACACTCATGGAGCGACTGCTGAGAAAGCAGCTCGAAACCAACGAGCGTCAGGTCGCCAACAGCCAGCTCTCCCCCTCCACCTACGGTGGCTACAAAAAGGCCCTCACCGGGGAACGCATGCGCCGCTGGCATGGCCTGCAGGTACGAGATGTCACGCCGAGCATGCTGCGCGAGTGGGTAGCAGAAATGGACTGCACCAGCAAGGCTATCCGGAACACCCTCACCCCCCTGCGCAGCGTTTTCGAGGACGCGCTGAACGATGAGCTGATCGACTTCAACCCTTTCGACCGCGTGGCCCTGACGAAGCTCATCCGCCAGACAGCCAAGGCCAGCGACTACGTGGTCAGCCCGTTCACATCCACGGAGCGGGCGGCATTGCTGGAGGCGTGCCGCCCGGACGAACGGCCAATGCTGCAGTTCTGGTTTGGAACAGGCCTGCGCCCCGGAGAGCTGCAAGCGCTGGAATGGCGGCACATCGACTGGGACCGGTGCATTGCCCGCATCGAGCAGAACCAGGTGGCCGGCGTCATCAAGGCGCCCAAGACCACCGCAGGCATCCGCGATGTGGACCTGGACGCCAGCGCGATTGCCGCCCTGAAAGCCCAGCGCCCGCTATCCGAAGCCAAAGGCCAGCGCATCTGGCTGAACCCCAGGGACGGGAAACCCTGGTCCACCGACGCCCAGGTGCGAAAGACATTCTGGCTGCCGGTGTGCACCCGATCCGGCGTGGAGTACCGCAACCCCTACCAGGTCCGACACACCTACGCCTCCACGCTTCTGACGGCCGGGCAAAACCCCTTGTATGTTGCCGCCCAGCTCGGGCACGAAGACGTGGAGATGGTTTTTCGCACCTACGGGCGCTTCATTCGGGAGGACTACCAGAAGCCCAAGCCTGAATTGCGCATTGTGGGAAGTTCCAGATCGGTGTGAATTCGGTGTGATTTCCGTGTGAATTCACCGACACCGCCAGACACTGCGGGGCAAAGAAAAACCGCCACAGACTGGGGTTTCCAGTGTGTGGCGGTGTCTTGTGGCTGGCGTCAATTGAATGAAAGCTTTAAACCCGCATGAGAACTGGATTTCAATTTTTATTTTTTTGACTTGTTCCCCCGTTTGTTCCCCCACCTTTTCACCATAAGCTGCCGCGCGAAAAACTGTGGATGGAGACGGATCCATGACCGATCAATTTGGGCAACCCAAGATGCCATCACCACATCGTCAGCGAGGTCTACTTTGCCCCATCGGCTACAAACCATCCACACGCTGCGCTATCCAGTTTCGTACTGCCTTGGCTGACCATGAGGTCGCACGCTGCCCGATCTTGATAGAACCCGGAAACTGCCCTCGCGCCATTTGGTCGTAAAGGGCCGAGCGGCACATCCCCGTCAAGCGCAGCACCTCTGGCAACCGCAACAGGCGGTCTTCGTCGCCTCCATCTTCCAAAGGCGGCCTTCGTATCGACTCACCACTCTCCAGCAGCGACAACGCCTGCCTCATCAACTGGGCAGCACGGTCGGTGATTTCTCTATCGACAGCTTCCCGTTGGTTGCCACGCTCCTTGTGAGTCTGTGCTGCTGGTCTCATATGACTCCTTTTCCGACCCTGCGACACCTGCCGCCGATTCCGTAGAGTGCCAAGGACATCCGACCCATTCCATCCATGCAGGCGCAGCCCAGCGCACCAGGGCAAATACTCCTATGGCTGTTCATCCGGTGGGATTTATCCATGATCCCGAAGCGGGGCAACTCCAGCTCCAAGACCCATTCGGATGCACAACCTATTGAGACACGACGTCCAAGCGCGCTCGGCCCCCTCTTCTACCTCACGGCGGCATCCCACCGAGTGTTCGAGCCGGCTGCTCAACCCCGCCCAAGATGGCGTCAAGAACACGCGGTGATAAGTCCTGTGGCAATTCGGCTTGCACTTCGGCGATGTCCGCGGGAGTCCGGGCAAGGATTTCTTCGATGATTGGTTTGGCGGTCGAGGGATGGCCCACGGCCCACTTTCTGCACGGTGCTATTGACGTGCCTTCGCTGGATACCTTGCATCTCATGGTGCCGAAGCCATGCTCGGTCAAAATGATCGGCGGCTGCCCGGTCCATTTTTTGCGCTGACGAGAAAACCAGCCCCGATGAGCTGATCAGCACAATTAGCTGATGAATAACATGGCCACGATTGACAACACGGCCATGTTAAATAAAATGGCCATGTTAAAAGCCACCATATGCGAGCACCTCTTTCCCCCAACAAGTACGTTCATGCAGAGCAGTACGTTGCCAACTTCTTCCGGTCCAACGGTTGGTCTGTGGAGATGCAGCATGAAGACTCGCTCAGCGCCGACTTGCTCATTCGGCACGGAAAACACCGATTCATTGTCGAAATCAAGGCGCTATCCGAAGCTCGCCCAGACCGCGTGCTGCCGGTTCTCTCTATGGGGATTCTCCAAGCCAAAGCTGCAGCCGAGCTGTCCGGCAATGCCCTCCCTCTCGCAATCATCTTCGTGCCGGAAGCACCTCTGTCTTTGGCTAAGCACGTGAAGGTGTTTGCGCAGAAGTTCGCGAAAGATGTGTCTGTCGGAATAATCTCGGGACGCGGCGAACAATATTTCAGTGATGAGGTCTTCAAGCAGCTGAACCGATTGCCAGAGGAGCCAAGCCGCTTGTCGGCCCGCCGCCCATCGCAAGCTATCAACCTGTTCTCGGACCTCAACCAGTGGATGCTGAAGCTCCTGCTGGCGTGGGAATTGCCGAACGGCTTGTTGAACGCCCCCAAAAGGCAGTTCAAGAACGGCTCCGACCTGGCCGAAGCTGCGCAGGTGTCCGCCATGAGCGCTTCCCGGTTCCTGCAGCAACTGCGCAGCGAAGGATATTTGAGCGACTCATCGCCTCATCTGAAGCTCGTTCGTCGCGAAGAGCTTTTCCGCCGTTGGGGCGCCGCCGCGATGCGCGCGTGTCCGGAGATGCCATGCCGCTTTCTTCTACGAGCCCCTGCTGCTCAACAAATTCGAGGCTTGCTAAGCCACCATTCCAAAAACGCTTGTCTGGGACTTTTTTCCGCTGCCGATGAGCTGGGCATCGGGCACGTCAGCGGTGTGCTTCCGTATATCTATGTTCCCAAGCTGCCCAAAGTGGGGGCATCGGACTGGCCAGGGCTGATGGCGTATCCATCGGATCGACCGGACTTGATCTTGCGGCAAGCATCTTTTCCGCAGTCCACCTTCAGGGGGGCCGTGGATCGCGACGGACTCTTGGTCACGGACATCCTCCAGGTATGGCTGGACGTCATGAACCACCCAGCGAGGGGGCCTGAACAAGCTGGGCTGATCTACAAGAAATATCTCCTGCCACTCGTCGGCAACTGACTCTGATGAACGATCTGGAAGCTTTCGCGAAACTGGTTCAGGCCCTGGCAGCCTGGCGCCAGCAGCTGATCTTCATCGGCGGTTGGGGCCATCGTCTCCACCGACTGGATCCAAGGGCCAACCGGCCTGACTATCAGCCTGTGTTCACTCGTGACACGGACCTCGCCTTTGCAAATAGGGAGCCGATTGAGGGAGACATCAAGCAATCGCTCCTGCAGCATGGCTTCCAGGAAGAGTTGAGTGGCGACCATCGACCACCTGCGGCCCATTACACGCTTGGCGACGAGGCCGGCGGCTTCTATGCCGAGTTCCTGACACCTTTGACGGGAAGCGGCCGTAAACGAAGCGGAGAAGCGGATGCAACCATGACAAAGGCTGGGATCTCGGCTCAGAAGATCCGCCACCTGGACGTCCTTCTGGTCGATCCCTGGATCATTAGTCTGGGACAACAAGAGGGCGTTCCGCTGCCGGAACGAATTGATGTCCAGGTAGCCCACCCCTTGTGCTTCATGGTCCAGAAGTTCCTGATTCAGCAATATCGACCGGCGAACAAACGAGCCCAGGACGTGCTGTACATCTACGACACGATCGAACTCTTCGGTGCACTGTTGGACGAATTCAATGTGCACTGGAAGGCGCGAGTTGCCCCGGCGCTTGGTGGTCTGGCCGATGACGTGCGAAAGATCAGCACGCAGACATTCGCTGAAGTCAACGACATGATCCGCGACGCCGCACGTATTCCTGCTGATCGCGACCTACCCCCTGAACAAATCCAGGCAACGTGCAGCTACGCCTTCGAGCGCATGTTGCGATCGTAGATTGTTCAATGCACGCACCGTCTCAACGCGAGCACGGCCGCGCAAACCATCAACTGAACGTGTTCAGCAATGGTTAGGACAAGGCCTCTGGGTGTTGCTCTTGGGCCATGTGCGTCGGCCATCCGTGCAGGGAAAAACAAGCTGACGACTGGTGTTCAATTGACAGCGTGAGTTCGGTGGTGAATCGACCGGCGATTCAGTGGCGGATGAAGGAGTGCAATCACTGCGAAGTTGAGTCCGGGCCGCGTGCCCCCGGTGACCTTACGGCCCTGAGCATCAACCGCCTCGTTCACCTGTCTTTCGAGGATGGCAGGGTTGACGGCTGCAGCACATCCTCGACATCCACTCAACATAGACCAGCACAGCCATGCGTCGAAAAAGTCCCTACTCCCCGGAGCGAGTGGCGGAAGCCATCCCGGTAGCACACTAGCTTTGAATGGTATATATTTTTACATGATATGTTTTTATACACCATGAAGCCGACCTGATGAGCCTAGCCAATCTCTTGGAGAAAAACCGCTACAAGGTCATGCGTCGCATGGCTCTATGGGAAGGGCGGCTAAGCCGGGGTCGACTTATGGACGTCCTCGGACTGAGCGGCATTCGAGTGAGTCAGCTTCTTAGAGAAGTTCGAGAAGAAACCCCCGACTGGTTCGAGTGGGACAGCAAAAGTAAATCCTACTTTGTCACCCCTGTTGCCTACAAAAAAGTCCAGGCCGATCTAAAGGCAGGCACATCAGACCTCACCCTGGCTGCCTACCTTGCAGAAGCGGACATCCATGCTGACCTCGCCCCAGGTGCTGGACCCGTCACCGTTGCTCCGTGGGGCTTCTCCCAGGTCAACCCCAATATCTTCTCCCGCATTCGCCTGGCAATCGAGCAGGGCACGCGCCTGAGCCTGGACTACCGGTCCATGCGTACACCCGAGCCACACTCGCGTACCGTAGAGCCGCACAGCCTGGTGCAGGCCGGCCGGCGCTGGCACATGCGTGGCTACTGCCTGGAGACCGGTGGCTTCCGGGACTTCGTGCTGGGGCGTATCGCGAAGCTTTCCATGCTGGACCAAAAGGCCGAATCCACAGTCGCAGAAGACACAAAGTGGAACGCTGTGGTGAAGGTGCGCATCCAGGCGCACCCCAAGCTGACACCTGGCCAGCAGGACCTGGTCCGCAGCGAGTATTTCGAGGGGACTGCGGCGCGCGTGCACAGCTGCCGCGGCGCCCTGTTGCCCTACCTGGTCCAAGAACTGCGACTGGCCCTGGACGTGGCCAAGGAATTGCCGCCTGAGTACCAACTGGCGGTGGAGAACGTCGCGGAGGTGCGCAAATGGCTGTTCCCAGCGTAACCCCCGCCTCCATGGCGCTGTTCCAGCGCATTCCGGAGCGCCTCTTCGGGCCCCTAGCCTCGCAAAACCGCCACGGCTACTGGGCACTTCTGTGCCACCTGCACCGCCGGCGTTTCGGCCCCGACGCGCCACTGCCGCCCAGCTACGGTTTCCTGCAGCGCGATGTCATCCAGGAAATCGAGGACCACCTCAAATACGCCGACGAATGGCAGCCCGAGTCTGGCGATCAGCCCGACACGCCACTGAACATCCGTGCCATTGGCATCTTCAATCGCCTGGTCGATGCAGGATGGTTCCGATTGGAGAGGTATGGCATTGAGAAGACGGTCAACATGGCTCCGGCCGTGGGCCAGTTGCTGACCCAGCTGATCAACTTTGCGGAGACGGGCCCGGTGTTCGTTTCCGGCAAGATCCGCGCGATAGATGCTGCCGTGGCCCAGGTGCACAAGGGCGAAGCCAGTGGCGACCTGCTGCGCGAGGCGGCCGAGCAATGCCGCAACCTATTGGTCTACATCCGCAACACCAGCACCAATGTGCGCGACCTGATGGCCGCCATCGGCGCAGAGCCCACCACCGCCCAGTACGTGCGGTCCTTCTTCACCTCCTACGTCCAGGAGGTCTTCATTGGGGACTACCAGGAACTGCGTACCCGGGAGCACCCCTTGTCCAAGCGCCAGCAGATCCTGGACGCCGTCACCGAAATCGACACGCAGCCCGAGCAGCGCAGCCGCTTGCTGGACTGGTATGTGAACCGACTCTCCAGTGGGGATGACAAGAAGGGCCAGGCCGCATTCCAGAGGGACCTACAGCGCCTGTACGAGTTGGACCGGATCGAGGAGTACCTGGAGCGGCTGGACGAAGAGATCCGGGTCGCCAACCGGCGCGCGCTGGCCTTCCTGGAATACAAGCTGCGCGCGATCCGCCCCATCGACAACCTGCTGCGGCAGACCATGGACCGGTTGATTGCCAATCCCGACATCGATGTCGCCCCCGTGTTCCCGCCGGATACCCTGATGGGCGGTGCCCGTCTGGCCCAGCCACGCAAGGAGGTGCCGCGGCTGGCGCCCACACCTTTGCGCCAAGTGATCATCTCCGACCGCACGCGCGCGATCGGCAACCTGGTGCGCCGCGCCCAGGAGCGCCGATCCATCACGCCCATGAAGCTGCGCGCCTATGCCGAGAAAGTGCTGCAGGACACGACCTCCGCCGGCAGCGACGCCCTGCCTTGTGGATCCATTGAGGACCTGCGCGCCTTCCAGGTTCTGACCAGCGTGGCCATGGCCACCAACTCCCGAATTCCGAGGCTGGAGATGGAAGGTCGGGCATCGGCCCCAGGCATGGAACTGCGCTACACCAGCGACGAAGCCGCTGAGCACCCGTATTTGAGCGGCAAGCCATTCACACTGAGCTGGCGCAAACGCCAGACTAAAAACAGGGAGACCAAATGAGCAATCCCCGCGATTGGGAGGATCTGGCCGGCAGGCTGGATGGCGTCTATACCGTCGAAGACTTCGAGACCGCCGCCTACCGGCTGGTGGCCGAGCAGGTGATCTACCACTCCGACCGCAGCAGCAGGGTGACCTATGGAATCCTGGATCTCTACGAGCGCGAGTTCGCCAAGGTGCTGGCACCGCTGGGTGTGTCCTTGTCGATCAACCGGCAGTTGCGCTATGTCACGGCCCTCCCGCGGCATGCCAAGGCGGGTACCGCTACCGTGGCCCAGACGCTGTTTGCGCTGGTGCTGCGCGGCTTGTACGACGAAGGCGTTCGCGCTGGCGGCCTCACGGAGGATGGTGAGGTCCTGTGCGACTACATCGAGCTGCAAGAGAAGTTCCACCTTATGACCGGGCGTGACCTGCCCACCCGCGGCGAGCTCGACACCCTGCTGCGCTCTGCCAAGCGTTGGGGCATCGCCCGGCGTCTGGAGGACGATGACAGCGGCCACCTGACGCCCCTGCAGGAGCAGTCAGCCGGCGGTGTGGCCATTCGCCCGGCCATCGTCGACGTGCTGGGTGAGACGGCCTTGATTCGGCTGGCGCAGTGGGGAGTAGCCAAGGATGAGGCGCATGTGGAGGGGGCAGCTGGCGAGCCAGTGGCGATCGAAGACAACCAGGAAATGAACAATGAAACGGCTTGAGAGCGTCAAACTGGTGCAGTTCCTGTTGTACGAGCAGCAGGAATTCCGTCTGGAAGAAATCACTGGTCTATTTGGCCGCAACGGCAGCGGCAAGAGCTCAGCGCTCGATGCGGTGCAGATCGCCATGATGGGCGCCAACAAGAACCAGATGCACTTCAATGCACAGGCCGACAACAAATCGCACCAGCAAAGCCGCACCCTGCGTTCTTATTGCCTTGGTCAGTACGGAGACACCATTGAACAGTGCGCGCGGCCGCAGGCCACCACTTACATCACACTGGTCTGGCGGGACACAGAGACCAATGAGCCGGTTTCCATGGGCGTATGCATTGAGGCCTCACTGAACAACGAGGCGGAGAAAGTGCTGGGGCGCTACGTCATCCGCGGCGTGGAGCTGAGCATGTCCGAGCACCTGCAGACGGTGGACGGGGCGACCACGCCCCTTCCCTGGAGCAGTTTCCGCCATCGGTTGCTGGACCAATCCAAGGTCACTGGTGAAGAACCGCTGTTTGACGATGGCGCCAGCTACGTCAAGCAAGTGCTGTTTATGCTGCGTGGCAAGGCGGGCCCTGCGTCCTACGACGCGTTTGCGCGCGCCTTCCGCTTCGCACTACGCATGAGCTTCTCCAAGTCGGTGGATCAGATTGTTCGCAATGATGTGCTGGAGGACCGCCCCACCAACATCGCCAGATTCAAGCAGCTGGTGGAGACCTTCAAGCGGATCAACCTATTGGTCGAGGGCGTCGAGCTCAAAATCAAGCAAGGCCAGGAGGTCAGTAAGAACTTTGAAGCTGCACTGGCCGAGGCGCGCAAATCCGCCACGTGGACGGGACTACAGGCCTCCGCGGCGTACGAGCTCAGCAACGCGGCCCACGAAATGCTGACGGGGCAAAAGTTTGACCAAGAGGGCGTGTTCGAAGAGTGCACCAAGGCCAGCACTAAAGCCGATCAGGCGCTGGAGGCCTGGACCCGCGAAGTGGCTCAACTGTCAGGCCTGCAGCAAGCCCATGCGGACCATGCCGAGAACGCGGGCGCCCAGCAGGATCTGGCGCAGGCGCAAGCAAAAACCGCTCGCCAGGAAAAAGATCTGAAGGCGGAGCTGAGCAGCTTCCGACAGCTGCTCCAAAACGCCAGTTCCAACGGCCTACTTACCCAGTGGCAGCCCGCGCTTGCGCAGGCCGCACAGCAGCTTGGTGCGTTCTCATGGGAGCAGAACCAAGTCGACCAGGATGCGCTGGGCCAGATCATCCGGGACCTTGGAGAAACGCTAAAGGCCGCTGGTGCCCACCTGACTGAGGAGCACGACGTCATCAAGGAGCAGCTACGGGTCGCCAAAGAGCGTCTCAATACCATCGGCCTGGGCATGGAGCGCGCCAATACCAACCGCGCGCAGGTCAGTACCCCGACGGCTTTACTGATGCATGAGTTCGCGGACCACGGATTGCACCCCACCCCCGTCTGTGACCTGGTGAAGGTGACCGATCCCAAATGGCAGCCAGCGATCGAAGCTTATCTGGCCAAGAACGTGGAGGCCATTCTGCTGCGGAACTCGCAGGAGGAGGAAAGAGCTTTTGGCATCTACCAGTCCTTGCAGGGCAAACGCAGTATCTACGGCGTCAAGATCGTGCGCTCCGACCGAGCCCGGCCTGGGCAGGGCCAGCCGGCCGCCGACACGGCGGCCAGCCTGATACAGGGCAGCAACCAAGTGGCCGTGGCCTACCTACGTGGCAAGCTGGGCAACCTCAAACGCGCGAATTCCGCCCAAGAGGCGCTGCGGGGCGAGCGAACCCTGACCCTGGACGGCATGCTGGTGGGGCCCGGAGACTTTGAGCGGCTACGCCTAGTGCCAGAGGCGGACCTGCAGATCGGCGCCGGCGCCAAAGGCCAGGTCGACGGACTCAGGGCCGAATCCCGCAAACTGAACCAACAGGTTGCTGACCTTCAAGGGCGCCAGGGCGACATTGATCGGATCCGCCTGGCGGTGCAAAGCTTGTCGTCCCCTGAGACCCTGCGCCTCCTACTTGGATCTGCCCGCCAGCTGGGCGAAGCGCTCACCGAGAGAGAACTCGCCGAGAAACGTATCGCTGGAAGCACCAGTGCCGAGTACCAGGCCCTGTCCGCCAAACTGCGGGAACTGCAGGCGCGCAAGCCTCAGCTGGACACAGATTCCCGCAAAGCCCGTGATGCCGTTGTGCGGGCCGAGACAGAACTGGAGAGATTGACCAGGGAATGCGCAGCCAAGCTGCAGGAGCTCCAGGGCAAGCGCACGGTGCACGAAACCTGCCGCAGCCATGCCGACTATGACCCGGAATATGCTTCCGATCGCTGGGACGAGCTGCTGGAGCAATACGGCGACGACTACCAAGCCATGGCCAACCAGTGCGAAACCCAGTCCAGGCGCTGTAACACCGCCATGACGCGGCATCTGGGCCCGGCCCAAACGCTGCTTGGGACCTTCCTCACGGAGCACCGCGAAGCTATCAGCGATGAGGTGACGTCCGACTGGCGCAAAGCCAAGGAATGGATGGAGCAGCAAGTCAGCAGGCTGCAGAACACGGAGCTACCCCAGTACAAGGAGCAGGCGCAGGAAGCTTACCTTGCCTCGCAGAACACCTTCCGTCAAGACGTGGCGCTGGCCCTGCACGCCAACCTCAAGTACCAAACCACCACCTTCAAGCGCTTGAACAATGCGCTCAAGGCCTCCCCCGCCTTCACCAATGGGGAGCGATACCAGTTCCAGGCCAAGGTGCGCCCAGACCTCATGCCACTGAAGAAGTTCATCGAGAACATCGCCGACTTCGGTGCCGATGGTGGGCTGTTTGGCGAGCCTGGGGACATCCCCGCCCAGTTCGCGGAACTGCTGCGCGAAAAAACCACCACCGGCAATGCCGCAGTCAAGAGCCCGCTGGATGACTATCGGGAGTTCTTCGAGTTCGATATCGAGATTGAAACCGACGACCCGGTCACCGGTGTCACCAAGACCATCGGGCACCTGAGCAAGCGCATTGGCCCCGGCTCCGGTGGCGAGCACCGCGCGCCGCTGTACGTGATCGCCGGCGCAGCGCTGTCCTCGGCCTACCGCATGGATGAGAACAACCAGGATGGTTTGCGGCTCATCCTTTTGGACGAAGCCTTTGACAAGATGGACACGCCCAACATCGTGGCCACCATGCGCTATCTCGAAAAGCTCGGTCTGCAGGTGTTGCTGGCAAGTCCAGGGGAGAACCTGCCTACGCTGACTGCATTCCTGCACCGCTACTTCGAAATCATGAAGGACGAAACCCGCCATGTGATCCACGTGGAGGAGCGCCGAGTTAGCGAGGCCATGCGGGAACAGTTTCGAGAGGATATGTGGGAGTACCACCCTGAGCTTCTGGAAACTGAGCTGTTGGCCGTCCGCCAGGAGTCCATTGCACAACATGCTGATGCCACCCCATGAGTGCGGGCACCATCGCCAAGGACCTGTTGGCCAAACTGTTGGATGCCAGCGACAAGCACGCTGCCGGAGCCCGTGCGCGCGCACCCGCGCTGACAGCCATGCACCTGAAGCCTTACAGGGAACTGCGGAGCTGGCATCAAAAGCAGGAATGTGATGAGACCTTCCTGGCAGCGCGCGACGCCGGCGCCGTGACTTTGCAGCGGGACAAGCTGAATCCTAAAGATGGATTGATTGAGCGCATTGACCTAGTGGACGTCCAGGCACTGGCTCGGTTCCTGGGGCGCAGCACCTATGCGGACAAATTGTCAAAGACCATTGAGCAGCTGGAGTCGCTGAAAGCAGAGTTCCCTGTGATTTTGGACGTATTTGGACTCTGGGCTGGCATGGAAAAGATACGCGGCTTGGGCCCGCAGGACGCGGGCGCTTGGATCGATGCGGCCAAGACAGTTCGGGCCTGCGCTGCACGTAGCCAGGATGCTATTGCAGCCCCGGTGCGTGAATTCAGTGCTCGCCTGTTTCTAGACAGCAAGCGGATTGAGGCACTCACACCCCAACTTGACATCCTGCTGAGTGGCAGCGTTGAGGACAGCCCAAGGGCGGCAGCCCAGGTTTGGCAGGAACTGGGCCTGTTCCGGGAAGAGCATCCCGTATTACTGGCTGGGCACGTGCACATCGCACGGGATCGCTCAACCGGCTTGATTGACGCGCCCTACATGGGACTACCGGCAGCAACCATTCTGGGAGCACGCAGTTTGGTCACTGAGGTCATCACCATCGAGAACAAGACCACGTTTCACAGTGAGGCCAAACGCCGGCAAAACGACAAGGTACTTCTGATTTATACGGCGGGCATGCCTTCTCCAGCTTGGCGAGCAATGTACGGGCGTCTTCTGGAGAGCCTGCCGCTGACCACTCCGATCTATCACTGGGGTGACGTTGATGAGGGAGGTTTTCGAATCGCTTCGACGATCGCAGCTACAGCCAGAGGTATGGGTTTTTCCCTGCAGCCGTATGGAATGTCGCCGGAGGATGTGCCATTGGAAATGCGGGTCAAAGCCTCAGCACGGACCTTGGAGCGCATTCACCACTTCGCGTGTGCGGCAGGATGGCACGAATTAGGGCAGGCAATGCGTGAGGCCGGGTTCGTTGCAGAACAGGAGGCTCTCGAACGGGAGTAAAAGATAGCGCGACGTGAAGGGTCTCTTTCAACTTTAGGCCAAAGTAAGGGCAGTCCGTTCAAGTACCAGAGAGATTCAAAGCCACCCACTTCTTGGCTTCCTCAACGTCCAAGTTGAGACTCGCATACGCCTTCTTGAGCAATTCAGGAGGCAGTGCCCAGTCCCATTTCTTGAATCGCCCCGGGTTTTCTAGACACCTCTGAGCCTCAAACCTGAGGCCCAATAGGAGGTGCCATGTGAATCGCCCCGGATTCCCTAGACACTTTTGAGCCGTTGGAAATGGCGTCTTTCGAACTCTACCGGTGAAGTATCTC